>PERT01000005.1 GCA_002928955.1 Hyphomicrobium sp. | reverse complement strand
GCAACGGGAATCAAATGTCGGCGCCGGAACACTAGTGGCCTTCATGTCGGGCCTAAATCGTCGACGCGTGCGGCTGGAACAGCGATTTAGGCGCGACAGGCCACTAGGCGGCCGTCAGCGAACCCTGCGCGGGTTCATATAGAGATCGCCCTCATGGCGATCGATGACCGGCTTGACCTTACCCGCCAGCACATCGCGATAGAGTTCGCGCACATGTCGGCGCGCGTGGCGATTGAACAGTATCATGCCCGCGAACAACTTCATGACGGCCAAGAGCCGCTTATCCGCATCGCCCACCTTGACCGCACCCTTCCAATAGCCGCCAAGGGTCAGCACCTTGCCGTCGAGCCAGCCGACGATCTCGTTCTTCTGGTTCAACAGCGTATAGTCGCCACCCAGATTGATCACGGCGCGGCGCAAGCGGTAGAACTCCGGCCCGTGCTCGTTCATGAGAAAGAACGCGAAATTCTCTGGCAACAGCGGCCACTTGTTGCCGGAGCGTTCGAGATAGATGATGAAGTCGTCGTCGTCGGTGTTGATTGAGAACGCGGTGATCGGCAGACCACGCGCGCCCAGCGTCTGCTGCAGGCTCTTGCCGATCATCATGTCCATGGTCGCGCGCCAGCCGAGGCCGGCTGTGAACAGCTTGAACACGAGCCGCTTATCCATACCCGACTTGTCGGTCCAAAGATCCTTGCGATAGCCGAGCAGACCCGAGCGCTGGCCATTCTCGATGATCTCGGCGAAGATATCCATGTCGGTCGAGAATTGGCGCGATTTGGCCTTGTTGCGCGACCGCTTGTAGATGCCGAACTCGACCGAGTTCAGGTTGGTGATCCACACGTCGATATCAAAGCGATGCCAGCCGTCCTTGCCGGGCTTCGACGGCGTCTTCGGGTCAGACTGCTCGGACCGCGCCTCGACGCGGGCTTCACGCGCCGCCTCGTCCCCAGCCGGCCCGCCGACATCGAGTGCACGCAATGCTTTGGTCGCCATCAGAACCTCCGGGCTCACGAGCCGAATCAGTTCTGATGAGGCTAGCAGAGGCGGGGGCGGCCAGCGGCGAGGCTCACTTAGGTCCCTGGGGAAAACATCGGAACGTCTCGACCACACCTCTATACGATATGGTTCGCAACTGTCCGGAGCCCCCTTGCGTTAGCGATTCGTTCGCGTCATGATTCGCACCAGGAGGTGAAACATGACCGACTTGCTACAGCCAGCGTTCGACCGCGAAAAGTTCAAGGATGTGGTTCACTTCATTTGTGACAACTGTAATATCCACGAACTTGGCAATGTTAAATTGCACAAGATCTTGTATTTTTCGGATATGCTATGTTTTTTGTCGACCGGCAAACCGATGACTGGAGCTGAATATCAAAAACAGCAGTTCGGCCCAGCTGCCCGTCATCTTAGCGCAACAATCGACCAACTTATCCGCGATAATCGACTTCGCGTTGAAAAACGAAACTATTTCGGCTTCACAAAGGTAGATTATATTTCAATTCAGCAACCTTCCCGGCTCCGACTTGGTTCAAATGAAGAAGTCCAGATTCTCCGAGAAGTCATTGATTTCGTTTGCGCTCGATCGGCTAAGGAAATTAGTGAGTTAAGCCACAACGAAGCTTGGCATGCGGCGGAGCTTGGTGAGACGATACCTTATTACTCAGCGTTTGGCATGGTGCCTAGCGAAATATCTATACAAGACATGGAAGCCGCCATAGAAGAAGCACGTAAGATACGGCCGGTGATCAATGCGCAGTTCCAAGCTCGTTGAATTTTCCGATCTGGCATTGGCTGCTATTCGTCGCATCACTTCTGATGAAAGTAAGCAGGAATCCTTGAAGGCTTCTCTCTGGTTCTAATTTGCGACGCGATGCAGAGGAACGCTCGTATCCATGCCTCGCATTTGATGATCTGCCCTTGTATGTATATATGTTTTCGGATTGGCGGGTTCTTTTTGAAAATGGTGATCGCATCGTGATTTGGTCGATTCGACCAAAGTTTGGGAGCTGAAGACCGTTTGGTTTAGAGCTCACTTGATCGTGCTCTGACAACCTGGTCCACACCGTGTCATCCGGGCTTGGCCCACGGCTCTCCGGTTCAGTCGCAAATGTGCGCCAGCTCGGCGATGTTGGTGCTCTCAATTTCCGCACCGCCGCCGAGGCCGCCACGGTTTCCCTCTCCCACTGGGGAGAGGGTCAGGGTGAGGGGGGCTTCTCTTTTTCCGCGTATCGGGCAGGTCCCCCCTCACCCGGCGCGGAACGTGATGTTGTACGTCATCTTGAACAATTCGGCCGCGCCGGCCTCTCCCCAAGGGGAGAGGCAAACTCTCGTCCCACACATTGTGTTTCGGAGCGGTCCGCGTGAACCGGGCAGCCGTGGGGCAGTCCACACATGACAATTCATTACCGCCCACCGAAAATCGCGCTGCCGACGCGGATGTCGGTGGCGCCCAGCTCCACCGCCGTTTCGAAGTCGCTCGACATGCCCATGCTGAGGCGGGCGAGACCCAAGTCACGGGCGAGCTTCAACAGAAACGCGAAATGCACGGCCGGCTCGTCGTCGACGGGCGGAATGCACATGAGGCCTGCGATCGCGAGTTTCAGCTCGTCCCGGCACAGCGCCACGAACGCGGCGGTCTCGCGCGGCATGATGCCAGCCTTCTGCGGTTCTTCGCCGGTGTTGACCTGCACGTAGAGCTCGGGCGTGCGGCCCTGCTTGTTCATTTCAGCTGCCAGCGCGCGCGCAATTTTCTCGCGATCGACCGAATGGATCGCGTCGAACAGCTGCACCGCCTCCTTAGCCTTGTTCGATTGCAGCGGGCCGATGAGATGCAGCCGCACGCCAGGGAATTGCGCTTTGAGGGCGGGCCACTTGCCCTGCGCCTCCTGAACGCGGTTCTCGCCGAAATCGCGGTGTCCGGCCTCCAGCGCCGGCATGATGTGCGGCGCGCCGAAGGTTTTCGACACGGCTATCAGCCGGACATCGCTCGGGTTGCGGCCCACGCCTTTCGCGGCGACAGCGATGCGCGCTTCGATCCCGGCCACCGCATCCACGGAGGCAGTGGCAACGTTGGTCATCTCGATTTTACCTTTGCGGTAACTGCTGGATAATGCTCGAAGGTGTGCTCGTCGCTGCCTAGCAGCTGCATGTACTTGCGGTGCACGAACAGCTTGTCGCGTCCGCGCTTTTCTTCGTGCAGAACGCCGATGTCGGCGAGTTGTTTCAGGTGCCGCGAGGCGGACACGCGCTTGACGATGCCGCGGTCGACCAGATGGGTGATCCGCGTGTATGGCATGGCGAAAATGGTCTCGATCAGCTCGCGCGAGTAGACCACCGGCGCGTGGGTCCGGACATGCGTGGCGGTGTGCTCCATCAGATCGCGGATCGCGCGAATGCGATCGTTGGTCCACGTCGCGGTGACTTCTACGGCGGTCAGCATGTAGAGGATCCACGGCTCCCATTCGCCGCGCAGCGTTACGCCCTGCAAGAGCCGGTAGTAGTCAGCCTTGTTGCGCACGATATGGCGGCTCAAGTAGAGCGTCGGGATGTCGAGCAGGCCAGCCTGGATCAGCACCAGGATGTTGAGAATGCGCCCGGTGCGGCCATTGCCATCGAGGAAGGGGTGGATGGCCTCGAACTGGTAATGCAGGATGGCCATGCGGACGAGCGGATCGAGATCGTCCTCGGCGTTGGCGAAGCGCTCCCAGTTCGAGAGCATGTCGCGCAGACGGGCGGCGCCTTCGGGCGGCGTATAGATGACCTCGCCGGTGAAGCTGTTCTTGAGTTGGGTGCCGGGCGTTTTCCGGACGTCCATTTCGACGCCCTTGATCTCGCTGCAAATCTCGATCGCCGTACGGCTGGTCAGCGGGCGGCTCTTGAGCGACCGGTAGCCGCTGTAGAGTGCCGAGCGGTAGCGGAGCGCCTCCTTGGCCGCTGGATCGCCGCCGTCCTCGGCTTGGCTCGCCTCGCGGAACAGCGCATCGTTGGTGGTGACGATGTTCTCGATCTCGGAGCTATCCTTGGCTTCGAGCAGGGGGATGGTGTTGACCAGCACCGACTGGTCAGGGATCAGCTCGCCCGCCCGGCGCAACTCGGCGATCGCCGCCCGCGCCGTGACGCAGCGCTTCAAGACAGCTTTTGTCTCCACATCGAGGGGCGGCGGGAGGGAGGGTAAGTCGTTGTAGGCGGTCTTCAGATCGAGGGTCATGGCCAGTATGTTCAAAAATCCACGCTTGATGAACATATAAGGCGAGTCGTGTTCGGGCGATAGACATACCGCTGGCAATATGTTCATTTTCTATCATTTTATGAACATGATTTCTGGAATATGCCCACTCGATGCACGTTGTCCGCGATACATGCGCAATTTCCATCAAAGAATGAACATAACAATGGCAACACGGGTAGTGGATCGACAGATCGCGGTCGATATGTGCACGAATTCGCCATTTTAGTACATATCCCGACAAACATGGTGCTGCCGAGGACATATCTGAACCGACATGTCGAACAAACCGTTGAAAATGCACATATCCTTTGCCGTGCCCAGCTGGTCAATGATCGCCCAACCGCGATCGCGGCTACCCCCGCCCCAGCCAGCCGGGCACATCACGACCCTCTGCTTGCCGCCTTGACCGAACAATCCCTTTGGGGCTCTAACTCGTCAACTCGTCGCCACACACCGAGACCCATCTCCAAGATCCGGACAAAACCAACGCTCATGGCATCCGAACGCTACAACGCCCCCGACCGCGAAAAGCACTGGCAACGAGCCTGGGACGTGGCCGGAATTTTCCGCGCAAAAAACGATGCCGCGCGGCCCAAGTGCTACGTGCTGGAGATGTTCCCCTACCCGTCCGGCCGCATCCACATGGGGCACGTCCGCAACTATGCCATGGGCGACGTCTTCGCCCGCTACAAACGGGCAAAGGGTTTCAACGTCTTGCATCCTATGGGATGGGACGCATTCGGCATGCCGGCCGAGAATGCGGCCATCGAGCGCAACACCCACCCCGCCACGTGGACCTATGCCAACATCGCGGCAATGAAAGGCCAATTGAGGTCGATGGGCCTGTCGCTGGACTGGAGCCGAGAGATTGCGACCTGTGCACCCGAATACTACGCGCAGCAGCAGAAAATCTTCCTCGATCTTCTGAAGGTCGGCCTCGCCTACCGAAAATCGTCGAAGGTCAACTGGGATCCGGTCGACAATACTGTACTCGCCAACGAACAGGTCATCGATGGCCGAGGATGGCGCTCCGGCGCGCTTGTCGAAACCCGCGAACTGACCCAGTGGTTCTTCAAGATCACACAGTACTCAGACGAACTGCTGTCGGCACTCTCGACCCTCGAAAAATGGCCGGAGAAAGTGCGGCTGATGCAGGCCAACTGGATTGGCCGCTCGGAAGGCATGCAGATCCGCTGGAAGCTCGATCCGAAGGGTGTGCCCAAGGGCTTCAAGGAGCTGGAAATCTACACGACACGGCCTGACACGCTCTACGGTGCGGCGTTCCTGGCTATTTCACCAGACCATCCGCTGGCTAGGGCTGCCGCCCGGAAAGACGAGTTGCTCGCGGCGTTCGCCGACGAATGCCGGCGGATGGGCACCACGGCCGCCGACTTGGAGACCGCGGAAAAGCGCGGCTACGACACGGGCCTCCGCGCCCGTCATCCGCTCGACAAGGACTGGTTGATCCCGGTCTGGGTCGCAAACTTCGTTCTCATGGACTACGGCACGGGCGCCATCTTCGGCTGCCCGTCTGGCGACCAGCGCGACCTCGATTTCGCCCGCAAATACGGGATCGACTTTGCCCCGGTGATCCTGCCGCCTGGAGCCGACGCTGCGACCTTCGAGATCAAGGACAAGGCCATCGACGGCGACGGCACCCTCTACAATTCCTACGAGCTCGATGGCCTGTCACCCAAAGAGGCCTTCGAGGCGGTCGCCAAACGGCTTGAAGGCACCAAGTTCGGCAAAACGACTGCTGGAGAGCGCAAGGTGAACTATCGCCTGCGCGACTGGGGCGTGTCGCGGCAGCGCTATTGGGGCTGCCCGATCCCGGTGATCCATTGCAAGGATTGCGGCGTGATCTCGGTTCCTGCGAAGGATCTGCCGGTGCGGCTGCCGGATGATGCCACGTTCGACAAGCCTGGCAATCCGCTCGACCGCCACCCGACCTGGAAGCACGTCGTTTGCCCAGATTGCAACAAGCCCGCAACGCGTGAAACCGACACTATGGACACCTTCGTCGACAGTTCCTGGTACTACGCTCGCTTCACAGCGCCAGATTCCAAGACTCCGATTGATCCCGAAGCCGCCGCCTACTGGCTGCCGGTGGACCAATATATCGGTGGCATCGAGCACGCAATTTTGCATCTGCTTTACTCGCGCTTCTTCTATCGAGCCATGAGCGATGCCCTGCCAGGGGCTCACACGCAGCACGATGCTCGTGGCACATCGACCCTCCGCGAACCCTTCGGCGCGCTGTTCACACAGGGCATGGTCACACACGAGACCTACAGGTCGGCCAGCGGAGCCTGGCTGCTGCCGACCGAGATCACGCTCGAAGGCGATGGCGACGCCCGCCGCGCGACAGAAACCGCAACTGGCAGGCCGGTGACCATCGGCTCTATCGAGAAGATGTCGAAGTCGAAGAAAAATCTTGTCGACCCCGACGACATCATCGCGCACTGGGGCGCCGACTGCGCCCGCTGGTTCATGCTGTCCGACAGCCCGCCCGAGCGCGACGTCATCTGGACCGAAGCCGGCGTGCAGGGCGCAGGCCGTTTCGTGCAGCGCGTATGGCGAATCGTCGACGAACTTGCGGACCGCTTGCCTCTACATCATGCCCAGACCGGGCCGCCCGTGTTCGGGCCGGAGGCGATGCAATTGCGCCGCTCCGCTCACAAGGCGGTGGATGCCGTCGGCCGCAACATTGAAGGCTTGCGGTTCAACGTCGCTGTCGCCCAGCTTTACGAGCTGACAAACGCGCTACAGACAGCATTGGCCCAGTCTTCAAGCAAGTCTTCAAGTAAGTCTTCCGAAGATTTCGACTGGGCATTGCGCGAGGCCGCAGAATTGCTTGTTCAGTTGATCGGCCCGATGATGCCGCATTTGGCTGAAGAATGCTGGGCGCGGCTTGGTTACAACACCCTGCTTGCCAATGTGCCCTGGCCGGCGGCTGATCCGGCCTTGCTCGTTGACGATGAGATTGTCATTGCCGTACAGGTCAATGGTAAGCGGCGGGACGAACTGAAGATTGCGCGGACCGCGAACTCGAGCGAGGTTGAGTCGGCGGCCCGACAGCTCGAAACCGTAATTCGGGCACTCGAAGGACGACCGGTCAAAAAAGTGATCGTCGTACCGCAAAGGATCGTGAATGTCGTCGGTTAGGGCGCGTCAAGACAGGCTGGATCGCGGAGTGTCCCGCAGGTCCGCATTGCGCGGACTGTTCACCGCTGCGCTGCTCGCACCCGTATTGGCCGGCTGCGGAGGCACTGGCTTCCGCCCGCTTTATGCCTCGCCAGAGTTCGGCGGTACTGATCTCAACGCCAAACTGTCCAAGCTCGATATCGCCCCTATGCCGGGTCGCGTGGGTCAGCTCATCCGCAACGAGCTGTTGTTCCAGACCACCGGTGGTGCCGTGCCGACAGCTCCGGAGTTCCGTTTTGAGGTCGCACTTCGCGAAACCGTGACAGCCACCCTCGTTCGCTCCGACGGTGACGCACTTGACAGCGTCTACAATGTCGACGCCAGCTTCCGGCTTGTCCGCGTCTCCGACAAGTCGATTGTGCTGCAGGGCGTGAGTTACGGTCGCGCTGGATTCGAGCGTTTCCGCTCAGTCTTTTCCAATACCCGCGCCCGCGAAGAAGCCGAGAACCGGGCGGCGTCGAGCGTCGGACAAGAATTAAAGTCCCGCCTTGCTGCATTCCTTTCGACCGCGACCTGACACAGCGTTCAGTCGGCGCGCTTCACAGCCTCCCCACGGGGTGATCGCATGGTCGCCATCAAGGCCCATCTGGCCGCGAACTTCTTGAAGTCTCCGGATCCACGACTGTCGGCATTCCTGTTTTTCGGCTCGGACGCTGGCCTCGTTTCCGAGCGGGCCTACCTATTGGCCAAGACAATCGCTGCCCGTGATACCCCAGCCGGCGAACTGCTCAAGTTCGACGACGCCGACCTTGAATCAGATCCCGACAGGCTGGCCGTCGAATTGGAAACAATGCCAATGTTCGGCGGTCGAAAGGTCATCCGTGCGACGACAGGGCGGCGCATCAATGCAAACCTCCTCAAACCTTTGGTGCAGGGCGGCCGCCTCGCTGGAACTTTGATCGTCGAGGGTGGCAACCTGCGGCCGGATGAAGCCCTGCGTGCACTGTTTGAGAAGTCGGAGCATGCCGCAGCAGTCGCCTGTTACGCCGACGAGGCGGCCGATCTCGACGAACTCGTTCGCCAGGTCCTCAAAGCCAACGCGCTCGAGATCACGCCGGATGCGCGCGAGTTGCTGGTCTCCCGGTTGGGGGCTGATCGCGCCCTCTCGCGCAACGAAATCGAGAAGCTCGCGCTTTTTGCGGCTGGCAATGGAACCATCGAAGCGAGCGACGTCGACACCGTCGTTGGCGATGCGGCCGAGCTGGCCCTCGACCGTATCCCAAATGCCGCCGCCAGCGGCGATGGCGCTCGGACCGCACAAGAGTGCGATCGATGGATTGCCTCAGGCGAAAGTCCCCAGGCGATCATTCTTGCCGTGCAGCGGCATTTCCAGCGGCTGCATCGCATACGCGCGGCCTTGGACAAGGGCAAACCGTTCGACGAAGCGCTGAGGGCGATCAAACCGCCGCTGCACTTCAAACAAAAGGCAGCATTCAGCGTCCAGTGCCGCGCCTGGACACTGGAACGTCTCAACCGCGCGCTTTCAGGGATCGCCACCGCCGCAAAAGCAGCGCGCCTTTCGCCTCAGCTCGAGGCTCAGCTGACCGAGCGACTGCTGCTCGACCTGGCCCGACTATCGGCCACAGGGCAATCGACGGGTTCCAGGCGGATGGCGTGAGGCCCGACCTCCAACCCGGAAGGTTGGGTTTACGCATGTGACGATTGCTCCCCACTCGCGTTTGACCTCCGACCCATCAGGCGCACGAGCCCGGATCGCACTTGCCCGATCCGGTCGCGACCCTATAGTGCGCCCGCATCCTTCAATCGAGAACTTGTCCCATGACCGAAACCGCTTACGACGTCATCGCCATCGGCAACGCCATTGTCGATATCATCGGGCGTTGTGACGATGCCTTCCTTGCCGCCAACGAAGCACCCAAGGGACATATGCGTCTGGTCGATGCCGACACTTCCGCTTCGCTCTACGCCAAGATGGGTCCGGCAGTCGAGATCTCTGGAGGATCGGCGGCCAACACAATGGTCGGTTTGGCGTCATTCGGCGGTCGTGCGGCCTTCATCGGCAAAATCGCGACCGACGAGTTCGGCCGCATCTTCCAGCATGACATCAAGGCGGCAGGTGTCGCGTTCGACACCCCGCCCGCGGCTGGCGGCCCCCCGACGTCGCGCTCGCTCATCCTCGTCACGCCCGATGGAGAGCGCACCATGAACACCTTCCTCGGCATCTCGACCCACCTCGACCACGGCGAAGTCGGCGAGGATCTCGTTTCGCGGTCGGCGATCGTCTACCTCGAGGGCTACTTGTTCGACAGACCGGAAGCCAAGGCGGCGTTCCGCCAGGCCGTCAGCATCGCCAAGTCCTCCGGCCGGCGGGTGGCCTTGACCCTCTCCGACGGATTCTGCGTCAATCGCCACCGCGATGAGTTCCTCGGCCTGATCAGATCCGGCGTTGATATCCTTTTTGCAAACGAGAGCGAGATTACCGCGCTCTATCAGGCCACGACATTTGACGAAGCCGCGAGGAAAACCGCGGAGGATATCAAACTAGCGGCTCTCACGCGCAGCTCCAAGGGATCTGTCATTCTTGCTGATGGCCAATCGATCAGCATTCCGGTGGAGCCTGTGGCGAAGCTGGTTGATACCACCGGCGCTGGCGATCTATATGCCGCTGGCTTCCTGTTCGGATTGAGCAAAGGATATCCGCTGGATATTGCCGGACGATTGGGAAGTCTCGCCGCAGCCGAGATCATCAGCCACATTGGCGCCCGCCCCGAAGTGCGCCTGGAACAGTTGGGCCGCGCCAAGGGATTGATCAAATGACTCCCGTGGACGGCCTTGCTTGGCCTCGGCAACCTGAATTCACTTTCAGCTACATTGTATCATTCTTTTCAGCGGCATAGAGGTGCACACAAGAGAATAGAATGTAATTCAGCAACAGATGTATCTGCGTTAGTGCACTTTTTCGCTGCCGACTATTTATTTTCCTTGGTTCGACCGCGTCTATTCCAACAGACTAATCAAAACCGAATCGCCCATTGCAAGGTCATTGATATGTCCGTTGACGCCACACGCCGCGGCCGCCCTAAAGGTAGCGGTCTCGACGATCAGAAACAACTCGACCAGATCGCCAGAATGATCGCAGCAAAGCCGGACTTGAAGCCCACCACGGCGATCAAGGCGCTTGGAATTTCGGATCCGTCCGTAATCAGGCGCCTGCGCGACAAATTCCAACAATTCGGCATTGAACCTGCGGCGACGCCGTCGCCTGCAAATGTGACGACAACCGCGGCCACTGCCCGTCCAACGGCCACCAGCGAGCCGCGTTCGATCGCCGCGAGCGTTGCCAAACCGAGCATCGCCTTGAAGGGTCACCTCGAAGCGGATCGGCAATCGGGAGATCGCTCCGCACCTGTTGCTGCGGCAGCCGCACCGGTGGCGACCGTCACGAGATCGTTCCCCACTCCGGCCGACATGTTTGTCGCTTGGGTCGGATTGGGCCTTTCCGCTTTAACCACTGCCATGTCGGCACAAGCCGCGATGGCGTCCGGCATCGTAAGGCTGCCGCCCGTGGAGTTCGCTATCCGGCAGCAACTCATTGCCAGCGAGATGGTAATGGCGATCAACCCGCTGCACCCGCGGGCCGCGTCAAAACCGCATTGACCCTCGTTTGCGCCCGGCGGCCTGTCGGGCCGACCCGAATTCGACATTTTCCGCGCCGTGTTTCAAGGATCACGAGGTCTGGTCTTTTCTCAAAACTGATTTGAGCAGCGTTTTTATCGCCTTTTGCCATTCCATCCCAGTGCACTTGACTAGAGGGTCGCTCCCCAAGCGGCCCCTTTTTTGCGATTGGACTCGGGATAGTCTGCTTGATCACAGTTTCCTGAGCGATACCTGCGCGACGCGGTGATCGGCCTGCTTTGTCAGGATGAGACGAGCCCGCTGGCGGGTCGGCAGGATGTTATCCTCGAGGTTCTTCAGATTGATGGACTGCCAGATATCGAGTGCGCGAGCCACGGCCGCATCGTGACTGAAATGCGTGTAGCGGTGGAAGTAGGCCGCCGGATCCCGAAAGCCGGTGCTTCTCAGCCGCATGAAGCGCGCCAAGTACCAATCCCGGATCACGGCAGGGTCGGCATCAATGTAGATCGAGAAATCGAAGAAGTCGGAAACGAACGGGATACCTCCGCCATCTTTCGGCAGCCGGGCGGGTTGTAGCACGTTGAGCCCCTCGACGATCAGGATGTCCGGCTGCTCGATCACGATCCTCTGGCCAGGAATAATGTCGTAGTGGAAGTGCGAATACACCGGCGCCTCGACCCGCTTGGCGCCGGACTTCACGTCCGCGAGAAACGTCAACAACCTCGCCGTATCGAAACTTTCGGGAAACCCTTTCCTGTTCATCAGGTCGAGTCGTTCCAGTTCCGCGTTCGGCAGCAGAAACCCGTCGGTTGTAATGAGGTCAACGCGCGGGTGATCTGGCCAGCGCGCAAGCAGCGCGCGCAGCACACGTGCCGTCGTACTCTTGCCCACGGCAACCGAGCCGGCCACTCCGATAATGAAGGGAACCTTGCTCTCTCTTCGCGACAAAAACTTCGACGTCACCAGATCCAGTTCCTGGGACGCTGCCACATATAGGTTCAGCAAACGAGACATCGGCAGATAGATCTGCTCGACCTCCTCGACCGAAAGCTCGTCGATCAAGCCGGACAGCTGCTCGAGTTCGCGCGGCACCAGCGTCATCGGCGTGTCGGCTCTCAGTCTCGCCCACTCCTCGCGCGAGAACACCCGGTAGGGGGAATAGTCGAAATTGGTGCGCCCAGGCAGCGCTCCAGAAGGTGGGTTCAGTTTGTCGAGCATGGTGGCGGCTAGCGCTCCTGGCGGGCGGCCTTTTCGGCCAACCCCGATTGCCCCATTCGCCGATCGAGTTCCGACAGGACATCGGTGAAGGCGACGCCCCTCAACTCGAGAAGCACCAACAGGTGATAGAGGAGATCCGCGGCCTCGGCCTTTAGTGCGGCATCGCTTTGAGCGACTGCTGCGATCACCGTTTCGACGGCTTCCTCGCCGAGCTTCTTTGCACAGTGCTCCGGGCCGGAGTGGAGCAACTGCCGTGTGTACGACATCGTCGCGCCGCGATCGTTGCGGCGTTCCCGTATGGTCGCGCTCAGTCGGGTCAGCACGTCGTCGGTCATTGTGTCCTGCGCTCCCAGTATTGTCCGGTCGCAGGCCGCTCACCGACCGTACCGAGCATTCGAGTGGATCGAATGGCCGGCAGGCCCAACCTCTCGATCCTGAATGCCTCTTTGTGTCAGCCACGCGACACGTCACGTCAAGTCATCTCGACGTCTGCGGCCAGGATTCACAATGGTCCTGAGAGGCAAACCGGACCCAGTCAATAGATGGAGCGGTGAACGCAACAGCCAGCTGGCTCTCGCGCATTGAATCAGTCCTCGCTGCCGCCACCGAGCCTGAGCCGGATGTAATCGAGCTGATCGAAGTTGCTGTACTTGACCACCAGGTGACCGCTTTCACCGGCGCCCCGCTTGATCTCGACCTTGAGCCCCAGGATGTCGCTCAACTCCTTTTCGAAGGCGCGCGTATCGGGATCCTTGTCACGGGGCTTCCGCGGTTCAGATCCGGGACTGCCGATGGGCGATTGAACAAGCGCTTCGACCTCGCGGACATTGAGTTCGCTTTCCACGATCCGCAGCGACAGCGCCTCCGCATCGGGATGGCCGATGAGCGCCCGCGCGTGGCCGGCCGTCAGCTTGCCGTTCTGAAGCAGCGCCTGCACGCTCACCGGCAGCTTCAACAGTCTCAGCGTGTTGGCAACGTGACTACGGCTTTTCCCGATGATTTCCGACACCTGCTCCTGGCTGTAGCTGAATCGCTCGATAAGCTCTCGATACCCCCCAGCCTCCTCGATGGCGTTAAGGTCGGCGCGTTGAACGTTCTCGATGATCGCCAGCTCGAGAACCTCCTTGTCATCGAGGTCGCGGACGATAACCGGAACCTGATGCAACCCGGCTTTCTGGGACGCCCGCCAGCGACGTTCACCAGCGACGATCTCATACCCCCCCGTCCCTGGATCCGGCCTGACGATGATCGGCTGCACCAGGCCCTTGGTACGAATGCTATCCGCCAGCTCGGCCAGCTCGTCGTCCCGGAAGTCTTTGCGCGGATTGAACCTGCCGCCCTTGAGGAGCTCGATGGCCACGACCCGCTGCTCGCCCTCGGCAGGTAGGCGCGGCTGAGTTTGTATCGGCTCGCCGATCAGCGATGCCAAGCCGCGTCCAAGTCTGCTCTTCGACATCGGGGAGTTCATCACGGTCGCCGGATCCTTTTCCGTCTCGGGTCTAGCTGGGTTGGGAGTTTGGTTCATGCTGCCTTGATGTGCCGCTCACGCTCGATGATCTCGGTCGCGAGCCGAATATAGGCTTGACTGCCGGCACAATCGTAGTCGTAGAGCAAGATTGGCTTGCCGTGCGAAGGCGCCTCGGCCACCCGCGTGTTGCGCGGAATGACCGTCTCGTAGACTTTGGAGCCGAAGAACTCGCGCACGTTAGCCGCAACTTCCCTGGACAGGGTGGTGCGCTGGTCGTACATGGTCAGCACCACGCCCTGGATCTCGAGCGTCGGATTTAGGGTGGCACGGATCTGATCGATAGATTCCTTCAGCTGCGAAATGCCCTCAAGTGCAAAAAACTCGCACTGCACGGGCACCAAAACAGCGTGCGCCGCAGACATGGCGTTGAGCGTGAGCAGGTTCAAAGATGGCGGACAATCGATCAGCACATAGTTGAAGGATTGGTCGGCTGGCTTGTTCCGTTGCTGGGCGATGAGAGCGGCCACCGCATCGCGAAGACGGAACGGCCGACCCGGATCGGCCAAAACTTCACTTTCGAGGCCGACCAGGTCCGAGTTCGCAGGCACCACGAACAGGCCAGGCACCGCAGTTGCCAGCGCCGCGTCGAGAAGGCTCGCAGCTCCGCTCAGCACATCATACGATGTCCGGGGCCGCTTGTCGGCGCCGATACCAAGCCCGGTCGACGCGTTGCCCTGTGGATCGAGGTCGATGACCAATACCCGTTCACCAACCGCTGCCAACGCTGTTCCCAGATTGATCGCCGTGGTCGTCTTGCCGACGCCGCCCTTCTGGTTAGCGATGCCGATGACCCTTAGTCCTGGATTCCCGACAATTGCTGTCACCGAACTAACCCTCCGGCTTTGACCTCAGATCGCGAATGACGACAATTCGCCCCTCCGCGTCCGTTCTGCTTGGTCGCAGTTCTGAGACAAACGACCACGATGCACGCGCCTCGATCAACTCGCTTTCGACGCCTCTGCCCTTGAGCAGCAGACCTTCCGTCCCCTCGCTGAAGAATGGCTGGGCCAGCCCCAGGAGCCGTGGAAGCGGGGCCAACGCCCGTGCGGTGATCACATCAACCTTTGCAATCTTAACCTGAGTCGAAGCTTTCTCGATTCGCGTGCACAGGATGTCCACAGGCGCTGACGTCGCCCGAGCCACTTCGCGGAGAAAGGCGGCCTTGCGGCCATCGCTCTCGACCAGAATCATTCGCGCGCCCGGCCGATCGGCGAGCATGATTCCCAGCACCAATCCGGGAAAACCGCCACCGGACCCAAGATCGATCCAGGTGCGGGCGCTTCCCGGGGCAATAGCCCAAAGCTGCGCCGAATCCGCGAAGTGCCGTTGCCAGAGCTCCCCCATCGTGGCGGGTGCCACCAGGTTGATCGTCTTCTGCCAGCGTTGCAGCAGTTCGGCGTAGGTCCCTAGATTTTCAGCCGTTTCACGTGAAACACCAAAGGTCGCCGCGATATGGCTGGTGCCGACCGCAGCAGCTGACTCTTGAGGTCGGTGCTCCGGCCGCCACCGGTCGGTCATGCTGACTTCCGCCGCGACTTCGCATGAAGTGCCGCTGTGAGAAGAAGCAACGCCGACGGCGTAATACCCTCGATCCGCGCAGCCTGAGCGATATCAGAAGGCCGCAGCCGATCGAGCTTCTGCCTGATCTCGTTCGACAGCCCGCGCAGCGACCCGTAATCGAAATCGCTGGGTAGCCGCAGCGCTTCGTCCCGGCGTAAAGCGGATACGTCTTCGTCCTGACGCCGAACGTAAGTGGCATAGCGCGCATCGATTTCCAGTTGCCTGGCGATGGCGGGGTCAAGCTCGCGCAGCTCTGGCCAAGCGTCTGCCAGCCTCGCAATGGTCACCTCGTTAAAACTCAGTAGCTCGAATGCGGTCCGCCGCTTGCCGTCGCGGTTGATCTCGATGCCTTGATTGCTCGCTTCCGTGGGGGTCATCGCTCGTCGCTCAAGCAACGCCCTGCCCTCGGCCAATGCGGCGGCTCGCGCTTCGAATACCGCCATCCGGCGCGCGCCCACGCAACCGAGGGAAGCCGCGATCGGCGTCAGCCGCTGGTCGGCATTGTCGGCGCGGAGCTTCAGCCGGTACTCGGCTCTCGACGTGAACATGCGATAGGGTTCACTGACTCCACGGGTCACCAGATCGTCGACCAACACGCCCATGTAGGCATCCGCGCGCGAGACATGGAAGGGCACCGAGCCGCCACCTGCCAGCAAGGCCGCATTGATTCCGGCGACAACTCCCTGTGCCGCCGCTTCCTCATATCCGGTCGTGCCATTTATCTGCCCTGCCAGAAACAATCCCGGCAACCGCTTGACCCCGAGCCCCGCGCCGAGCTCCCGTGGGTCGACAAAGTCGTATTCGATGGCATAGCCGGGGCGCAGGACAACGACCCGCTCGAGCCCAGGAATGGTCTTGAGAAACGCTTCCTGAACGTCCGCGGGCAAGGATGTCGAAACGCCGTTCGGATAGACGGTCGGGTCGTCGAGCCCTTCCGGCTCGAGGAAAATCTGGTGCGACGACCGATCGGCGAAGCGCACAACCTTATCTTCGATCGAGGGACAGTAGCGCGGACCCGTGCTGGAAATTTGCCCCGAATACATCGGCGACCGGCTGAGATTGGCCTCGATAATGGCGTGGGTCGCAGCGGTGGTGGCCGTGATCCCGCATTTGATCTGGGGAGTGGTGATCCCGGTCGTGAGGGAGGAAAATGGCACCGGTGGATCATCGCCGGCCTGCATCTCGAGCCCGGTCCAATCTATGGTCCGGCCATCAAGTCGTGCTGGGGTGCCCGTCTTGAGCCGGCCCATCGCCAGCCCTAGGCCATAAAGCCGCTTCGACAATGCGATCGCCGGGGCCTCTCCGGTGCGTCCAGCTGGAACCCGGAGCTCGCCGATGTGGACGACTCCATCGAGAAAGGTGCCGGTCGTCAGAACAACCGCGCCGGCCCGGATCTGACGGCCATCAGCAAGGACGACACCTGCAAGCCGGACCAAGCCGTTGGGGGCATCCCTATCGACGATCAAATCGTCGACCCCGCCTTCGACCAGATCCAATCCAGCCGTCTCCCGAATCGCTTGCTGTATAGCGTCGCGAAAGAGCTTGCGGTCAACCTGGGCGCGGGGACCCTGGACCGCTGGTCCCTTAGAGCGATTAAGGACCCGGAACTGGATGCCGGCAGCATCCGCGGCTCGACCCATCAGCCCGTCGAAGGCATCGATTTCACGCACCAGATGACCCTTCCCGAGGCCACCGATGGCGGGGTTGCAGGACATCTCACCCACCGTCGCGACACGGTGCGTGATGAGCGCCGTTCGCGCGCCCATGCGGGCTGCGACAGCCGCGGCCTCGCATCCAGCATGGCCCCCGCCGACGACAATCACATCGTATCTGCTGCTCGTGCTCATTCCCAAGCGGCTCTGCCCTGCGGGTTTGTGTGCGGTGTCGAAGCCATTAAAATAGGGGACACGAAGGCCTTTGGCCAGAGTCACGGGAATTGGTCACGGGAATTGGTTTCGCTGCTTTTTGGTTTCACGTGAAACGGATCGCCGGTCACCAAGGGGATAGACCAGGGCCTGCCTCTCACTTCCCGATACAGAACCGGCCGAAGACATGATCGAGAACCTCCTCGACATCGACGCGCCCTGTGATGCGGCCAAGCGCTCTCACCGCGATCCGAAGGTCCTCGGCCCTCAGTTCAGCCTCGTCGAGATCGCCTGCCAGAAAACGTTCAAGCGCCCCGTGACAGACTTCGAGTTGCGAGCGGTGCCTCGCCTGGGTCAATGCCGGCGCCTCCAAGGCTCCTATGCGGCTTGAAGCCTTGCTGGCGATAAGCTTCTCAAGCCGGTCGATCCCCTGCCCCGTCACGGCCGAAACGTGGACGTCGGGAACCCTCACAAACTCCGAAGCGTCTGCATCCTGCCTTTTATTGCGAGGGACAAGATCCGCCTTGGTCAAGACGACAAGCATTTCGCAGGTCGGGGATTCCTGGGTGTCGAACAGGCGTGCGTCACTTGGAGGGCTTGTACCGCTGCCAACTTCCGCCCCATCCACGACCCACAGCACCAGGTCTGCGCGCCGGGCCCGGTCGCGTGTCCGCCGCATGCCCTCCAATTCAACGGCGGCCCCGATCTCCCTAAGCCCCGCGGTATCTGCGAGGACCACCGATAGGCCGCCGAGATCGAGCCGTACTTCGATGATGTCCCGTGTGGTGCCCGCCTCGGGCGATACGATGGCCGCATCCCGCTGGGCAAGTGCATTGAAGAGGCTCGACTTACCGGCGTTGGGTGCTCCGACCAGCGCCACCTGAAACCCGTCCCGGAGTATTTCGCCCCGACGACCGTTGTTGAGGTGCGCCGCAATGAGCTCTCGGAGCTCCTCGACAACGACACGGGCGCGGCCGACGGCATCGGCGAACACGTCACGTTCATCGGAAAAGTCGATCGCCGCTTCAACCAGCGCTGACGCCTCGATCAACGACGAACGCCAGCTATCGTAAAGCCTCGCGAGTACGCCGCCGGCCTGCCTGAGAGCCTGCCGGCGCTGCGCTTCCGTCTCCGCATCGACCAGATCGGCGAGACCCTCGGCTGCGGTGAGATCAATCTTGCCATTCTCGAATGCGCGGCGGGCGAATTCTCCCGGTTCGGCCAGCCTGCAGGCCGGAAATGAGGCCAGTGCGGCGAGCATCGCAGCGACGACGGCAGGGCCCCCATGGATCTGGAATTCAGCGATATCTTCACCAGTCTGGCTGGTCGGCCCTGGAAAGAACAGCACGAGTGCCTGGTCGATGATATCGCCCGTTCCCGGCGCGGTGACCAGCCGCAACCCAGCGGTTCGAGGCCGCGGCACTGGTGACGCCATCGAAATCAGTACCGCGGGGACGGACGGACCTGAAACACGGATCACGGCCACGCCGGCACGTCCTTGACCACTCGATAACGCGAAGATCGTCGCGCGCCCAAGTTCGCTCTGATGTTCTAGATCGTCCATGTCGTGTGCCTCGCCTGCCGGGCCGTTGAGTGTTCCGCTTTCGACATTTGTTTCCGGTCGCAGCACGCCTCAAAGCAGATGTCGGGACAATGAGGGACACGAACAAATGTTCGATCCTGGCATGATCGAGTTTTCGAAGTCCGCACGCGGGGGGTAGCCCTTGGGAAAATGTGGACTTCAAACACATCACAACCGCTAGGAATGACAACGGCGCTTGGCGTCTCGATGCTGTCGTCAAGGGTATTCCTGGTTCGGCCCGTGTTGGCGACCACAGAAGTCCAGTCAACGACCCTGCCATGCCGTCGGCAATGCTGCCTTTACCATGCTGATCGGCCTTACACATTTTTGACTTGGATACATTCCCTGGCCTGTGCTCATTTGCTTGAGTTTGTCGAGGAGTTGACCATGCGTTCGTTGAAAGT
Source organism: Hyphomicrobium sp. (assembly GCA_002928955.1). Lineage (GTDB taxonomy): Bacteria > Pseudomonadota > Alphaproteobacteria > Rhizobiales > Hyphomicrobiaceae > JAKAML01. The sequence goes on along the minus strand of PERT01000005.1, from coordinate 67,174 downwards.
AGCAACGCGCTACCTTTATGCCCCCATTATGCTGCTTGGGATGAACGGTGCCGGGTACTACATCGTTGCAACCGGTCAGAGCTATGTGTGGCTTGCGCTGGTGCTCGTGGCTGCGATCGGGACAGCATTTGCTGCCGAGCACATCTCGCCGGCACACGAGGAATGGAACCACTCCCACGGCGATGACACGGCCAATATGTGGCACGCGGCTGTCTACGAGTTTTCGAGCATAACAGGGGTGTTGCTGCTGCCCGCAATCGCATGGCTGGTACCGTGGAATGGGATCTGGCCGCAGGGCTGGCCGCTGGTCCTGCAGGTACTACTGGCAATCGTGTTTGCCGATTTGGCGTTCACGTTGGTCCACTATTGGAGCCACAGGCTCCCGATGCTGTGGCGGTTGCATGCGGTTCATCACGGTGTTCCGCGAATGTATGGCTTCAATGGATTGGTGCGCCACCCGCTGCATCAGTCGATCGACATGTTGATCGGAACACTGCCGCTGGCGCTCGCCGGCATGCCGGCGGATGTGGCGCTTCTGCTGGGCCTCGCCATTTCGATCCAGCTGATCGTGCAGCACTCCAACGTCGACTATGAACTCGGGCCCCTCCGAAACGCCATGTCGATCGGGCGGCTGCACCACTTGCATCATGTCAACTGGGGCAAGGAGGGCGACTGTAATTTCGGGCTGTTCACAACCCTGTGGGACCGTCTGCTTGGGACGTTCCAGCCTGAGCCGTCGCGGCCGATCAAGGCCAATGACCTGGGTGTCGACGACGTGCCCGAGTTTCCGAAGTCGTTCTGGCAGCAGTTGATGTTCCCGTTCGTGTATCAACCGGGGAAGGCCCAGCCAGAGAGGTACGCACCCGCTGACAAGCCCAAGGACAGGCTGCATCCAGCGGAATAGTGCGCCGCGCGAATGGCCGCTTGGACGCGTATAGAATACATGGAGTCAAGACGATTCTTGTGTCTCACGTCTGTTGGTGCTTTTGATCAAATGATAGAGTCGCCCTGATGCCCGAACTGTCACCTTTCGGTGGCGTGCCGCTCGCTCGAGCGAATAGGAGGCGGGGCGCAACATTTGAATTCCCTGACATCCTCTATTTTGTCTTCGAGAATCCGCCGCCAATGGGCGGCATCTGCACGGTCCTTCCTGTAGGATCGAGCGATAGCCCCGACGCACATATCAGCAAGCTGAAGTCGCGGCTCGTTGCACGATTAGGCGATCTTGACGCAGTCAAACGCGCCACTTGCCGTGTCCTCTTGGCCTCCTCGCGAACCGGAAAAATGACCATCGCCAGAATGAATGCCGGGGACCAGCCCGTCTCTGTCTTGAATCCTTAATCGCCACTTTCATCAACGACAACGAGCACGAATCGCTCCTCCCGGAGCAGGCTTAAGGCTACGTATTCATGCTCTGGAAGAATTCGCCGTTGGTCTTGGTCGACTTGAGTTTGTCGATCAGGAACTCGATGGCGTCCATGGTGCCCATGGGGTTCAGGATGCGGCGCAGCACATAGACCTTCTTGAGCTGGTCCTTTGCAACCAGCAGGTCTTCCTTGCGTGTGCCGGAGCGGGCCACGTCGATGGCCGGGAACACGCGCTTGTCGGAGACCTTGCGGTCGAGAATGATTTCCGAGTTACCGGTGCCCTTGAACTCTTCGAAGATGACCTCGTCCATGCGTGAGCCGGTATCGATCAGCGCGGTGGCGATGATGGTCAGCGATCCACCTTCCTCGATGTTGCGCGCGGCACCGAAGAACCGCTTAGGACGCTGCAGGGCGTTGCTATCAACGCCGCCCGTCAACACCTTACCAGAAGACGGGACGACCGTATTGTAGGCGCGGCCGAGCCGCGTGATGCTGTCGAGCAGGATCACCACGTCGCGCTTGTGTTCAACCAGGCGCTTAGCCTTTTCTATCACCATTTCCGATACTTGAACATGCCGCGAGGGCGGCTCGTCGAAGGTTGACGCGATCACTTCGCCCTTTACGGAGCGGCGCATGTCTGTGACTTCTTCAGGCCGTTCGTCAATCAGCAGCACGATCAGGAAGCACTCGGGATGATTGACCGAGATCGAGTGAGCAATGTTCTGCAGAAGCACTGTTTTACCAGTGCGGGGCGGCGCCACGATCAAACCACGCTGGCCCTTGCCCAGCGGCACCACGACGTCGATCACACGCGGCGACAGATCCTTGATGGTCGGGTCCTCGACTTCCATCTTCAGCCACTTGGTCGGGTAGAGTGGCGTCAGATTATCGAAGTGAACCTTGTGCTTGGTCTGCTCTGGGTCCTCGAAATTGATCTTGCTCACTTTAAGCAGCGCGAAGTACCGCTCGCCTTCCTTGGGGCTGCGGATATGACCCTCGACGGTGTCACCGGTGCGAAGCGCGAAACGGCGGATCTGCGACGGCGAGACATAGATGTCGTCGGGGCCAGGCAGATAGTTTGCTTCCGGCGATCGCAGAAACCCGAAGCCGTCCTGCAATACCTCGACCACGCCTGTTCCGACGATCTCGATCTCCTTGGACGCAAGTTGTTTCAGCGTCGCGAACATCAGCTCCTGCTTGCGCATCGTGCTGGCGTTCTCGACGCCGGCTTCTTCCGCGAAGCTCAACATCTCGGTCGGTGATTTCTGCTTGAGCTCTACGAGCTTCATTTCCTTCATGGAAGGCTCCGGGAGGGCCACGGCTATTGGGGCGGGAAGAGGGGCCGGGCTGAAATTATGTGGGTGATGCGGAGCGCAGCGTGCGCTTTCCTGTCCGCCAGACAGGGAAACCTGTCACCAGCGTCCGTTTCTCTGGCCGGAGAGGCCGCGAGTCGTATCGGAATGACAAAACTGTAGCAGACGAATCAACGGAGTGGAAGTGATTCGCAAGCCACCGACCGCGTCAAAACGGCTTCACGATGACCAGAATGACAATCCCGACCATCAGTAGCGTCGGTACCTCGTTGACGATCCTCCAGTGCCGCGGGGGCTTGTCGTTGGCGTCTGCCGCGAATGCCTTGACCGCGCGAGCGAGATATCCGTGCGTTGCAGTCAACGCCACGACGCACGCAAGCTTGGCGAGGAACCAACCCGACAACAGCACACCAGACGTCCAGCCGAGCCACAACCCGAGCAGCCACGACACCAGCATCGCCGGCGTCATAATGATCGATAGCAGCCTGCGCTCCATCACCTTGAAGGTCTCGGATTGTGCTGTGCCCGCCTTCGCATCGCAGTGATAGATGAAAAGTCTCGGCAGATAGAGCAGTCCGGCCATCCACGAAATGATGGCCACCACATGGACAGCCTTGATCCATAGGTAGGCAACGGCGCCGAACAGAAACACAGCGGCCACCACCGACGCCACCGTCACCAGGATCGCGATGCCCGCTCGCTTGCCGGCTTTGCCACCCTCATCGGCGGTGGCTGCCGTTTCGGAGCCAGCGCTGGTCACTTGTAGGACGCCATTTGGTTGGTCACGTCCCTTGTCTCACGAGTTCCACGAGGCGGGCAACGTTCTCGGGCGGCGTCTGGGGCACGATGCCATGGCCGAGGTTGAAAATAAACGGCTTGCCCGTCATGAGTTCCAGGATTTGGGCTACCCGATCTTCCATCGCCTGGCCGCCCGTAACCAACAGCAGGGGATCGAGATTTCCCTGTACCACGACATTCTCACCGTCAAAGGCTTCACCCATCATGTAGGGCGGCATAGCCGTGTCGCATCCAATACCGTTGACGCCGGTTTCCGACACGTACCAGAGGCTCGATGCGCCGGCGCCTTTCGGAAAGCCTATGATCGGGACGGCCGGATGTTTTTCCTTGAGTGCCTCGACGATTCTCTTGGTCGGTTCAACGACCCAATTGTCGAATTCCGTATCGGGCAAACTACCGGCCCAAGTGTCAAAAATCTGAAGGCAATCGGCGCCTGCCTTCACCTGTCCATCGAGATACTCGATCGACGTTTCGACGAGGATGTCGATCAACGTCCCGAATCCTTCGGGATCCCTGTAAGCCCACAGCCGCGCTTCGGCCTGATCGGACGAGCCCTCACCCTGGACCATATAGGTCGCCACTGTCCACGGCGCCCCGCAAAATCCTATGAGTGCAGTCTCGTCCGGAAGATCCTGTCTGAGCCGCGCCACCGTCTCGAAGACTTTGCCGAACTTCTCACCGGTGCCTTCTGGGCTGAGTCGGGCAAGCTCCGCAACATGTCTGATGGGGTCCAACTTCGGACCCTCGCCCTCGTAAAAACCTAGCGTCTGACCGAGCGCGTCCGGTACCACGAGAATGTCGGAGAACAGGATCGCCGCGTCGAACCCATACCGTCGGATCGGTTGGAGCGTGACTTCGGTTGCGAGCCTCGGCGTATAGCAGAGCTTGAGGAACCCACCAGCTTCCGACCGTGTTGCGCGGTACTCTGGCAGATAGCGCCCGGCCTGCCGCATCAGCCAAACCGGCGGCGGGTTGAGCGACTGTCCGGTGAAGGGTGCGAGAAACCGGCGTTTCGTGGCCTTGATGGACATGGTGTTCGTCGAGGAAGGCATGAACCTCTTTCCAAATCAGAGAGTCTTGAAGGATATTATTATTGACTCTTAGGGGCGTGGATTTCGAGGATATCCTGCAACCGCAGCTTGTCCCCCAATTTGTCAGGCAGAGGTCTTCGCGAGACCATATCTAGTTTTGCTGCCCGAGCGCAGCCACTAGAGGCGAACTCCGGCTTGGTCGTCAACGATTTAAGTCGCAGCATGTGCCAACAACTCGGAAGCTGATGTTGTGGACGGCCTTAGGATAAGGTAGCCGAGCTTCGTCAATCCACAGAACAGCGACAAGTCAAAAATTCGGGTCGTTTCGGCGCGAATGTGGGTATCTCGGTGGACAAACGTACAGGGTCGGGGATCTCCCTGTCAGAGTTGCATCAGCTGCTGTATGAAATGGGATAACCTAGGCTCTTATCCACATGCCCACACCCCCTCCCAGCTACTATCACTTGCACCTCGTGTCGGATTCGACCGGCGAGACTTTGAACGCGATCGCTAAGGCTGCGGCGGTCCAGTATGCGCAGTTTCGCCCCATCGAGCATATGCATCCGCTGGTGCGAACACCGCGTCAGCTCAAACGCGTGCTTCAGGAGATCGAACAGGCGCCCGGCATCGTGCTTTACACTGTGGTGAATGTGGCACTCGCCGCCGAGATCGAGCGGCGCTGTCGCGAGCTGAAGGTTCCGTGTCTCGCCGTGCTGTCGCCGATCATGCAGGTCTTCGAAAGCTACCTCGGTGCGCCGCAGACCCCGACCGTCGCCGGCCAGCACGTCCTCGACGCTGAATACTTCAAGCGCATCGACGCGATCAACTTCACGCTCGCCCACGACGATGGCCAGCTGCCCCAGGATCTCAACGCGGCAGACATCGTCATTCTGGGCGTTTCGCGCACATCGAAGACGCCGACGAGTATCTACCTGGCGCAACGGGGCTACAAGACCACCAACCTGCCGATTGTTCCCATGATCCCGCTACCGCAGTCACTCACCTCGCCGCATACGGCGTTCGTGGTCTGTCTGGTGGCCAGCGTCGAGCGGGTCGCCGAAGTGCGCCGCAACCGCGCCATGCTGATGTCGGATCGCGACCTGGACACCTATGTCGATCGCGAGTTGATCTCGGCAGAGATCGCCTACTGCCGTAAGATCTGCGCGAAATACGGCTGGCCACTGATCGATGTCACGCGGAAATCAGTCGAGGAGTCGGCCGCGACCATTGTTAAATTGCTGAATGATCGCAACGCCGGAGTACGCGATAATGGCGATGGCGCGGAGAGTTGACGAATGGGCCTGATCCTCGCCTCCCAGAGCGCGGGACGCCGAGCCATGCTGAAGGCCGCTGGCATACCGTTCGCGGTCGTCCCGTCCGGTGTCGATGAAACGTCGCTGACCGCAACGTACAAGGCGCGGCCTGGAGGATGTTCACCCGCCGGACTCGCACTCCATTTGGCCACGGCCAAGGCTGAGACCGTCAGCCGGTTGCATGGCGATTCCGTTGTGATCGGGTCTGATCAGGTGCTGGCGATTGGCGACGAATGGCTCGACAAGCCTGGTGATCTGGAGGGCGCACGCGCGACGATCGAGCGATTGCGGGGACGGACCCACATCTTGCATTCGGCAGTGGCGCTCGCCGAAGGTGGCGGCACAGTTTGGCATCACGCGGATCAGGCACGGCTCACGATGCGGAATGTCTCCGACGACTTTCTCACGCACTATCTGGTCATGGCCGGTGAAGGGATCTTTGGATCGGTGGGTGCTTACCACCTCGAAGGTCTCGGTACACAGTTGTTCGACAACATCGACGGCGACTATTTCACCATACTGGGGATGCCGCTCTTGCCGCTGTTGCGAGAGCTGCGCGCGCGGGGCGTGATCGCAACATGAAGCGGGCATGTGTCATCGGGTGGCCTGTCGAGCAGTCGCGTTCGCCGTTGATTCATGGCTATTGGCTGAGGCGATACGGTATTGATGGCGCGTATACCAGGGAAGCGGTGCGGCCGGTCGATGCTGGGCAGTTCCTGCGCAGTCTTACGCTTCGCGACCTGGTTGGTTGCAACGTTACCGTGCCGCACAAGGAGACTGCATTTGCTGTGGCCTCCGAACGCGATAACGCCGCTGTGGCGATCGGGGCAGCCAATACAGTCTGGGTCGACAACGGACGTCTTCACTGCTCGAACACCGATGCCTATGGGTTCATGACCCATCTGGAACGCTCAGCACCCGAATGGCGCCAGTGGGATGCCCCGGTAACGCTGTTGGGCGCTGGCGGCGCGGCCCGCGCCATTATTCATGGGTTTCTGGAGGCCGGCGTTGGCGAGGTCCGGGTTTTCAATCGGTCGGTTGAGCGAGGCGAAGGTCTGGCCGCGCACTTCGGCTCGCGGGTTGTCGCACGATCGTGGGACGAGCGGAGTGCGGGCTCGCGCGCATCGAGCGTGATCGTCAATACGACAACCCTCGGCATGAGAAATGTCGGTGAGCTTGGAATCGACTTCGCCGGATTTGACGCCCGGACCGTCGTGTCCGATATTGTCTATGTGCCGCTCGAGACGGCTTTCTTGGCCAAGGCCCGGGCACATGGTCTCAAGACCGTCGATGGGCTCGGCATGTTGCTGCATCAGGCTGTTCCTGGTTTCGAAAAGTGGTTCGGGGTCCGGCCCGAAGTCACTGACGAGCTTCGGGCCGTCATCGTCGCCGACATCTCGGGTCGATACTGATGCTGATCGTCGGGCTCACCGGTTCGATCGGCATGGGTAAATCGACGGCCGCCAAAAGGTTCCGCGCGCTCGGGATCGCAGTACTCGATGCCGATGCCATCGTGCACGATCTTTATCGAGGCGCCGCTGTTCCGCTGGTCGAGCAGGCGTTCCCCGGCGTGACGGTGAATGGCTTGGTGGACCGGGCGCGTCTTTCCCTGGCACTCGCCGCTGATCCCAGCGGCTTCAAGAGGCTCGAGCAAATCGTGCATCCGTTGGTGCGAGCGGCAGAAGCGGCGCTGCTCGCGGCGGAGTTTGCGCGAGGTTCCCAGATCGTCGTACTTGAAATTCCACTGTTGTTTGAGACCGGTGGCGACCAGTGCGTGGATATTGTGCTGGTCGTCAGCGCACGGCCGGACATGCAGCGGCAGCGCGTTCTCGCCCGCCCTGGCATGACGCCCGCGCGCCTTGATCAATTGCTGTCGCATCAGATGCCGGACGCCGAGAAGCGCCAGCGTGCCGATTTCGTTGTGGATACGAATGGATCGATCGCCGAAACCGACCGCCAAGTCGATGCTATCGTCGCATTGTTGGCGAACCGGCGAGGTTCCGCCTATCAACGGTGCTGGGCCTGAGCCCTACACTCGCCGACGGGCGATGTCCTGGCCTAGTGTAGCGCATCTGACGTTTGGTCCCCACTGTGGGCTGGACTCAAAACCAAACGTCAGATGCAAAAGCTACACTAGAATTATAGGTTTTCTCGTGTTCCTTACGGCGCCGACATTTGATCTGGAGCGCGTTGCAACGGAAATCAAATGTCTGCGCCGGAACACGAGCAATGTCGGCGGCAGCCACAACTTTAGACCTGAGGATTTTGATCCATGCTGCGCGAACTCGTTCTCGACACGGAGACGACCGGCCTCGATCCCAAGCGCGGCGACCGGCTGATCGAGATCGGCTGTATAGAGCTTCACGATCGCATCCCCACGGGCCGGGAATTCCACCGCTTCATCAACCCCGAGCGTGTCGTGCCCCCCGAGGCACAGGCGGTGCATGGAATATCGACGGAGTTCCTGCGCGACAAGCCGCTGTTCGCGGCGGTGGCGAAGGACTTCCTCGATTTCATAGGCGGCGACATACTGGTCATTCACAACGCTTCTTTCGACGTCGGATTTCTCAACGCCGAGCTAGAGCGACTATCGCTCGGCCAGATCGCGATGAACCGCGTGGTCGACACATTACAACTCGCGCGCCGAAAGCACCCCGCCGGCCCAAACACCCTGGATGCGTTGTGCAAGCGCTACGGTATCGACAATACCAAACGCGTGAAGCACGGGGCGCTTGTCGATAGCGAGCTGCTTGCCATCGTTTACATCGAGCTGCTCGGCGAGCGCCAAACCAAGCTGTCGTTGGTCAAGGACGGCAGTGCCGGCCGGGCCGCCCGAGTGCAGGGATTGGGTGCGGGAGGATCGGCTGCTGAGCGGCTGAAGCCGCTACCACCTCGTCTGACAGCCGACGACGAGGCCGCTCACGCTGGATACGTCGAAACCCTCGGACCCAAAGCTCTGTGGCTGAGACGGCCTGAGCCCGGCGCGAAGAACTGATCGCCGCCGCGGACGCCAGCGCGGTTCATCCCCAGTGTCTCAGGCCTTTCCACCCATCGCCGCCGCGGCCATCTCTTTCTGTCGCCGCATGAATAGCTGCGCGAAATCGATCGGGTCCATCAGCAGTGGCGGAAATCCGCCCTCGCGCGTTACGTCGGCGATGATCCGGCGAAGGAACGGGAAGATCAGCGTCGGGCAGTTGATGAGAAGGAACGGCTCCAGCGCCTGCTCGGGAATGTTCTGCAAGCGAAACAGACCCGCATAAACGATTTCGAGATCGTAGAACGTCATCTCTTTGTTGGCCGCGGTCGCCTTGAAGTTGATGGCGCTTTCGTAAACTTCGTCGCCGACCTTCATGGCCTCGACATTGACCTCGACCTTGATGTTAGGACCGTCACCCTTGGGACCCAACAGCTTTCCGACATTTGGATTTTCGAACGAGAGATCTTTGATGTATTGGCCGACCACTTGGGCTTGGACCGCAGCCTGCTGCGCATCCGCTCCGCCCTCGGTCTTGCCCTTGCCGTTGCCGTTCGACTGCTCTGCCATTTGTGTCGCGCGCCCCTCGTCTCGACAGCGATTTGGTCAGGGGTGGCTATCATGTGCCCTGCTACACCGCAACCGGGCAAGCGTTCGACCTGCTCAGTCTGCCGCCGGTTCTGGGGATGGTCGTGAAGGCGGCTTTCGATCCCGGTCTCGCGACGAGGCACCCAGGTTGGTCGATCCTCGATCAACGGTTCGCTCGTCGAGCCGCTCGAACTCGCCTTCAATGATCGTGTCGTCCGGGCGCTGGCGGTCACGGTGGCGCGCCTGGTCGGGCGGGGGCTCTGATTGCCGGCGAGTGGACGAAGCCTGCGCGAAGATTGCTGGCTTGAACACCGTTCTGGCGATCCACTGGCGGATGGCGGGGATCAGCAAGATCATCCCTGAGAGATCCGTAATGGGTCCTGGCAGCAGCAAGAGGCCGCCCGCGAGCAGCAACAGCGCGCCGTTGGCCAACGCGTCGTGGGGTTCGCGGCCGGCCGCTATGGCTTCCGATATGCGGCGGAACGTGGCGACCCCCTGGGTTCGGATGATCCTGGCGCCGACCAGCCCGGTTATCACGACAATCAAAATCACTGGCCAGAAGCCGATCATCTGGCCGGATTTGATCAGCAGCGCGATCTCGATGAGAGGCAGCGCTATGAGCACAAGGCCAATGATGAGACGGGACGGCGGCTGCATGGCGGTCGGGCTGCTTGGGTTTGGCGCCTCGGCCGGAACGGCCATCAAGGCTCTCTTAGCGGGTTGGCTTTCCGCTCTTTGTGCCCTAAGTTTAGCGCAATACCAACCAAGACACGGAAGGCACGCATCGGCTTCGCTCAATTTAAGTGTGAGCGTCGCTGGACATTAGCCCTTCGAAATCCAACATCACGCCATATCGGCCCACGCATGGGCGATAGGCCCGGAAAGCACCCCAGATGGACGGAAAGATCGACGTACTCACACTGATTTCTTTGATTGTCGCTGTGATTCTGGTGTTCAAGTTGCGTAGCGTACTTGGTCGCCGCACCGATGACGACGAGCAGCGTGTTGAGCGTGCGCGCGCCGAACAGCGTCAGGCCCGTGCGGCCAATGGCTCAGTGGGCTCAGACAAGGTCGTAACGCTGCCGCGTCAGGGTCGTGAGGAATCGCAGGTCGCAGCCTCGTCGGGAACCCCGGTCGCGGAGGCCGAGGAGCGCATCCGCACCTTTGCCACCGCCGATCCGGCAGTCACCGAGGGTCTTCTCGACATTCTCAAGCTCGACCCGGGTTTCAACCCTGAGCACTTTCTCGGTGGCGCCAAGGGGGCGTACGAGATGATCGTCACGGCGTTTGCCGAGGGAAATCGCAAAGCCTTGAAAGGGTTACTCAATCGCGAGGTATTCGATGGCTTCGCCAGTGCCATCGGCGAGCGCGAGAGCCGCGGCGAGCAGATCGATCAGAGCTTCGTCGGCATCAACAAGGCGGACATTCTCGAGGCCGAGGTCAAGGGGGGCATGGCAAGCGTGACCGTGAGGTTCATGAGCCAGCTCATTTCGGCGACCCGCGACCGGGCTGGCGTGGTTACCGCTGGCGATCCTCAGAAAATCAAGGAAGTCACCGATATCTGGACGTTCAGCCGGGACGTGTCTTCGGCGCGGGCACGGCACGACCCGAACTGGAGGCTGGTTGCGACCCAGGCACCCAACTAGCTGCAGGGCCGCGGCGGCCGGGCAGTGTTGCGAATTGCGTACCGCGAGTAACATGCTCAGCCATGAGGCGCGTTATGAAGCGGCTGTCCGGTGTTATCATATTGGCACTCGTGGTTGGGCTGGCCGGAAATGTGCTGTCGGCCGCCGTCGCCCGCGCCGATGCAAAGAAACACCGTCCTGCGCAACGCACATCAAAAATGGCCCAAACCGACCCCGCGACATACGTACCCATCGCTTACGATAACATCGCCGGCTGGGCCGGGGACGATCACGGTGCGGCATTCTCAGCTTTTCTGAAGTCCTGTCCGCGGCTTATTTCGAGTGCCGCCGAAGAGGGTGCCGTCGCGGCCCGTCTGCCCGCTCTTGTCGATGTATGCCGGACCGCGATGGCGCTTGGGCCGCCAAAAGCCACCTCGTCGCAAGCGAGGGCTTTCTTCGAGGCTCACTTTACCCCGCATCGCGTGACACATAAGGCCGCTCAGGGATTGCTGACCGGCTACTATGAGCCCTTGCTCGACGGCTCGCGGACCAAGAGTGCAACCTACCCGACGCCGATCTACCGGCGTCCGCCCGACCTCGTGAACCTCGTGGCAGAGACCGAACGCGGGGCCAAAGCCCATGCGCTGACCCATGTGCGGCAGACACCTGACGGACGCCGGGAAGCCTATGCGACGCGTGCGGAGATCGAGGCCGGGGCGCTGACCGGACAGAACCTCGAACTCATGTACCTCAAGAATCCGGTCGATGTGTTTTTCATGCAGGTACAGGGGTCCGGGAGAATCCGGTTGCCCAACGGTTCGAAAGTCCGCGTAACTTATGATGGCAAGAATGGCCACCCCTACACGTCGGTCGGACGGTACTTGATCGACACTGGCCAATTCACGACCGAGCAGGTGTCGCTCCAGTCCTTGGAGACGTGGTTGAAGGCTGATCCGGAACGCGGCCAGAAGGCGATGTGGCAGAACAAATCATACGTCTTCTTTCGTGAACTCGCCGGCGCCGAGGCGGATGGTCCGCACGGGGCCTTGCAGATCCCTCTGACGACGGGACGCAGCCTCGCCATCGACACGAGCTATCACGCGCTCGGGCTGCCGGTGTGGGTGGCCTCGCCGAAACTCGTTCATGCGACCCAGTCGGGCGGGTTTCATCGGCTTATGGTCGCACAGGACGTAGGGTCGGCCATCCGAGGGCCGGAGCGCGGCGATATCTATTTTGGCTCGGGCGAGGCTGCAGGCAAGCTGGCTGGCATCACCAAGCACCCGGCCAACTTCGTCGTGCTGCTGCCCAAGGACGATACGTTGACCAGGACTGTCCGACCATGACCAAGGCACGAGGCGGCGGGGCAGGGCAGGGTGGCCGCCGCAGAAGTAGTCTCCTCACGGACGACGACGCCACCATCTGGGAGCACACCGCGCAGTCTCTCGATCCATTGCGAAAGGGCAAGGCGCGGGTTCATTCGGCGGTGTCGGACGACGAGCTCGCGCCCTTTTTCGTGCCGTCGGAGGCATCGGCCCACAAGACATCCGGCCGGGCATCCGAGCATCCGCGCGACGAGGCTGCTTCACGTTCCGATACCAAGCTCACGCCGGCGCGCAAAACTCCCGAACTGCAGGCGTTCGACGCCAAACAAGCGCGCCGCTTGAAAAGGGGTCGCACCGATATCGAGGCCCGGCTCGACCTCCATGGTATGGTCCAGTCCGAGGCACACGCAAGCCTCAGGCGGTTCCTCAAGTCGTGCCAGGCCAACGGCCTCAGGACCGTGCTGGTGATCACGGGCAAGGGCGGAACAGCGGGTGTGCAGCGTCGCGGCGGCGACACGGATTTATGGGGACGCGGGGTCGAGCTGGGGATCTTGAAACGCAACGTGCCGCTGTGGCTCGCGGAGCCTGAATTGCGGCGCATGGTTGTCAGTTACACTGATGCGGCCATCCAGCACGGCGGTCAGGGTGCGATCTATGTCCATATCCGAAGTGCCACCAAGACTGTCGGAGATTGAACAGTCTTTGGAGTCGTGTTCCGGTTCCGGCATTTGCGTCCCGTCGCAGCGCCTTTTGGAGCACATGTCGGAACAATGAGGCACACGAGCGAGGCTATGAGGAGAGTGGCGTTGTAGCCCCTGACGTTTAGAGTCGAGACCAGCCGCGTGCGGGGACCAAACGTCAGAGGCGCGACACATCCCTCAGGTGCATTTCGCCGAAAGCGATTGCAGTGCTTTCTCGAACCCGGTCAGTGAATAGATGTCGGAGGTGACGGTGCCGCGCTCGGACACCGCTTCGACCAAAAGCTTGGCGCCCTTTTTCATGGCCTCGATCAGTTTGAGCTCGGCGGTTGGGTCGGAAACGAATGCCTTGTCGTCTTTCACGAACAACTTGAACGATTGAGGCCCGATCGACACGGTCGGTTCGCTGCCTTTTTTCAACGGGTATCCGAGCTTCACGCTGACCTCGCTTTTGACGCCCTCCTTGGGCCAGGCGGAGATGTAGAAATGAATTACGTCTCGCTTGGCACCCTCCGGCTTGCTGTCGGTCGGTTGCGCGGTGATGAAGCACAGTTTGGATGCCCCCGCAGCGGCCTGGAACATGGTCCAGTCGCCGTGCTTTTCAACAGGTGTTGCACCGGGCGCAGCGTTTTGCGCCGCGACACCGCTTGCGAGCACAGTCGCCCCTAGTGCCGCAATCAGGATGCGCAAGCCAAGCCTAACGGGCGCTGTCGTCGCTGCTGCCATAGCCGTCCCTCGTTCGCGTATGGAAAGTATGGCCCGAACCAAAGCCGTGGCCATCACGACTCATAAGACTGCGGATTGCGCACCACCCGCCCGCCGCGGACATGGGGCTCGAGTTCAGCCGTTGGCCCCCCTGCGGCGATCGGGCGATCCGCGAATCTGGCCATGCTTTTTACGCGGTCATACATCACGATTGCACCAGCCATGGCAACGTTGACACAAAAGCGCGTCGGGATCTTGACGACGTAGTCGCAGCGGGCGACGAGCGCATCGGAGAGCGAACCTTGTTCTGGACCGAGGACATAGGCCGCGCGCAGCGGATGGCGGAAGCTCGGTAGGTCGATGGCTTCGTCCAACAATTCGATACCAACCAGCTTGCAGCCGTGCGGCAATTGTAGATCGGCGGTCTTTGCCCAGTTGTAGTGTGGCAGGTGCCATTGACCCTTCGATGTATCGGCGCGGGCTTCCATCGCCTGATAGCTGGCGCCGATAGTAAAAGTGAAACTAGCTCCGAAGCCGTGCGCAGATCGCATAAGGTTGCCGAGATTGAGAGCTTTGGACATGCGCTCGGCACCTATTGCAAAATATCCACGTGGCAGTGGTGGCCAGTCTTGAGAGGCAGGACGGTTCATCGGGAGAGATTGCTTTCGAGTCATTGGCGTCTGCCGCCGTGCATTACAATTACTTGGACGGTTCCGGAGGGATGCGACGTTCCCTTTACATTCCACGAGGTGTCACATGAAAGCGGCGTTGTGCAAGAGCCTTGATGGACCGGACGGAATCGAACTCAGGGTACTCGATGACCCGGTCGCTGGACCCGGCGCGGCAGTGGTATGTGTGCGCGCTGCGGCACTCAACTTTTTCGATACGCTCGTCACTCGCGGCAAGTATCAGCACAAGCCCGCGCTACCGTTTTCACCCGCAGGCGAGATCGCGGGGGTCGTTGAGGCCGTGGGTCCAGGTGTTGCCGGGGTCAGGCTGGGCGATCGCATTCAGGCATATCTCGGCTGGGGTGGAGCGCGCGAGCGGGTCGTGGTCGCGGCACATGATCTGGTGCCGATCCCGGACAGCGTGACCTTTGACGTGGCAGCGGGTGTCAGCATCACGTACGGCACGGCCATGCACGGCCTCGACGATCGCGGGCGGCTGAAGCCGGGCGAAACCCTTGCCGTTCTCGGCGCGTCGGGTGGAGCCGGGCTCGCGGCCGTCGAGATCGGCAAGCTGATGGGGGCACGCGTCATCGCGGCGGCGTCGTCCGACGACAAGCTGGCCGTTTGCCGGCAACACGGCGCCGATGAGGTGATCAACTACGGGCGAAGCGATCTGAAGGAGGCACTGCGCGGGTTGACCGGCGGCCGGGGCGTCGACGTGGTCTATGATTGCGTGGGCGGACCACATGCCGAGCCGGCAGTGCGGGCGCTGGGCTGGAAAGGACGGTTTCTGGTGGTGGGCTTCGCGGCGGGCGAGATTCCGAAACTGCCACTCAATCTGCTGCTGCTCAAAGGGGCCGAGGCGATCGGCGTGTTCTGGGGCGAAAGCGTGAAGCGTGACCCGGCTGGCCACCGCGCCCACATGATCCGGTTGTTCGACTGGATCGCGGAGGGGAAACTCGCGCCACGCATCCATGCGACCTACCCACTGGCCGAGACCGCGGAGGCGATCCGGGTGCTCGACCGGCGCGAGGCGACGGGAAAAGTCGTGATCACGCTGCCGTGAAGGGGTGGTCTGAAACAAGAAAGTTGGGATTTCACAGAAATTGCGCTCTACTGCTCGCAACAAGAAACCACCGAGGGAGGAAATAGTGACGTTCAATCGGACATTGGCCGTGATCGCAGTATCGCTGGCGGCCATCACTGGTGTATCGGCGCAGGATGCCAAGCAACTGGTGATCGGAACCGGCGGCACGGGCGGAGTGTACTACCCGCTCGGCGGCGGTATCGCCAACCTGATCGGCAAGGAGTTGCCCAACACCCAGGCCACCGCGCAGGTTACCGGTGCTTCGGTCGACAACCTGAAGCTGCTGGCGGCCGGCAAAGCCGATATCGGCTTCACCCAGGTCGACGCGGCATGGGATGCGATCAAGGGCCAGGGCAAGTTCACTGCTCCGCTTCCGGTCCGGGCGCTGACGGTTCTTTATCCGAACCACATTCATGTGGTCACGGTTGATGGTACCGGCATCGCCAAGGTCGAGGACATGAAGGGCAAACGCGTGTCGGTCGGCTCGGCGGGAAGCGCCACGGAAGTGTTCGCGGTCCGCGTGCTGGAGGCTGCGGGTCTCAATGCCGAGAAGGATATCGTGAAAGAGAAGCTCGGCGCGGTGGAAAGCGTCAACGCCATCAAGGATCGCAAGATCGACGCGTTCTTCTGGGTGGGCGGGCTGCCGACGGCCGCGATCACCGATCTCGCGGCGACGCCCAACACCAAGATCAAGTTTCTCGACAGCGCCGGGTATGTCGGCAAAATGAATGAAAAGTACGGCCCATTGTATGCAGCGGCTACGATCCCGATGGCCACATACAAGGGGATGGATGCGGATGCCAAGAACATCACGGTTTGGAACATTCTCGCGGTGCCGGAAGCCATGCCCGAGGATCTGGCCTACAAGCTCACCAAGCTGGTGATCGAGAAGCGCGATGATCTCGGCCTGGTGCACGGCGAGGGCAAGAACATCAAGGCCGAGAGCCAGACGCTGAAGTTCTCCGGTATTCCGTTCCACAAGGGCAGCCTGAAATACTTCGCCGAGAAGGGCCTTAAGGTCGAATAGCGCTCGGCTACGGCATCGGCTAGCTTCGACAGGACATCTCCCATGGGCGTGAATGATGGCAGCGGGCCGCTCAAGGGCGTGGTCCTCGACGAACAGGTCGGCGCGAAAGTCGAACAGCTGATCGAGGCCGAGGAAGGCGCGACCAACCGCATGGGCGGTTGGCTCGCGTCTTTCATCACCGGGACGGCCGTGGCCGTTTCGCTGTTCCATCTCTATGCGGCCTACGAGGTGGTGTCGGCCCAGGTGCTGCGGCCTGTGCACGTCGGCGCGGTGCTGTTCCTGTCGTTTTTGCTGTTCCCCATGGCGCGGCGGTTCCGCGACGGCGTATACTGGTGGGACTGGCTGCTGGCATTGGCGTCGCTTTGCGTGACCGGCTACATCATCGCCCATGGCCAGGATCTGGGCGAGCGGGCGGTGACTCCGACCGGGACCGATTTCGTGGTCGGCATTGCGCTAGTGGCGCTGCTGTTGGAAGCCACGCGGCGGACAACCGGTTTGATCATGCCGTTGGTGGCGACCGTCTTCCTGCTGTATGCGCTCTATGGCCAGTATCTGCCAAAGCCCTGGACCCATCGCGGCTACCGGCCGGACGATCTGGTGGCCCACCTCTACATGACGCTCGAAGGAATCTTCGGCACCACGGTCGACGTCTCATCGAGCCTGATCATCCTGTTCACGATCTTCGGCGCCGTGCTGATGTACTCGGGCGCCGGTAAGTTCTTCATCGACTTCTCGTTCGTGGCCATGGGCGGACGCCGAAATGCCGCCGGCCGCGCGGTGGTTCTGTCGTCGTTTCTGATGGGCGGACCGTCAGGCTCGGGCGTGGCGACCACCGTCACCATCGGTACGGTCGCCTATCCGCTGCTGGCCAAGGCCGGCTACGAGAAGAACGCCGCAGGCGGGCTGCTTGCTGCTGGCGGGCTAGGCGCCATCATCTCTCCTCCGGTGTTGGGGGCCGCCGCATTTTTGATCGCCGAGTTTCTCAAGATCTCGTACTTCGACGTGATCCTGATGGCGACCATACCGACCATTCTCTACTACCTTTCGATCTTCGTGATGGTGGAACTGGATGCAGCCAAGCACGGCGGCGGGTCCGAACGGCTGCCGACCGAGGGTACGGTGTGGGAACTATTCCGCGACTACTGGTTCCACTTCGGCTCGCTGATCTCGATCATCGCGTTCATGCTGGCCGGGTTCTCGCCGGTCCTGGCGGTGTTCTGGGCGACGGTCCTGGCGATCGCCGTGAGCTTTCTCAGGCGCGACACGGCACTTGTGCCGCACAAGCTGATTGCCGCGCTGAAGGAGGGCACGACCGGCGTGCTCAATGTTGCGACAACATGCGCCGCGGCGGGCATCATTGTCGGTGTCACCACGCTGACCGGCCTAGCGCAGCGTTTCGCCGATATCATCATCGGGTACGCGGGCGGCAACCTGCTATTGACCGCGCTTTACACGGCGGCCATCGTATGGGTCGTGGGCCTCGCGGTGCCGGTGACGGCATCCTACATCATGTGCGCAGTGATCGCGGCGCCGGCGTTGATCAAGCTCGGCGTACCCGATTTCGCGGCCCACATGTTCATCTTCTACTACGCGGTATTGTCAGAAGTATCGCCGCCAACGGCACTCTCGCCGTTCGCCGCGGCGGCCGTAACCGGCGGCGATCCGTACAAGACCACGCTGCAATCGTGGAAGTATACGATGCCAGCGTTCCTGGTTCCTTTTGCGTTCGTCCTCGATCCTGCGGGCGTGGGCCTGTTGCTGCAAGTGCCGAAGGGCGGATCCTGGATCGACGTGGGGTTCCTGGCGGCCAAGTCGGCAGCAGGTATCGCATTGCTCGCTGTGGCGCTGCAGGGTCATCTGTTCAAGCGGTCGACTGTTCTTGAATCGGCGATGTTCTTGCTTGCGGGAATGCTGTTGGTGCTGCCTGCGTTGTTTCGAGGGCTGATCGAAACGCTGGCTCCGGTGGCTGTTGCCCCGATACTTCCGTTGGTCGCAGCGGTGGTCCTGGCAGTTGTGGCAGTGTCGGTGCAGAAGTTGCGGCACGCGGGCGGATCGTCAGCTTCCGTTGGCGGAAGCGGATGACATGATCATGTGATCTGGATCCGCCAGACAGGCGCAGTTAACGCTGCGTCGAGTTTTGCCATGCGATCCGTCGTCGGACGAGATAAGCAACGCGCCGCGTCGAAGCTGCCGGTTGCGGCTGATCAAACGTTGGAGACGCGGCGTTTGGCTTCCACGGTCGGATGCCGTCAAACTTTTTTGTTCCCAAATTGCCACATGCAACTCGTCCGGGTTAAGATCCGCATACGCAGATTAGGCTCCTCCGTCTTGAAAGTCTTTCGTCATGTTTGAGCGGCGTATGATTGGTCTGGTGACTGGGGGTTCTCCGGTAAAGTGGGCGGCACCGCTGCTGTTGCTGGTCTTCAGTGCCGTGTCGGTCATGGCGTGGTTCGGCGCAAAAGGCGTGCAAGCCCGAAAGAGCAACGAACCCGTTGGTTCGGTGCTTGCCGGAGCATGGGACAATGGCAAAGCGGACACGGCGAAGCCGGCTCGCCACGACAATCCCGCTGACCGCAAAGCTCCCCGGGTGGGGCAGCAAGCGAAGTATTCGCAACTGTCCAAACCGGCGCTCCGCATCATAAACCCTGGGACCATCGACGAGGATGCGGCCCGTTTGGAAACGGCGACCCGGCAACCACAGGATACCCCAGTCACGGCGACCGCAGACGACGATCTCGACACGCCGGGCACGATCACAGACTGGCACGAGGCTGATCGCGAAACTTTTCGGACGGTCTGTGTCAGGCTATGTGACGGTGCGCTCACGCCGATGAGCTTCGCCACCACGCGCGATCGTTTTGGACGTGACGCTCTGCGGTGCGACCGAGGCTGCAGCAGTCCGTCGCGCCTCTACGTGCAGCGAAATCCCGGCACGGATGCCGAGCAGCTATCAGACCTCAATGGGCAGTCGTATGCGGCCCTGGACACAGCGTTTCGCTTTCGCACCAGTTATGACCCTGCGTGTACGTGCCGAGCGCATTCCTGGGAAACGCTGGCGCGGGCGAAGCATCGGCTGTTTACCCTGAAGGAACGCGTGGACGAGGCCCGGTCGATGACCCTTGGGCCGGTCTCAAAGCTGAAAGTGGCTTTGGCTCAGGCTAAAGCGTCCGACAAGGGATTGGTCGCAATGGGGCAATCGAACTTGGCACCGCAGAGACGTATGTCCGTCGCAGTCTTGCCGCCAGGTGAAAATTCTCTGGCGCAAGGTGCCAACAAGGCTGAACAACCCGAATCCGAGGTGGAGAACGCCGTTTCAGGCGGAAGGCCGTCCGTTGCGGTCTCAAGGCCGAACAAGCAGGCGATCTCAAAAGGGCCTAAGAGCGCCAAGCGCAATGCAGCTAAGCCGAGGGCGAAGACCGCCCCGAGCAAGGCTTTGGCATTGTTCAGCGCGACGATTGAAGGCACGGCCCGGCCGTTAGGCAAATCCAAACACACACTCCAGGCAGACTTTTCGCCGAACCGCCGATTCGACGGCACGGACTGGCGATTGAACACGTATGAGCCCCTTTAAAGGGCGATCGCACCCTCCAGCGCGTTGCGGCGGCCATCTTTTTGGTGTTCGCGCGAATGAAGTGCGGACGAAAGGCCCTCGCGTTCAAGAATAATTTGCCAAAGTCGGGTCATTCTCCAGATGCCGAGGTTCGGCCGGGTCCCTGCCCGGCAGTCCGCTCGGCGTGTCTTGGCTGAGTGGGGCGCGTCAACTCGCGCTGATGTGTTCATGCGTAGCTTTGCCGTCAGCGGCGTTATTGCCGCGTATCGCGCCGTCCTGTTTTCGTCAGGGCTCGTCTTGTTGGCCGGGACCGCTGAGGCGCAATCGTTTCTGCAGAACTTGTTTGGCATCGGCCAGGCCCAATCACGGGTCGAACAGCCCATCCAGCGCCCAGGCGTGCCAGCCATGTCGATTCCTTCGCGACCCGGTTTAGCTCCCGGAGGCCGGGAATTCAGCCGGCTCAGCCCACAGTCGCGACCAAACGAGAACTGGCGTTCGACTGACAGCGAAGAGCGATCGGCACCGGCGAGTGGCGGCAAGTACCGGACACTATGCGTGCGGGGTTGCGACGGGTATTACTTTCCGATCAGCAATTCGGTCGATCGCGCACGCTTCATGCGCGATTCGGCCCAATGCCGAGCCGGCTGCGGAGACGAGGCGCGGCTCTACTACATGCCCGCCGGCAGCGACAACATGTCGACCATGCTTGATCTCGCTGGCCGTAGCTATCTCAGAATGCCGAACGCCTTCAAGTATCGAAAGACGCTGATTGACGGCTGCAGCTGCAAGCCGATGCCGTGGTCCGAGGCTGAAACTCTTCGTCACAGGCAATACGCAGCGGAAGCTGCACTCGCCGAGGCACGGCCCAAAGACGCCGAGATCGCGCGGCGATTAGAGCTCGACAAGAGCGCTCCGGTCGCGGTCGGTCGAGCGATGAACGGTCCGGGGTCCAACGGCGGTCAGGACCAACAGAACTCATCACCACCTGCCGTCGCCACGTCGGCGCAAGACGGCCTGCAATCGAAAACCGACTCCGATCCGCAGATCGAGCAACCCATAGTGCCCGTCCGACCGAAGCTGGCGGCCCGCGCGGACCGCATCGCAAATGGGGCGGTCAGCTCCAACAGGCCGGCACAACGTGCGCCGCGACAGCCAATCGTCGCAAGGGTCAGTGCGCCTTCTCCATTTACGGGACTTGGCGGCTCCTGGCTGCCGGCCTCAGGACAGAAGTACACGTGGCCAGGGGATGCGCCGCGGCGTTGAGGCACCAGGTTGAAGCTCACCACAGCCCATAGCCGTTGCCGCTGTCCTCGTCGTAGCCGCCGCCCGCCAGAAGGAAGGTCTCTTCGGCCACGTATGGGCCTCCGCCGATGGAAGGCTTGGCCGAATAGAGGACGAACCGGCTGACCAGGATTTCAGGTGACCGGAACGCCGCGTGCCGGCCGAGTAGGCGGGCCACGGCCTCGTCGCGAGTATGCTTGAGCCGGGCCAGCGTCACGTGCGGATGGAAGGCGCGCGTCTCAGGTTTCAATCCAGCCAGGCGCGCCGCCCGCTCGTTTGCGCGGGCCAGACGCTCCAGTTCCGGTCCGGCCTCGACACCGGCCCAGATGGTGTGCGGATCGATTCTGCCGAACACGCCGAGCCCCTTGAGGCGGATACTGAAACACGGCACGTCGATCATCGACAGCTGATCAGCGAATTCACGTGCGGTCGGGTTGTCAACGTCGCCAGCGAACCGGAGCGTGATGTGCAGGTTGCGGGAATCGACCCACGAGGCACCAGGCAGCGGAGATTTCAATCCGCCGAGCAGCGCGCGCATGTCGGGCCCGATCTCGATGCCAGTGAACAGACGGGGCATGGGGGTCTCCGCGGTTGTCGTGCGGGTGCTGCCGAGGCGGGGGTCAGCTGCGCGAGGGCACGGCGACGCGCTTTCGCGCTTGCTCCAGAAGCTGCTCGGCGAGAGGTAGAATGCGTTCGACGATTACGGCGACACCAGGGCCATTTGGATGCAGCCCATCGCCCAGGTTGAGCTTGGCGTCGAGCACGATCCCGTCGAGGAAGAATGGATAGAGCAGCGCACCGTGCTTCTGGGCGAGATCGGGGAAAATCGCGTCGAATTCCGTAGCATAAGCGTCACCCCAATTGCGCGGCGCTTTCATGCCGGCGAGCAAAACCGGGACACCGCGCTTCGAAAGCTCGCTCAAGAGCCGGTCGAGATTGGTGCGGGCCATTTTGGGATCGATACCGCGTAGCGCATCGTTGGCGCCGAGCTCGAGAATCACCGCGTCGGTGCCCTCGGGGATGGCCCAGGAAAAACGGGCGAGCCCGCCGCTGGTGGTGTCGCCTGAGACGCCGGCGTTGGCAATCTCGACGGCATGGCCACGGGCGCGGAGTGCTTTTTCGAGCTGGGCCGGGAAGGCTTCCGGCGGCGGCAACAGGTAGCCTGCGGTCAGGCTATCACCGAAGGCGACGACTTTGAGCGGTTTTAGCGGACCGGCGGCATTGGCGCACATGGCAACGATGCCCAGAGCGAGGTTGAATAAGAGTACGAGCGCCACCACCTCGGAAAAGGCACGCCGAGCAACGCGGACGCCCCATGGCGTGCAACAGCACATGGGGCTATGAGCAGAAGTCCGCTTCATTTTTGCGCCTCATCGATCCGTCAGCCTGGCAACTTCGCATGGTACGTCGTCCAAATCGTGACGGTCACGTAGAAGTTGGATGTCCACGAGACAAGACCGAAGTGAGCAATCCCTCAGCCGTTGTCCCCTCCAAGGAGCCGAGACCAAGTGTCGTCATTAGCGCCTCCACACGTGACCTCACCGCCCCATCAACCATCGACGAGCCCGATCATCGAGCTCAGAGATGTGCGACTCACCCTCGCGAGCCGGGCAGGGGCGGTCGACATCCTGCGCGGCGTCAGTTTGCGGGTGCCGGCAGGCCAATCGGTTGCCATCGTCGGTCCCTCGGGGTCGGGCAAGACGTCACTGCTGATGGTGCTCGCAGGCCTCGAACGGGCGACGAGCGGTGGCGTGCAGGTTGCGGGTCATGATCTTGGCCAACTCGGCGAAGATGAGCTGGCACGCGTGCGCGGCGCCGAGATCGGCATCGTGTTCCAGTCGTTCCACCTTGTGCCGACGATGACGGCGCTTGAGAACGTTGCATTGCCGCTTGAGTTCGCTGGTGACCCGGATGCCTTCGACAAGGCGCGCGCATTGCTCGACGAGGTCGGCCTTGGCGTTCGGCACGATCATTTTCCGGCGCAGCTGTCTGGCGGCGAGCAGCAGCGGGTGGCCCTGGCGCGGGCGCTATCGGCGCGACCCAAACTGCTGTTGGCTGATGAGCCGACAGGCAATCTCGATGGCAAAACGGGCCGCGCCGTGGTCGATCTTCTGTTCGGCCTTCAAAAGCGGCGGCAATCGACGCTTGTGCTCGTGACACACGACGAGCGGCTGGCCGCCGAATGCCAGCGGACCATCCGCATGGCCGATGGCAAGATCGTCTCCGAGACAGGGGCGCTCGCGGCATGAGCACCACCGATACGATTGCCGTGCGGCCAGTCACTACGGGCATTTCGCTGCCGGCCGTGTTCCGGCTGGCACTCCGCGAACTGCGCGGCGGCGTGAGCGGGTTTTATGTGTTCATCGCCTGCGTGGCTCTTGGCGTAATGGTGATCACAGCCGTCGGCGCGCTGTCCGACGCGTTGCGGTCGGGCCTCGAACGGCAGGGTCAGGAGATCCTGGGTGGCGACGTGACGCTGGCGCGGATGCACGCCCGATCGGAAGGACCGGAACGGGTCTGGCTCGCAAGCTCTGGACGCATGAGCGAGACCGCCACTATGCGCACTATGGCAAGGCGGCTCGACGGCGAGGATCAATCGCTTGCCGAGTTGAAGGGTATCGACGCGGCCTATCCGCTGGTCGGGACGCTGAA
Source organism: Hyphomicrobium sp. (assembly GCA_002928955.1). Taxonomy (GTDB): domain Bacteria; phylum Pseudomonadota; class Alphaproteobacteria; order Rhizobiales; family Hyphomicrobiaceae; genus JAKAML01. Next base: position 43,175 of record PERT01000005.1, on the reverse strand, counting down.
GCTCAGCGAAGCAACGAGCATCGGGGCCGCCGTCCACCAGGGTAACGGCGCGGTGGTCGAGCCGATACTGCTCGAACGGCTGGGGCTCAAAGTCGGCGACCGCATGACGCTTGGCAAGGCCGAGGTGGTGATCCGCGCCACGCTGGCGTCTGAGCCGGACCAGCTCGTCGACCGGCTGACGTACGGTCCGCGGGTGATGGTCTCCCTTGAAACACTCGAGAAGACAGGGCTCGTGCAGCCCGGAACGCTAATCCGCTGGCGATACGCCGTGACGCTCGACGGGGCCGAGGCGGGCGGTGCACCGGGCCTTGTCAAGTTCCGTGATCGCATCAAGTCCGAGCTACCGGAAGCGGGCTTCACGATCACCGACCGGCGCGATCCCTCGCCGCAGATATCGCGGACGCTGGAACGGCTGCGTCAGTTTCTGACGCTGATTGGCCTCACGGCGCTGCTGGTCGGGGGCGTTGGCGTGGCGAATGCCGTGAGCACCTTCGTCGACAGGCGGCGCAAGGTCATCGGTACGATGAAGAGCATAGGCGCGTCGAGTGCGACCGTGTTCCAGATCTTCCTCATCCAAATCGTCGCGATGGCCGCCATCGGTGTCGCGATCGGTCTGATGCTTGGTTATCTCGTGCCGGGCGTGCTGCAAGCGCTCTATGGGTCGGCGCTGCCGGTGCGGGCCGATCTGCAAGTGTCGTGGCGCAGTGTTGCGACGGCCGCACTCTACGGGTTCCTCGTTGCGCTGTTGTTCGCGTTGTGGCCGCTTGGCCGGGCGGAGCGGGTGTCGGCGGCGGTGCTGTTCAGGGACGAGGTATCCGGCGAGAGCAGCTGGCCACGACTGCGCGTGATCGTCGCGACCGCAGTGGTGCTGCTCGCGCTCGTAGCCGTGGCGGTGCTGAGTTCGGATTCACAGAAGCTCGCATTGATGTTCTGCGCCGGGTTGTTCATTGTGTTTGGCGTGTTCCTCGCATTGGGCGTGCTGGTGACGTGGGGCGCGCGCAAACTGCCGCGATCGCCCATTCCGGAGATCGCGCTGGCTGTCGGCAACATCGGAGCTCCGGGGGGATTGACCAGGTCGGTTGTGATGTCGCTCGGCGCTGGGTTGTCGCTGCTCGTGGCGGTGGCGCTGACCGACGCCTCATTGGTGACGGAGTTATCGTCGCGGCTACCGGATAAGTCACCCAACTACTTCGTCCTCGACATTCCGAAGGATGACCTTCCGGGCATTGCCAAGCTGGTCGGCGATCAGGTGCCAGGGGCGGAGCTTGGCAATGCGCCTATGCTGCGCGGGCGGCTGGTGCGGTTGAAGGGCGTCGCCGTCGAAGACATCAAGGCGCCACCGGAAGCCTCGTGGGTGCTGAATGGCGACCGCGGTCTGACCTACGCCGATACCGTCCCCGAGGGATCGAAAGTCACGTCGGGCACTTGGTGGCCGCCTGACTATGCCGGTGAACCGCTGGTCTCGTTCGAGGCGGAACTGGCGCAGAAACTCAAGCTAGCGATCGGTGATGAGGTCACCGTCAATGTACTCGGCCGCAACCTGACCGCCAGGATCGCCAACCTGCGTGAGGTCAACTGGGAGAGCATGGCCATCAACTTCGTGATGGTGTTTTCCCCGATCACATTGAGGTCCGCGCCGCACAATCTGCTGGCCACGATCATGCTGCCGAAGGGCACTTCGCTCGATCAGGAGGCGACCGTCGGGCGCAAGCTCGGCAAGGCCTATCCGGCGGTTACGGCCATCCGGGTGAAGGATGCTCTCGACGCTGTCAGTATGATTTTTGTCAAGGTGATGACAGCGGTCCGGATAGCAGGCAGCGTGACACTGGTCGCGGGTGCGCTGGTACTGGCCGGCGCGCTGGCCACGGCGCAGCGTCGGCGGATCCTGGAGGCCGTCATCCTGAAGACACTGGGCGCGACCCGGCGTCGGATCTTGACGGCCCACCTGATCGAGTACATGTCGCTGGCCGTCATCGCAGCGCTATTTGCCGTTGCGCTGGGGGCGGGCGCGGCCTGGGCAACGCTGCGGTTCGTGATGGACGTTGAGTTCACGTTCTCATGGCTCGCGGTGTTCCAGGCCCTGGGTCTCGCGGCGGCACTGGTGGCCATGTTCGGCGGATTGGGTACATGGCAAGTGCTTCGTGCGCCACCGGTGCCTTACCTCAGGTCGGAGTGACCAAAGGAATTAAACTTCTGATACATATAGAAGAAAAATACCTGAGCCCCGGGGTCATATAATTTTGTTGGCGTCGACCTTGAATGCGAGATGGGCAGGAGGCATATTCCAGCAGCTCAGTGTTGGTTCGCAACACGGTACAAGGGAAATTGAACATGGCTCAGTTCGACAATAGGTACGCAGTCGCAGGTTCGGCGATGCGCACGGGCTCGGCGGTCGATGCTGGCCTGCGGTCATACATGCTCGGCGTCTACAATTATATGGCGGCCGGTGTAGCGCTGACAGGCATCGTCGCCTATCTCGTTAGCTCCGCCGCGTTGGTGGAACGCGTCGGTGGCAAGGTCGCCCTCACCCCGTTCGGCAACTTGATCTATAACACCCCCCTGAAGTGGGTCATCATGCTGGCCCCCCTCGCGTTCGTTTTCTTCCTCTCGTTCCGCATCTACAAGATGAGCGTTCCGGCGGCTCAGATCTCGTTCTGGCTGTTCGCGGCGGTCATGGGTCTGTCGCTCTCGACGATCTTCCTGGTTTTCACGGGCCAGTCGATCACGCGGGTGTTCTTCATCACCGCGGCAGCCTTCGCGGCTTTGAGCCTCTATGGCTACACGACCAAGAAGGACCTTTCCGGATGGGGTACGTTCCTGGTGATGGGCGTCATCGGACTGATCATCGCGGCGATCGTCAATATCTTCCTGCAGTCAACCGCTCTTCAGTTCGCGATCTCGGCGCTGGGCGTACTGATTTTTGCGGGCCTCACGGCCTATGACACGCAGCAGATCAAGGACAACTATTACGAGATCGCTGGTGACGCGACGATGTTGGCCAAGGGTGCGATCATGGGTGCGCTGAACCTTTACCTCGACTTCATCAACATGTTTACCTCGATGCTGCAGCTGTTCGGCGACCGAGAATAAGCGCTGGCCGATGCACATGAATAAATCTGGAGGGCTCCGCGCAAGCGGGGCCCTTCGGCTATTGCGGATCGTTCGAGAAACGGCCCGGATTTGCGGACCTTTGGGACTTCGAGGGACTTCGCATGAGCCCGCCGACCATTCGCTTGGCCACCCTCATCGACATCCCAGCAATCGCGACGATTTACCAGCCGCAGGTCATCGAGGGGACGGCGACGTTCGAACTTGCGCCGCCCGACCAGGCTGAGATGCGGCGGCGGTTCGAGACCATAACCGCTTCAGGCTTTCCCTATCTCGCTGCGGAGACCGACGGACGCCTCGCCGGCTATGCTTACGCCCAGGCGTTCCGGGCGCGGCCGGCCTACCGGTTCACGGTGGAGGACTCGATCTATGTGGCCGAGGGCGTCCAAGGGCGAGGAATCGGAAAGGCGCTGCTCAGTGCGCTGGTCGATCGCTGCACTGACCTGGGCTTCCGCCAGATGATCGCCGTGATCGGCGACAGCGAGCGTCAGGCGCCGTCGATCGCGCTGCACCGGGCCTTGGGGTTCAAAGTGGTGGGGGCATTGCCGGCCGTCGGCTTCAAGCACGGTCGATGGCTCGACAGCGTGCAAATGCAGCGTCCGCTGGGTGCAGGCGACACCCAACCGCCGACCGGCTCCTGAAGCCGAGGGCGCGGCGCCGCGCGATCAGTCGATGAGCCGGGCAGGCTCAAAAAAGCCGAGGACCCGGGCGAGATCGCGGCCGCGCTTCAGGATCATTCCGGACGCCGCCACCACGCTGTAAGTACCCTGCTTGCGGGCGTCACGGGGCGACTTCTGGATGCGGTAGATTGGACACTCGCTGGCCCGGCGGAAGACCGAGAACACGGCGGTTTCCGCTCCAAGATCAATGGCATAGTCCCGCCAGTCGCCAGCAGCCACCTTGCGCCCGTAGACAGCGAGGATTGCGGACAGCTCCTGCCGGTCGAAAGTGGTGACAGGCTTTCGAACCTGTTCCGGCCGGGTGAACGCGACGAGGTTCGTGGGGGTGCCCGCTCGGTGCGGGCGGGGACGTATCGGCTCGATGTCGCTCAAGCGCGCCTCCATGTCACGATCATGTCATGATCGCCGCAGTCGCGCGCCAATTCAAGAGCCGGATTTGAGGACGGATGAAAGATTTCTACGGGGACTGCCCGCCGAGGGGCCGACGCTAGAATTCCTCCAAAGCGTCATATTCGCACCGCGGCCCGGCCTACGCGGCGCCCCAAACGCCAGCGATAGTGTGATCGTTGCCTCTCAAGCCCGGTCCTGGACTTTGGCCTTGGACTCTCAGCCCCCCAGCCCCCCGGGGTCGACGAATAGGACCGGGCCTCTTGGCAACCTGATCCTAGCCTCTCCTGCCTTGCTGATGAAGAGCCGGTTCCCCCCAACCGGCTCTTTATCGTTGTGGCAGGCGGTTGCCGCGCGGTCTGGAGCCGGTCGCGCGCTGGTGTTCCGGCGCCGACATTTGATCCCCATTGCACCGCGCTCCAGATCAAATGTCGGCGCCGTAGGAAACACTAGCAACTATATGATTCTAGTGTAGCTTTTGCCTCTGTCGATCGGCCGCGACACTAGGTCCTTGATCGCCCGGCCATCATCTCGATATGCAGTGTAGAGGCACGAACCGGCCGGCACGGTTCGCCAACCAGCATTCGAAGGGCAAGACATGGTAACGCGCAGCGCGACGGGGCGGACAAGTTCAATCGGCAAGCGTGCCGACCGGCCGGAAGCGAACCCGCTCATCGGCCCTTGGCGCGGCACGCATGGGCTGGCGCCGTTCAAGCGGATCAAGGCGCAGCACTACAAGCCCGCCTTCAAGGCCGCCATGGCCGCTCATCGTGCTGAGATCGCGGCGATCGCGTCCGATCCCCGGAAGCCGACATTCGCCAACACCATCTTGGCCCTGGAGAAATCGGGCCGGTTGCTCGATCGTGCGGCGTCCGTGTTCTTTAATCTCGATGCCGCCGACACCACGCCCGAGTTGCAGGCGATCTCACGCGAGATGGCGCCGAAGTTCGCCGCCCACGAGACGAAGCTGTTGATGAATGCTGAGCTGTTCCGGCGGGTAGACGACCTCTATCAAGGGCGCGGCGAACCTGGTCTCGACGCCGAAGCCCGACGCGTGCTCGAGCGGACGCATCTGCGGTTCGTGCGTGCGGGCGCCAAACTCGCCAAGCCGGCGCAGAAGCGCGCAGCCGAGATCAACCAGCAGCTGGCGACACTCGTCACCCAGTTCATGCAGAATGTGCTGGCCGACGAGCAATCGTGGCGGCTGGTTCTGGACGGCGAGCGCGACCTCGCCGGTTTGCCGCAGTCGCTCAGGGATGCGGCCGCGCGCGCTGCCGTCGACACCGGACTTCCCGGCAAGCATGTGATCACGCTGGCACGTTCGAGCGTCGAAGGGTTCCTGACATTTTCGTCGCGCCGCGATCTCAGGGAACAGGCGTTCAAGGCGTGGGCGGCGCGGGGCGAGAATGCTGGCCCGAGCGACAACCGTGCGATCGTGGCTGAAATCGTTGCGCTGCGCACTGAGTTCGCGCGCCTGATGGGTTATGAAACGTTTGCTGACTATTCGTTGTCCGACACCATGGCCAAATCTCCGGCGGCGGTGGAGGAACTGCTCGGCCGGGTGTGGCCAAAGGCGAAGGCGCGGGCATTGGAAGAGGCCGCCGACCTCGAAGCCGTGGCACGCGCCGAGGGCGGGAACTTCAAGATCGCGGCCTGGGACTGGCGGCATTATGCCGAGAAGGTCCGCCGCGCGCGGTTCGATCTCGATGAGGCCGAGCTGCGGCCATACTTCGAACTGAACAATATGATCGAGGCCGCATTCGATTGTGCGACGCGGCTGTTCGGGCTCAAATTCAAGCCGCTCGACGGGGTCGAGCTCTATCATCCGGATGTGCGTGGCTGGGAGGTGGTCGACCGGCAGGGCGCACACGTCGGCGTGTTTCTCGGCGACTATTTCACCCGGGGCTCGAAGCGGTCGGGGGCTTGGATGAGCTCGTTCCGCGACCAGCACAAGCTCGCGGCTGGAAAGGTCGGCGGGCAGCGGCCGATCATCGTCAACGTGTTGAACTTCGCCCGTGGTGCCGACGGCGAGCCGACGCTGTTGTCGTTCGACGATGCGCGCACGCTGTTCCACGAGTTCGGGCACGGGCTGCACGGGCTGTTGTCGGACGTCACCTATCCGTCGATCTCTGGCACCGCCGTCAGTCGCGATTTCGTCGAGCTGCCGTCGCAGCTTTACGAGCACTGGCTGTCACAGCCGGAGGTTCTGAAACGGTTCGCGCTGCACGCCCGCACCGGCAAGCCGATCCCGGACACCCTGCTCAAGCGGCTCAAAGCGGCGCGCAATTTCAACATGGGGTTCGCGACGGTAGAGTATACGGCATCGGCGCTGGTCGACATGCAGCTCTACGCGATCGAGGATGCCGCGGGGCTTGACATCACGGCGTTCGAGCGGGCGGCGTTGGCCAAGATCGGGATGCCGGCCGAGATCATCATGCGGCACCGGCTGCCGCACTTCATGCACATCATGTCGGGGTATGCGGCCGGCTACTACAGCTATTTGTGGTCGGAGGTGATGGACGCCGACGCGTTCGCGGCCTTCGAGGAGGCGGGCGACATCTTCGACCGCAAGACGGCGAAGCGGCTGCGCGACAACATCTATGCGGCCGGCAACAGGCGCGATCCGATCGACGCCTATGTGGCCTTCCGCGGGCGCGGCCCGGACGTCGCGAGCCTGATGAAAAAGCGGGGGTTTGGTCCTTAGTCGCGCCTTGCGAACCTCCTGCAGGGAGCCGGACGCAAGGCGCGTCTTAACGTGCGCCGATAGTGCAGCACCAAAGCGCGCCAGCAGGGAACAGCGGGCGCGTGACGTGGACGGGGCGGCGCGAGGAATGCCGCCAAACGTCCTCCCCGCCAGGATGGCGAATGACCTTGCCCTTAGACGTCCTCCCCGCGCAGGCGGGGATCCGGTCAACTCTCGGCGGCAGCAGTGCATGGGTTATGGTGCAGACGTCTGCTGGCGGAGCAAGCGGTACGTTCAGTGAGCGCGCTAACCCAACCAACGGCGGGTCATCCGGGTGCCTGTCACCGGGATCCATCGGGCCGCTCACGGTGCGCTAATGTTTACATGGATCCCGGCAATCAATGCCGGTACGATGATTTTGCATCACTCGCCCAGCCTCCACATCTCCTCGCGCACGGCGATGTCGGCCAGCATGCGGTCGAGGAGGAGGCAGGTGCGCTTGAAGAGCGCCGAGCCGCGGCGGTAGTCGGCGGGGGCGAAGAAGTCGACGCGACCGGCGGCGAAGAGATCGACGCACTTGGTGGCGGGTTCGTCCGGCGCGTGCACGGCGATGGCGTGACCGCCGGACTTTTTCATGAGCGCCATGGATGGCACATCGGTATCACCGTCGCCGAAGTAGATCATGTTCGAGAACGGAATGGGGCGGGCGGCTTCGGGCATGTGCGCGTTGATGCTTTCGCCCAGGTCCTCGATGCCCTTGTTGATGCGGAACAGGTACTGCGTCTTGCCGGTGTCGGTGATGACGCGCTTGGGGAACGGGGTCTCGTAGGGCTCGAACCAGTATTCCGACGCGAACACGTTGTGGAAGTGGCGGTAGATCGGCGTGCCTTCCACGATCTCGGTGAGGCCGGACGAGACCAGATAGTGGCGCAAGGCGACGCCGTGGCTCTCGGCGCGGAGGTCGATGTAGGCGGCCATCTCGTCGAACCACTCCAGCACGCCGGAGTAAAGCTCCACGGACGCGCCCTGCGCCACCAGATCGGCGCGGTCGATCTTGAGACCCTTTTCCTTGGCCTTCTTGTACATGAGGTGCATGTAGGTGATCAGCGGATCGGCAGCTTGCGCCTTGGCTACACGCCCGCACTCGGCCCAAAATTCCTTGGGGTCGATTCCGAGCTGCGGCAGGAACGAGTATTCCTGCATCGGGCGCGGCGACAGCGTGCCGTCGAAATCGTAGACCAGGGCGATGGTTTTCTTGTCGAAGACGGGTTGGGCGCGGGCAGCGGGCTTGAGGGTCTTACTCGCCTTGATCCCCGCGCCGCTCGTTTTCCCTCCGCCCCTAGCCCCTCCCCGCGTCTTTGCGGAGCGATGCTCGGCATCGACGGGGGAGACGGCGGTGCTCTTGGCGTTGGATGGGCTGGACGAGGACTTCAACGCGGCCCCATCGGCAGGCTCGCTCCTGTCGCGCCCGCGGCCCTGAACGCGCTCGGCCATGTCGCACACTCCCTGGTTTCGGCGCGGATGGTATTGGGCATCCGAAGCGCCCCGCAACAATAGCTTGCAGGTGCGACAATCGGCTGATTCGGCAGGCGGGACCAAGGCGGGCTGTGGATAGACCGCGACGCGAATCGCGGACTGGAATTCTGGATGGCCGGATCAAGTCCACGGCTGTCCGTTTCAAGCCGGCGCAGCAGATAGTGCCGATGTTCGCCTCTCCCCTTGGGGAGAGGTCGGCGCGGCCATCGAAATCAGAATGTCTTCGACAATCTATGTACCGCGCCGGGTGACGGGGTCTTCGGCTGGCGCGATGTTCGGAGCCAGCCCCCTCACCCCAACCCTCTCCCCCAGGGGAGAGGGGGAGTTAGTGCTTGCAGCCGCAGCCGTCGTCGTCGCAGCCGCCGGCTTTGGTGGCGGCCGTGTCGTGATCGTGGCCATGTTTTTGCGCGTGGCTGTGGTCGTCGTTGTCGTGATGGTGGTGGGCGTGAGCGTGCCCATGATCATGGCCATGGCCGCCGCAGCAGCTGCCGTCGTGGGCGTGCTGGCGGGCGTCGGGATCAACCAGCGCAATGGCCAATCGGCGCTCGAGGGCGAGCGAGACCTCGCGGGGTGCGTCCACCGGTTCCATGGTCAGGGCCATGATCTCGGCCGACAGTCGCACATCATCGACGGCGCCGAGATAGTGACGGCGCAGTCGGCCCTGGCGATCGAACAACAGCACGGTGGGCGTGCCCTGCAGCTCGTAGGATGCGAATGTCTTGGGCAAGTTGTCTACGCCGCTCGGGTCGTCGACGGCGATCGCGAACGATAAACCGCGCTCGGTGACAAAGGTTTCGAGTTTCTCGGGCGTCTGCTGGTCGTGATCCTCAAACACCGAATGCAGCCCGATGACTGCCACCTGATCGTTGTTGAAGCCCGCGGCGATGCGCTGTGCCTGCGGTAAGCCGTGCTTGATGCAGGCCGGGCAGTGCATCTGGAACACGGCAACCAGCGCCACCTTGCCTTTGGTGTCGACGCCGCGCTTCGGACCGTCGGTGTTGAACCAGCGCGATGCGCTGAGGGCAGGTGGGCTTTCGGGGTTGAACATGGCGTGAGGGTCCTTCGGACGGAAAATTTCGCGAGTCCTATAGCATGCAAAAGCGCGGATGATGCGGGCGGTTCAGTCGCAGCCCCGAGTAGATGGTCGCGACAATGTGGACAGGTGAGCAAGACAACCATTGCCCGTGGGATTGCCAACGCGTTCCCGATAGCAGGCTAAGTCAGAATTGTCGGTCGAGTAGATGGTAAAGGTCATCGGGCAGCCGCGCATGACATTGTAGGCGGCGACGCAATCGATCTGTGTCAGTTTGGGGAATTTGCTGGCTGCCGCAACGAGATACCTCTCGTGCCAGCGGCTCTCTACGACGTGCAATGTCCCCGGCGCATCGGGCATGGATTCGGGCGTCGGCGCAGTTTTCGGCACGCCGAGCACGAACGCTGCCGACGGTTCGCGAAAGCCCAGGATTGCCACGCGCCGATTTGGACCGCATAGCTCCTGGATGACGTCCGCGATCTCGCGGGCCGGCCAGATGTGCTGCACGCCGGGGAAGACGACGCCCAACAGCGTGATCGCAAAGAACGCGAGGGACGCGATGCCGGAGAGCGCCCAGCCGACGAGGTCGCCGCGCCGGCCGACATCGGCGCTGAGGGCGAACATCAGAGCGACAGCGACGATAAGCAGGGCAGCGAGCGGCGACGGCAGCTCGCGGGCGAAGGCGAAGACGCCGGCGAATAGCGATAGCGCGAACAGAGCGGCGAACGGCGGCCAGGGGATGAGCGACCAGCGAGGCAGGCTCGCGGTAAACCTCTCCACTCGCGTTGCTCCCCCCACCCCCGACCCCTCCCCGCGAGGGGGAGGGGGGACGGTGGTGTAAGCGTCGTGAGCGGGGGACCGGCCAAGCAGCAGTGCCACGGCCAGAGCGAAGGCCGGGAACAGCACTTGCACGGTGTAGGTGCCGGGCTTGGACGACAAGAGTTCAAGGTAGACGATGTAGCCGATCGCCCAAGCCAGCAGGAAGCGGGGCAGCTTGTCAGCGCGCAGATCCCACAGCGATTTGAGCGCAGGCGGCAACAGCGCGACACCCGGCAGGAAGCCGAGGAGCGCAGCCGCGAGAAACGTGCCGGGGAAAGCCCGCAGCTTCATGTCCTGCGCGCCGCCGAGAGCTGCCAGGAACTCCATCCAGCCGGTGCCGCTGAACGGGATGCCGTCTTGCTGGAAACGCACGTAGATCCACGGCGCGGCAAGCAAAAGCGCAATCGGAAATCCGGTCAGCGGCCGGGTACGGCGGAGCCAAGTGAGATCGCGATCGAACAGGAACAGGGCGAGAATCGTAACTCCAACCAGGATCGGCGTGTGAAGCGCGTTGACCAGCATGCCCACGCCCATTGCAACCCAGAACAGCAGCGCGAGCGGGCGTTGCGGCTGTGCGGCTTCCGGATCGTATAGCCGCATCAGGCACAGCATGGCGACGGTGGCGGGCAACAGCGCAAGGCCATCGGCGATGGCGAGCTGCGAAACGAGAACGGTGAGCGGGGCCACGGCGAACAGCCCGGCAGCAATAAGCGCAGCGTGACGCCCGGCGCGCGGGGCCGAGAGCCAGAACAGCGCGAGCACGGAAAGTGCCACGGCGAAAAGCGAAGGCAGGCGGTAGACGATGATGTCGCGCGCATGGGTGGTGCCGGCCAGGGTGGCGGCGATGCCTTGCACCCAGAACGTGCCGATCGGGCGGAAGGCGTGGACGGCGTCGCCAAAGCGCGGGTCGGTCCACGCGCCGCGCTCGACCATGCCGCGGGTCGTCTCGGCGAATACGATCTCGGTGCGGTCGACGGCCGGGAGCCGCAGGACACCGGGCAGATAAACCGCCAAAGTGAGCGCGACGAGCGCGAGCAATGGTGCGACGCGGCCACGGGCCACGCGATCGAATGCATTGATCAAGATCGATCTATTGCCGCGCTGAAACTCGACTGTGCTCATACCCGGCTGGTCCACCCGCGCGTCCACATGGCTTCGACACCGCCATACTGTCGCGGCCTTGACACTTCGCGCGAAACCGGGCGATTGCGCAAGCCGATGGAGCAAGGAGGACGCGACAAATGGTGGATGTTCTGGGCGCTGAGCTGAGCGGGGCAGTTGCGCGGGCGCGCCTGATCGAAATCGTGCGGGCGCGGTCGTTCCAGGTCGGGCCCGAGATGAAGCTGGCCTCGGGGCGCACCTCGACGTTCTATTTCAACATGAAGCCGACGATGCTTGATCCCGAGGGCGCTTATCTGATTTCGACGCTGATCCTGGAGCAGCTGGCGGCGGACGGCGTGAACGCCGAACTCGTCGGCGGGCTGGAACTCGGCGCGGTGCCGATCGCGTCGTGTGTGTGCGCGGTCAGCCATCGCGTGGGCCAGCCGATCAGCGCGTTCCTGGTGCGAAAGCAGGCGAAAGAACACGGAACCAAGAGCCTCATCGAGGGGCTTGGGCGAGATGAGAGGCTGGCAGGTAAGCGTGTGGTGATCGTGGAAGATGTGACGACCACCGGTGGCTCGGCGATCAAGGCCGCGGAGGCGGTGCGCGCGGAAGGTGGCAATGTGGTGCGTGTCATTACAATCGTCGATCGCCGGGAAGGCGCAGACGCAGCGTTCGCGGCAGCGGGACTCGATTTGCGTCCGCTGCTGACAATGGCCGATTTCGTAGGCTAACGTCGTCCGGTCGGGGTCGCGCCCAGCAGCGCTTCGAGCTCAGCCAAACGCTTTTTCAAAGGTGCGACGGCAGTTTCGACATCGGCAGCTGAGAAGCGCTGCGAAATGTGCTGGGGACAGTTCCAGTCGAACGCCTCGACCGTGATCAAAAGTCCGCGCTCGACCCGCGCCTTGTAGCCGGACAGCATGAGCCTGTCGATGACATCGACGTCATTGCGATCGATCGTGCGGGCGCGACCGAGCAGCTTCAGCCGCGTGCGGTTCGCGTAGTCCATGAAAAACAACGAGACGCGGTCGTCGCCGGCCAGATTGCCCACGCTGATGTACTGGCGATTGCCAGCAAAATCGGCGAACCCAAGTGTTTTCTCATCCAGTATGCGGACGAAGCCTTCGGGTCCACCGCGGTGCTGGATATAGGGCCACCCGGTCTCGCCGACGGTTGCCATGTAGAAGCTATCGCGTCTGCCGATGAAGTCGGCTTCGCTCGGCCCCAGCCGGTCGTTGAAGTCTTGGTCGCCGCCTTCGCGGCGGGCATAGTTTGTCCGGCTGCCCGACGCCAACTGTTCTGCCTTGACGCGGTCGGTGAAGGCAAGTTCCTGATACTTGTGTCCCATGGTCGACGTCCTCGCTTACAATCCAAGATCGGACAGTCCGGGATGATCGTCCGGTCGGCGCCCCTGCGGCCAGAGATATCTGCGGTCCGTCACCTCGATAGGCAGATCGTTGATGCTGGCGAAGCGGAGCCGCATCAGGCCGTGCTCGTCGAACTCCCAGTTCTCGTTGCCGTACGATCGGAACCAGTTGCCGGCGTCGTCGCGCCACTCGTAGGCAAAGCGCACGGCGATGCGGTTCTCGGCGAAGGCCCACAACTCCTTGATCAGGCGGTAGTCAAGTTCACGCGCCCATTTGCGGGTCAGGAAGTCTTGGATTGCCTCGCGGCCAATGGGGAACTCGGCACGGTTGCGCCACTGACTGTCGACCGTGTACGCGGCGGCGACGCGAGCCGGATCGCGCGTGTTCCAGGCGTCCTCCGCCATCCGGACCTTTTGGATGGCGGTTTGGCGGGTGAAAGGCGGCATCGGCGGGCGGGTTTCCGGGTTGGTCATGGCCATTGTTGTCCTTGTGGTTCGGAGAACGATGATCGGAGGCTGGGGTCGTCAAGCGCGGAAGCCCCATTCGGTGGGCAGCCAGCGGTTGCGATCACCGTCTCGCACGATCCGCCCGAGTCCGGGGAACGGCATGTGCGTCGCCGCGATCAACGTTTTTTCCTCCAGCGCGCGCGGGAAGTAGCGCTCGCGCATTGCACGTGCTGCGGCGGGGTCCTGCTCGAACACGAAACCGATGTCGGCAGCGCCAGGATGCAGGGTGGGATGAAACATCATGTCGGACACCATGGTCAGGCTTTCGGCGCCATCGGCAATGCGAACGCCGATGTGGCCGGGCGTGTGGCCTGTGAGATCGACGATGGATATGCCGCGCGAGATCTCCCGTTCGCCATCGATGCGGTTGAGCTTCGGGTAAAGGCGCATGACAAGTGCCGCCGTGTCAAAACTCGATTTCAGGAAGGCAGGCGCGGCAGCGCGCTTGGCCGCATCGGTCCAGTGAGTGACGTCGCGCCGGTCAGCGTAGATTTCGGCGTTCGGGAACACCTTGCGGCCGCCGGCTACCAGGCCTGCGATGTGGTCGACGTGGAGGTGCGTCAGAATTACCGCGTCGATGTCGCTGCGTTTGATCCCGAGCGCATTGAGCCCCTCGGGCATGCGGCCCGATTGACCGACGTGCCCGTTAGGACCAGCGTCGATCAGGATCGACATGGAGCCGTCGCGGATCAGGAACTGATTGAATGCGAGGCGGATGTTGCCGTTGCGCGCGGCGAATGCGTTTGTCGCCGATGCTTCGATTTCAGTCGGCGTGCGGCCGGTGAAATAGCCGAACGGCATGTCTGCATATCCGTCCGACAGTGCGGTGACTTCGAAGCGGCCGACGCGGATCTGGGCCAGCGGTGCGATGGATTTTGCGGCCGGCGTTGTCCGCGCGGCACCGCCTTGGCTCAAGGCGGCGGCCATTGGCAGAGCGGCGGCAGATGCACCGGCCAGACTAAGGCCGAAGGCTCGTCGGGAAATATAGGTCACGTTGAAACTCCTAAAATCAGCAGTGATGGGTTCGGCGGCGGAATGCTCGAGCTGTATGCTGGTCGGCTTCGACCGCCACCGCAAACTGCCACCGTCAGCCTGTTGAAAGAATAGTCGATGTATGCAATACATTATTCCGAAAGATGGAATGATCAATGGACCGTCTGCATGAAATGGAGGTGTTCGTGGCGGTGGTGGAGGCGGGCAGCCTCGCCGAAGCCGGACGCCGCTTGCGGGTATCGGCGCCGGCCGTGACCCGCACCATCGCCGGCCTCGAGGCACGGCTTGGAACGCGATTGATGAACCGGACGACGCGCAGCCTCAGCGTCACAGAAGCTGGAACACGCTTCCTGGCAAGTTGTCAGCGCCTGTTGGCGGAAGTAGAGGCTGCCGAGCTCGAGGCTTCAGGAGAAACGGCCACGCCGCAGGGACATTTGTCAGTCACGGCTTCGTTGACGTTCGGAAGGATTGCCGTGGCGCCGATGATGGGCGGCTTTCTTGGCGCGTACCCGCGCGTGACGGCGTCCCTCATGCTTTATGACCGAGTGGTCAATCTGGTCGAGGACAACTTCGACGTTGCGATTCGGATCGGCCAACTGCCGGATTCGACCCTGGTTGCCCGTCGCGTGGGCGAGGTTCGGCGCGTGCTCGTGGCAAGCCCAGGCTACATCGCCACGCGTGGTGCGCCACAGCATCCAGCCGATCTCACGTCTCATTCGATCATCGGTTTCACAGGGTCGATGCCGAACCGGTCGCTTCATTATTTCGAAGGCGGCCGGATGAAGGAAGTCGGGTTCACGCCGCGGCTCGAAGTCAACGACGCCGCAACCGCGATGGCGGCGGCGGCAGCCGGTTACGGGATCACCAAGCTGTTCAGTTACATGACCGGCAGAATGCTGGCGTCCGGGGAACTGGTGCCCGTTCTCGAGCCCTACTGGCCGGCGATGTCACCCGTTCAGATCGTTTATCCCCATTCACGGCTGATGGCCGGCAAGGTCCGCGCCTTCGCCGACTGGATGGCGCCGCGGCTGGCGACTGAATTGGTCGAGTTGTCGACGAGGGCAGTTCACCAGAGTGCAAACGACTTGAAAAGTCGGAAGACAGGGCCGGCGGCTAGAACCCCATCCAGGCGGCGCCAATGATGGGCCCGCCGTCGCCCGCTTGCAGCAGGATCGCAGATGCTTCTGACTGTGGTCGCATGATCGACGACCGCGCAAGGCGGATCTGGGTGGGCTTGCCGCTCCACATGCCAACGGGGGCGATCTCGCGCACGACGTTGGTGTAGACAACGGATTTGCCGCCGTTCTCGCCGCGCCGGATCGAGACGGTTGCCACCTTGGTGACGTGGGCCAGCCAGATGGTTGCCTCGGGGTGGGAAATCTTGTCGGGCGCCGGACCAGCCTGAATCACCACAGTGCCTTGCTCGAGCCAAAAGCGGACCGGGACGTAACCATCGACGAGCTTTCGCTGGCCGCGCTCCAGAGCGGTGTCGATATCACGCTCGCTGGCGCCGTTGACATGATTGACGCCATTGATGACGACCTGGGGCGTGTAAATAGCCCCATCGCCGCGTGACTTGGCATAGGCGCGCTGGCGGTCGGTATTGCGTGGCGTGGCCAGCGTGTCCTTCCAGCCAAGGTAGTCCCAGTAGTCGACAGGGTACGACAGCGCGACGATGTCGGGGCTATCGGCATAACGCTTGAGCAGGGCGTCGGCCGGCGGGCAGGACGAGCAGCCCTGTGACGTGAACAATTCGACAACGCCGCGGATCGGTCTCGACACATCTCTTGGAGCGTCGGAAAGGTTCGGCCCCCCGCCTTCGACAACAGCCTGGTCGGCCGCCATTGTCGGCGACAGACCTGCAGCCGCAACTACGGTGAAGCCCGCGACGATCAGCGATACGAGTAGCCTGGGCATGAAGTTCCCTCAACGGTTCGCGTCGCATGGGTCGAGCCTTAGGGCGCAAGCGCTATCTAAGAACTATTCAACAACCACGGCGAAACGCGAGTCACGAAAGGGTGACGTCATTACCTGAAGGCATGATGAGTGGGTAAACGGACCGTATCGAATGGGTTGCGCGGCAGCGCCAGTCTCAGGTGAAAACCCACGGGCTCAGCAACTCCTTTCGGATCACGTTCACTAATATTGGGGCGGCCCGGGATCAACCAGGCCGCCGTCACGGTGTCGCGGGGCCTTGTCAGGCGGCAGCGAGATTGCGCAGCACGTACTGCAGAATGCCGCCGTTTCGGAAGTATTCGAGCTCGTCGAGCGTATCGATGCGGCAAAGGATCGGGACCGGCATCATCGAGCCATCGCGGAAGTTGATCTCGGCGATCAGCCGTTGGCGCGGCTTGATGGTGGTTAGCCCTTGGATCGAAACGACTTCTTCGCCGGAGAGCCCGAGCGACTGCCAGGTGGCGCCGTCCTCCAAGGTAAACGGTACGATGCCCATGCCGACGAGGTTCGAGCGGTGGATGCGTTCAAACGATTGCGCGATTACAGCCTTCACGCCGAGCAAGTTGGTACCCTTCGCTGCCCAGTCGCGCGACGAGCCGTTGCCGTATTCGACGCCGGCGAAAACGACGAGCGGTACGTTGTCCGCGGCATAGCGCATGGCCGCATCGTAGATGGCCATGGTCTCGCCCGACGGATGATGGACGGTGAGACCACCTTCTTTGACGTTTCCTGCCGCGTCCTTGACCATGTGGTTCTTGATGCGGATGTTGGCGAAGGTGCCGCGCATCATCACTTCGTGATTGCCGCGGCGTGTGCCGTACTGGTTGAAGTCGGCCAGCGTTACCCCGTTGTCGAGCAGGTACTTGCCGGCCGGACTCGCAGCCTTGATCGACCCGGCGGGCGAGATGTGGTCGGTGGTAATCTTGTCGCCGAACAGGCCGAGGATGCGCGCGTTCCGCAGTTCGACCAGCGGCCGGGGCGTCTTCGAGATATTGCGGAAGTAAGGTGGATTCTGAACATAGGTCGAGCCGCTGTCCCAGCCATATGTGAGCCCGGTGCCGGTGGCGATGCCTTGCCAGTTCTCGTCGCCGAGGAACACATCCGCGTACTTCGAGGTAAAAAGATCGCGGGTGATGTTGTCGGCGATGAACTTCTGCACCTCCTGCGATGACGGCCAGATGTCCTTGAGGAACACGTCTTTGCCGTCCGATCCGGTGCCGAGCGGCTCGGTGGTCAGGTCCTTTTGCACCGAACCGGCCAGCGCATAGGCGACGACCAGCGGCGGTGAAGCGAGATAGTTGGCTTGCACGTCCGGTGAAACGCGGCCCTCGAAGTTGCGGTTGCCGGAAAGGACCGCGGCGGCGACGAGGCCGTTATCGTTGATGGATTTGGAGATCGGTGCCGGCAATGGCCCGGAATTACCGATACACGTGGTGCAGCCGAAACCGACCAGATTGAAGCCGATTGCGTCGAGCGATTTCTGCAGACCGGCCTTTTCGAGGTAGGCGGCAACAACTTGCGATCCCGGCGCCAGCGAGGTCTTCACCCATGGCTTGACGGCAAGGCCTTTTGCAACGGCGTTGCGAGCAAGGAGCCCGGCCGCGATCAGCACGCTCGGGTTCGAGGTATTCGTGCAGCTGGTAATCGCAGCGATGACGACGTCGCCATGGCCGAGGTCGAAGTCGTGGCCGTCGACCCTGTAGCGGTTCGACAGCACGCCGGGCTTTTTGTACTCGCCATCGAGCGCGGTGGCGAAGCCAGACTTGATGTTCTCGAGGGCAATGCGTCCCTCGGGACGCTTCGGGCCGGCCATCGACGGCACGACGGAGGCGAGATCCAACGAAATCGTATCCGTGAACACAGGATCGGGGCTCGATGCCACGCGCCACAACCCTTGAGCTTTGCAGTAAGCCGAGACGAGCGCGATCCGGTGGGCGTCGCGGCCCGAAATGGTGAGATATCGGACCGTCTCGTCGTCGACCGGGAAGAAGCCGCAGGTGGCGCCGTATTCAGGCGCCATGTTTGCGATTGTCGCGCGATCGGCCAGCGTCATGGCGTCGAGGCCAGGGCCATAGAATTCGACGAACTTGTTGACCACGCCCTTCTTGCGCAGCATCTGCGTGACGGTGAGCACGAGATCGGTGGCGGTGACACCCTCTTTGAGACGGCCCGTGAGCTTGAACCCGATGACCTCGGGGATCAGCATCGACTGTGGCTGGCCGAGCATGGCCGCTTCCGCCTCGATGCCGCCGACGCCCCAGCCCAGCACGGCGAGGCCATTGACCATCGTGGTGTGGCTGTCGGTGCCGACGAGTGTGTCGGGGTAGGCAACTGTCGAGCCGTCGGACATCGTGTTGGTCCAAACGGTCTGGGCCAGGTATTCGAGATTGACCTGGTGACAGATGCCGGTGCCGGGCGGAACCACACGGAAGTTCTCGAAGGCGCCCTGGCCCCACTTGAGGAAGTTGTAGCGCTCGCCGTTGCGCTCGTATTCCAGCGCCACATTCTGGGCCAGCGATTTCGGTGTGCCGAAGGCGTCGACGATCACCGAATGGTCGATTACGAGGTCGACCGGCACCAACGGATTGATCTTTTTCGGGTCGCCGCCGAGCGCAGTCATCCCGTCGCGCATCGCGGCAAGATCGACGACGGCGGGCACGCCGGTGAAATCCTGCATAAGCACGCGCGCCGGCCGAAATCCGATTTCCTTGCCGGCCTTGCCCCTGTCTTCGGTCCAGGCGGCGAGCGCGATGATGTCGTCGCGGGTGACGGAACGGCCATCCTCGTGTCGGAGCAGGTTCTCGAGCAGAACCTTCATCGAAAAGGGAAGCTTTGAGACCCCCGTCAGTCCGTTCTTCTCGGCTTCGGGCAGGGAGTAGTAGACGTAGGACTTACCGTCGATTTCGAGTGTCATCCGGCATTTGAAGCTGTCCAAGGAGAGGGGGGTCAATGCGCTCACGTTCAATCCTCCGTTGCGAGTCTCGATGCCGCGCCGCGGGTGTGCCCGCGGAGGTTCCAAGTTCGGCTAAACCGTGTCCATTCGAACGGCCCCGGCCCAACTCTCCTTTTTGCGCTAGCCTCATTTGGAACGAGCCCCTTATATAAGCCGCCTTGGTGGAGAACCACACCGACTTCTGTTGTGGTCGCGCTGTTGCGGTCGCGCAGGGGAGCCGCGCGATCCTGTCGAGGTTGTCTCGTAAAGCGGCTTGGGCTGGTCTCGATGCCAAGCTGCACTCAATCTTAGTCATTCTCAACCGCTTGAAACGCACATTCTCTTGAAACTCGTGGCCGACACCCTGATACTCGCCCGCGGCGGACGGACGGTCGTCGATCGGCTTTCGTTCACCGTTGATGCCGGCCATGCATTGGTCCTGAGTGGGGCCAACGGCGCTGGGAAAACGACATTGATCCGAGCGCTGGCCGGCTTTCTACTTCCGGTCGAAGGCCAGATTGTACTCGAAGGCGGGAGTGCGGATCGCACGCCGGCCGAGCAATGCCACTTCGTGGGCCATCAGAATGGGATGAAGTCGAGCCTGACGGTGGAGGAAAATCTGCTGTTCTGGGCGGATTTTCTGCGTGCGCCGGGGGCGGGTCCGGGGGTGGAACCGCCCAAGCGGGTTGCGGACGCGCTTACTCGTTTCGATCTCGAACCTCTTTCGGACATTCCCGCCGGTTATCTCTCCGCCGGCCAGAAGCGGCGGCTCGGGCTTGCACGGCTTTTGGTGGCGGAGCGCCCGGTGTGGCTGCTCGACGAGCCCACTGTCTCTCTCGACACGCGCTCGGCCGGTCTACTGGCGGCGCTGGTCAACGCGCATACTGCAGCCGGAGGCATCGTGGTTGCGGCAACCCATCTCGATCTGGGGCTCGACCGGGCCGATGAATTACGGCTCGGGCCGCGTGAGGTGGCGGCATGATGCCAGGTTTCTGGGTCCTGGTCAGGCGGGATTTACAACTCGCAGTGCGCGAGGGCGGCGCAATCGGCACGGCGCTCGGGTTCTATCTCATCGTGGTCGCACTGATGCCGCTCGGGCTCGGGCCGGATCTCAGCCTGCTGTCGCGGATCGCGGCCGGTGTCTTGTGGATCGCGCTGTTGCTGGCCGCGCTTCTGTCATTGCCCCGCATTTTCGAAGCCGACTACGAGGACGGCGCCCTCGAGGTGATGGCGACGGCCGACCTGCCGCTCGAGCTGGTCGCCGCCGCCAAGAGCCTCGCGCACTGGATCTCGACCGGCATCCCACTCGCGCTGATGGCGCCGGCGCTCGGCATCCTGCTCAATCTTGATATCGGCAGTACGCCGGCGCTGATCGGAACGATGGTGGCAGGCACGCCGGCCATCAGTTTTCTCGGAGCAATAGGCGCGGCGCTCACCTTGAAGGCCCGGCGCGGCGGACTGTTGCTGGCCCTGCTGGTACTACCGCTCTACGTGCCCACCCTGATCTTCGGAATCACGGCGATCAATGCGGTGGCGCTCGGCAGTGACGGGTTCTGGCAATCTTTCGCCATGCTCGTCGCGTTATCTATGGGGGCCACGGTGCTGGGGCCGGTGGCGGCGGCGGCTGCGGTGAGACCACAACTGCAGTAGCCGAGTAACCAGGCCAATTTGGGCGCGTCGGTTGCGCCTTGGCGGCGAAGGGCCTAAATCGAGAGCATGACAAATCAGTCGATCACCCAAAAGCTCGCCAACCCGACCCGGTTCATGGGGCTTTCGGACCAACTGCTGCCATGGCTCGCGGGTGCGAGTGCCGCGATCATCGGCTATGCGATGTACCTCGCGTTCTTCGTTGCTCCGCCCGACTACCAGCAGGGCCATACGGTCAAGATCATGTTCATCCACGTTCCGAGCGCGTGGCTCGCCATGATGGCCTATGTGCTGATCGCGATCTCGAGTTTTGGGCTACTGGTGTTCCGTCACCCGCTGGCCGACGTTTCGGCGAAGGCTGCCGCGCCTATCGGGGCCGCATTCACCTTGCTGGCTCTGATCACGGGGTCGCTGTGGGGCAAGCCGATGTGGGGCACCTATTGGGTATGGGACGCTCGGCTGACGTCGGTACTTCTGCTCTTCTTTCTCTATCTCGGGCTGATGGCCTTGCGCTCATCCATCGAAGACGAGGCGCTCGCCGCCAAGCTGACAGCCGTGTTGGCGCTGGTTGGGGTGGTGCTGCTGCCGATCATCAAGTTCTCAGTGGACTGGTGGAACACGCTGCATCAGCCGTCGACCGGACTGACCACGACCGTGCATTCGAGTATCCGGGTACCGCTGCTGGTATCTGCCCTCGGGTTTTCGCTGTTGTTTTTTACATTGCACCTGAAGGCCATGCGCAACGAGATCCTGCGGCGGCGGGTGAAGGCCCTGCGGATGGCCGAGGTCGACCGCGCGCAGGGTTCGCAAGCGCCAGTTGCGGCATCGTAGCGCCATGGCACTTGGACCCCACGCAGCGTTCATTCTAGCCTCCTACGGCGCGGCGGCGGCCGTACTCGCCGGTCTCATCGTTTGGCTGGTCGTGGATGGCCAACGGCAACGAAAGGCGCTCGAAGCGTTGGAAGCGCGGGGCGTGAAGCGACGCACGCGTGGTGCGTGAGCGGCCTTGAACAGTGGCGGACCCTTGATGCAGAAGTCGGCGAACGAACCACTCGAGCCGCCGCGCGGTGTTCCGGAGATCCCGCGCAACCGCTTCCGGCTGGTCGCATTGCCGCTGTTTCTGTTCGTCGCGCTCGCCATGTTGTTCGCGTTCGCGCTGAAGTCGGGCGATCCGTCCAAGCTGCCCTCGACGTTGATCGGCAAACCGGTGCCAAAGACAGAGTTTCCAGCGATTGCGGGACTTCTCGACAACGGGCAATCCGTTGCCGGCTTTACCAGCGCGGATCTTTCAAAGGGCAGAGTGACGGTCGTGAACTTCTGGGCGTCGTGGTGCGTGCCGTGCGTGCAGGAACACCCGCTTCTTATTGAGCTGAGGCTGAAGGCCGGCGTGGACCTCTTCGGCGTCAACTACAAGGATGATCCGACCGCCGCGCGACGCTTCATCGGCCGCTTCGGCAACCCATTTGTGCGAGCAGGCTCCGATGTCACCGGCCGCAACGCGATCGAGTGGGGCGTTTACGGAATGCCGGAAACGTTCGTGGTCAATGGACGGGGTGAGATCGTCTATAAGCACGTCGGGCCAATCAGCCCCGAGAGCCTCTTGCAGAAAATTGTGCCAGCGATCGAGGCAGCTCGCAAATCGTCCGAGGTCAAGCCCTGACGAGCGTGATGATTTCGAAGTCCGCTCCAATCTCGCAGCTCCCATGCGAGCGGACTTCGAAATCTGAATTGCACCAGAATCATTGGGTTGCTCGTGCCAATGATGTTGCTCGTGTTCGTTATGGTTCCGACATTGGCTCTCGACGCCACACTAGACGTCGTAGTATTTGCCGGTGGCCTGGTTGAACACAGCCAGCGTACCGCTTGCGATATCGAAGTGGGCGCCATGCAGACTCAACCGGCCCTTATCCTCTAGGTCTTTGACGAACGGGAACGAGCGCAGGTTTTTGATCGAGTTCTTCACGCCCTCACGCTCCAGCGCGGTGACCCGTTCCGATTCGGACGTCAATTGATGAGCTGCGAGTACGGTCAGTCGCGCCTCGTCCAGCATCGACATCCACCGTGAGATGAACTGCGCTTCGGTTTCGATCGCGGCCGACTTGTTCAGCGCCGCCTTGATGCCGCCGCAGCCCGAGTGCCCCATCACCAAAAGATGCTTCACACGCAGGTTCATGACCGCGAACTCGATGGCTGTGCTGACGCCGTGATAGCGACCGCCGGTTTCGTAGGGCGGCACGAGGTTCGCAACGTTGCGCACGACGAACAGTTCGCCTGGCATCGCGTTGAAAATGACCTCCGGGTCGACGCGGCTGTCGCAGCACGAGATGACCATGGTGTCGGGGCTCTGCCCGTAGGTCGCAAGCTCCTCGTAGTGATCCTGGTTGGGTGCGAAGTGTCGAAACTTGAACCGTCGGAATCGATCGGAAAGGTGGTCGGGTAGTTGCGACATCGGTCAGCCGATCCTCATGCTGCAAAGAAAATAGCCATCAAGTTATTAGACACGCGAACCCGAGCCTGCAACGAGGCAGTGGTGCGGATCTTGGGTCTTCGACAATTCCGATCAGAACCTGGACCCGAGCCGCACGGGTGTGCATAAATGAGTGGCAAATCTATTCAGGGGCCGCTCGTTCCAAGGTCCGTTTCAGTATGACGTACCCGGTCGCCGCCGACGTAATCGAACCCAACAATACGCCAATCCTGATGTCGGCAGCGTAGGCGGGATCAGGAAACGCCAGCATGCCGATGAAAAGGCTCATGGTGAAGCCGATTCCGCCAAGAGCTGCAACGCCAAGGACCGCCGTCCATGAAGCGCCTTCCGGACGATCGGCCAATCCCAGCCGGACCGCGGCCCAGGTGAATCCAAAGATGCCAAGCGGCTTGCCGATGGCAAGACCCAGCATGATGCCGAGTGGAATGGGCCCCAGGATCTTGGCGAGCGTAATTCCCGACAGGCTGACGCCGGCATTGGCAAAGGCAAACAGCGGCAAGATGGCGTAGGTGACCCAAGGGTGAAGACGATGCTCCAGCTGCTCCAAGGGGCTGTGCGCGGTTTTCGGGTCGCCATCATAGCCGGAGAGTGGAATTGCCAGCGCAGTGGCCACGCCGGCCAGCGTTGCGTGGACGCCGGATTTCAGGACGCACACCCAGATGAAGATGCCGATCAAGACGTATGGCGGGATGGCCGTTACGCACCGGCGGTTCAGCCCTGCCAGAACCCCAATGCCGATGGTGGCGAGGCCGAGGGCCGTGACCGACAGGTCCGAGGTGTAGAAAAACGCGATGATCACGATGGCGCCGAGGTCGTCGATGATGGCGAGCGCCACAAGAAATATCTTGAGCGATATCGGGACGGAGGGACCTAAAAGGGCGAGGACGCCCACGGCGAACGCGATATCGGTGGCCGCGGGAATGGCCCAGCCAGGATGGCCGACCGGGTTCGACCAATTGATCGCGAAATAGATCAGCGAAGGCACGATCATGCCGCCCAAAGCGGCAAAAGCCGGCAGTGCTGCCTTCTTGGCCGTCGACAGCTCGCCGACGATGAGCTCCCGCTTCACTTCAAGCCCGACGAGAAAGAAGAAGATCGCCATCAGGCCATCATTGATCCAGAGCAGCAGCGGCTTGTCGAGTTTAAGCGCGCCGATCTGAACCTTGACGGGTGTGTCGAGAAATCCGTCATACATCCAAGCCAGCGGCGAGTTCGCGAGCAGCAACGCGAGCAGGGCGGCCGTGATTAGAATTGTGCCACCTGCCGCCTCGTGACGGATGAACTCCAGTGCACCTTCGAGCCGCCGTTGCATTCTTTCCCATTCCAATGACCGAGGCCGGATACGGCGACCTGAAGCTTCAATTTTGAATGCTGCCGTGTACCTGATGGTTCCGACATTTGCGCTTGATCGCTACACTAAGGCCGTGTGGCAGGTGTGCTTGGAGTTACTGCACCGCCACTCTTGTATTTTTTCGTAGCATGCGTGGTCGATGTAGTCGAGGTTCTCGATGTGGACGTGAACCTCTGAGCCCGGCTCAAGCTCTTCGAGCAGCGTCGCCAGCGTCGGCAGTCGGATCATCGTCGCCGAGCCGGACAGATAGACGTCGATGCGGTTGGACGCGGCGTTCTTTTCCTGGCGCACGTCCAGATGCGAGAACACGTGAAGCAGCTTGACGATTGACAGCCCGAGGCCAATCAGCACGCCCTTCAACAGATCGGTGCTGACGATGCCGACGATTGTGGTGGCGTATATGACCACCTCGCTCTTACCGTAACTCATGAGCGTCGGCACGATCTTGGGGTAGGCCAGCTTGTAGCCGGTGTAGACCAAGACCGCCGCAAGCGAAGAAACCGGCACATAACGCAGCGTGAACGGCAGGGCGCTTGCGAAAACCATCAGCCAGACGCCGTGCAGCATCGCCGAATTGCGGGTCTGGGCGCCGGCTTCGACGTTGGCACCCGAGCGGACGATGACGCCGGTCAGCGGCAGCACGCCGAGCAGGCCACATAGCGAATTGCCCAAGCCCTGGGCGGTCAGCTCCTTGTTGTAATGTGTGCGTGGACCGGTGTGCATCTGGTCAACGGCGGTGGCGCAGAGCAGGGTTTCTGCGCTGGCGATGAACGCGATCGAGATGGCGCCGATCAGAATGGCAGGTTCGGCGATCCGCAGCAGTTTGTCGGGGGTAGGGAAGATCGTGACCGACCATATGTTGCTCGGTACGTCGACGTAGTGGATAGCGTTGAGCTTGAACAGGGCGGCCGCAGCCATGGCAACCAGCACGCCGACGAGGGGGGCTGGCACGATGCGCAAGGAATTCGGCACAAGCGAAGTCCAAGCCACGATGGTTGCGATGGTCAACACGCCTATCTCACCGGCGGTCAGGTGGGAATCACCGAGTCGGATGGCTGAGGCGAGGGCGCCCGGTATTGCAAGCAGGTTTTGGATGCCCGAGCCGAGCGGAACGTTGTCGAGCATGACGTGGAACTGAGCGGCGAGGATCAAGATGCCAATGCCGGCGAGCATGCCATGAATGACGGCGGGAGAGACCGCGCGGAACCACTGGCCGAGCTTCAACTGGCCTGCAACGATCTGGATGATGCCGGCGATCAGCACGATCACGCCGAGCATTTCGACGCCATGGCTCTTGACGAGTTCGAGCACCAGTACGGTCAAACCTGCCGCCGGGCCACTCACCTGCAGGGGCGATCCCGCGAAGAAGCCGACGATGATGCCGCCGATGATGCCGGTAATGATTCCGGCCGTCGGCGGCAGACCGGACGCAATGGCGACGCCCATGCACAACGGCAACGCCACAAGGAATACGACTACGGAGGCGAGCAGGTCCCGGCCGAATGCTTTGGTTGCGGCTGTCGGCGTCGTCGTTGCAGCCGTCATGTCGTTGGTGCCCTTCTACGGAAACAGGTGTGCCCTGGCCGACGATCATGGTGATCGTCAGGCAATTCGAGGGCGCGTCGGCTGCGCTTCTCCGAGTGTTAGTCACTTGGGCGCTCGCCCGCAACACGTGCGGCTCGCCACCGGGTTCAATTCCCTTGGCGATAGTAGAGATGCTGCTGCAACGGTTGAGGCTTGATAGAAGGTTGGGCGGACTGGCCGGGGTCGGCGGCGATCCGATGATCAAGGTCGCTGACCGCGGCGCGCATCAGGTGAGGCGGTGGAAGCGGCGCGTGAGGTGGAGCGGTCCTGGCGCCAATGGCCTTGCAAGCCTCACGCGCAGATCTCCATGCGCAGGCCGCGCCCGTCTCGGGGAGGATCAGCGGGGAAGCGGCGGGCCTCGCCCCGGGCAATGCGAGCCGCACTCCAGGAATTGACCGCCGCGTCGAGGAGGTCGTCAGGTCCGGCGACCGAGAGTGGCCACGGATGGTGCTCGAACAGTGCCGCCGGGTAGCCAGCCGACTCGAGGAGACTGCGGCGGAGTGCGAGACCGGGCGGATGGGCGCGGGATTTGACCTTCTTCGGCAAGTGGAGCGGTGTCGCGCTATTCAGCGCCCAGAACGCAACTTCGGGATGACATTCGACCACGCGCTCTTGCAGCGCCGGTGTCATGATCGTGTCGAGTTCGCGGATCTTGGGGAAAATGTTGAAGGTCTGCTTGGAGACCTTGCGCGGGGGATCAGACGCTCGGAGTGAAGCGTCGCACGCAGCGCGGTAGCCGGTTTCCATGACGGCGGCACGCGCAGGCACGGCAAACACCGCCGACCGCCTGTGGCCAAGAATGGCGCGGGCTTCGATATCGGCCTGCCGGCCGCCGATCCCGCCGCGTTCGGGTAGACCGATCGGCATGTCGACGGCGATGATGCCCGGCGCAGGTGCGAGATCGAGGATGTCGCGGAAGGCAGGGCAAAAAACCGCGAGGGCCGTGGCCGGTGATTCCTGCGCTCGCAACACGGCGATCCAGCCACCGCGGCAGCCGTCGACGCCCGCCAAGACGAGGGTCAAGTTCGAGCCGGCCCCTGCCCCGAGCCCGATTCCCAATCGGTTGACGGATCGGGCTCTGGTTCGCGATTGGGCTCCGTTCCCGGTTCTGGGTCGTCGTTTTCGTCATCGACCTCGAACAGCGGGAGCGGGCTTGCCGCAACCGCCGCGTTGATCTTGTCCATGAGTTTCAGTTCGGTCGCCCCAATACTGGCCAGGATGACCGTACTCAGACCGGCTGCTGCCCTCGCCAATGCTTCACGATCGTCGGCACCATTCAGCATGTGGCCGAGCAACAAGGCGGAGAACAGGTCGCCGGTGCCATGGGGCACCCCGCCCCGTTTGGCCGTCTTTGCAAAGCAAGCCTCGTCCTCCGTGCTGAGCAGATTGGCGAGTTGGCCCGCGCCGGCCGGGATCGATGTCCCGGCGACGACAAGATCGCCGCCCAGCAGGTCGCACGCCGTGTCTGCCGAGGCGCAATCGGTCACTGGTTGCCCGGTCAGCCAGGCGAGCTCCATCCGGTTCGGCGTGACGATGTCGGCAAGCGGAACCAGCTGATCGCGGATCGCAGCAGCCACTTCTTCCGTGACAAAGAGGCCATCGGGATCGTCGCCAAAGACGGGATCGCAGAGATAGATGAGTTCAGGCATCTCGTCCGCCAGCCGCGTCAAGGCGCGTGCCACCACTTCAACGTGCTGGACACTTGGCATGTAGCCCGTGATCAGCGCGTCCAATCCCTCGAGCCAGCCATTGGATTGGAGCGCTGCCAAGATCGAGGCCATGGCCGATGGCTCGATGTCGACCCCGCCCACCGTCTCGTAGCCGTAGTGGTTGGATAGCATGACGGTCGGGACGGCGATCACTTCATGGCCGAGTCCTTGGAGCGCGGGCACGATTGCCGACAGGCCGACATGGCCGAAGGCGACTTGGCTGGAAATAGCGAGAATGCGGGCCATGGTGGCGTCCTTCTGGACATCCGAGGGAGTGATCGTTTCCCACAGTATCCTCGCGCGGTCCATCTCAACAGCACGACGATGGCACCGTTCCCAATCAATCGCCCCGAATAGGATTTGAACTTTCACGTCGCGTCGGCCAAGACGGGGCGATCAGGCCCCGCTGTTACGCGGACGGCCCCTTGGCGAGAAATTTTTCTCCACCGAACGTCGGTTTGTCGTGGGGCCACGAGATGACTATTGTCGCAGTGCAACAAAACGGGCCCCAGAGGAGAGGTGTCAAAAAATGTCCATCCGCCCCCGCCGCAGCGTGCTGTACATGCCAGGTTCCAACGAACGGGCGCTGGAAAAGGCGAAAACGATCGCCGCTGATGCACTGATCCTCGATCTCGAAGACGCCGTTGCACCGGATGCCAAGGTTTCGGCCCGCGAGAAAGTGTGCGCGGCGGTGAAGGCGGGCGGCTACGGGCGCCGGGAGATCGTCATCCGCGTCAATGCACTCGAGACGCCTTGGGGCGCCGAGGATCTCATGGCGGCCTGCGCGGCCCGTCCCGACGCCATCCTGGTGCCGAAGGTCGCGCGGCCCGGCGATATCATCAGTGCGGCCAAGGTTCTCAAATCTCAGAATACGCCGGAACGCATCAAGCTGTGGGCGATGATGGAAACGCCGATGTCGATCATCAATGTGCACGACATCGCCGCCGTGGGAACCGAGCCGGAGCATCGGCTGTCGTGCCTGATCATGGGTACCAACGATCTCGCCAAAGAAAGCCGTGCTCGCATCCTGCACAACCGGTTCGCGGTGGTGCCGTGGTTGGCGATGACCATCGTCGCGGCGCGCGCCTACGGCCTCGAAGTCATCGACGGCGTC
This sequence comes from Hyphomicrobium sp., assembly GCA_002928955.1. Taxonomy (GTDB): domain Bacteria; phylum Pseudomonadota; class Alphaproteobacteria; order Rhizobiales; family Hyphomicrobiaceae; genus JAKAML01. The sequence continues at coordinate 14,181 of PERT01000005.1, read as the reverse complement.
TACAACGATTTCAAGGACAACTTGGGTTTCCGAGAGGAATGCGAACAGGGCAAGACACTCGGCATGGACGGCAAGACGCTGATCCATCCCTCGCAAGTGGGGCCGTGCAACGACATCTTCTCACCGAGTGACGAAGAGGTTTCGTGGTCGCGCAAGATCATGTCCGCCTTCAAGCTCCCCGAAAACGTGAAGAAGGGCGTCATCACTGTCGACGGCCGCATGGTGGAGCGGCTGCACCTTGTGATGGCAGAGCGGACGGTTTCGATCGCGGAAGCCATCGACGATATGCAAATGGCAGTATGAAGTGCGTGACGTCATGAAAGATTCGGAGCAGGCATGAACGCAACCGCGATGAAGACCAATCCAGGCAACTATTTCGAGGATTTCCGGCTCGGACAGATCATCGTTCACGCCACCCCAAGGACGGTCACGGTTGGCGACGTGGCACTTTACATGAGCCTCTACGGCCCGCGCTTCGCAGTGCAATCGTCGGACGCGTTTGCCCGCGCCATCGGCTATCCCGCTGCCCCCGTCGACGATCTGCTCGCGTTCCATATCGTGTTCGGGAAGACGGTTCCCGACATCTCGCTGAACGCGATCGCCAACCTCGGTTATGCCGAATGCCGTTTCGAGCGGGCCGTCTACCCCGGTGACACGCTGGCGACCGTGTCGGAAGTGATCGGCCTCAAGGAGAACTCAAACCGGGAGACCGGTACGGTCTATGTCCGCTCCAGCGGCCGCAACCAGCGTGGCGAGGTCGTGATCCAATACGTGCGCTGGGTGATGGTGCGTAAGCGCGATAAATCGGCGTCTGCGGCTGACGCCGTGGTACCCACGATCGCCGAGCGGGTCGATTCGTCGCTGCTTGCCACGGCGATACCGATTCTCGAAGTCCGGTCTTACGACATGGCGCTCGCCGGCTCCCGGCATCGCTGGGGCGATTATGCCCCGGGCGAGAAGATCGACCACGTCGACGGCATGACGGTGGAAGAAGCCGAGCACCAGATGGCGGCGCGCCTTTATCAGAATACCGCCAAGGTCCACTTCAATCAGCATGCCGAGGCCAAGGGCCGTTTCGGCAAGCGCATCATTTATGGCGGCGTCGTGATTTCGATGGCGCGGGCGCTGTCCTACAACGGGCTCGGCAACGCCTTCCACGTGGCCGCGATCAACGCCGGGCGTCACGTCGCACCGCTTTTTGCGGGCGACACCGTCTATGCGTGGTCGGAAATCCTCGAAGCCTCGGAGGTGCCTGACCGCAGCGATGTCGGCGCATTGCGCACTCGCCTCGTAGCGCTGAAGAACCGCGACGCCAGCGCGTTCCCGCTCAAGACCGCGGCCGGTGAATACGACGACGGGGTGATCCTCGACCTCGACACATGGCTCGTGCTTCCCAGATAAGTCTGCCGTGTGCATCTCGGCCAGGCCGTGTCTTCTGATTTCGGCGCCGCAAGGGTTCCAGTGCGCGACGAGTTGGGTATAGTGCACCCGCGTCCCCGGGGGGGGAGACGCGCCGGTTCTTTGCTGTAGCCGCGTCCGTTGCTTGTTCGAGGGGCCTCAGATCACAATGATCCGTCATGTTGTCGCCGTTGCCGTCGCATCGTTCGCTACGGCGTTGGTGTTATCGCAGCCGGGCCTTGCGCTTGGCGAGCGCGCGAATGCCGATGTGAAAGGCCGCGACGGCAAGGACATCGGGACCATCGGCATCATCGAGACGATGGCTGGCGTGCTTCTGACAGTAAAGCTCAAGGGGCTCACGCCGGGCTCGCATGGGTTCCATATTCATGAGACCGGCAAGTGCGAAGGCGACTTCAGGAGTGCGGGAGCCATTTACAATCCGCTTGGCGCCAGACACGGCTACCTGAACGAGGAAGGTCCTATGGCGGGCGATCTCAACAATTTGATCGTTGGTGCCGGTGGCGACGTCGAGGCCGAACTCCTGAGCCCGTTCGTGACGCTCAACAAGGCTGCCGAAGAGTCGCTGTTCGATGCCGATGGATCATCGGTGATCATATTCGAAAAGGCTGACGATCATCAGACCGATCCGGAGGGTAACGGTGGCCAGCGCATCGCTTGCGGCGTCATCGTGCCAGCAAAATAACAGCAATTTCGCCTTGTATTTGACAAGTCCACATTTTCTTAACCAACATTCAATGTAATTATTCTATCTCAGACAGGGTGCCTGATTCGCAGTTTGCGAGTTGGCCGCAGCCGACGCACCTGACTTGCCGGCGACAGCCCGAGCCGTCGATGCGAGCACGCTTTGCCGACGTACGAGAAGTCGTCGTGTACCTGCGGAGCGTGAGGGGGTTCGATTGCCCAGAGAATATTGGATAAGGTGCCTTGACTAGGCGTGCCGCCGTAATCGGAGCTGGACTGGCGGGGTTGGCTTGCGCCAGAGTTCTCCGGCGGGCAGGGCTGTACGTCGAGGTGTTCGAACAGGACCGTATCATCGGCGGCCGCATGGCGACGACGCGGCTTGGGCTAGAGTCCTTCGACCATGGCTCCCAGTATCTGACCGCCCGCTCGACGCAATTCAAGACCTACATTACGGAGTTGACATCCAGCGGCTATGCCGCGCGCTGGAAGCCGCGATCCTCGACCGGTGAGGAAGGTGGCGGGCAGATGATGCCGTGGTATGTCGGCACGCCGGGCATGTCGTCGATCGTGCGACCGCTCGCCGAAAGCGTGCGAATTCATGCAGGGCACAAGGTCCACACCATCGTCCGGTCCGAAAAGGGCTGGGATGTCTGGATGGACGACGAAACATCGATCGGTCCATTCGCCGCCATCGCCATTGCTGTTCCGGCCCCCCAGGCCCAACTGCTGCTCGGGCGGCTCGACAGCCTCGCCGATCCTCTTTCGCGAGTGCGGATGTCGCCCTGTTGGGCGCTGATGGTCAAGCTCGAAGAGCGGACCTTGCCCGATCAGGATGTCTTCTCGGATATGTCTGAAGTGGTTCGTTGGATCGCGCGCAACAGCACGAAGCCAGGCCGCAATTCGCGCGGCGAGTGCGTTTTGGTCCATGCATCGCCGGCATGGAGTCGCGAAACCGAGGAAGCCGATCCCGAAGTGGTTGCCGAGGAACTGTGGGCCGAGGTCAGCCACGTTCTTGCGCTGCCTCCGGTACGGCCGTCGCGCATGGTTGCTCACCTCTGGCGGCACGGGCTGGTCGACAGTTCGCTCGGCGAATCCTATCTCTATTCCAGTGAGCATCGGGTCGGCGTAGCCGGTGACTGGTGCCTTGGCCGGCTCGCTGAGCACGCTTTCGACAGCGGCACGAGCCTCGGCCGCGCCATCGTGGCCTCGCTGGTTTAGCCGATCGCCGCAGCCGCGGCTTCAGCGCGGGAGCGCGCAACGCTCCGTGTCATTTGTCGAATTGCGGGCGAGCGCCCGGCGCGCTAGAAGCGGCAGTAAGGCAAACAGGGAACATTTCGAATGGGAGACGCGAAGTCCGTTCGCGGCGGGGCAAAAATGGCTCGGCCGCTGTCGCCGCACCTGCAGATTTACTCGCCATTGATCAACATGGTGATGTCGATCCTGCACCGGATCACAGGCGCAGCATTGTATTTTGGGTCTGTGCTCCTGGCCTGGTGGCTGATCGCAGCGGCGTCTGGGCCTCAATACTTCGGCTACGTCATGTATCTTTTTGGCAGTGTGCCGGGCAAGCTGGTGCTGGTCGGGTTTACCTGGGCTCTTATTCATCACGCAGCGGGCGGGCTTCGCCATTTCCTCTGGGATACCGGCCGTGGCTACGATCTGAAGTCGATCGACCTGCTGTCGTGGGGGACGATTGCCGTATCGATCCTGCTGACCGCGCTGGTCTGGTCGGTCGTCATGTGGCTCAAGTGAGGTTTTGAAACATGACCAGAAGCACGAAGATGCGCACGCCTTTGAAGAATGTCCGCCGGCTGGGCTCGGCCAAAGAGGGGGCTGACCACTTCTGGACGCAGCGCATGACTGGCGTGGCAAATCTGGTTCTGGCGGTCTTTCTCGTGTGGCTTCTGGCGTCACTGGGTGGCGCAGGACACGCGCAAGTGAAATCCGCTCTCGCCAGCCCGCTCGTATCGGTTCCGCTGCTGCTGCTGATCCTGTCGGCCATGGTGCACATGCGCCTTGGCATGCAGACCATTATCGAGGACTACGTTTCGAGCGAAGGGCCAAAGCTCGTCTGCCTGATGCTCAATACGTTTTTCACAATCCTCGTTGGCGTGGCGAGTGTGTTTGCGGTCCTGCGTCTCACTTTCGGAGCTTGAAAGCCATGGCAGTTCAAACATCGAAGGCCCGTCCAGCGCCGGCCGTAAACGGCAAGGCCTACACGATTGTCGACCACACCTACGACGTGGTGGTGGTGGGCGCCGGCGGCGCGGGCCTGCGGGCGACGCTGGGGGCGGCCGAGGCCGGCCTCAGGACCGCTTGCATCACGAAGGTTTTCCCGACGCGGTCGCACACCGTCGCAGCACAGGGTGGCGTGGCCGCTGCCCTCGGCAACATGGGCCCGGACAATTGGCGCTGGCACATGTACGACACCGTCAAGGGCGCCGACTGGCTGGGCGACCAGGATGCCATCGAGTATCTCTGTCGCAACGCACCTGACGCCGTCTACGAGCTGGAGCATTACGGCGTGCCGTTCTCGCGAACCGAGGATGGCCGCATCTACCAGCGTCCGTTCGGCGGGATGACGACCGAGTTCGGCGAGGGTCCTCCGGCTCAGCGCACATGCGCCGCCGCCGACCGTACTGGCCACGCCATGCTGCACACGCTCTATGGGCAGTCGTTGCGGCATGCGGCCGAGTTCTTCATCGAGTACTTCGCGCTCGACCTCATCATGGACCAGGACGGCGCCTGCCGCGGCGTGATGGCCATGTGCCTGGAAGACGGAACGATTCATCGCTTCCGCGCGCAGCGTACGATCCTGGCCACCGGCGGCTACGGCCGCGCTTATTTTTCCTGTACCTCCGCTCATACCTGCACCGGCGACGGAAATGCCATGGTACTGCGGGCAGGCCTGCCTTTGCAGGACATGGAGTTCATCCAGTTTCATCCGACCGGTATTTATGGCGCGGGCGTGCTCATCACCGAGGGGGCGCGCGGCGAAGGCGGGTATCTCACCAATTCGGAAGGCGAGCGCTTCATGGAGCGCTATGCGCCCCACGCCAAGGATCTGGCCTCCCGCGATGTCGTTTCGCGCTCGATGACCGTCGAGATTCGCGAGGGCCGCGGGGTGGGAAAGGAGAAGGACCACATCTATCTGCATCTCGACCATCTGGACCCGAAGATCCTGGCCGAGCGGCTTCCCGGCATCACCGAGAACGCCAGCGTGTTCGCAGGTGTCGACTTGCGCCGGATGCCAATCCCTGTCATCCCGACCGTGCACTACAACATGGGTGGCATCCCGACCAACTATCACGGCGAGGTTCTGACGTTGAAGGGAGGCAACCCGGATACCGTCGTGCCGGGCCTGATGGCGATCGGCGAGGCGGCGTGCGTGTCGGTGCACGGCGCCAACCGGCTGGGCTCCAATTCGCTGATCGATCTCGTGGTGTTTGGGCGTGCGGCGGGACTTCGCTGCTCGGAAAAGATCGAGCGTGGCCAGCGGCAGGCCGAACTGCCGAGCGACGGCGCCGATTTCGCCCTCTCACGCCTCGACCGCTTCCGTCACGCCAGCGGCAAGACGACGACGGCATCGCTGCGGCTCAGGATGCAGAAGGTCATGCAGACCAACTGCGCCGTGTTCCGTGATGGACCGATTCTGACCGAGGGCGTCAAGAAGATCGCGGACATCTGGAAAGACAGCGACGATATCAGCGTCACGGACCGTTCGCTGATCTGGAACTCGGACCTGATCGAGACACTTGAATACGACAATCTGATTTCGCAGGCGGCAGTCACCGTGGTCAGTGCCGAGAACCGCAAGGAAAGTCGTGGCGCACATGCGCGCGAGGATTTCCCGAAGCGCGACGACGTCAACTGGATGAAGCACACGCTGGTGTTCGCGGACGACGCCAAGAAAACCGTCCGTCTGGACGTCCGGCCGGTGCACACCAACACGCTGACCAACGAGGTCAAGTACATCGAGCCCAAGGCGCGGGTCTATTGAACGGAGCATAGCGTCATTGTCGGGAGACCACGCGGTGAGTGGAAGCACGGGTGGTATGGAGAGTGGCACGACGGCCACCGGAGTGTGGGGTGCCCACCAGCCGGGTATTGCGGGGTCAGTTCTGCTATGGGTCTCCCGGTCGACGCCGCTCGGGCGGGGTGCGCCGCGGAAGCTGCTCTACAAGGCCTTCGAGGCAATCAATCCTGGTCCGGTCGATACCGAGTTGTTCGGCACGCGTGTTCGACTGCATCCGGCGCACAATGTGTCCGAGCGCAAAGCCCTGATGCGTCCGGATCGGATGGACCCGGCAGAGCACGCGCTGCTTGGCGAGCGGATGGCACGGGCCGGGGCTGTGTTCGTCGACATCGGGGCGAACGCCGGCCTCTACAGTTTGGATGCGGCGCTGCATGGCGGGCGGGGCGCGCACATCCTGTCGATCGACCCCAATCCTGAATTGCTTGAACGGCTTGCGTTCAATCTTGCTACGGCGCGCGCTGATGGCCGCGTGCGCGCGGATGTCAAGCTGACGGCCGTGCCGGTGGCGATCAGCGACCGCGAGGGCATGGGTGTTCTGGTGGGGGGCACTGACGAGGGTTCGCGCTCGCTGGAAGGCAAGGGCAGCGGCGCGGCCGTTCCACTGCGTCCGCTGTCCGCGCTTGTGGTCGAACATGGCCTCACGCACATCGACGTGATGAAGATCGACGTCGAAGGCCACGAGGACAAGGTGCTGCCGCCGTTTCTAGCTGCTGCTGCGCCCGAACTGCGGCCCGACCTTATCATCATCGAACATTTGGCGCGGGGCAGTTGGGCGATCGATTGCATCGCCGATGCCGAGGCGCGGGGCTACGGTATCCGGTTCAGGACTTCCAATAACACCGTGCTGGAACGGGCTGTGCCAGGATCTCGATCCCAACCGGTCTAGCGTCACGCATCTGACGATCGGCCTCCACTGGGGGCTGGACTCGAAACCGAAGGTCAGATGCAAAAGCGACACTGGAATCATAGAGTCCCCTCACCCGCCGGCGTGCCTGCCAAATGCAAAATCTGTTATGGAATCATAATGTTGCGTGAGTTTCGGACCATTCGGTATTCGCTTCGGGGCGCGGCTCGGGGGAAGCGGATGCATGAACCGGAATACTGGTCAGACTATTTTTGTGTATCTTCGGTCAGATGCGCAGCGGCATGCCGCTTGCCTGACCCATGTGGCATGTAAGACAGTTGCTGCTCAGATTCGGGCCGGCGTGCGCTGCTGCACCCGCGAGCCTGTCCCTTCAGCCGAGGACGGACCAGTGGCCAAAGTTCCGAAGCCGTCCGCCGGACCTCCGGGCACCAAGCCGAGAGAGAAGCCCGGCTCGATGCCAGAGTCGGATATGCGGATCGCGCCGGACCCGTTCGCCGCCGTGCTTCCCGGACTGGCAGCTCTTGGCGCCATCGCATCGATCGCGGCCATCAACTGGGTTGGCCAGGAAAGGACCCCTGATCGCGCCAAGGCGAAGCGGAAGGCTTCAGCCGCGTTGCGCGATCTCGAAAATTGCTGCCTCGGGCTTACCGAGATTTTCAAACGGTTCCAGCGCAATCCGCACCTGTTCGCAGGCGAGGGCGGTCAGGGCTCGTCGCCGCTCAAATTCGGGGTGCACGGTCAACGGGCGAGTGCGGAATCGTGTCGGCTCTACCAGCAACTCGTCAACGACGTGGCGTCGATGCTGGTGCTGGCCTCGCAAAATGCGTTCGACGTGATGTGCGCCGTCGAAGATGGCGAAATCGTCGCACCTGAAGAGTTGTTTTATGGCTTCGGGGCCGAGCAGGAGCGGCTGAACAAACTGATCCAGGACCGGGCAACCTTGAAAACGACCGTCGACACCTGTGCGGCCGTGGCGGAGCGTCTGACGGGGCTTGTGCGCGAACTGAAGGCCCACCGGCTGGAGTAAAGGTGAGATGAACCGGCAGCACTCTTTCTAACGTAGCGTTGACAGAGTGGCTTCGGGGCCGCATTCCAACAACGAGGCTCGGCCGTGGCCGTCGCCGATCGCAAAGCCGTGACGCCGAGACGGCCATGCAACTGCTATTCTAAGGGCGATTGCCGACAACACGACTGAGGTCCCATGGTCCAGCTAACCCTGCCGAAGAACTCGAAGGTCAATACCGCCGGAAAGACCTGGAACAAGCCCATAGGCGCCGGCGACTGGAAAAAGTTCCTCATATACCGCTGGAACCCGGATGACGGCGACAATCCGCGGGTCGATACCTATTGGGTGGACCGCAAACAGTGCGGCCCGATGGTTCTCGACGCCCTCATGAAGATCAAGAATGAGATCGATCCGACGCTGACGTTCCGCAGGTCGTGCCGTGAAGGCATTTGCGGGTCGTGTGCCATGAACATCGATGGCACCAATACACTCGCCTGTCTGAAGGGTTGCGGCGACGTCTCGGGCGCGGTCAAGATCTACCCGCTGCCGCACATGCAGGTGATCAAAGACCTAGTTCCGGATATGACCAACTTCTACGCCCAGCACCAGTCGATCGAGCCGTGGCTCAAGACCGATACGCCGGCACCGCCCAGGGAGTGGAAACAAAGCCGCGAGGACCGCGAGCAGCTCGATGGTCTCTACGAGTGCATCTTGTGCGCGTGCTGTTCGACGTCTTGCCCGAGCTACTGGTGGAATTCCGACCGCTATCTTGGTCCGGCTGTGCTGTTGCAGGCCTATCGCTGGGTAATCGACAGCCGCGACGAGGCGACCGGGGAGCGACTGGATAATCTCGAAGACCCATTCCGGCTCTATCGATGCCATACGATCATGAATTGCGCGAAGGCCTGCCCAAAGGGACTTTCTCCGGCCAAAGCCATCGCCGAGTTGAAGAAGCTGATGGTTGAACGGCGGGTTTAGTCAAACCCCGAACAGCCGCCCGAATTGATGATTTGAAACGAACAAGGCCGGTGGTGCATTTTGCATCCACCGGCCTTTGAAGTTTCAGTCGCTTTAGGATGCACCACCGCCGACGCTCCTGGCGCCCAATTCCGGGAGCGCGCAGCGGCGGAGTGCCTTAGGCGGCCTTCTTCGTCTTCTTGGCAGCAGCCTTTGGTGCGGCCTTCGGAGCAGCCTTGCGCTTCGCGGCAGGAGCGGCAGCCTTGCGGGCGGCCGGCTTCTTGGCGGCGGGGGCCTTGGCCTTTGCAGGGGCCTTCTTCGCAATCGTCTTAGCCATGGTGTTTTCTCTCTCTGTCTCTCTCGCGAACGAATCAGTTCGGTCGCAGAAAAAAGATGAGCAAGTTCGCGGAATTTGTTGACAGGCAAATCAAATTCTGACGGCAGAAACAGTAGTATTGATCAGGCGGTGTTGCGTGAAATCCTCATTTTTCTTAATATTTGGAGTGGAATAGCCGAATTCCGCACTATTGCGGATTAACGCGGCCATCGAACCCAATGTGTTTGGTGAAGGAACATTCATGCGGCGAGCGTCATTCCGCTGTCACGCCAGAGTGCTTTTTGGTGCCTACGAGAGGTTGACCGCAGCCAGTGGCGTAACGGTATTGCGTGGTCAGGCGGGTCAGATCCTCTCGGTCGGTTTTCAGGGCTGCGATCGCCGCGAACTCGCGCGCGTATCGCAGCCCTTGTCATTCGTGTTGGACCGTCGACGTTTTATCGGTCGGCAGTCACGCGGCCGAACGGGAGCGCCTTACGGCCTGCTGTTGGAGATCGAGTACCGCCATCATGTAGCCGACGCGATCCTGGACCGCTTCTGTGAGAAGCGAGAAGTAGTTCGAGTCCTGCGGGACGATCTCGCCGACGACCTCGCCAAACTCGAAGCGAAGCTCCGCCTCGTGCTTGCGTGCGATGGCCTGCATCTTGCCGTTCTCAGCCAAGCAGCTCATGTAAAGCACCTGGACACCGCGATTGCGCGCGGCGCGGATGACACGGCCCATCAGCTCTGAGCCGATGCCTCTTTCCTGATAGGCCTTCTCGACCGAGAACGCTGCCTCGGCTTCGTGTCCCCAAGTGTCGCCCAGCTTTCTAAGCTCGGCGATCGCATGCACCTCGCCATCGAGGACGTAGCCGAAGACAATCGAGCCCATCTCGGCCATGCGGCTCGCGTAGTCCTCGATGAAACTGTCTGACACGCCATGGGCGAAGCGCATCCGCCGGCTGTCCTTGTCAAGACGCAGAAGATGGTCGCGGAACTTGTCGGTTTCCGTCGGCCACAGTTTTCTGATGGTTCCTCCCGGCAATCGGTGCTCACTCATGACTGGAACCTCCGCTCGGGTTTGTTCACGTTCGTCTGACCGCACGGACTGCTCGCTCTTTGGCGACCTGCGACCGGTTCAGCAGACTGGCCTGATACTATCACGGCTGACATGTCAGGCTGATAAAATTAATGCACCGCACAAAATCCTCAATGAGCCGAAAACACTTACATAACGCGCGAAATCCACGCGTAGCTGGCATGAGAGTTGTGCATTGCGGCAGAAGTAGTGATGGCCCGCGGCCCAATCCTGCGGCACATGGATGCATCGCGTAGCAGGTGGCAATCCCATGTATGCGGCGAAAGCCGCACTTGAGCCGAGATGGTCCGGCATGAGCAAGATCTGGAGTGGCAAGTTGTTTCGTTCGGCAAGCTTGGGGCGGGGATGAGTGGCGTCGTCTTCAATCGTTATGATGAGCGGGTCCGGCTCGGCCAGATCGAGCCCGATGTCGCTCAGCGTCAGGTCGTGACCGAACTCGACGAACTGGCCCGAGCGCTCAAAGGTTGGCGGCCGCATAAGCCGAGTATGTTCACTTACTTCAGCCGCGAGACCGGGGTGCGACCGCGTGGGCTTTACCTTCATGGCGGCGTCGGGCGCGGCAAAACCATGCTCATGGACCTGTTTTACGAGGCGGTCGATTTCAAGCCCAAGCGCCGCAGCCACTTCCACGCTTTCATGGCCGAAGCTCACGAGCGTATAGCTGTGGCGCGAAAGACGGTGGACGGCGATCCAATTCCGCACGTGGCGCTCGAGATGGCGGGCGATCCGGGCCTTTTATGTTTCGACGAATTGCATGTGACCGACATCGCTGACGCGATGATCCTCGGCCGATTCTTCAAGGTGGTGTTCCAGCGCGGTGTGGTGATAGTGGCGACATCCAACGCACACCCTTCCGATCTCTACCGGAATGGTCTCAACCGGCAATTGTTCCTTCCGTTCATCGACCAACTCGAGGACCACCTCGACGTGCGCGAGATCGCAGCGGCCAAGGACTTCCGGCTCGAGAAGCTGTCTGGCCGGCCACTCTATTTCACACCGGCCGATGGCAGTGCGCGGGGCGAGATGGACAGCCACTGGCTGCGACTGGCCGGAAAATCCGGGGGCGCGGGGATGGAAATCCAAGTCAAGGGTCGCAAAATCGTCGTGCCGCTGGCCGCGCCCGAGATGGGGGTGGCGCGCTTCAGTTTCGCCGATCTCTGCGAGAAACCCCTGGGTTCGGTCGACTATCTGGGGCTCACTCAGGTATTCCACACCATCCTGATCGACGGCATTCCGCTGCTCGATTCCAGTCGCCGTGACACCGCCCGCCGCTTCATCAACCTGATCGACACGCTTTACGACAACCGCGTGTGTCTGATCGCGTCGGCCGAGGGTGAGCCCGGCGACCTCTATCGGCAGGGCGCCGGGTCCGATCTTTTCGAGCGCACGGCCTCACGTTTGACCGAAATGCGCAGCGAGGGCTACCTCGCGTCGCGCCGGTCGGCGGTTGGCATCCCGTCGGCCCCCGCGATGCCGGCTTGACCGCAATGCCTGGCGATTATGATGGCTCATACCGGCTAACCGTTCCGCGCCCCGACTTTGGTTCGTATTGTGTCGCATTCACTTGAGATGGTGCATGTTTCCCGCTAACCAACCAATCATTGCTGTGCTGGTCACAAGCGGGCACGCCGCGACCGTATAGCAGGCTGATGTGAGACCCACCGTTCCCAATGGATATCAAACAAGGAGTTTCCGCATGGCGCGCACCAAGATCGCCCTGATCGGCGCAGGCATGATCGGCGGCACGCTCGCTCATCTCGTCGCGTTGAAGGAGTTGGGCGACGTCATCCTGTTCGACATTTCCGAGGGCACACCGCAGGGTAAGTCGCTCGATCTCGCGCAGTCAGGCGCGGTGGAAGGTTTCGATTGCGCGCTGAAGGGCACCAACGCCTACGCCGACATTGAGGGTGCCCAGGTTTGCATCGTCACCGCCGGTGTGCCGAGGAAGCCCGGCATGAGCCGCGATGACCTGATCGGGATCAACCTCAAGGTGATGGAACAGGTCGGTGCCGGCATCAAGAAGTACGCGCCCAATGCCTTCGTCATCGTCATCACCAATCCGCTCGACGCCATGGTGTGGGCGCTGCAGAAGTCGAGCGGCCTGCCGCGCAACATGGTGGTCGGCATGGCGGGCGTGCTCGACACGTCGCGCTTCCGCCACTTCCTGGCCGAGGAAATCGGTATTTCGATCAACGACGTCTCGGCGTTCGTACTCGGTGGCCATGGTGACGACATGGTGCCTTTGGTGCGCTATTCGTCGATCGCCGGCATACCGCTGCCGGACGTCATCAAGATGGGCTGGATGAAGCAGGAGCGTCTCGACCAGATTGTCGACCGCACCCGCAAGGGTGGCGGCGAGATCGTCGCGCTCTTGAAGTCGGGCTCTGCCTATTACGCACCGGCCTCTTCGGCGATCGAGATGGCCGAAGCCTTTCTCAAGGACAAGAAGCGCGTGCTTCCTGTCGCCGCCTACCTCAACGGCGAATACGGCGTGAAGGGCCTCTACGTGGGCGTGCCGGTAATTTTGGGTGCCGGCGGCGTCGAACGGGTCGTCGAGATCGACCTCAACGCAGCCGAGCGGGCGATGTTCATGCGCAGCGTGGAGTCGGTCAAAGGACTGGTCGATGCGTGCCTGAAGGTTGCGCCCCAGCTGGGCGCTTGACGGACAAGCCAGTGCGGCGCGATGTCAAGGTCGCGCCGGACCGCCCTGATCGCCAGGCAAACGCCGCAGACCCAAGACGGACTGATAACGTCCTGAATAACCAGAACCGCCAAATTCGCCCTATCTGAAACCACGGGATCCGCCATGAACATCCACGAGTACCAGGCCAAAGAGCTTTACCGTCAGTTCGGCATCCCAACGGCGATCGGCTATCCGGCGTTCACGGTCGACGAGGCGTTGGCGGCGGCCAAGAAGCTGCCTGGCCCCGTGTGGGTGGTGAAGGCGCAGATCCACGCCGGCGGGCGCGGCAAGGGCAAGTTCAAGGAAGCCGCGGCCGGCGAGAAGGGCGGCGTTCGTCTCGCCAAGTCGCTCGACGAGGTCAAACAGTTCGCGGGCGAGATGCTCGGCAACACGCTGGTGACGCTGCAGACCGGCCCGGCCGGGCGCGTCGTCAAGCGCATCTACATCGAGGACGGATCGCAGATCGAGCGCGAGCTCTATCTCTCGGCGCTCGTCGATCGCGCCACCTCGCGGGTGGCCTTCATCGTCAGCCAGGCCGGCGGGATGAACATCGAGGAAGTTGCCCACGACACGCCCGAGCAGATCATGACGTTCTCGGTCGATCCGGCAACGGGCTACCAGCCGTTCCACGGTCGCAAGGTCGCATTTGCGCTGGGGCTCACGGGCGAGGCCAGCAAGACCTGCATCAAGATGATTGGCGACATCTACCGGATGGTGGTCGAGAAGGACATGAGCCTTCTGGAAATCAATCCGCTCGTCGTCACCAAGAGCGGCAAGCTGATCTGCCTCGACGGCAAGATGAACTTCGACAGCAACGCGCTCTACCGCCACGCCGACATCGTCGCCATGCGTGACGAGGGCGAGGAGGACCCGATGGAGATCGAGGCCTCGAAGTTCGATCTCTCGTTCATCAAGCTCGACGGTGACATCGGCTGCATGGTCAACGGCGCCGGCCTGGCCATGGCGACCATGGATATCATCAAGCTCTACGGCATGGAGCCTGCGAACTTCCTCGACGTCGGCGGCGGCGCATCGAAGGAGAAGGTGCAGGCGGCGTTCAAGATTATCCTCGCCGACCCGAGCGTGAAGGGCATCCTGGTCAACATCTTCGGCGGCATCATG
>PERT01000004.1 GCA_002928955.1 Hyphomicrobium sp. | reverse complement strand
GAAGCGGGCGAGCATCGGTTATGGGCCGCGGGGGGATGGAAGCACGGCGCCTGTTGGGCAGAGCGACGTTCGCTCACCCAAAAGTCCCCCCTCACCCCAGTCCTCTCCCCAAGGGGAGAGGGGGAAGATGATCTGTGGGCGCGGCCCGAGCGTGCGAGCTTCCTGACCGTGGTTTTCAATTGCATCGCTCCGCGACGACGAGAAGCGGGCGAGCATCGGTTATGGGCCGCGGGGGGATACTCTGGTGCGGCGCTTCAGGTGCCGACGTCATGCCGAAGGCGTGCGGTTCGCACGTCGCACCCGCGCCCCCCATCCGAAGCGCGGCACAAGAGACTTATCCCCGCCGGACGCTGGTAGGGTAGAGTTTAAATATGATGCGGAATGTGCGCACAGGCCTTTGTGAGAGGGATGCCGGGACGCCACCGCGGACGCAGACTTTTGGTTGAAGAGATCGAGTCGCGCCTGCGATGTACGGCGACCGTGTCCATCTCAAATTAGCAGGCACTCGTCGAAATCCAGAACAGAGGTGATCGAATGACGGACGCGGGAACGCGGGACCGGAGCTTGGCGTGCGCGCTCGGGCAGGCGGCGAGGTTGCTGGCCGAGGAGGCGCAGTTCACCGCGCTCGATCTCAAGTCGGTCGCCGACGATGGCCGCTTTGAAGGATATGCGAGCGTATTCGGCCGCGAAGACCTGGGGCGGGACGTGATCGCGGAGGGAGCCTTCCGGGACACGCTGTCGAGGCGTGGCGCGGATGGCGTGCGGCTACTGTTCCAGCACGATCCCGGCCAGCCGATCGGGGTGTGGGAGGATCTCCGCGAGGACAGTCGCGGGCTTTACGCCAAGGGCCGGCTGATGACGGAGGTGAGCCGCGCGCGCGAAGTGCTGTCGCTGATGCGGGCCGGCGCCATCGACGGGCTGTCGATCGGCTTCAAAGCCGAGAAGGGACGCCGGGACGCGAGGACCGGAATTCGCCGATTGGAAAAAGTCGATCTCTGGGAGATCTCAGTCGTTACGTTTCCGATGCTGCCCGAGGCGCGCATCCGCAACCGGAAGGGGTCGCCTTTCCAAGGCACGGCGCCGACAGAACGCGAATTCGAACGTTGGCTCACGCGGGATGCTGGGCTGACGCGCGGCGAGGCCAGGGCGGTGCTCCGCTCGGGTCTCAAGGGCCTTCATGCTCTGCGGGACGCGGGCGAAGGCGAGACAGGCACGCGAGAACTGGCCGACACGATCCGTCGCGCGGCGAGGTTCATCACGGCCCAAATCCCACCCCATCAAGGATACAATTCATGATCGACAAACAGAACTTCGAGACGAAATCACGCGAGAGCCAGGACCAGCCGGACGTGGCCGCTGCCTTCGGCGAGTTCATGCACGCCTTCGAGGCATTCAAGAACACCAACGATCGCCGGCTGGGCGAGATCGAGCGGCGGGCGGCCGCAGATCCGGTTACGAGCGACAAGCTGGCCAGGATCGAGCGCACGCTCGACGAACTGTCGGTGAAGGGCGCGCGGCTGCCGATCGGCGGGAATGGCGCGGTGCGAGCCGGTGCGGGGCTGGCGCACAAGATGGCCTTCGATGGCTACGTGCGCAAGGGCGAGACCGCGAGCCTCCGCAGCCTTGAAGGCAAGGCGCTGTCGTCAGGGTCTGAACCCGATGGCGGCTATCTGGTTCCGGACGAGACCGAGCGCATGGTCAACAGTGCGCTGCGCGACTACTCGCCGATCCGGGCCATCGCAGGCGTGAGGCAGGTGTCGGGCTCGGTTTACAAGAAGCCTTTTGCTATCACGGGTTTCGAGACCGGCTGGGTCGGCGAGACGGCGGCGCGGGCGCAAACCGCAACGCCGACACTGGCGGAATTGTCATTCCCGACCATGGAGCTTTATGCCATGCCGGCGGCGACATCGAGCCTGCTCGACGACAGCGCCGTCAACATTGACGAGTGGCTGGCGGGCGAGGTGAGGGTGGCGTTCGCCGAGCAGGAGGGCAAGGCCTTCGTCACCGGCGACGGCGTGAACAAGCCAACGGGCTTCTTGACCTACCCGACGGTCGCCAACGCAAGTTGGACATGGGGCAATATTGGCTTCGTCGCTTCGGGGGCGGCGGGCGCTTTCCCAGCCGCCGATCCTGGCGACAGACTGATCGACCTCGTGTACGCGGTGAAGGCAGGCTACCGGGCGAATGCGAGCTTTGTCATGAATCGGGCGACGCAGTCGGTCCTGCGAAAGATGAAGGACGGCGACGGCAACTACCTGTGGCAGCCGGCCATCAAGCCAGGCGACGCGCCGACGTTGCTTGGATATCAGGTCGCCGAGAGCGAGGACATGCCGAATATCGCGCCGGGCTCGCTGTCCCTGGCCTTCGGCGACTTCAATCGCGGCTATCTGATCGTCGACCGCGTCGGTATTCGCGTGCTGCGCGACCCTTACTCGTCGAAGCCCTATGTGCTGTTCTACACGACCAAGCGCGTTGGCGGCGGGGTGCAGGACTTCGACGCGATCAAGCTGATGAGGTTCCAGGTGTGAGGGTTGTGGTTGGAACGGAGTGATCGATACCGCCGGGCGATGGCTTCAATCTCTGTTCCAGACCCCATGGCTGGGCTTGATCCACGGTTGTCCGGTTGAGGCTATACCACGATCTTGCGCCCTTCGACGCGGGCCTGTCGCCGAAGCGCTCCAGGTCAGCCTCTCCCCCTGGGGCGAAGTCGGCGGGGGAGAATGTGGTGTTTACGAGAATCGCCGATCCGCGCCGGTTGGGGGGGGCGTCGGCGGGCACGGTGTTCAAAGCAAACTCCCTCACCCTTCCCCTCACTCCAAGGGGAGAGGGGAAGGTGAAATCCCGTGCGGAGCTCCTCCCCTCGCGCGTGGATGGAGCGGGGCTCTGGAACCTGAAATCCCGGGCCCCGCTCACGTTCTCTAACCCCGAGATCAGAAGGACAACCGATGGCCCTCGTCATGACGAGCGGGCCGGCCTTGGAACCGGTGACGGTGGCCGAGGCGAAGGCTCATCTAAGGATTGATCACAGCGCGGAGGATATCCTCATATCCTCGCTGATTCTGACGTCGCGGTTGCATATCGAGACCGCACTCGGGATCGCGCTGATCGCTCAGGGATGGAGATATCTCCGCGACCGTTGGCCGGCCAGCGCAGCGGTGGGTTTGCCGCTCAGGCCGTTGATCGCGGTCGATGAGATCCGTGTGCACAGGGCAGATGGATCGCCGACTGTGGTGCCGGCGTCGGAGTATGTGGTGGATGCTGCGCGCGCGGAGCCGCGCGTTGTGCGGCACGGGGCGAGTTGGCCGGCGCCAGGGCGCGCGACGCACGGCATCGCAATCGATTTCACCGCTGGGTTTGGAGCGGCGGCGGCCGATGTGCCGCAACCGATCCGCCAGGCGCTGCTCATGCTGACGGCGCATTGGTACGAGCATCGCAGCACGATTGAGATCGGCTCCGAGGCGACGGTTATTCCACTCGGCATTTCAGAGCTGCTGATGCCCTACCGGAGGAAGCGACTGTGACGGAAGTACGGATCGGAGATCTGCGCCACCGGGTGCGCATCGAGGCGCGTCAGCGCCTGCCCGATGATGGCGGCGGCGCGCGCGAGACGTGGTCTTTGCTCGACGAAGTGTGGGCGGCTATCGAGCCAGCTGGAGGCGCCGAGCGTGTCGATGCCGACCAGCTCTCGGGAGGGGTGACGCACCTGATCCGGATGCGCGCGGGTGGACCAGCAGTGCAGCTGGACATGCGCATAGTCTGGGGGGGCCGCAAGTTCGAAATCCGGTCGGTGATCGACGTGGGCGAGCGGAAGCAGTGGACCGAAATTTCAGCTGAGGAACGTGAGCTATGACTGTTCGGGTCGGGATCTCCGGATCAGGCAGTGGCCAGGGCCGGCGGGTGGTCGAGCGGCTCAGAGCGAGGATTGCCGAGAGCTTCTCAAGTCAACGTGCCCTGAGGGCGGGGCGTGCGCGATTTCGGGTTCTGGATCCGGGATCACCACCGGCCGATGACGAGTCGATCGCCGAGCCTGCCGCCCCCCGCTCCGTAGTCTTTATCCGTTGAACGCAAACCAGGAGTGATCTCATGGCGAGTGCTGGCTTGGCACTGCAGCGCGCGGTCTTCTCGGCGTTGAGCAAGGACGCAGCTTTGGTCGCGCTGCTTGGTTCAGCTAAGATCTACGACGATGTTCCGCAACGCACCGACTTTCCTTATGTGAGCTTCGGGCAAAGTACGGAACGCGACTGGAGCACGGCGACCGAGGACGGCGCTGAGCACCTGGTCACTCTGCACGTGTGGTCGCGGGCGGCCGGGCGCAAGGAAGTGCGCACGATCCTTGAAGCTGTCCGCGCCGTGCTGCATGACGCGGTACTCACGCTGACCGGGCACCGGTTGGTCAATCTCCGGCACGAGTTCTCGGATACGCGGCGCGATCCGGACGGCGAGACCTATCACGGCATCGTCCGCTATCGGGCGGTGACAGAGCCGATCAACTGAAACTTCCGAACAGGCCGGGCGTGTCGTCTCGCGGTGGCGTCGCGATAGGCGGCGGCGATTGCGGACGCACGCCCGGTCCATTGGTCATTGCAACACATCGGGCAACAGCAGGCGAGAGAGTTCATGGCAGCACAAAAGGGTAAGGACCTTCTACTGAAGGTCGACAGCACCGGTGGGGGCGTGTTCACGACGGTGGCGGGCCTGCGGTCGCGGTCGATTTCGTTCAACGCGGAGAGTGTGGACGTGACGCACCAGGAGAGCGCGGGTCAATGGCGCGAGTTGCTCGAAGGGGCCGGCGTCAAGAGCGCGCGGGTAACCGGTGCCGGCATCTTCAAGGATGCGGAGTCCGACGCCACCGTGCGGTCCTATGTGTTCAACGGCACGATCCGCGAATGGCAGATTGTCGTGCCGGACTTCGGCACGGTCGTCGGGCCGTTCCATATCGGTTCGCTGGAGATATCGGGCCGGCACGATGGCGAAGTGAGTTTCGAAATCGCACTCGAGAGTGCGGGCGCACTGACGTTCACGAGCCTCTGATGCTCGCATCCTGAGCCACTCCACGGAGTTGGCCGGACGCGACGTTGTCGCGAAGTGGGCTGGGATCAAGCCAGGGAGTAGGCGCGATGGCAAACAGGTATCGCGGTGAGATCGAGGCACGGCTCGACGGCAAGCCCTATCGGCTGTGCTTGACGCTGGGCGCGCTGGCCGAACTGGAGGCGGCGTTCGGCGATGAGGACATGCTGGCACTCGCCAGCCGGTTCGAGAAGGGGCGGATCTCGGCGCGCGACTGCGTGCGGATCATCGCAGCCGGATTAAGGGGAGCGGGATACGACATGACCGACGCGGCGGTCGCGGCGATGCAGGCAGACCAGGGTGCGGCCGGGTTCGTGGATATCGTGGCGCGGCTGCTGAACGCGACGTTCACGGGTGGACCGGCGGCAGCCACCGCCGAGAAACAGGGAGGTGCCGCGGGAGACGCGCGAGGCCCTTTCCCTGGGATGACGTGATGGCCGTGGGCCTGGGTCAACTCGGGCTCGCGCCGACGGAGTTCTGGGGGATGACGCCGCGCGAGTTTGTGGCGGCGATCAATGGACGTATGGGGTCGTCGCGGGGCCTGAACCCAATGGAACGAAGCGAACTGGCGGACCTGATGGGCCAATTCCCGGACCACTGAGTGCGCTACGGATGGAGCGATCATGAACGGCATTGATGGGCTTGGTGGCGGCGACGAGACGTGGAAGGTCACGGTTGAGGCCGATACGTCCGGCTTCGAGCAAGCCATGAAATCGGCCTCAGGGGTCGGACGGCAGTTCTCAAGCATCCTGATCAACGCTTTCGAAGGTATCGCGCTGAAGGGCAAGGGTGTCGGCGAGGTATTCAAATCGCTCACCCTGAGCCTTTCAGAACTGGTTTTGAAAGCTGCGTTGAAGCCTTTGGAACAGGGGCTGGGGGGGCTGTTGTCGGGCTTGTTCTCCGCTGGCTTCGGCGGAGGCGCAGGCGTGGCAGCCGCCCTGCCGGTGCCATTCGCCAAGGGCGGTGTAATCCAGAACCCCGTCGGGTTTCCGCTCGGCGGTGGACGGATGGGGCTCGCGGGCGAGCGCGGCGCCGAGGCGATCCTTCCCTTGGCGCGTGGACCCGATGGCCGGCTTGGCGTGATGTCGGACGGTGGTTCGCGCGGCACCGGCGTCAATGTCGTGTTCAACGTGACGGCGACCGACGCGGACAGCTTCCTGCGGTCTGAGTCGCAGGTGGCGGCGATGCTGGCGCGCGCAGTGGCACTCGGTCAGCGCAACCTGTGAGGAGGGCCGATTGAGCTTTCACGAGATACGATTTCCGACCGCGATTTCACGCGGCAGCCAGGGTGGGCCGGAGCGGCGGACCGATGTGGTGGTGCTCGGCTCCGGGTTCGAGGAACGCAACAGCCGCTGGGCCCACTCCCGGCGGAGCTACAACGCGGGTTATGGGATCAAGACGTTCGACGAGCTTCATGAGGTCGTGGCGTTTTTCGAAGAACGGCGCGGCCGGCTTTACGGGTTCAGGTGGCGCGATCACGTCGATTGGAAATCGACTTCGCCGTCGGCGGCGATCGCGGCCACCGATCAGGTGATCGGGACAGGGACCGGTACCCGGGCGACGTTCCAGCTGACGAAGGCATATGGCTCCGTGCACGCGCCGTGGACGCGCGAGATCAAGAAGCCGGTGGCGGGCAGTGTTGAACTCGCGGTTGGCGGGGTCGTGCGGACCGCGGGTACGCACTTTGTGGTGGATACGGCGACAGGCTTGGTGACGTTTCTGGCCGGGCATGTGCCGGAGGCGGGGGCAAGCGTGACGGCCGGCTTTGAGTTCGATGTGCCGGTACGGTTCGATAGTGACAGACTGGAGGTGAGCCTCAGCGGTTTCACCCACGGTGCCATTCCCAACATTCCGATCGTCGAGGTCAGGATATGAAGACGCTTCCGCCCGCGCTATCGGAGCATCTGGCGTCCGGCGCGACGACGTTGTGCTGGTGTTGGAGGCTCCGCCGCCGCGACGGCGCGACATTGGGATTTACCGATCACGACCGGGACATCGTCTTCGATGCGACAACCTTCGAGGCGGCGGCCGGATTCGAGGCGGGCGAGATCCGCGATTCCGTCGGGCTCAGTGTCGACAACCTGGACGTGACAAGCGCGCTGTCCTCGGAGCGGTTAGCCGAGGACGATCTCGCGGCCGGCCTCTATGATGACGCCCGGGTCGAGATTTTCCGAGTGAATTGGCAGGATCCATCCGGACGCGTGTTGATGCGCGTCGGAAGTCTTGGTGAGGTGAGGCGCGCGGGCACAATGTTCGCCGCTGAGGTGCGCGGGCTGTCGCACTACCTGCAGCAGACCCAGGGCCGGGTGTTCCAGTACACGTGCGATGCGGACCTCGGCGACCGGCGCTGCGGCGTCGATACGACTTCGGCGACCTATCGCGGAATGGGCGCGGTGGTGTTGGCATCGAGTACGCGGCGGTTCACAGTGAGCGGTCTCGGGGAGTATCCGCATGACTGGTTCTCGCGCGGATTGTTGACGTTCACCTCGGGGGCGGCAACGGGGCAGGCGGTGGAAGTCAAAGCCCACAGTGTTTCTGTGGGCGTGGTGACGATCGAACTGTGGCAGCCGGCGCGAACGCCGCTGGTGGCGGGCCAGACGTTCCACGTCACGGCGGGCTGTGACAAGAACCTTGAGACCTGCCGAGAGAAGTTCGCCAACGCGATCAGCTTCCGCGGATTCCCTCATATGCCGGGGAACGATCTGCTGACCCGGGTCGCGCGTTCGACCGCTGAGTGAGGTCTGCACAATGAACGACGATGTATTGCGGGCACGCGGGAGCGGTGCCGAGGTCGTGCGCGTGGCGCGCGGCTGGATCGGCACGCCCTATCACCATCAGGCAAGCGTCAGGGGTGTCGGTACCGATTGCCTAGGCCTCGTGCGTGGGGTGTGGCGTGACATCTACGGGACGGATGCGGAGGTGCCGCCGGCATACTCCCGCGACTGGGCAGAGGCGGGCGGCGTGGAGACGATGATTGCGGCGGCGCGGCGGCATCTGGTCGAGGCCAACGGCGGAAACTGCGAAATCGGACCCGGCGACGTGCTGATCTTTCGATTGCGGCCAGGAATGGTGGCCAAGCATGCCGGCATCGCGACCGGCGAGGACACGATGATCCATGCCATGGAGGGCCGGCCGGTTGCCGAAGTTGGGCTCGGCCATTGGTGGCGGCGGCGGGTTGCGGCGATATTCACATTTCCGGGGAACACATAATCATGGCAACGCTTGCACTCGCAGCGGTCGGCGCGGCCGTTGGCAGTGCCCTGCTGCCGGCTGGCTTCTCTGTCCTTGGTGCGACGATCACTGGCGCCACGATCGGCTCGCAGCTTGGCGCTTTCGCGGGATCATACGTGGACCAGGCGCTGTTCGGCGGCAACGGGCAGTCCGGTCCGCGCCAAGGCCCGCGGTTGCGCGATCTGCATGTGACTGGATCAACGGAAGGGGCTCCCATTCCGCGCGTCTATGGTCGCGCGCGGCTCGGGGGGCAAATCATTTGGGCCACGGATTTCGAGGAGGAGGCCACGCGGCGGTCGGCGGGCGGCGGCGGCAAAGGCGGGCTCATGGGCGGTCGCTCGGCGGGCGAGACGATCGAATACCTCTATTTCGCGAATTTCGCCGTGGCCGTGTGCGAAGGCGAAATCAGCGGTATCGGCCGGATGTGGGCCGATGGACATGAGATGGATCTCACGAACGTTACGTACCGCGTCTACCACGGGCGTGAAACGCAGGACGCCGACGGCCTGATCGTGGCGCGCGAAGGGGCGGGAAATGCGCCAGCCTTTCGCGGCACGGCGTACCTCGTGTTTGAGCGAATGGCACTCGCGCCGTTCGGCAACCGCCTTCCGCAACTGTCGTTCGAAGTGTACCGATCAGTTGAGCCGTTCGGCGGCGACATTCATGGTGTCGTTTTGATCCCCGGATCCGGCGAGTTCGTCTACGCGACCGAAGAGGTCACGCGCGGAACCGGCGGTGGCCAGAACGCTTCGGAGAACGTGCACACGCGTCAAGGTGCGACCGACTGGACCGTATCACTCGACCAGTTGGAGGCCGCATTGCCGAACGTCACCTCGGCGTCGCTGGTGGTGAGTTGGTTCGGTACAGACCTTCGCGCGGTGAACTGTCAGATCAAACCGGGCGTGGAGTTGGCCGTGAAAAACACGTCCCCTCTCGCCTGGAAAGTAGCCGGCACAGAGCGCGCGGACGCCTATCTCATCAGTCAGCGGAACGGTCGTCCGGCCTATGGCGGTACACCGTCCGATCAGACTGTTGTCGCGGCGATCCGCGATCTCAAGGCTCGCGGTCTTTCAGTCACCCTGACGCCGTTTGTCCTGATGGACGTGCCCGACGGCAATACGTTGCCCAATCCCTATGGTGGCGCATCACAACCCGCCTATCCGTGGCGCGGGCGCATCACCTGCCACCCTGCGGCGGGTCGGCCCGGAACTGTCGACAAGACGGCCGAAGCGGCGAACCAGATCGCGGTGTTCTCGGGCACAGCCCTGTGGAACCATTTCAGTCTCGCGGGCGACGAGGTGGTCTATTCCGGTCCCGCTGAATGGTCCTTCCGGCGCATGATCTTGCATCAAGCGTGGCTGGCGAAGGCCGCGGGCGGGGTCGATGCGTTCGTCATCGGAACCGAGTTCAGGGGACTGAGCACCGTGCGCTCTCAACCTTCGACATATCCGTTCGTGGCGGCGCTCGTGCAGCTCGCGGCCGACGTGAAACGAATTCTCGGCGATACGACGAAGGTGCTCTATGCGGCCGATTGGTCGGAGTATTTCGGTCATCAGCCTGACGACGGCACCGGCGATGTCTATTTCCATCTTGATCCGCTGTGGGGTTCGGCGTCGATCGACGCCATCGGCATCGACCTCTATTGGCCGCTTTCGGACTGGCGTGATGGACGCGCGCACCGGGACTTTCTTTCCGGCTCGCGATCCATCCACGACCTCGGCTATTTGAGCGGCAACGTGCAGGGCGGGGAAGGTTACGACTGGTACTATGCGAGCGCGGCCGATCGCGACAGCCAGACACGTACACCGATCACGGACGGACAGGGCAAGCCGTGGGTCTTCCGCTACAAGGACTTGAAGTCGTGGTGGCTGAACCCGCACTACAACCGGCCGGGCGGCGTGGAAAGCACCGTGCCGACCGCGTGGGTGCCGCAATCGAAGCCGTTCTGGCTGATGGAGATCGGCTGCCCTGCGATTGACAAGGGCGCGAACCAGCCCAACGTGTTTGTTGATCCCAAGAGCAGCGAAAGTGCACTGCCCTTCTATTCGCGTGGTACGCGCGACGACCTGATGCAGCGGCGGTTCATCATGGCGCTGACAGGCGCGCTCGATCCGTCGAAGTCCAACTACATCACGGGCTCAAATCCGCTTTCGGGCCTCTACGGCCAGAGCATGATCGATCTTGGACGGATCTACGTCTATGCGTGGGATACGCGGCCCTATCCGGCATTCCCCTATAACATCGAGGTCTGGGGCGATGGTGACAACTGGCGCTTCGGGCACTGGCTCAACGGCCGCTCAGCGAGCGTGCCGCTGTCGGCGGTCGTGTCTCGGATCCTCGATGATTTCGGGTTCGCCGACTTCGACGCGGGCGCGCTTGAGGGGACGGTTCCCGGCTACGTCGTCGATCGTCCGATGTCGGTGCGTGACGCATTGCAGCCGCTTGAACTCGGCTACTTCTTCGATTCGCTGGAGACCGGCGGCAAGATCGTGTTTCGCCATCGCGGCCGGGATTTGCCGGTTGCGTCGTTCGATCCAGACGGGCTGGTGGAAAGCCGCCCGGGCGAGGCATTGATCACGCTGACACGGGGACAGGAAACCGAGCTGCCGGCATCGGCCAAGATCAGCTACATATCGGCGGCGAGCGACTACCGTCAGGCGGTGGCAGAGGCGCGGCGTTTGACCGGGGCCAGCGGGCGTCTGTCGCAGGCTGAACTGCCGATCGTGCTCGAAAGCGATCAGGCCAGTGCCATGGTGGAGGCGTGGCTGTTCGAGACGTGGGCGGCGCGGGAGCGGGCGAGCTTCAAGCTGCCGCCGAGCGCGCTGGCGATCGAGCCGGGCGATATCCTTGAGGTGTCGGGGGCTGGTTCCTCCGGAAGTGCGGCGCGATTGTTGCGTGTCACCGAGGTCGGGGAGCACGGCGTCCGCGAGATTGACGCAAGGTGCATCGATCCGGATGTGTATGCGGGCGTCACCGTCCGCGACCGGCTACCGCGCCCTCAATCGCCGGCCGCCGCCGGCAAACCGCTGGCAGAGTTTTTGGACCTGCCTTTGCTGCGCGGCGACGAGCCGCCCCATGCCGGATATGTGGCGGTGCGCCAAAGCCCCTGGCCGGGAACGATCGCGGTTTTCAGCTCACCGGGCGTTGACGGCTACAACCTGAAAGGACTCGCGCCGGTCGCGGCCGTGACCGGAACCATGCTTGATGGCTTGCGGATGGGTCCTGAAGGGCGCATGGACCACGGCACGCGAGTGCGGGTTGTTCTGGACGGCGGCGTGCTGCAATCGGTAACGCTGCTGCAGATGCTCGCGGGCCAGAACGCCGCTGCGATCCAGAACCCGGATGGAGCGTGGGAGGTTGTTCAGTTCCAGAATGCTCTGTTGGTCAATGCGCTGACATACGAGCTGAGCGGACTTCTCCGCGGACAGGCGGGGACAGAACCCGCCATGCTGTCACCTTCAACAGCCGGCGCACGGTTCGTGCTTCTGGATGGCGCGGTGTCGCAGCTGGCACTGACCGCCAGTGAAATTCGGTTGCCGTACACGTGGCGTGTCGGTCCGGCAAGCCGCGATATCGGACATGGATCGTATCTGGAGCGGCAACACACGTTTGCCGGTCTGGGGCTCCGGCCGCTGTCTCCGGTACACGTGCGGGGAACTCGTGCCGCAGGCGGCGATCTGGAGATCGTTTGGGTGCGGCGGACGCGGCAGGGTGGAGACAGCTGGGAAACCCCCGACGTCCCGCTCGGCGAGGAAAATGAGCGTTACGAAGTGGATGTGATGGCGGGTGCGGCCGTGAAGCGGACGCTCCAAGTCGCAACGTCCGCGGCCAAGTACAGCGCAGCGCAGCAGGTGCTCGACTTCGGCGCAGTACAGCCAACCGTGTCGGTTCGCGTCCATCAAATCTCGGCGGCTTATGGCCGCGGAGCCGCGCGGGCGGCCGTGGTCTGATTGGTCTTTGAACCGTCGATCCGATGTTCCCATCAATCCAAACCCACACGAGGGATGACATGCAGCAACCAGGCTGGCTCAAGCACGCGTGGCCAGAGACGGGTATTCGCGAAGTGCGCGGCAGCGGGAGCAATCCGCGCATCGCGGCGCTGTTCAAGGATGCCGGGCACCCTCAGATCAAAAGCGACGAGACCGCGTGGTGCGCGGCTTTTGTCGGGGCTTGTCTTGCGCGCGCCGGAATCGATAGCACGAAATCGTTGCTGGCACGATCATACCTCAAATGGGGAGAGCCGATCGATAACTTCCGGCTTGGTGCGATCGCGGTGTTCTCGCGGGGAAATGACCCTGGACAAGGGCATGTCGGGTTCATGCTCGGCGAGAGCGAGGACAATATATATCTTCTTGGTGGCAACCAGAGCGACTCGGTTTCAGTCGAGGCGATCGACAAGTCGCGGCTGCTCGGGCTCCGCTGGCCGGCGGTGGCAACAGGCAATTCCCAACAGCAATCGGATGCCAAGGTCTTCGATCGCGCACTGAACCATGTGCTCGAAATGGAAGGCGGCTGGACCGAGGATCCTTACGATCCGGGAGGGCCGACCAACCAGGGAATCACCCTTGCGGTTTATGCGGCATGGAAGGGCATCACGCTCGACGGCACCAACACCGGCGCACTCAAGGACGAGTTGAGACGGATCGCGGGTGAGACGGTTCGAGAAATCTACCTCCGGCGCTACTGGCTGCCGGCTGGGTGTGCGGATCTCGATCCCGGACTTGCGCTCATGCATTTCGATGCGGCGGTCAACCACGGCGTTGGCACGGCGGCTCGTACGCTGCAGGAAGCATCCGGTGCGACGGTCGACGGCGAGATCGGTCCCGAGACGCGGGCGGCGATCGATCGGGCCTCTGCGACGGATCTGTTGTCGCGTTACGCCGATATCCGCCGGGCACGGTATCGCGCTCTCCCACATTTCTGGCGCTTCGGCCGCGGCTGGTTGAGGCGCGCGGATCTGACCCTCGAACGGGCCTTGGCGATCGCCGATCCCCACTCAAGAAGCCTCAGCAACACGACGAAAGGATACGAGACCATGCAGAACGATACAGCAGGCCAGCCGGCACCCAAATGGTGGGGGCAGTCGATGACGATTTGGGGCGCGGTTGTGACGGCGCTGGCAACCGTGGTGCCGGTCGTGGGTCCGGTTGTCGGTGTCGACATTACCGGCGAGGCCATCCGTCAGGCTGGCGGCCAGGCCGTGCAGGTATTCCAGGCGGTGGGAGGGCTGGTGGGCACCGCGCTGACGATCTGGGGACGAATTCGTGCGACACATCCGCTGGAACGGCGGGACATGAACATCCGGATCTAATGCCATTGCCGCGCATCGGACGTCTGGTCCCCAGTCGCGGCGGGTCGAAATGAACCGGACATCATAGAAAAATGCAACAATTACAAGTTGCTGAGTGCTTTTTCTGCGGTTCCGATATTTGCTCCGAACGGCGCAGCTGAAGGAAGCAGACATCGGAACCGGAACACCCGCCAAACTATTCATTCCGGGTTCAGGCAATCGGCCCTAGTGTTCCGGCGCCGTCATTTGCTTCCCATTGCAACCCGCTCCAGATCAAATGTCGGCGCCGTAAGGAACACTAGCATCCATATGATTCTCGTGTAGCTTTTGCATCTGACATTTGGTTTTGAGTCCAGCCCCGAGTGGGGACCAAACGTCAGATGCGCTACACGAGTTTGTCTGATCTTCAATGACCGGTTGAGCACATGTTTCGCATTCTGACACGACGAACCCTTTCGATCCTGATCGTGGCAGGTGCTGTGATGCCCGCCCACGCGGGCGAATCGTGCTTTGCGGACTGGTCGGTTGCTGCCCCGGTCGTCAAGAAGGAAGGGCTGGCGACCGTCGAGCAGCTGTCGCAACTCGCCAAATCCTCGGGCTCGGGAGAAATTGTGCGCACCACGCTATGCCAGGACAAAGGTGACTTTACCTACCGGATCGTGGTCAAGGACGGAAAAGGCCAGTTGAAGACCCTCAATGTGGATGCCCGGAAGCCGTTCGCCCGCTGACACGATGTGCCGCTGGATTTACATCTGTCGCCCCATGTATAGTCGTGAGGCTTAGTCGTTCGAACTCGCAGCGGCCGACCAGCAGGTTGGCCGTATGGGTCAGAGGTATCCTGTGCGCATTCTCGTTGTCGAAGACGATCGGGATCTCAATCGGCAGCTGGTCCAGGCCATCTCGGACGCCGGTTACGCCGTCGACAGCGCCAGCGACGGCGAGGAAGGATACTTTCTCGGGGAGACCGAACCCTATGACATGATCATCCTCGATCTCGGGCTGCCGAAAATGGACGGCCTGTCGATCCTGGAGCAGTGGCGCCGCGCCAACCGCAACATGCCGGTGATTATCCTGACGGCCCGCGACCGCTGGAGCGACAAAGTTGCCGGCATGGACGCAGGCGCCGACGACTACCTCGCCAAACCGTTCCACATGGAGGAATTGCTGGCGCGCATTCGGGCGCAGGTGCGCCGCGCGTCCGGCCACGCCAAGAGCGAGATCGAATGCGGCCCGGTGCGGTTGGACACCAAGTCGGCACGGGTGACGTGCGACGGCCAGCAGATCAAGCTCACGTCGCATGAATACCGGCTGCTCGCCTACCTCATGCATCATCGCGGTCGGGTGGTGTCGCGTACGGAATTGGTCGAGCATCTCTACGAGCAGGACTTTGATCGCGATTCGAATACGATCGAAGTGTTCATAGGGCGTCTTAGAAAGAAGATCCCCGCCGATGTGATCGAGACGGTGCGCGGCCTCGGCTACCGGCTGGCCGAAGGAACCAATGAGACTTAACTCCCTCGCGTTCCGGTTGCTGGCGACGTTGGCGGCATGGACGCTTGTGGTCCTGCCGATCGCTGGGATCATTATTTTTTCGATTTACAAGGATGATCTGCAACGCAACTACGACGACCGCTTGAAACGTCTCGCGGACGGAGTGCGTCTCGATAGCATGGACGGCATTGGTGAGCCGTTGGCGCCGGTTAACCGCTTTGAGCCGTTGTTCGAGCAGACCCACTCCGGGTGGTACTGGCAGGTGAAGCCACTGGACGATCCGGGCAGGCGGAAGCTCGTTTCGGCGTCGTTGGCCACCGCATCTCTCGATAGCCCGCTGGAGCGAAAGTTCCCGGCCGACGCGACCGGCACCCGTTGGATGAACGTCAAGGGTCCGGTGGGTGAACCGGTCCGCATCGTGGAGCTAATTGATACGCTGCAGCACGAGCCGGGTCCCAAGTACTCGATCACGGTTGCCGGACCGATCGAAGATCTCAACGAAAGGATCGGCGAGTTCGGCCGGCGGCTGAGCATTGCCCTCGCCCTGGCCGGGCTCGGCCTGCTGGCCACGACGCTGTTTCAGGTTCGATTTGGACTGTTGCCGCTGCGGCAGATCGAACGCGGGCTGGCGGCGATCCGGTCGGGCGAGAAGGCGCGGCTCGATGGCCAGCTTCCAGTAGAGATCGAGCCGCTGCAGTCAGAGCTCAACGCGCTTATCCACTCGAACCAGGACATCGTCGATCGTGCGCGCACGCAGGTCGGCAACCTCGCGCACGCCTTGAAGACGCCGCTGGCTGTGATCACCAATGAGGCGCGCGATGACAAATCGGCGTTCGCGAAAAAGGTCGCCGAACAGGCTCAGATCATGCGCGATCAGGTCAGCCACTATCTCGACCGCGCACGGATGGCGGCGCGCGTTGGTGTGATCGGTCGGGTGACCCCGATCCTGCCGCTGGTCGAGCCCTTGACGCGCGCGCTGGAGCGGATCCATCGCGACAAGGGCGTCCGCATCAAGGTCGACTGCCCGCCTGACGCTCGCTTCCAGGGAGAGAAGCAGGATCTGGAGGAAATGCTCGGGAACCTGCTCGACAATGCGAGCAAGTGGTCGAAACGGAGCGTGTTTCTATCCGTGTCCTTGCCGCTACCGGCAAAGGGGCATCCGAAACAGGCGGTGATCCTCGTCGAGGACGACGGGCCTGGCTTGTCGGCCGAGCAGCGTGCGAGGATCGGCAAGAGAGGGATGCGGCTTGACGAGAGTAAGCCGGGCTCCGGGCTCGGGCTCTCGATTGTGACCGACCTTGCCCAGTCCTATCGCGGATCGGTCGAACTCGATGCCTCCAGGCATGGCGGGCTTGCGGTGCGACTTGTGCTACCGGCGGCGTAAGTCCACCTCAAATCGAGGGAATGAATGGCAGGTCCAGTGCGTCGGACGTTTGCAGCCTCCCTCGTCCCGGCTGATCTCGGAGTCAAACCTCTGATGTCGTCGCTACACGAGGGTTATCGTGTCACTCGCATACCTCATGGATAGGACATGTGCTCAAGAGTTCTCAACGAACGGACGACAATGTCTGAACCGAAACACGAGTGGTCCGACCGCGAGGGTCGCTTCATTCTGTGACGGGTGCCATTTCGATCTTCGCGGGCGACAGTACAAGAGCAACCTTGCGGTTCCGGCGTGACCCAGATTTCGAAGTCCGCTCGCGTCCAAGAAGTGCGAATGAAGCGGATTTCGAAATCTTCACGCGAGGGAGTCGAACTTTCGCCCGAATCTCAGCCAATCACCTACGGACTGGCTGGATCTGTCGGCAATGCGTTGGATGGCGTCCGGTTGGGGTCTGGTTAAGCGTTTGCGATCGCAGACCGTGAATCGACGGGAGGAGAACGCTATGCGCACCCCGCGCGCCCTGGCAATCGTGTCACTATCGCTGCTATTGGCAGCATGCGGGCCAAATGGGCCCAACAAGGCTGATACCGGTTTGGTCGGCGGCGCAGTCGTCGGCGGTCTCATCGGCAATACTGTCGGGAAAGGTACGGGCAATATTCTGGCGACAGCCGCGGGCGCAGTGGTTGGAGGGATCATAGGCAGTGAGATCGGCCGTTCGCTCGATCAGCAGGACCGCTATCTGGCGCAGCAGGCTGAATTTGCAGCTCTCGAACGCGGCGAGTCAGGACGAACACAGGTCTGGCGCAACCCCGACAACGGCCGCTACGGGGAGATTGTGCCAAGCCGGCCGTATCGTCGGGCGGAGCGGGATTGTCGCGATTACACCCATAAGATCTTTATCGATGGCCGTCCCCAGGCCATGCGCGGGACCGCCTGCCGCAACGCGGATGGGACCTGGACCAACATCAGCTGATCAACGCCCGGTCGTCAAATAGCGTAAATCGCCCGACATCGAGGCGTGCCCGGAAGCAGTTCGGGGCACGCCTTTTCTAGGTCGGGGCGCCGCCGGACGACCTGAACAGGGTATTCCTGGTGGTTCCGCGACAGAAGCGCAATTCCACCGTGGTGGCCTTGTCTTGGACCCGTTCCCCCCCTAATCCAATAAAAGGCACAGACACCATTGAGGGTTCAGGCCCAGCACGGAACGAACATGCTGTTGTGGATTGGATTCTCGGTTTTGACCGCGGTGGTGGTGGCAGCTCTCGTTCGGCCGCTGATGCGGGAACACGGCAATGCCCTCGCACCGGCCGAAGCCGACATGGCCGTCTATCGCGACCAACTCGCAGAGATCGAAGCCGATCGCGGCCGCGGGCTGATCGGAGCGGTAGAGGCGGAAGCCGCACGGGCGGAGGTCGCCCGTCGGCTTCTGGCGCGGGAAAGCGCGGGTCACGCGTCCGTGGCGCAGGGCTCGATTGAAGCAGCGCCGCCAGAATCCGCTGTTTTTTCGGGTGTAGGGATCGCTATGGCCACGTTGGTGCCGCTGGCCAGTGTCGCATTGTATCTTGTGCTCGGATCGCCAAACCTGCCGTCCAGCCACTATGAAGCGCGCTTGAAAACACCGGCCGAGCAATCAAGTGTCGCGGAACTGGTGGCCAAGGTCGAGGCCCGACTGCGCGAGAACCCGGAGGACGGACCGGGTTGGGACGTTCTCGCACCCGTTTATCTCATGCAGGAGCGCTACGGCGAGGCTGCAAATGCATTTGCGCGTGCGATCCAGCTGATGGGCGAATCGCCCAAGCGGCTCGGTGGACTGGGTGAGGCGCACGTGCTGGCCGGCAATGGCATCGTTAACGATGTTGCGCGGCTCGCCTATCAACGTTTGAGGACGTTGGAGCCTGAGCGCATGGAGCCGCGGTTCTGGCTGGCCCTCGCCAAGGAACAGGACGGAAAGTTCGATCTTGCGGCCGCCGACTACGAGGCGCTGCTTTCGGAAGCCACCCCGACGTCACCTTGGAAAGCCACCGTCGAAATGCGATTGAAGGCTGTGATGGAACAGCGGGGCAAGCCAGGTTCCGTGGCTGAGGCGCTGCCCAGTATGGCTGTGCCGGCACCGGCCGCGGGTGGCGCGGAATCATCGGGCCGAGGCCCTAACGCCGATGACATCGCGGCGGCTGCACAGATGACGCCAGAGCAGCGGACGGCGATGATACAAGGCATGGTCGATGGGCTGGCGGCGAAGCTCAAGATCAATGGCCGCGACCTGGCAGGTTGGTTGCAACTCGTGCGCGCTTACACTGTGATGGGGCGCAAAGAGGATGCGGTATCCGCTTTGGCTGCGGCGCGGCGCAACTTCGGAGGTGACAGCGCGTCTATGGGCCAGCTCGATGGACTTGCGAAAAGCCTTGGGCTTGGGTCTTGATGGTGCCAATAGCCAATTGAGAGACATATTTCGCGGCGGGGCCTGCACGTGTCTCACGCAACTTGGATTGAAAGAGCATGACACGGAAGCAACGGCGTGGACTGATGATCGGATCGGGCGTCGCGGTGCTGTCGGTCGCGGCGATCCTGGTGATGTTTGCGCTTCGGGATACGGTGGTGTTCTTCCATACGCCGAGTGACATTTCCGAGAAGAAGATCCCGGCCGGCCAGCGCATCCGGCTCGGCGGGCTTGTCGCAGATGGCAGCGTGAAGCGCGGTGGCGGCGCCGAAGTCGAATTCGCCGTCACCGACACGCTCAAGACGATCGCTGTGGCTTACAAAGGAATTCTGCCCGACCTTTTCCGCGAAGGGCAGGGCGTGGTGGCCGAAGGTAAACTGACTGCCCAAGGCGTATTTGTTGCGGACAGCGTCCTCGCCAAGCATGATGAAAACTACATGCCGCCAGAAGTGGCCAAGTCGCTGAAGGAGCGTGGCGTGAAGCTCGGCGACGCAAAGTCACATCCGGTGAGCGCACCGGGCAGCTCTCCCGGGGACACGGCCACTCCGGCAGCGCGGAAGAACTAGGATCTGCATAATCCGGGCCGTGACCCGGAATTCATAAGGAGAGGCCGCGTGATCGTCGAGCTTGGACACTTCGCGCTGATCCTGGCCCTCGTGGTGGCGGCCGTGCAAACGATCGTACCCGCGCTGGGCGCCTATCGACGGGACGACCGGCTGATGGCCATCGGCGAGCCTGCCGCGATTTGCCAGTTCATGTTGCTGTTCGCGGCATTTCTGGCGCTGACCTATGCCTATGTGAACTCGGACTTTTCAGTCGCCAACGTCGCCCAGAACTCGCACTCGGCGAAGCCGCTCATCTACAAGATCTCGGGCGTTTGGGGCAACCACGAAGGCTCGATGCTGCTGTGGGTTCTCATCCTTGCGCTGTTCGGCGCCGCCGTTGCCATGTACGGTCAGAACCTGCCGACGACTCTCCGGGCCAACGTGCTGTCGGTGCAGGCGTCGATTGCACTCGCGTTCTGTCTTTTCATCCTGACGACCTCGAACCCCTTTGATCGGCTCGACCCAGCGCCGGTAGAAGGTCGCGGCCTCAATCCAATCCTGCAGGATCCCGCGCTCGCCTTCCATCCGCCGCTGCTCTACACAGGGTACGTCGGCTTCTCGATTGCGTTCTCGTTCGCGATCGCAGCCCTGATCGAGGGCCGCACCGATGCCGCCTGGGCGCGTTGGGTGCGGCCGTGGACGCTGGCCGCATGGATGTGCCTGACGATCGGTATCGCGATGGGCTCCTGGTGGGCCTACTATGAACTCGGCTGGGGTGGCTGGTGGTTCTGGGACCCGGTCGAGAATGCGTCGTTCATGCCGTGGCTGGCCGGCACAGCTCTGCTGCATTCCGCGCTTGTAATGGAAAAGCGCGAGGCGTTGAAGGTCTGGACCATTCTGTTGGCAATTCTGACGTTCTCGTTGTCGCTTCTCGGGACATTCCTGGTCCGGTCGGGTGTCCTGACCAGCGTGCACGCCTTCGCGGTCGATCCGGAGCGTGGTGTGTTCATCCTCGGGCTGATGGTCATCTTTATCGGCGGCGGGCTGGCGCTCTTCGCGTTGAGGGCAGGGGAGTTACGACAGGGCGGACTGTTCGCGCCGATCTCGCGGGAGGGCGGGCTGGTCCTGAACAACATCCTGCTGACCACGAGTTGCGCGACTGTGCTGGTCGGCACGCTCTATCCGCTGGCGCTCGAGTCGATCACCGGCGAGAAAATCTCTGTCGGTCCGCCGTTCTTCAATTTGACGTTCGGCCCGCTGATGCTGCCGCTGCTTCTCGCTCTGCCGTTCGGGCCGTTCCTGGCCTGGAAAAGGGGTGATCTCCGAGGTGCTGCGCAGCGGTTGTTCTTTGCAGGCGCGGTGGCCGTGGGGGCCGTTTTGATGTCCTATGCGATGGCGAGCCGTGGGCCTTGGCTGGCGCCGTTCGGCATCGCACTCGGCGTCTTCGTGATGATGGGCGCGCTTTCGGAGATTGCACACCGTGTGAAGCTCGGCACCGCTGCGCGCGATGAAGTGCTGCGGCGCTTCGGTAACCTTCCGCGTTCGGTGGTGGGCACGACACTCGCGCACTTCGGCGTCGGCCTTATGGTGGTCGGGATCGTCGCAACGAGCGCCTATCAAAGTGAGACGATCCTGGTGATGAAGCCGGGCGACAAGGTGACGGTCGCCGGGTACGAGTTGACGTTCAAGGGCGTTGCCCCGGCCCGGGGGCCGAATTACCGCGAGCAGGTGGGCAGCTTCGACGTGACGCGTGACGGCAGTCGCATCGAGGCGCTTTATCCCTCAAAGCGGATCTACGACCAGCCGCCGCAGCCGACGTCGGAGGCCGGCATTCATGCCTCGTGGCGGGGCGACCTCTATACCGTGCTCGGTGATGCGCAACAGACGGGTGGCTTCACAGTGAGGATTTATTTCAATCCGCTCGTCCGCTTCATCTGGATCGGCTGCGTCATTATGTTTATCGCGGGTGGCGTATCGCTGACCGATCGGCGGCTCAGGGTCGGCGCGCCGGTGCGTGGCCGTCGTGGCGCCGCGCCGCAACCGGCGGAGTGACCTATGGGTCAATCGAAAAGAATGGTCCGGGGTGGCTTGGCCGCGTTGGCGGGCCTCGCCTTCGCGGCGCAGGCGCTGGCAGTCGAGCCGGACGAAATCCTGGCCGACGCCAGGCTCGAATCCCGCGCGCGGGCGCTGTCGGTCGATCTCAGATGTCTCGTCTGCCAGAATCAGTCGATCGATGACAGCAATGCGCCGCTGGCCCGCGACCTCAGACTGCTCGTTCGCGAACGGCTCAAGGCGGGGGACACGGACGCCGACGTCATGACGTTCGTTGTGGCGCGCTACGGCGATTTCGTGCTGTTGCGGCCACCGCTCAACTGGAAGACCTGGATTTTGTGGATTTCTGCACCGCTTCTGTTGCTGCTCGTCGGTGGTCTGATGTGGCGCGCGGTGCCGCGTGCGGGGCGCTCGGCGGCATCAAGCAGCGACGTCCCTGCGCTCTCCGAGGCAGAGGAGAAGAAGCTCCAACAGATCCTCGGCGCCGATGCGGTCGACGTATCGGGCCGCCGCCGGAGTTAGCGGGCGCTGATTGCAGAATCGCGGATCCGCGGCGGTCTCGATCGATGGCGTTGCTGGTCGAGGCGCTGCCAAAGCGACTTCGTCAAAAACCCGGTGACTGCAAGTCCCTGGCGCACCTCGTAGGCTTCGATCGCGCTCTTGAGTGCAGGACCATATCGTCCGTCGCGCCGACCGTTGTAGAGGCGCTGCTCGTTGAGCCAGGCTGCCACGTCGCGGACCTGTTTCGGATCGGACAGGATCTCGGCGCGGTTGAATTCAATGGCAATGTTGGCGATCGTGTGTGCTGCGATGGCGGTGTTGGCGATGTCTCGCGTCGTCGCGGCCGCCTGGACGGTTCGGCCTGCACCGCCGCCAAGGGGTGCGGTGGCGTTTGACTGGAGATAGGTGCCGACGTTGAGACCGACGACTTCCGGGCCGTCGGCACCGTCGATCAGGAGTGGCGAGCCGGACGAGGATCCGCCGGTGTCGCAGGTGTGGAGGATGAGGCTCTGGGGCTCCTGGAAATCCTGCGAAATCGTCTCCCAACCGACATCCTTGAACGACCGTCCCACTTCGCAGGACCGAGCAATCGCGCGGGAGAAATACTGGAAATCACGATGGAAGGCGATCTGATAGACGCGCCGCTCGCGGGCCAGTTCGATGATCTCTTCATTGGTGCGCCGGCTCAACGTGAGACCGCCCATTGGACACACGTCGCGATCGAGGCGCGCGATGGCCCAGTCCTTGACGGCATCGATCGGCGGGCGGAGGCTGAGCCGCGTGGTCCCGGCTGAAACGTGCTGAGCGCCAGCCCCGTTCGAAGCACCTGCAATCCGGGCATCGTTGCGGGTCGTCATCAGATCCCTGCGGAAGCGGATATCCTTGAGCCTCGCGGGCTCGCGTGAACCGGGCGGATAGAGGCAATGCCCGGCGGTCATCACGGTGGCGTGGCCGACGCAGAATGCGGTGCAGACGGTCTTGCGCTCAAGGTCGACGAGAACGCCAATCTGGTCGGCGAGCGTGGTACCTTCCGCGGGCATTCTGGCGCGGTCATCTGTACCGAACACCGCGATGGAACTTACAAGTCGTTCGCTCGCAGGTGGCTTGAACGGTGGCAGGAAGGGCTTGGCCATGCCGGGGGCGGTTTGGAACCCAAGCACCGCGATGGCTGCGGCGAACAAAACCCCGGCGAGCCCCGCTGTGCGACCAACTCTCAACACGTGCACCCGACCCATTCCCTGGCCGAAGGTCTTTCCTCCAGAGCCAAACATTACCAACTGTTAAGGCCGCCGAAATGCTGCCGTAAGGGCGACTTCGATACCTGTCGCGACAACAGGCGCTGCATGCCTTGCAAAACGGAGACTCCCCATGATTGGAAAGCCTTCCTCGTCGCGACCAGCAATTTCCGGGCCAGTGGCCCACCTCGCGCCGGGGAATGTCGCAGCCGCGGTCCGCAGCCCCAGAGCACGGGCCGTCGCGCTGCTTGGCGCTGGCGTGCTCGCGCTGTCGGTCCCGGTTTCGATCAACCCGGTCTTTGCTCAGTTCAAGCCCGACGCCACCGCCCGCGCACCACTGTCGTTCGCCGACATCGTCGAGAGGGTCAAGCCGGCGGTCGTCAGTATTTCCGTTACCGGCGAGCAGAAGGTCGCCAAGAACCAGAAGGGTGAGCGGGGCGGTCCTCCGGGTGGCGCGCCAGGTGGCTTGCCCGACTTGCCCGAAGACCATCCGCTGAACGAGTTTTTCAAGAACTTGCCGAAGGAGTTCCGTGGCCAGCCCGGTACGCCGGGACAGCCGGGTGCGCAAAAGCCGGTGCAGGGCCAGGGTTCTGGCTTCGTCATTTCGGCCGACGGGTTCGTCGTCACCAACAACCACGTCATCGAGGGCGCGGGGAAGATCCAGGTCAGCTTCGATGAGCAGAACAAGCATGACGCGGATCTGGTGGGCACCGACCCGCGCACCGACCTCGCGTTGTTGAAGATCAAGGGCAATAAAACGTTCCCATTCCTGAAGTTCGCCGACAAGCCGGCGCGCGTCGGCGATTGGGTCATCGCGGTCGGCAATCCGTTTGGTCTTGGCGGCACGGTCACCGCGGGCATTCTCTCAGCGATGGGCCGTGACATCGGCTCTGGTCCCTATGACTTCATTCAGATCGACGCGGCCGTGAACCGCGGCAATTCGGGCGGCCCGACATTCAATCTTGATGGTGAAGTGATCGGCGTGAACACGGCCATTTACAGCCCGTCGGGCGGCAATGTTGGCATCGCGTTCGCAGTACCTGCCAAGACGGCCAACGATGTGATCATGCAGCTCAAGGCGACGGGCGCCGTCAGCCGCGGCTGGCTCGGCGTCAAGATCCAGAACGTCGACGAGGACACGGCGGCATCCATCGGGTTGGCTGATCCGCGGGGCGCATTCGTGACCGAGGTGACGGCAGGTGGTCCGGCGGTGGCCGGTGGTCTCAAGACCCAGGACGCCATCCTGCAGGTCAACGGAGAGAAGATCGCCGACAGCCGCGACCTCGCGCGTAAGATCGCGGAGTTTGCGCCGAACACGACCGTCGATGTCAAGGTCTGGCGCAACAACAGCGAGCAGACCGTGAAAGTGAAGCTCGGAACGTTCCCGACATCGAAGGAAGAACTCGCCAAGGTCGAGCAGTCGAAGCCTGCGCCGGTCGGCCAGACCTCGCTCACACAGCTCGGTCTGACCTTGCTGCCGGCCCGGCAGGGTGGTGGCAAGGAGGGTGTCGTCATCGCGGAAGTCGAGCCGGGTTCCGATGCGGCGCAGAAGGGTTTGAAGTCGGGTGATATCATCCTTGAGGTCCAGGGCCAGCCGGTCGCCACCCCTGAGGAAGCCCTGAGCGGCGTGAAGAAAGCCGCTGAGCTTGGCCGGAAGGCAGTGTTGCTGCACGTCAAGTCGGCGGACAACAAGCGCTTTGTAGCGGTTCAATTGAAGAAGGGCTAAACCTGCTTTTCAAGATTTCAAGGTCAGGCGGTCTGCTCCAACAGGGTGGGCCGCCTCTCCGTATCTCGCCCCAGGTAATCGGGAGGTCGTGAAACCGGCCATGCGTGTGCTGCTCATCGAGGACGACCGGGAAACCGCGCACTTCCTCCAGAAGGCGCTGAAGGAGAACGGTCACGCGGCCGATCTTGCCGAAGACGGTGAAGCCGGTCTGGCGATGGCCGAAAGTGGTGGCTACGACATCCTGATCGTCGATCGGATGCTGCCGAAGCTCGACGGCTTGGCCGTCGTCAAGTCGCTCAGAACCATCGGCCATCGGACCCCCGTGCTGATCCTGTCGGCGTTGGGCGAGGTCGACGACCGCGTGAAGGGCCTGCGCGCCGGGGGTGACGATTATCTGACCAAGCCTTATGCCTACACCGAGCTTCTCGCCCGGATCGAGGCATTGGCGCGCCGGTCGGCGCCAGAAGAGCAGGAGACCCGCTACACGGTCGGCGATCTGGTGCTGGATCGTCTCGCTCATCGCGTCACGCGCGGAGGGGAGCCGATCACACTGCAGCCGCGCGAATACCGGTTGCTCGAGTATCTCATGAAGCATGCCGGTCAGGTGGTCACCCGAACCATGCTGCTCGAGAACGTTTGGGACTATCATTTCGATCCGCAAACCAACGTGATCGATGTTCATGTCTCGCGCCTCCGAGGAAAAATCGACAAGGGTTTCAGCGCACCTTTGCTGCACACCGTCCGCGGCGCTGGGTACATGATCCGTGTCGGCGCCGAGTAGTCCGCTGACCCGGCCGCGGGGTCAGCGAATAGGCCAGCTTCTAGGCACCACAACCTTCCAGCTGGCGTCGGGGATCATTGCGCTGTTCGTGATTGCGGCTGCCGCGATCGTTTGGATGATATACGCCCAGACCAATGTATTGCTGACGGAGCAGGTGATGACCGGCTTGCGCCGGGAAGCCGAGGCCTTGACGGCGCTGGCCCGAGACGGCGGCACGCGGACGATCGATCGGGCAATCGCCGAGAGAAGTGAGCCGCGCGGCGTGCAGCTCTATTTTCTCGCCGATGGTCGAGGCGTGCGATTGGCCGGAAATCTCGTGAACGTGCCGACCGAAGTCGGCGCCGATCCGCGAGGTGGCGTTTTTCGTTACGTGGCGCCGCCCCGTGTTGATGCGCAACAGGGCGTCGACGCGGGTACCCGTTTGGCCGTGGCGATCCCGGTTCCAGTCGGTCCTGACAGGCGCCTCATAGTTGGCCGGGACGTCGAGGACCAGCGTGCATTCGCTGACAAGGTGCGGCGGATCTTCCTGGTGGGTTTCGGCGGGCTTGCGGTTGCGGGGCTGGTGGGCGGGTTCATGGTCAGCCGCCTCGTCGTACGGCGGATCGAGGATATCAACTCGGCTGCACGCTCGATCATGGCCGGCGATCTCGCGCGCCGCATTACGACCGGCGGCAACGGCGACGAGATCGATGGGCTAGCGCAGAACCTCAACCGCATGCTGGACCGCATCGAGCAATTGATGGGGGGACTGCGCGAGGTTTCCGACAACATCGCCCACGATCTCAAGACGCCGCTGAACCGGCTGCGCAATCGTGCCGAAGCGGCACTGCGGGAGAACGGCGGGGCCGGCGGTTACCGGCAGGGTCTTGAGCGCGTTATCGAAGAGGCCGACGAGCTCATCAAGACGTTCAACGCGTTGTTGCTGATTGCGCGCCTGGAAGCCGGCGCGGTCGAGGAGAACATGGAAGTCTTCGACTCGGGCGCCCTGGTTCGCGACGTGGCCGAACTTTATGAACCGGTGACCGAGGAAGCCGGATTGTCGCTTCGCATCGATGCCACCGGCGGCCCGCAGATCAAGGCGAACCGGCAATTGATCGGACAGGCTGTTGCCAATCTGATCGACAATGCGATCAAGTATGGCGTGCGAAACGGCGGAGTGATCGGTGTTCAAGTCGTGACCGGGCCGGACGGACTTGATATTTCCGTATCCGACCAGGGACCAGGGATTGCGCCGGAAGATCGCGAGCGGGCGGTAAAGCGCTTTGTGCGGCTCGAGCGAAGCCGCACCAAGCCCGGCACGGGACTAGGGTTGAGCCTCGTCACAGCCGTCGCGCGCCTGCACGGCGGCACCGTGCGGCTTGAAGACAATGGGCCCGGCCTCAAAGTGGTTGTTTCGCTGCCGAAGCGACTCTATTCGGAATAGGGTGGCTCCCGCGAGGTGGGGACGGCCGCTGGTACAGGTGGAGCTCTCCGATGAACGCCTCCGATCTCGATCCCCGCTCGCTCGCCGGCCAAATCGTGGAGTTCCCAATCCGTGCAGAGGGCGGTGATGCGGCGGAGCCGATTGGCGACGTGCTGGAACGCGCCCAAGAAGATCCTCGCCGGGCAACGCTCGAGCGGTACCTGCGCAACCCGAATGTTGCGGCGCTCATTGCCGGGACATGTGGCGCCTCACCCTATCTCAAGGGGCTGATGCTTCGCGATACCGGTCGTCTGCTGCGCATTCTGGAGGCCGAGCCCGAGCAGTTGTTCGAGACGTGGCGAACCGGACTTGGCGACTCCCTGGCACATGCGACGGCTTTGCCCCAGGCGATGCAGTTGGTGCGCGAGTTCAAGAGCCAAGTTGCTTTATTGACCGCGCTCGCCGACCTCGGTGGGGTCTGGCCCGTGACGACAGTGACGCGGGTTCTGACCGAGACCGCGGATGCCACGCTGCAAGGCGGGATACGGTTCTTGTTCCGACAGGCGGTTGCCAAGGGAGATTGGCTGGCACCTGATCCGACAGTCCCCGCCGAACCCGAAAGAGGATCCGGCTACATCGTTCTCGGCATGGGTAAATACGGAGCCGGCGAACTCAACTATTCGAGCGATATTGATCTCATCATCTTCTACGACCACGAGCGGGCGCGGTTGAAGGCAGGCCTCGAGCCCCAGCCGTTTTTCGTGCGCCTCACTCGGGACGTGGTGCGCTTGATGGATGAACGCACCGCGCAGGGCTACGTGTTCCGTACCGACCTCAGGCTGAGGCCCGATGCGGGTGCGACGCAAATCGCGATGTCGACAGCGTCAGCGCTACACTACTACGAATCGTTCGGCCAGAACTGGGAACGCGCGGCGTTGCTGAAGGCGCGGGCAGTGGCGGGCGATATTCAAGCGGGCGAGCAATTCCTCTGCGAACTATCGCCTT
Source organism: Hyphomicrobium sp. (assembly GCA_002928955.1). Lineage (GTDB taxonomy): Bacteria > Pseudomonadota > Alphaproteobacteria > Rhizobiales > Hyphomicrobiaceae > JAKAML01. The sequence continues at coordinate 59,669 of PERT01000004.1, read as the reverse complement.
TCGTGTGGCGCAAATATCTCGATTTTGCAGCCATCGCCGATGTGCACGCCATGAAACGGCAGATCAACACGTTCCGCGGCTTCGGTGACATCGCGGTCAAGGGACACAACGTCAAGCTCGGCCTCGGGGGTATTCGTGAAATCGAGTTTTTCGCGCAGACCCAGCAGTTGATCGCCGGTGGCCGTCAGCCGCAGCTGCGCAACCGCGTTACGCTCGAAGCGCTCGATGGGCTCGCGGCGAAGGGGTGGATAGAGCGTCGCGTCGCGACCGAGCTATCAGATGCCTATCGCTACCTCCGCCGGATCGAGCACCGCATTCAGATGGTGGCCGACGAGCAGTCCCATGAACTTCCGGAGAGCGACGACGGGCTCGACGGTTTCGCCAAGTTTGCCGGCTACCCCGATGCCGAGTGTTTTGCGCGCGCCCTGGTTCCGGTACTTGAAACCGTGCAGCGGCACTATGCGGCACTGTTCGAGAACATGCCGGAACTGACAACCGACAACCGGAACATGATGTTTGCCGGTGAAGAGGATGACCCGGCGACAGTCGCGGCCCTGACGCGCATGGGTTTTTCCAATCCGTCGCAGCTGTTGGCAATCGTCAGGGGGTGGCACCACGGCCGCAGTCGCGCAGTGCGAAGCCAACGCGCACGCGAGCGTCTGACGGACGTGCAGCCGCTGCTGATTCAGGCGCTCTCCGAGACAGCGGATCCAGACCGCGCATTGGTTGCCTTCGACCGCTTTCTCGCGGAGCTTCCCGCTGGCGTCCAGCTGTTCTCGCTGCTGCGCGCCAACCCGAAGCTTCTCCGTCTCCTGGCCGACATCATGGGTACCGCACCGCGCTTGGCAGGAATCTTGTCACGACGGCGGCGGCTGTTGGACGCCGTGATCGATCCCAGGACCCTCGGCACGCTTCCGACGGCAGCCGACATCGACGACGTACTTGCGCGGGAGATCTCGGGTGCTACCGATGTCCAGGAGGCGTTCGACCGCGCGCGCGTGGTCGGCAGCGAACAGGCTTTCCTGATCGGCATTCGCGTGTTGTCGGGCTCAATCAACGCCAATCAGGCCGGCCACGCCTACGCGCTGCTGGCGGAGCGGCAAATCAGCCGGCTCCAGGACACCGTCGAGCAGCAGCTGCGACAGTCGCATGGGCCGGTGCCGGGGGGGGCCGCTGCAGTGGTCGCGATGGGCAAGCTCGGCGGCCGCGAAATGACGGCGTCGTCGGACGTGGACCTGATCGTGATCTACGATTGCGAGGCGAACGCGGCGATGTCCGTCGGACTGAAGCCGCTTGCCCCAAGCCAATACTACACCCGCCTTACCCAGCGGCTGATCTCGGCGCTTTCCGCCCCGACCGCGGAAGGAACCCTTTATGAGGTCGATATGCGGCTCAGGCCGTCTGGTCAAAAGGGCCCACTGGCGACCCAGCTTGCAAGCTTCGTCGACTACCAGGTCAAGGATGCCTGGACTTGGGAGCATCTGGCACTCACCCGAGCCCGCGTTCTCACCGGCTCTCCCGAGTTCAAACTGGTCGTCGAGGGCGCTATCCGCCAAGCGCTGCTGCTGCCCCGCGACCGTGCCAAGACGGCGGCGGACGTGCTCGACATGCGCGCCAGGATCGCGGCTGAGAAGTCGACGGAGAACATCTGGGAATTGAAGCAGGTGCGCGGGGGCTTGGTGGACCTCGAGTTCATCGCCCAGTATCTCCAGCTGATCCATGCCAGTAAACACCCGGCCGTGCTCGATCAGAACACGCTGGCGGCATTCGAGAAGTTGGTCGCCGTCGGCGTTCTGGCGCCCGGGCACCTTGCCGTGCTGGCCTCGGCCGCGCGCCTTATTCATGATCTCACCCAGATCCTCAGGCTCTGCCTGGATGAGCCGTTCGACCCCGCAACCGCGCCACCCGGTCTCAAGGCGATGCTGGCTCGAGCGGGCGACGCGCCTGACTTCGCCGCGCTCGAACGCCACCTCGCCGCCACCCTCGAACGGGTCGAGGCGCTGGTTCCGGTTTTGATCAGATGACTGCGCGGCGCGCGTGGTCAGGCATGAAAGAAGTCGGCCTGAACCGAGCGTTCGAGGCGAGTGGCGACCCGCCAGGCATCGTCGGCGCCAACGAACTCGTGGAGATGCAGTCCATGGAATTCCAGCAGCGTGCGGGCAAGACAGACGTGCAGACTGCCCGGCTCGCGGTTGCCGTGACCGGTGAGTGACGCGACGGTCACATCGAGGTTTACCCGGCTTCCGCAGCACACGGCCGTGCTCCTGATCACTGTGCCGCACGCAGATCTCTTCAGTGCTTCCGATAGCAGATTGATCAGCACCTGCCGCATCGTCCGTCGGTCACAGGTGATCTCCGTGCCGATAGCACAGTCGATTTCGAGGGTGATGCCGCGGTTCGAAGGGGTGCGGCCGAAGAAGGCCCAGGCGTCGGCCAGCAGCTCGGCCAGGTCAATGATTTCGGTGGACGTGCGCTGGCAGGGTGCTGCGAGCAACGAGGTGACCGCGAGTGTGTCCTCGGCGGATTTGAGGAGTTCGCGGCCGCTGTCGTGGATATGGCGGGCGTATTCCTGATAGCGGTGGTGGCCGAGCGGACCGAACAGGCCGCGTTCCATCAGATCAGAGAAGCCCAGGACGGCGTTGAGCGGCGTGCGCAACTCGTGGCTCACTCGGGACATGAGGTCGGCCCAGTCCTTGCCCTGAACGTTTGGGCGAGGGGCCAAATGGTGTGGGCGAAGAGCGTGACTGGTGACGTCGCGCGAGTGGTGTTCGGCGACCGACGAAGCACTCTCCCTCTCGTCGGGCTCAAGGGGCGTGTGAACGACAGGCTCCGGAGCCAGTTTCATGTCGGTTGTCGTGGCGGCATTGAACGGGCTGGCAAGGGCCGCGAACGGAAGCGGTGCAGCCACGGCGCCACAGGCATCATGTGATCGCCCGGAAGAGGCCGCAATGGCCAGCCAAGTGCCGGCAGCAAGCAGGATGGCGCTGGTCAGCAGAAGGACGGCCAACCCTTGATGGGGCAACGACGGCACCACCGTCGTGACCAGTGCGAGGTGTGAACAGGCACCGCCGATTGCCACCGATTTCCGGTTATTATCTAGTAAATTGAACAACTTATAAATAAGCTGCGCAAGTGCGCGCGCCTCTCCCATGTGCGCAGAATTTGCCCACGGACCGGCGGACGTTGTCCACGCCATCCCTCGTACCTCGCAGCCTGCAGATCGTGCCCAGAGCGATTCGGCGCCCAGCCTATCCGAATCACCCAAGTAGTTCACACTATGGCGAATCGGCTGTCGAGGGAGTTTAAATCGTGGCGTAGATGTGGCGACGTTCCGTTTACGCCTCAAGCATTTTTGTCACGATTTCGAAGACGTCCCGGGACAGCTCCGGCGTCTTGGCGACCTTTTGCAGCGCTTTCCGGACGAGGGCGCGCCGCTTGGCCTCGAGCGACCGCCAGGACTTGAAGCACCCGAGCATCCGGGCGGCGATCTGCGGGTTGAATGTGTCGAGTTCCAGAACCTTGTCGACCATGAAAGCGTAGCCCGCGCCGTCGTCCCGGTTGAACTGGAGCGGGTTCTGCAGGGCGAAGGTGCCGAGGAGTGCGCGCACCTTGTTGGGTGCGGTCAGTGCAAATGTGGGGTGGGTGACCAGAGCTTTGACGTCGCTGAGCGCACGCGGCAATGGCGACAGTGCCTGCACGGCGAACCAAGTGTCGATGACCAGGTTGTCGTTGGCCCAGCGGGCGTGGAAGTGATCCAACGCCTTCCGCCGGTTATCGTCGTCATGTTGTGCCAACAGGGTCAGGGCGTGAGCCTGCTCCGTCATGTTGTCCGACTTGAAGTAGTGATCTGAGATCAGCGCATGGTCGCTGGGCTCGCCCCGAACCGCCAGCAGCGTGAGCGCGGCGTTGCGCAAGGCGCGACGTCCCGCAGCCGCGGCGTCCGGTGAAAACGGGACCCTGTCCGCCATGCTATGATAGATTTTTTCAAGTCCGGCCCCAAGCGTCCGTCCGACCAGCCGTGACACCTGGAGGTGGGCCTTCCAGACCAGTCCGGGATCGACGTTGCGGCCAATCTCGCGTGCAACATCGGCTTGGGTCGGCAACTTCAGGACCTCGGCACGGTAGGCCGGATCGAGTTGCTCGTCCGAGATGATCGCTCCGAGAGCCCGCGCAAATGCGAGGCCGCGGCTCGAACGCTTGCCCTGGGCCAGTGCCGTCGCGATGTGCACCATGGTGCGGGTCGCGAAGGTGTTCGCAGACTGCCAGCGGTTGAAGGGATCGCTGTCGTTGGCCATCAGGAATTCGAGGTCGCGGTCACCGAGATCGACCGTGAGGTTGACGGGGGCCGAGAAGCCGCGCAGCAGTGAGAGCACGGGGCGGGATGAGACATTCTTGAACTTGAACGTCTGGCTGCGCCTGGTAACGTTGAGCACGCCGTCCTTGAGGTGCTCGGTCTCGGCAAGCTGAATGTCGTGACCGTCGCCGCACAGCAGTCCCAAACGAACCGGAATGTGCAGCGGCTGCGTCTTGAGTTGCCCGGGCGCCGGCGGCAGGACCTGATCGATTCTGATCTCGGCGCATTCCGACCCGCGGTCGTAGCTCAATGCGCAGACGAGGCCTGGCGTGCCGGCCTGACTGTACCACAGCTTGAATTGCTCGAGGTCGCGACCGCTCGCAGCCTCGAAGCAGGCCAGGAATTCCTCAATGGTCGCAGCCGTGCCGTCATGCCGTTCGAAGTAGAGATCGAGCCCGGCGCGAAAGAGTTCGGCGCCCAGGATGGTCTCGATCATCCGTACCAATTCGGCGCCCTTCTCGTAGATGGTCGAAGTGTAGAAGTTGTTGATCTCGATATAGGTGTCTGGCCGTACAGCGTGGGCCAGCGGCCCGGCATCCTCGGCGAATTGGTAAGTCCTTAGCTGGCGCACGTCGACAATCCGCTGCACGGCACGCGAGCGCTGGTCGCCCGAAAACTCCTGGTCGCGGTAAACCGTAAGTCCTTCCTTGAGGCAGAGCTGGAACCAGTCGCGACAGGTGATGCGGTTGCCGGTCCAGTTGTGGAAGTACTCATGCGCAACCACACTTTCGATCGCCTCGAACATGCTGTCGGTGGCGGTCTCGGCGCTGGCCAGGATCAGGCGATCGTTGAAGATGTTGAGGCCTTTGTTCTCCATTGCGCCCATATTGAAATCCGACACGGCGACGATGTTGAACACGTCAAGGTCGTATTCGCGGCCGAAGCGTTCCTCGTCCCACTGCATCGCGCGCTTCAAGGCGCCCATCGCCCAGGTTGCCCGCGTCTCCTTGCCGTGCTCGACATAGATCTTGAGGTCGACGTTCCGCCCGGACATGGTCTTGAAGCTGGACGCGACGGGTGAGAGGTCGCCCGCGACCAGGGCAAACAAATAGCAAGGCTTCGGGTGGGGATCGCGCCACACGGCGTAGTGCCGCCTGCCGCGATCGAGTGTGCCGCGCTCGACCGGGTTGCCGTTGGCGAGCAGGATCGGCGCTTCGACGACATCGGCCTCGATCCTGACGCTGTAGACTGAAAGAACGTCCGGCCGGTCGAGGAAGTAGGTCAGGCGACGGAAACCTTGCGCCTCGCATTGTGTGCAATAGACCCCGCGCGAGCGATAGAGTCCTTGCAGTGCCTTGTTCTGGTCGGGGTTGACGGTCGACGTGATGTCAACCGTGAACGCCTTGCGGGGAGGGTCGTGGATGGTCAACGAAACATCGTCGCGCACGAAAGATGCCGCAGCGAGCTCCGCGCCGTCTATGGATATATGGCCAAACTGAAACTGTTCACCGTCAAGCCGGAGCCCCCGGCGCTCGCCGTTGAAGGCGGGGTTCGGCCGCATCTTCGTCCGAGCGCGAACTCTGGTCGACGTCGGGTGCAGTGAAAACTCGAGGTCTACCTTGTCGATCAAGTAGGCCGGGGGCTCGTAATCGGCTAGTCGGATGGGGCGCGGTTTCTCGGGCTTCATGGTGGATCTCATCGGCGAGCCTCGGTGCGGCCAGCCCGCATTCGTTCAAATCGCAACCTGGAACCACTGCGGCCATTCCAGGAGACTCGGCCAGCGCCGCTCCTGAAAGCTATAGTGCCGGCGGTGCCGTTCGTCACCGGGGCTTTGTGAAATCGCCCCGCTTGGCGGCTGGGTGCGGGGACGCAAGGAAACGGACGAGAGCTGCCACGCCGGCTTCCGGTGGGCCGTCGTTGATGATGACGAGATCGGCGTCCGCCCGGCTGAATCCGGCTGGGTTGCGGTCGAGGCGCCGTCCGATGTCGTCACCGTCTTCCCGTCCGCGACCGGCAAGACGGCGTGCGAGAACATCGATGGGAGCATCAATCAGCACGGTCGCGACATGGGTGAAGCGTGCCTTCGCGGCTCCAAGCACACTTCTCGAAGCATTGACGAGAACCGTGGCACCCGAGGCTACGGCATTGTCGATGGTCTGGGGCACGCCATAGCGAAGTCCGTGCGCTTCCCAGGTAATGGCAAGGCCCCCACAGGCGGCCAGCCGATCGAATTCAGCGGCAGACATGGCGTGATTGTTTTCGTCGGCACTCGCCGGTCGCGTGACGATGCGCTTGGGGAACACGAGGCCCGGCAGCCCGTGCGTTTGGGCTGCGAGCAGCCGCAACAGCGTGTCCTTGCCCGATCCGCTCGGCCCGACGATCAACACAACCCTGCCCGGTCCCAGCCGACCTTGGATCCCCTGAGGATCAGATGACCCGTTGTGCATCGCGCCACACTTCCCTCACGACGGGCAGACGACCCGCCATGTGTACCCGGATCAGATCCGCTTTGAGGCCGGCGCGGAGGGCGCCGCGGTCATCGAGCCCGGTCGCCAAAGAAGGATTGAGCGAGACCGTGTTGACGGCCCTGTTGAGGCCGAAACCCTCGATCCGGTTGGCGATCTCGAACGCCCCCATCAATAGGCTCGCCGGCACATAGTCTGACGAAAGGATGTCGAGCACGCCCGCGCGCGCCAGCGTCTCGGCGGACACGTTGCCCGAATGCGATCCGCCACGCACCACGTTGGGTGCCCCCATCATCACCTGGATGCCCGCCGCGTGCGAGGCGACAGCGGCTTCGACCGTGGTCGGGAACTCGGCAAGGCGAATACCGTCGGCGGCGGATTCTGCAACGTGGGCGAGCGTCGTGTCGTCGTGGCTTGCGAGCACGATCCCGCGTGACTTGGCGAGGGCAACCAGTTCTCCGCGGTGACGGTCATGGTTCGCTTGATGCAGCGCGACGCGGTCGCGGATGATGGTCTCGAGATGCTCGTCGGTGCTGCCCGACTTGCCGCCGTAGTAAATCTTCCAGGTCGACGTATCGCGGAATTGCCGCGCGCCCGGAGTGTGGTCCATGAGCGAGATGAGGTCGACCCGGAATTGGCCAAGGATGTGGGTGGCTTCCTCGATCACGTCAGACGCGCAGATTTCGCACCTGAGATGCGTGCGATGATCGACCCGGAGCAGATTGCTGGCGCGGGCGCTTTCGATGGCTTCGGCAATGGCACCGAACTCGCCGGTGGCTGAACGGCCGTCGACATCTGATCCAACGCGCAGGCTGTCGAACACGGTGGTGATACCAGAGGCGGCGATCTGCGCGTCGTAGGCCAGCGCGGCCGACAAATGGTTCCAGCGCACCTTGGGCCGTGGTGACAGGTGGCTTTCGAGGTGGTCGGTGTGGAGTTCGACCAGCCCCGGCAACAGATAGTCTCCGGCCATGTCGGCGCCGCGTTCCGGCGGGCGGCCGGTGCCAATTTCGGCAATCCGGCCGTCTGACAGGCCGATCCAGCCGTCGAGCACCTCGTCCGGCGTGACGATCTTGGCGTTTTCCAGAACCCGCGTCTCGCTCATGGTCGTCCTTTTGACTGCTGGCTTTCGGGCATCATCCTCGATCACGCCGAAAACCGGGTGATGTCGACGATGCGGTCGGCCACCAAGCGGCGTACATCGTCGTCGTGGAAAATGCCCAGTACTGCCGCACCCTTGGACTTCTGCTCGGCAACCAGTTCGGCCACAACATCGCGATTGGCCGCATCAAGTGACGCGGTCGGCTCGTCCAGCAACAGGATCGGCCGTTCGGCCGCGAAGCCGCGCGCGATATTGACCCGTTGTTGCTCGCCGCCAGAGAACGTGGCCGGCGGCAGATGCCACAACCGCTCGGGCAGATTGAGGCGGCACAAGAGCCGTGTCGCCCGGTCTGAGGCCGTATCCTTGTCGGCACCAGTTTCGATGGCGGCGGCGATCACCAGGTCGAGCGCCGAAATCCGCGGGATCACCCGGAGGAATTGGCTGACATAGCCGATCGTGGAGCGCCTGAGGGCGACGATTTCGCGCGGGCTGGCGGACGCCACATCCACGATACCACCAGATGACGCGACCCGGATGTGTCCCGCGTCGGTGCGGTAGTTGCCGAAGATCATCTTGAGCACCGACGATTTGCCCGCGCCCGAGGGTCCGCCCAGCACGACGCATTCGCCCGCGTCCACGACGAACGAAGCGCCGCGCACCACTGGCAGTTGCGCGCCTCCGCGCAGATGCATCACAAACGTCTTGGCGATAGCGTGAATGTCGAGTGCCGGTGCTGTCGAGGTAGGGGGCATGGCGCTTAGACCTGAAGCACGGAGGAAACGAGAAGCTGGGTGTAGGGCTCACGCGGGTCGTCGAGCACTTGGTCGGTCAGTCCGGTCTCGATCACACGGCCGGCCTTCATGACCATGAGGCGATGCGACAACAGGCGTGCGACAGCAAGGTCGTGAGTGACGATGATGGCCGCGAGCCCGAGATCCGCGACCAGCCCGCGCACGAGATCAAGCAGGCGAGCCTGCACGGATACATCGAGCCCACCAGTCGGCTCGTCCATGAACACGAGGCGCGGCTTGGTGACGAGGTTTTTGGCGATCTGCAACCGTTGCCGCATTCCACCCGAGAATGTGCCCGGAGGATCGTCGATACGACCGCCATCAATCTCGACCCGGGCGAGCCAGTCGGCGGCTTCGTGCCGGATCCGGCCGTAGTTGCGCCAGCCGATGGCCATCAGTCGCTCGCCCACGTTGCCGCCAGCCGAAACCCCCATCCGAAGTCCCAGGCGTGCATCCTGATGGACAAAGCCCCAATCCGTGCGCAACAAAAGCCGGCACTCGGCCTCGCTCAGGCCGGCGAGATCCCGCATCTCTCCGTCACGCATCCGATAGTGAACGTGTCCGTGCGTCGGTTCCATCTGCATCGATAAGAGCGATAGAAGCGTCGATTTGCCTGATCCCGATTCACCCACGACAGCCAGGACCTCGCCTTCGTAGAGGTTCAGCGATACATCCAAGCAACCGGTCCGGGTGCCGTAGAACTTGGTCAATCCATCAGCCCGGAGGAGCGGTGTTTCAGCGCTGCTCATCGGCGTCCGCCCCGTCGAATTCCACCAGGAAGCTGTAGCCGTGTCGCGTGAAACCGAGCTTGTCGTAAAAGTCGTGTGCCTTGGTGCGCTTCACGTTCGAGGACAGCATGAGTTTGTAGCAGCCCTTGGCCGCGGCGACCTCGCGCGCATGATGCATCATCCGCGTTCCGACACCCATTCCCTGCGACCGGGTGCTCACCGCAACCTGCTCGATCACGGCAAGCGGCTTCGCCTCGTGCGCAATGTTGTCCATCACCAAAAGCGCATAAGTGCCGACGATCACGCGGTCGGTATCCGCTACCCACAACTTGTAGAACGGGTAGCACTCAAATCGGTGGAACATGTCCTCGGCGGCGGCCAGAGGCAGCGGAATGCCATCATCTAGGCCAGTTTCCGCATAAAGCGCCAGGATGGCTGGAAGATCGGTAATCATTGCGAGGCGGATTGTCACGTTTGACGGTGCCGTCATGTTGGTTCTCGCGAGAGCGTGCCGGCGCCCGGTCCAGAGCCTGTGGGCGACAAGTCTCCCCGGCAACCGGCGGCGCGGCGGGTTTCGCAATAATCCGTGTCCGAGCAGACGAACATTCGCCCACCGCGATCGTCCGTCAAAACCTCGTCGAGATAAACACCGGATGCCGCGCACAACGCGCATGGCTTCTCGAACCTGGTGCGCTCGAAGGGGTGATCCTCGAAATCCAGGCTGACCACCTTGGTAAAGGGCGGGATGGCGTAGATGCGCTTCTCGCGGCCCGCGCCGAACAGCTGGATGGCGGGGCAATCGTCGAGTTTCGGGTTGTCGAATTTCGGGATCGGCGAGGGGTCCATGACGTAGCGCCCGTCGACCTTGACCGGGTAGTGGTAGGTCGTGGCGATGTGACCGTAACGCGCGATATCCTCGTAGAGCTTCACGTGCATCAGCCCGTACTCATCGAGCGCGTGCATACGACGGGTTTCTGTCTCGCGAGGCTCAAGAAAACGCAATGGTTCGGGGATCGGCACCTGATAAACCAGCACCTGTCCTTCGTGAAGTGGGGCCTCGGGCACCCGGTGCCGGGTCTGTATGATCGTCGCCTCGCCGGTGCGCGATGTCGTCCGCACGCCCGCCGTCTTCTCGAAGAACTTGCGGATCGAAACGGCATTCGTGGTGTCGTCAGCGCCCTGGTCGATCACCTTCAGCACATCGTCGGGGCCGAGCACAGCAGCGGTCACTTGCACACCGCCCGTGCCCCAGCCATAGGGCATTGGCATCTCGCGGCTGGCAAATGGAACCTGATAGCCGGGGATCGCCAGCGCTTTCAGGATCGCGCGGCGGATCATGCGTTTGGTCTGCTCGTCGAGGTAGGCGAAGTTATAGGTCACGGATGTCGGGGGATTTGAGGAACCTTCATGCCCTGTCTGGCTCAGCGTAAGAGCGGTTGTCGACGACGTCGGAACTTGGCCGCCAACAAGACTACCGTACCGGGTGAGGGGGGATTGTTGTGCGACACGATCGGACGGCGCCCCCTCATCCCGACCCACTCCCCGAGGTGAGTTCGGGGGCGTGTCCCGTTCGGATTCTGCGGTTGATGGCGGCAAAGATCCACGGCCGACCGGCGGATCTGCCAAAACTTCGACCGAGCGGCCTGAGGGCTGGGCCGTAGCTAATGTTTCGGGTTCATTCATTCGGCGGCAGCCTTCGGCTCGATGGCGGGGCTTGTTCCGGCGTCCTTTTGTGCCATGGCCTCGGTGTGCTCGCGCCTGAGTTGCCGGAGTAGGATCAACTCGGCCTGGAAATCGACGTAGTGCGGCAGCTTCAAGTGCTCGACGAAGCCGGTCGCTTGGACATTGTCGGCGTGCGACAGCACGAATTCCTCGTCCTGGGACGGCGCTTTCAGCTCTTCTCCCAGCTCGCGGGCTCTGAGCGACCGGTCCACCAGCGCCATCGCCATAGCCTTGCGCTCCGATTGCCCGAATATAAGTCCATAACCGCGCGTGAACTCGGGCGGGTGTTCCGCCGTCCCCTTGAACTGGTTGACCATTTCGCATTCGGTCAGCGTGATGCGGCCGAGCGGAACCGCAAAACCCAATTCCTCCGGGGCAATCTCGACGTCGACCTCACCCATGCGCAGCTCGCCGACGAACGGATGCGTGCGGGCATAGCCGCGCTGGGTCGAGTAGCCGAGTGCCAGCAGGAATCCCTCGTCTCCGCGAGCGAGTGATTGCAAGCGGAGGTCGCGGCTGGCCGGGAAAGACAGCGGCTCACGGGTGAGATCGCCCACGGGCTTGCTATCGTCGTGATCGGCATTCGCCTCGATCAATCCGTCGCTCCGCAGCAGGGTTGCAACATGCGGGATCGGGTCGGCCGGTCCGGGATCGAGGCCTGTGACAGGCTCTGATGGCAATGCTGCACTTGGCGAGGGATCAATCAAGCGGTGCGTATAGTCGAAAGTAGGTCCCAGAATCTGCCCGCCCGGCAAATCCTTGAAGGTAGCAGAGATACGGCGGCGAACAGCCATGTTGCTCGTGTCCAGTGGCTGGCTGTAGCCGAAGCGTGGCAGCGTGGTGCGGTAGGCGCGAACGAGGAAGATCGCCTCGATCAGATCGCCGCGGGCCTGCTTGATTGCGAGCGCCGCCAACTCGCGGTCATAAAGGGAGCCTTCGGACATCACCCGATCAACGCCGAGCGAGAGCTGCTCCGAGATCTGGGCGGAAGAAATCTCCGGCACCGCGGGATCGCCGCGCCGCTCCTTGGCCAGCAGCTCATGCGCTGCGGCAATGGCCTTCTCCCCGCCCTTTACCGCGACATACATCGGTCAGCCTCCCCTGATGAGGCGCACGGAACGCGGAAGTGCGGCGATCTCGGTTGCGGTCACGAATATGAGGTCGACGCCAAGTGGAAACTGATCCCGGTTGAGCACGAGCTGGCCACCGAAGTCGGCCGGAAGTGGCGCAGCCGAGAATGCGATATCATCCTTGATTCCGGGACCGTGGAGCCGCCAGCCCTCCGGATACAGGGCCTCAACCTCGACGATAACGGTCGTCGAGCGGTCCGGGAACGCCGGCAGGCCCTGATTGAAGCGTATGAGCTGCGGCATCGTGGCAGGCCGGCTGACGATGGCGAACGCTGCCTCGTGCGGGTGCGCGACAATGCGCGAGCCGCAGTGGAATTTGAGGTAGTCGCGCACCGCGCCGTTCTCCGCCAGCGGCGCATCGAGCCAGATCGTGGTTTCGAAGTCGGCGAGCGCTAGAACCAGCGCGGCGGTGGTCGCGAACAAGGGCTCGGGCGGCTGCAATCGCGGGTCGAAAGTCGAGATTGTGCCGGGCCGGGCGATGGCGTGCATCACGGTGCGGAAAACAGCCTGTGAGTCGTGGGCCAGCGAGGCGAACCCGTGCCCGGTTCCGCTACCCGCTGAGCCGAATGTCCCGGGGCTTGATGATGCGGTCATGGCGGCTGGTCCTCACCGCGAACAAGTGTGAAGAAGTCGACCTTGGTCGAGGCCGCTTCCGCGCGCTCGATGAGGCGTTCGCTCGAAAGGCGATTGCCAACCGGTTGCACGAGCAGTTCGTCGATCAACGGCCGATAGGCCGAGAGTTGCCCGAGCGCGTCAATGCGTGCGGCGGTGCGCGCGGCTTCCGGGCGGCGGCCGAGCAGGTAAGACATGCCGGTGACGCCGGTTCCGAGCCGCACGGCGGCCCGCGTCACCGTGGCTTCGCCGAGATTGAAGGGTGGCCCGTCGCCGCCCATGCGTCCGCGCAGCATGGTGAGTCCGACTTCCGGCGGCCTGATCTCGGTCATGGCCGGCAGGTCGCCGAGCGCCTGAAGCGCGTTTGCAAGCTCAAGGTCGGTTGCCTCTGAACAAATCCGCAACAGTGTGGTGCGCTGAGCAACCTCGTTCGCCATCTGGTCGGCCGCGCCCGTCATCCAGTCCTCCATGCAAGGGGTGTCGCATAAGCTTCTGCCATGAAGCTTTTGTGACGTGACCGGCCTGCAACCCGCGCCTGTCCTGCTTCGAACGGCATGCGTATGCGGAATGTCACGCAACTGTCATCAATCTGAGAGCATCCTGCCATGTGTGGTTGCTAGTCCAGCGGCACAACGGGAGGCTAAGCGGTGGCGCGTCAGGCGATCGAAGTCCAGCATGTTTCGAAGTCGTTCGATCGCGGCAAGACCGTGCTCAACGATGTCACATTGTCGATCGCTCGCGGCGAGATGGTGGCGCTGATCGGCGCATCGGGCTCCGGCAAATCCACACTCATCCGCTCGATCGCAGGCCTCGTGCCGATAGATCGCGCCGACCGGCCGCGCCAGGGTGAGCCCGTCGAAGGTTCGATTGAAATTCTCGGACAGGTCATGCAGCGCGGGGGCCGCATGGGCAGTGCTGCGGGTGAGTTGCGCACCAAGGTCGGGGTCGTTTTCCAGCAGTTCAACCTCGTGCCGCGGCTTTCGGTCTTGACCAACGTGCTCGCGGGATGTCTCGGCCGCATTCCGGGTTGGCGTGGAACGCTTTCGTTGTTCCCGCGGAAGGAGCGCGCGCGCGCGATGCTCGCTTTGACCCGCGTCGGCATCGCGGAGCAGGCATTGAAACGGGGTTCGCAACTTTCGGGGGGGCAGCAGCAGCGTGCGGCCATCGCGCGCGCACTCGTGCAGGGCGCCGACGTCATCATTGCGGACGAGCCGATCGCGTCGCTCGATCCGAGTTCCGCCCGGCGCGTGATGGATATTCTCGCGGAACTCAACCGCACCGATGGGATCACGGTTCTCGTGTCGCTGCATCAAGTCGAATATGCGCTCGGGTATTGCCCTCGAACGATTGCGCTACGCACCGGCTCGGTGGTCTACGACGGCCCATCGAAGGCGTTGACACCAGCGTTTCTGGCAGAGCTGTACGGGGCCGAAAGCGAAAGCCTTTTCCTCCCGGGTCTGGGGGAACTTGCTGGGCGGGACTTCGGCTCCGGCACTCCCTTTCCACTTCCAACCGAGAATGGCCACGACGGCAGCCCGCCTGAAAGTGGCACGCTGATCCCGGTCAGAATTTGAAATCCAACCATAGTCGCGGGGACGAGACCTGATGCGTCAGCGCGATTGCGCCGAGCCAGTAGCGCTAGCCCTGGCCCGGACAGACGACCCGTTCAGGACGATATGAGGAGAGACGCATGTTCCGTAAACTCGTGACTGCAACGGCGATGGTCGCCAGCGTTGCCGCCACCGCAACCGCCGTATCGGCCGCGGATGAACTCAGCTTCGGCATCATCTCGACCGAGGCGAGCGCCAATCTGAAGACGGTGTGGGAGCCATTCCTCGCGGAGATGGAAAAAGGCACCGGCCTCAAGATCAAAGCGTTCTTCGCCTCTGACTACGCCGGGATCATCGAGGCACAGCGCTTCAACAAGGTGCAGATCGCCTGGTATGGCAACAAGTCGGCGATGGAAGCCGTCGATCGGGCCGAAGCCGAGGTATTCATCCAGTCCGTCGCTAAGGATGGCAGCCCTGGCTACTATTCGCACCTCATCGTGCACAAGGACAGCCCGATCAAGTCGCTCGACGACGTCTTGAAGTGCGACAAGTCCCTGGATTTCGGCAATGGCGACCCGAACTCGACCTCGGGCTTCCTGGTGCCGATGTCATATGTGTTCGCCGCCAAGAACATCGATCCCAAGAATTGCTTCAAGACGGTTCGCGCCGCCAACCACGAGGCCAACCTGCTCGCGGTGGCCAACAAGCAGGTCAACATCGCGACCAACAACAACGAGAGCCTCGAGCGGCTCCGCGTCACCAAACCCGAGTCGCACGCCGTGCTCCGCGTGATCTGGACCTCCCCGCTCATCCCGTCGGACCCCTTGGCCTGGCGCAAGGATCTCGCCGCCGAGACGAAGGCCAAGATCTACAGCTTCCTTATGAGCTACGGCCGCGCCGGCACGGAAGACGAGCTCAAGAAGCAGCGTGAGATCCTGGCGGCGCTCGGATGGGCGCCGTTCCGACCGTCGTCCAACGATCAACTGCTTCCGATCCGCCAGCTCGAAGCCAGCAGGAAGCTTCTGAAGATTGAAGGCGACGACAAGATTGCCGCCGAGGACAAAAAGAAGCAGGTGGAAGCCGTGAGGGCCGAGATCGCCAAGCTCGAAGACGCCGCCAAGACCGCCGCATCGAGCGACCTGACCAAGAAGGTCGCGGCATTCGTCGATGCCGACAGGGCTGCCAAGGCCGATGAAGTCAAGAAACTGATCGGTGACTTCGCCGCCGGCTTCGCCAAGAAATAGGCCGCCGCAGGTGACTTTCGGGGTGCCGGGCCATCGATGGTTCGGCACCTTTTCATCCGACAATATTCGTGCCTCGAAGAACCGAATGCCGCCGCGCGGTCCGCGTCTCAGGAGCCTGTCATGACCATGGGAAACTCCGGCTACCAGTCGGTCAGTCTCGACCGCATCGAGATTCCGGAACCACCACTGAGCTCCAAGCTGATCAGGCTCATGGGCTGGATGGTCGTCGCCTTGCTGCTCGCCTGGAGCTTCTATCCGGTCGAGATGCACAAGAGCACGTTGCTGTGGACCGACGGCCGGAACATGGCGACGTTCGCCTCGGGGTTCCTGAAGCCGAATTTCCACGAATGGCGCGCCTACCTCGGTGAAATGGTCGAAACCGTCCAGATCGCAATCTGGGGCACGGCGCTCTCGGTGTTCTTCGGGATACCGTTCGCCATTCTGTCGTCATCGAATGTCGCGCCGCAGTGGGTCGTGCAACCCGTGCGCCGGCTCATGGACGCCTGCCGGGCGATCAACGAGATCGTTTTCGCGCTGCTGTTCGTGGTCGCCGTGGGGCTCGGACCGTTGGCCGGCGTCTTCGCGCTGTTCGTCCATAATCTTGGCATCATCGCCAAGCTGTTCTCGGAGACCGTCGAGGCCATCGATCCGCGTCCGGTGGAGGGCATCAAGGCGACGGGCGCGTCGCGGCTGCAGGAGGTGATCTACGGCGTGGTGCCGCAGGTGCTGCCGCTGTGGAGTTCGATCTCCCTCTACCGGTTCGAGACCAACGTCCGCTCGGCAACCGTGCTCGGCATCGTCGGCGCGGGCGGCATCGGGCATTCGCTATACGAGAATATCCGGGGCTTCCAGTACGACGCGACCGCCGCCATCATGATCATCGTGGTGGCGACCGTCATGCTGATCGACATCTTCAGCCAGCAGCTGCGCCGCCACCTGATCTGACGGCGACGCACGCTTGGGAGACTTGGGTTTCTGGAGATTGACGGCTTGAAAAGCCTTGGTATCGAACCGCTGATCGATCCCACCGCGCGCGTGCGGGATTGCCGCTTCGGCCGTTACACGGAGGTCGGTGCGCGCACGCAGATCGCAGAAACCGAGTTGGGCGACTACAGCTACGTCGTCAACGACGGGGAAATAATCTCGACCTCGATCGGCAAGTTTTGCTCCATCGCGGCGATGGTCCGTGTCAATCCTGGCAATCATCCCACCTGGCGCGCGACCCAAAGCCACGTCGTCTATCGCGCGAGCCGCTACTTCGAGGGCGAGCCCGACGAGGCAGAATTCTTCGACTGGCGTCGCTCGACGCCGGTCACGATCGGGCATGACGTTTGGATCGGCCATGGTGCCGTCATCTTGCCCGGCCGCATCATCGGGACGGGCGCGGTGGTCGCCGCCGGAGCCGTGGTGACGCGGGACGTTTCGCCCTACACGATTGTCGGCGGCCTTCCTGCCAAACCGATCAGGCAGCGCTTTCCTGCCGCCATCGGCGAGCGGCTCATGCGGCTCGGCTGGTGGGACTGGGACCACGAACGGGTTCGTGCCGCACTTCCAGATTTTCGTTCCCTTCCGATCGAGGCGTTTCTCGAAAAACACGGCGGTTGATAGCTGTCAGTCTCTGAACCGCATCCGCTCCAGCACATGAAACCGCGACAATCGATCGGGCTGTTTGAAGATGGCGATCGCATCAATGTCGAGCGCCTTGCGGACTGGCGCGTACAACTCTTGCAGCGCTGGAAATAGCTCGTCGCGGACATCATGCGCCAGCGCACCCGTCAGCGACATGTGAAACCGGAAATCCTCGAAAACGTAAGGGTAGCCCCAGCGGTGGAGGTGGTTGCTTTCGCGTGGACTGAGCGGGGTCGCGAGCCGTCGCAGCATATCGGCCTCCGAGATCGGCCCGCGGAACGGATCGAATTCGCGAACGCAATCGGCGGCGAGCCTGTCGAACGGGCTGGCGGCGTCCCCTTCCGAAACGAGCGCTACGAACGCATCGACCATCGCGACTTCGAGAGTAGGGCCGGTCTGGCGGGCCCGCGCATTGGCGAAGGCGCGGGCGTGTTCGATAAGACCAGCCTCGGTCGTGCCATCTCTGAGCGCGAACGGCGCCTTCAGTGTGCCGTGGAAGCCATATCGGCGCGGCGCCTCTGTCGCGCGCGACGCTGTTGGCTCCTGGAACGCCTGATGCCGTGGATGATCCACAACTTGTTTCAATGCCGCGTCATACCCGATAACAGAAGATCCGAACTGCCACAGCGCAGAGTTGGGCTCCGGCATGAAGTAGATGGCATAACGCTCAGTCATCGCTTGGGCTCCCGGATGAGGTCAGGCCGACATCGCACACTCGCAACTGCCGCGCTATCCTCATGCCCGACCATCGGCTCTGTCGAGACCCGTGGCCAGACCCGTGGCCAGACCCGCGGCTTGACGACCTATCCCGGAGCGCCTTAGCTCGATGTCCCCATTCAGCAGCAACCGGCAGGACGAGGATCATCATGGAAACGACGCGCGCCACACGGGGCATGGTCGTCGCACCGCATCATCTGGCGGCTGACGCCGGTCTCTCGGTACTGCGCGAGGGCGGCAACGCGATCGAAGCGATGGTGGCCGCGGCGTCGACGATAGCCGTCGTCTATCCGCACATGAACGGGCTCGGCGGTGACAACTTTTGGCTGGTTTCCGAAGGTGGCAAGGCTCCGGTTGGCATCGACGCCTGCGGAGCGGCGGCGGGCTGCGCAACGCGCGAGTTTTACGCCGGGCAAGGCTGCGTCACGGCGATTCCTTCGCGCGGCCCGCTGGCGGCGCTCACTGTTGCGGGCGCAGTGTCGGGCTGGCAGTCGGCCCTTGAAATGAGTTCGCGTTGGGGTGGCCGGCTGCCGCTGACGCGTCTCTTGGCCGATGCCATGCATCATGCGCGCAGGGGCTTTCCGGCCACGACGACGCAAGTGAAGAACAACATCGGCAAGCGCGCCGAACTCGAGCATGTGCCAGGTTTCGCCGAGCAGTTCATGCCGGGTGGACGTCATCCCGAAGTCGGCGCGCTGTTCAAGCTTGGCCGGCTTGCGACGACGCTCGAACAACTCGCCAAAGCTGGTCTCGACGATTTCTATCGCGGAGATTTGGCGCGCCAGATGGCGATGGAGCTCGAGGCCGCTGGAAGCCCGTTGCGCCTTGCCGATTTCGAACGGCACGAAGCATTGGCGGTCGCCCCCCTCGAAGTTGGACTGCAGCACGGACGCGCCTTTGGTATGCCGCCGCCGACGCAGGGCCTTGCGTCCATGATGATCCTCGGGCTCTACGACCGGCTCGGGATCAAGCAGGCCGATGGCTTCGACTACGTGCACGGGATCGTCGAGGCGACCAAGCAGGCATTCTTGGTCCGCGATATGTACGTGACCGATCCGCGGCACATGGCTGTCAACCCGCAATCGTTCCTGGCTTCCGCCGAGCTCGACAGGCGCGCCGCTGCAATCGACCGCGCTTCGGCACTACCCTGGCCTCAGCCCGAAAAGCGCGGCGACACCGTCTGGCTGGGCGCCGTTGACGGCGAAGGCCGTGCAGTAAGCTTCATTCAGAGCGTCTATTGGGAGTTTGGCTCTGGCCTTGTGCTGCCATCGTCAGGTGTCACCTGGCAGAACCGTGGCACGAGCTTCGCGCTCGATGCGGCGAAACAGAACGCGCTGCTGCCGCGCCGCCGGCCTTTCCACACCATTCAGCCGGCGATGGCGATCCTCGACGATGGCCGCGTCATGCCCTACGGCACGATGGGTGGGGAAGGCCAGCCGCAGACTCAGGCGATGATCTATACGCGTCATGTCGTGCACGGGCAGGATCTGCAAGCGGCGATCGACGCCCCGCGCTGGTTGCTGGGCCGCACCTGGGGCGCGAGCCAGACCAACCTTCGGATCGAGAACCGCTTCGACCCCGCCGTCATCGACGGCTTGCGGAGCGCTGGGCATGACGTCGAGGTGATTGGCGCGTTCGACGAGGTCATGGGGCACGCGGGCGCGCTCGTCGCACACGCTACGGGCGCTTTGAAGGGTGTGATCGAGGGTGCCGCCGATCCTCGCAGCGACGGGCGCGCGGCGGGGTACTGACAGAGCTTACATGGCAACGCCATTGTACCGCCGCCAACAACATTGCTTGCCTAATCGTTCGGCATTGTGTCACGCTGTTCGACGCAGAATTCCGCATTTGCGCGGGCTTGTGCACCGTTGGTTTCGCAAAGTCCATTGATAACAATATACTAATTTCCTGGCATACCAATTGCGTTCACGTTGATGGTTGCGGCCTGGAACGCGGCCGGAGGGGCACTCACAAGTCTGGGACAGGGAGTTTCGAACACATGGAACGCCGCACTTTTCTGAAGAACGGGCTGACGGCAGGTATCGCGACGACCGCCGCCGTTGCCGCGCCTGCAGTCGCCCGTGCGCAGACGACATTCAATTGGAAAATGACCAATGCCTATGGCCCTGGCGCGCCGTTTTATGTCGAAGGTCCGGGCAGCCCGAAGTACTTCATCGAGCTTGTGAAAAAGCTCTCGGGCGGGCGGCTCAACATTCAGCATTTCGCGGCCGGTGAGTTGATCCCCGCGCTTGAAGGCTTCGATGCGGTGTCCAAGGGCACCGTCGAGATGAACTGCGCCAACAGCTACTTCTGGTCGGGCAAAACGTTTGCCGCCCAGTACTTCACCGCGGTGCCGTTCGGTATGAATTTCCAAGGCATGAATGCTTGGCTCTACCACGGTGGCGGGTTGAAGCTCTGGGAGGAGGTCTACGCCCCGTTCAATCTTGTCCCCATGCCGATGGGCAATACCGGCATCCAGATGACCGGTTGGTTTCGAAAACCGATCGAGAAGGTCGAAGACTTCAAGGGTTTGAAAATGCGCATTCCGGGGCTTGCGGGTAAAGTCTATTCGACCCTCGGCGTGGATGTGAAGCTGCTGCCGGGTGGCGAAATCTTCCCCGCACTGGAGCGCGGCGTGATCGATGCCGCCGAGTTCGTGGGGCCGTTCCAGGATCGCCGGCTCGGTCTGCACAAGGCCGCGAAATTCTACCATACCACCGGCTGGCACGAGACCTCGACCGTGACCGAGCTGATCGTCAACAAGGCGGCGTGGGCGTCCCTGCCGGACGACATCAAGGAAGTTGTCAGGACGGCAGCGGCCGCCTGCAATGTGATCAGTCATACGTGGTGCGAGGCGACCAACTCCGAAGCCCTCGATGACCTCGTGAAGAACCACGGTGTCAAAGCGTCTCCATTGCCACCCGAAGTCATCACCAAGCTCAAGGAAGCCACCGAAGCGGTTCTTGCGGACGCAACGGCCAAGGACCCGTTGGTGAAGAAAGTCCATGATAGCTTCATGGGCTTCAAGGCCACCCACGACAAGTGGGCCGGCATTTCGGAAGCCGTCTACCAAAGCCAAATTCGCGGCCAGATCGGCATCAAGGGTTGAGCCAGGACAGATGAGTTGAAAAACCGAGGGCCTCTCACGGGGTCCTCGGCATTGTTTTCAAGGGACTGGAATTGGGGGACGGGATGAAGCGACTTGCGGATCAGCTCGACTGGTTCATCGATCGCGTGGGCCGCATCACCGGCTGGTGCGCATTCGGGCTTGTCTGCGTGATGTCGTTCAACGTGCTGCTGCGCTATATGTTCCGCACGGGCTCGGTGGCCATGCAGGAACTCGAGTGGCACCTGATGGCGCCGATCTGCCTGCTCGGGCTGTCCTACGCGCTGCTCCACGACGGTCACGTCAAGGTCGACATTCTCTACGGCCGCTTCTCGCCGAAGCTGCAGCGGCTGGTCGACGCGGTCTCGATGCTGCTGGTCTGCGCCGTCGTCGCCTTCCTGATCTACGTGTCCATTCCCTATGTGATGCAGTCCTATTGGATCGGGGAAAAATCGCCGGATCCCGGTGGGCTGACCCATCGCTGGATGCTCAAAGCGCTTCTGCCCTTGGGCTTCCTGCTCCTTCTGATCCAAAGCTTTGCCGCCTTCCTCAGGGCGCTGATTGCCTACCAGGCGGCGTCCGACGCCGCGCCCGCAACACCTGAGGCAGGGATCTGACATGCCAATCAACGAAATTTTAGCGATCCTCTGCATTGTCTCATTCTTCGCGATGCTGGCTATCGGCATGCCGGTCGCGCTCACGCTCGCGGTCTCGGGGCTGTTCTTCGGCTACCTCGGCTTCGGCGCCACGCTGTTCAACCTGCTTCCGGCGCGCATCTTCGGCGTCACGGCCAATTACACGCTGATCGCCATTCCGTTGTTCGTTTTCATGGGCGTGATGCTGGAGAAATCCAAAATCGCCGACGACCTGATGGATGTCATCGGCCACATGGCCGGCGGGCTGCGCGGTGGTATGGGGATCGGCATCGTCCTCGTCGGCGTTCTGTTGGGCGCGACCACCGGCATTGTCGGCGCGACCATCGTGACACTTGGTCTGATCACGCTCCCGGCACTGATGCGCCGCGGCTATCACGTGCCGACGGCCTGCGGGACAATCTGCGCGTCTGGTACGCTGGGTCAGATCATTCCGCCATCGACCATCCTTATCCTGCTTGCCGACATTCTCGGGCAGTCGGTGGGCACGCTGTTTGCTGCCGCGCTTTTGCCAGGACTGCTGTTGTCGGCAATTTTCGTGATCTATCTGCTCGTGCTCGGCATGGTGAAACCCGAGCTTGTTCCGCCCGTTTCGCTCGCTGAACGCGACACCATGAGCCGCAGCGAGTTGTGGGTGAAGGCGGCCAAGGTTGGCCTGCCCCCTGTTGCCTTGGTGCTTGCGGTGCTCGGGTCGATCATCGGCGGCATTGCCGCACCCACCGAGGCTGCGTCGATGGGTGCGCTTGGTTCTATCCTGGTCGTTGCCCTTGCGGGCCGCTTCTCGTTTTCGGTGCTGCGCGACACCACTTTGGCCACGACCCGGATCACCGCCGGTATGATGTTCATTCTGATCTGCGCTCAGGTTTTCGCGCTGGCCTTCCGCGGTCTCAACGGCGAGGGACTAGTGCATCGCATGTTCGAGTACATTCCTGGCGGGATCAACGCGGACATCATTTTCATGATGCTCATCATATTCGTGTTGGGCTTCTTCATCGAATGGATCGAAATCAGCTACATCGTTGTGCCCCTATTCCTCCCGATCCTGCAGGCCGCGAATGTCGATCTGGTCTGGATCGCCGCCCTGATCGCCCTCAACCTGCAGACGTCATTCCTGACGCCGCCGTTCGGATGGGCGCTCTTCTATCTACGTAGTGTCGCGCCACCCGAGGTCCCGACCATCGCGATCTACAAGGGCGTGGTTCCTTACATTTTCTTGCAACTGCTCGCACTTGCGATGCTTTTCGCGTACCCGAGCATCGCGACGTGGCTGCCAAGGGCGATCGGTTGGTAGACGGTGTTGGAAGCGTTGGTCCGCTAGACCGCGCCAGATCTCGCCAGCCGTGAGCGGGCGGGAATGAAAGCCCGGAACTGAAAGGGGGGTCAGTACTTCCCCATCAGGCAGACGCACCCGTGGGTCGCGTCCGCGGTGAGAGCGGCTTGGTGCGCAACCACGCCGTCGAGCACGTCGCCCGCCTGCAATTTCTGATCGGTGTTGATCAATCCGCCGCTGACGACGAAGGTCAATTCGGCGACATCCCGCAGCCGCTGGGGGATGGGCACGCTTGGGGCCAGCCTGACGAGTCGCAGGTGTCCTCGTGCGCTCGGCGATAGCTGGATGTCCGCCTCGTTGACGCCCGGATCCCGCTCCATCCAGTGGACCCCCCTTTGTTCGGCCAGCACAAAGCTCGGATCCGCCCGGCCACTCTCAGTCTGGTGCACATCGTCACTGCGGTCTCGGCGCGACGATAACCACGCCACATCCACGAGGCGGGCGTCGCCCAATCCCGAGGACGGCAAATCTTCGAACAGGGACGAACCGATCAGCGATGCCTGGCCGAGGTCGGCGCGGCATTGCGGACACACCGCCAGATGCGACGCGACGATAAAAGCCAAGGCCTCTGGCTGGCTTCCCGCGGCGCAGCTCATCAGTGTTGCAACATCAAGATGATGCTGTGGTTTCATGGCTTTGACCGGCTCAGAATATCGATCGGAACGGATGGTTGCCCCGCTGTGAAGCGCACGTCGATTAAGGACGGCACGCTTTCCAGCGCAAACAAGCAAAGTCCAAACGCGTGCACCGTCAAACTAGATCACAGCCTTCACGGCAAAAGTGCAAACAAGACTTGACGTCAAGCCAGCTTGACACTTTAATCCGATGCAGGGCTGGTGCGTCGATACGACCATGGGCTCACTCGAGCGTCGCATTTCCGAACTCGAATCGGCTGAAGTGGAGCCACGCGACATGTCGACTGGGCGCAAGACGGACGTTCCCGTAAGAGTGGTCATCGTCACGATGGACACTCATCTTGCCAGCGCCGCGGAGCGAGCCCGCAAGGAACTCCTGAAGGATATTCCAGGCCTGGTTCTGACTCTGCATGCCGCCACGGAATGGTCGGATAACCCGCGGGCGCTGGCACGCTGCCGTCACGATATCGCTGAGGGCGACATCATCATCGCATCGATGCTGTTCCTTGAGGATCACTTCCAGGCCATCCTTCCCGATCTTCAGGCCCGTCGCTCATCCTGTGATGCACTCGTCAGCCTTATGTCCGCGGCCCCGGTCACCAAGCTGACCAAGCTCGGACAATTCGACATGCAGGGTCCGGAAAGTCCGGCTATGGCGCTGTTGAAGCGGCTGCGCGGCAATGGCAAGGAGCGCAATGCCAGCGCCGGTGCCCAGCAGATGAAGATGCTGAAGCGGCTGCCGCAGATCCTGAAGTTCATCCCTGGCACCGCCCAAGACGTGCGCGCCTACTTTCTGGCCATGCAGTACTGGCTGGCGGGCTCCGACGACAACGTCGGCAATCTGGTTCGGATGTTGATCGACAAGTATGCGAGCGGCAACCGTCGCGACATGCGCGGGACGACGCGAGCCTCCGCCCCGATCGAATATCCTGACGTCGGCGTTTACCATCCGCACATGGAAAATCGTATCTCGGCGAGCGTCGATCGGCTGCCGGCAAGGCCTAGCCGTGGCACAGTCGGCGTGCTTGGTCTCCGGTCGTACATGCTTGCGGGCAATGCCGCGCACTATGACGGCGTCATCGCTGCTTTGGAAGCGCGCGGCCTCAACGTCATTCCGGCTTTCGCCAGCGGTCTCGATTCGCGCCCGGCAATCGACAAATTCTTTTTCAAGGGCGGCCGTCCCGCCATCGACGCGCTGGTTTCCCTCACCGGTTTTTCGCTCGTCGGCGGGCCGGCATACAATGACGCCAACGCCGCCCAGGAGATCCTGGCCAAGCTCGACGTCCCATACATTGCGGCGCACCCGGCGGAATTGCAGACGCTCGAACAGTGGGGTGCGTCCGAACGCGGGCTGCTGCCAGTCGAATCGACCATCATGGTTGCCATCCCGGAACTCGATGGCGCGACCGGTCCGATCGTGTTCGGCGGCCGGTCCGATTCCGCGGGCGTGGCCTGCACGGGGTGTCACCGCCGCTGCACGTTCGCGCAAGGGCAGCACGAGCGCGACATGCATTCGTGCGTCGAACGCGCCGAGATGCTGGCCGCGCGCGTCGACAAGTTGGTTGCGTTGCGGCGGGCGGCGGTCAAGGATCGCAAGGTTGCAGTCGTCATTTTCAACTTTCCACCGAACGCTGGAAACACCGGCACCGCCGCCTACCTGTCAGTGTTCGAATCTCTGCACCGGACCCTCAAGTCATTGAAGGCCGACGGCTACACGGTGGATGTGCCAGCCTCTGCGCACGACCTTCGCGAACGCATCACCAATGGAAATCGCGAGCGGTTCGGCGCGCCGGCCAACGTCCATTGCCGAATTCCGGTCGACGATCACGTCCGGCGCGAGCGCTGGCTCGGCGAGATCGAAGCCCAGTGGGGTCCCGCACCCGGCAAGCAGCAGAGTGACGGCAGTTCTATTTTCGTGCTCGGCGTGCAATTCGGCAACGTTTTCGTCGGCGTGCAGCCGGCCTTCGGCTACGAAGGCGATCCGATGCGGTTGTTGTTCGAGAAGGGGTTTGCCCCCACCCATGCCTTCTCGGCCTTCTACCGCTGGCTGAGAGAGGATTTCGGCGCCAACGCTGTTCTCCATTTCGGTACCCACGGTGCGCTTGAGTTCATGCCCGGCAAGCAGTCCGGCTTGTCGGCACGGGACTGGCCCGACAGGCTGATCGGCGATCTGCCCAACCTCTATCTCTATGCGGCCAACAACCCGTCCGAAGGCGCGATTGCCAAACGCCGTGCGTCAGCCACGCTGATCAGCTACCTGACGCCGCCGATTGCCCACGCCGGGCTTTATCGCGGGCTTCTTGATCTCAAGTCGTCGATCGACCGCTGGCGGGGGCTCGATCCCGATTTGGCCTCAGAGCGATTCGAACTTGCGGCGCTGATTCAGGCGCAAGCCACCGCGGTGGATTTGGCCAGCGCGGAACCGCGATGGGCCGAGGACGAAGCGGCGGCCGTCATTTCTCGTCTCGCCGACCAAGTGCTGGCCCTCGAATACACGCTCATTCCTCACGGCCTGCACGTGGTCGGCGAAGCGTTGAGCCAGGTCCAGCGCGTCGACATGCTGTTGGCTGTGGCGGATGCTGCCCATGGTGCACGGCCCGACCGCGCTGCGGTGGAGGCGCTGGTCGCGGGCGCCTCACCCGAAGCGGCCGCGCAGCAGGATGCGGAGGCGCGCGGGGCGACGGACTTGGATGTGCTTCGAAACCTCGCCGCCTCGGACCGCTGGCTGAAGGACGATCATGAACTGCCAGCCATTCTGCGGGCACTTGAAGGCCGCTTCCTGCGTCCG
Source organism: Hyphomicrobium sp. (assembly GCA_002928955.1). Classification (GTDB taxonomy): domain Bacteria; phylum Pseudomonadota; class Alphaproteobacteria; order Rhizobiales; family Hyphomicrobiaceae; genus JAKAML01. Next base: position 33,173 of record PERT01000004.1, on the reverse strand, counting down.
GCGCCGGGCGGCGATATCCTGCGAACGCCGGCGGTTCTACCCACCGGCCGCAATCTGCATGGCTTCGACCCGTTCCGGATACCGAGCGCGTTTGCCGTCAACGACGGTGCACGACAGGCCGAGCGTTTGCTGCAGCGGCACATGGCCGGCGGGCACTCCTTGCCGGAAACCGTCGCGATCGTGCTATGGGGCACCGACAACCTCAAGAACGAGGGCGCTCCGATCGCGCAGGCGCTCGCCCTGATGGGCGCCAAACCCCGCTTCGACGGCTACGGCCGGTTGACCGGTGCGACACTTATTCCGCTCGAAGTGCTTGGCCGGCCGCGTGTCGATGTGATCATGACGCTGTCGGGCATATTCCGGGATCTTCTGCCGCTACAGGTCAAGTTGCTTGCAGAAGCCGCCTTCCTCGCGGCGTCGGTCGATGAACCGGTCGAGAGGAATTTTGTGCGCAAGCACGTGCTCGCCGTTCAACAGGACATCGGCTGCGATCTCGAGACGGCTGCGCTGCGCGTGTTTGGCAATGCCGAGGGCGCCTACGGGTCGAATGTCAACCATCTGATCGAAAACAGCCGTTGGGAGGACGAGGACGAATTGGCGGAGACCTACGCCCGCCGCAAAAGCTTCGCGTATGGACGGTCGGGCCAGCCGACGCAGCAGGCAGCACTGCTGACCAACGTTCTGGCTCGAGTCGATCTCGCCTATCAGAACCTCGACTCGGTTGAGCTCGGCGTCACAACGGTCGACCACTACTTCGATACGCTGGGTGGCATCAGCCGGGCTTCACGGCGTGCCAAGGGCGGCGTGTCCGCGCCCGTCTACATCAGCGACCAGACCCGCGGCGAGGGCGTGGTGCGCACCCTGGGCGAACAGGTGGCACTCGAAACCCGCACCCGCATGCTCAATCCGAAGTGGTACGAAGGTATGTTGAGCCACGGGTACGAAGGCGTGCGCCAGATCGAAGAGCACGTGCGCAACACCATGGGGTGGTCGGCAACGACGAGCGCAGTCGATTCCTGGGTCTACCAGCGCATCACCGAGACATTCGTCCTCGATCCCGAAATGCGTGAGCGGATGGCCGCGCTTAATCCAACCGCGTCGGCGAAGGTCGCCAACCGCCTGCTCGAAGCCCATGAGCGGCACTATTGGACGCCGGATGCCGCGACGCTGGAGGCACTGCGTCAAGCCACCATGGACCTCGAAGACCGCCTCGAAGGCGTCGGCGTCGACGTGGCCGCATAAGTGCCGCCCCTGGTATAGATAGGAGCCACCGGCAGGACGGCCAGTGGTTCCTGGTCACCGCGCGGGATGCTGGTGGGCATCCGGAGGCGCAATTAAAACCTTGCCTCCACTCAACGGTTGTGGAATTGCGAGCCGTCCACCGAAGTCCGCGTCACTCAGCCACCTCCTCACGGAATGCCATGATGGATGCTCTGTCCTACAACCCGTAGGCGGCACCGCGCTCGGCATCCTTGCTGGCCACGATCTTCGCGAGATCCACGATCACCTTGGCTTGCTTCCAGGTCGCATCGTCCTGCATCTTGCCGTCGAGCATCACGGCACCCGTGCCATCGGGCATCGCGTTGAGGATGCGCTTGGCGAAGGCCACCTCGGCCACGTCCGGCGAGAACACGCGCTTGGCGATGTCGATTTGCGACGGGTGCAGCGACCATGCGCCGAGGCAGCCCTGCAGAAACGCGTTGCGGAACTGCGCCTCGCACGCGGCACTGTCCGAGAAATCGCCGAAGGGGCCATAGAACGGTTTCAGCCCATAACTCAGGCACGCGTCCACCATCTTGCCGACGGTGTAGTGCCAGAGGTCCTGCTGGAAGAAGGCGCGCGGCGCGGACTTGTGAGCCCCCGCATCCGCCAGCACGCCGTAGTCCGGATGCCCGCCGCCGACCCGCGTCGTCTTCATGCCGCGCGAGGCAGCGAGATCCGCGGGACCGAGGCTCATGCCGTGCATGCGGGGCGATGCGGCGGCGATGGCCTCGACGTTTTTCACGCCTTCCGCCGTCTCGAGAATGGCGTGGATCAGGATCGGCTTCTGAACCTTGTTCCGCGCTTCGAGCTGGGCCAGCAGCTGGTCGAGATAGTGGATGTCCCACGGTCCTTCCACTTTCGGCAGCATGATGACGTCGAGCTTGTCGCCCGCGGCCGCCACGATCTCGGTTACATCGTCCAGCGCCCACGGGCTGTTCAGGCAGTTGATGCGCGTCCACAGCCCCGTCTGGCCGAAATCGAACTCGCGCGCCATGGAGATGAAGCCGGCGCGCGCCTCCTCCTTCTCGCCCACGGCGATGGCGTCCTCGAGATTGCCGAGCACCACGTCAACGGTCTTGATGGTGTCCTTGAGCTTCGCGCGGATCTTCTCGTTATGCGGCGGGATGAAGTGGATCATGCGTTCGAGCCGTACAGGCAGGGCGCGATAGGGCTCCGGCGCGCCGATGGCCAATGGAGCGAAATGTTTGGTGGGCGTGCGGGTGGTGGTCATGGGCGCGCGGGTGTCCTGGTGAGTCTTGTCCTGATGGGCTCGATTCTGATCGACGCAGAGCGCCGGCGGTTCGGCTCGGCTTTATTCTCATGGCCGCGGAACGAGAGCGGCCCTCATCGGTGCCGTGCCCGCAATTCCGCGCCGCACCATAAGCCGGGTGCCCAACCTGTCAACAATCTGGCCGCGGCCTCGTCACATGCCCCGCCCACCGTCATACCCGCGTCATGTCGAAGACATGCTCACGGCTGTCCGGTCGAAGACATGCTCACGGCTGTCCGGTCGATTTGTGAGCGCGAGGCGGTCATGCCGTGAGACGAGCTTTCGGCACGACGTGAAGCGTGCCTTCAGCACGACGTGAAGCGTGCTTTCAGCACGACGTTTGGGGGCTAGCTTCGCATATGGCGCCAGCCGAAACCTCCCCTACCCGGCGCGGAACGCTATTATGATATCAATTCAATAGTTTAAATCGCGCCGGCCGCTCCCCGTCCGCGCGGCGATGCACAGGAGTCCTGCGAGGGCTCGGGCTCAGGAACATGTATCGGGCCAAGTGACGGGCAGGGTCATCGCCCGGCTTCAGTGGGGCCCGTCCTCGGCCCGGCTCGACAGCCGCGACAGCTGAGCGATGGTGGCGCCATCCGCCACGTCGGCGCGTTCGAGCACGTCGTCGTCGACATGCACCGCTTCCCGCGTCTTCGGGGCATGGTCGACCAGCAGCGTTCCGAACGTGGTCGGCCGGCCGGTAGCGGGATTGGCCGCACCATAAAGCCCTTCCACCACCACGGCCTTGGCCGCGTACTCGGGGTCACGCTGCAACAGCCTGTGCAGCTCTTTCAAGCGGTAGTGCGGCACCGACGCCATCAGATGGTGCGGCAGGTGGTAGTCCATGCCCCACGGCATCACGGCATAGCGGAACAGCGGTCCGGTCAGGAACACACGCGTGTTGGTGTAGCGGCCGCGGTCGGCATTGCCGTGCTGCAGCCATTCGCGCAGGATCATGAAAACGGGGAACGTCGTGAACAGCGGCACGATCCAGTAGAGACCGTAGTACATCCAAGCCTTGCCGTAGCCACCAAGGTCGATGGCCGTCAGCGTGCCGTAGACAACGGCCATGAACGAGATGCGCGAGATGGCGCCCACGCGATGCGACAGCACCGGCGCGACCCGGCCCTGCGGGAACCAGTCCTCAGGGATCGTTGCGTAGAACACCGCCGCCGCCGCCCAGATCACGAAGAACACGCCCATCACGACGGCTGCGCTCAGTTCGGCGAGCAGCATGCCGATCAGCACCGCGGGCAGTACGATGGCGAACAAGATGCCGAGCGCCTGCACGGTCGGATGGCCGGTCTTGTCGGGATTGCCATAGGGGTTCTTGCCGAGTCCGAGAGCGCTATAGCGAGCCCTCGCGATGGTGTAGCGCACGAGATTGGGGACCCAGAGCAGTCGCATGAGCCCCTTGACGAGTTCGACGTGCGTCAGGGGGAAGTCGAGCCAATGGCCACTTTCCTCGGCCTGCGCAAAGATCGGGTCGCGCTCGGGATCATTGACGAACTGGTGGTGGGGTAGGTGGTGCAGCCGGTAATGGTGGGTCGATGTATAGATCGGGAAGCCGGCCAGCCAATCGGACGCCGCCTCGTTCAGCGTGCGGTTGGCGAACAGCTGATAGTGCGTCCCCTCGTGGATTGCGCCGCCGAGCTGGTGTTGCGAGGCGCCCATCACGACGATGGTCACGATGGCCACCGGGGCGATGATCCACCCGCTGTATCCGCCGGCCAAGATGGCCTGCTCCGCCCATAGCGCACCGGCCAGCGTGGTTGCAATGACCAGCCAGTTGAACGCCAGATAGGACCAATTGGTCGAATTGTCCCTGAGCTTCAGCGCCTCGAGTTCGGCAGGAGCGATGCGGGATGGTCGCGACGGTTTGTCGAGTGGCGGTAACAATGCCGCACCTGACGCTGTGTCCACGATTTCGATGCTCCGGTGTTCGGCGTGAATAGAGTTTCGGCATTCAATCAAGTCACGCCCTGATTAATGCAGTGCAACATGAAGGGTGTCGTACAACGCTGATGACCGGCTGTCGAACCCACATGTGAAATCACCCATTCAAATCATTGCGATGGACGGCTTCGGTCGGAGCTTGCACGCTCATTGCGCACCTGGTTGCTTCATGTCGCTATCGGCATGACGTGCGCAACCGTGATGAGTGCAACCACGACGTGTTAAAAAGGAGTATGGAACAATTTCCGCGCGCGACTGTGCCGTCAGCTCCACCGCCGATTGCTCCACATCCATTGCTCCGGATGCTCACGCACCCAGGCCTCGAACTGGGCCTGCATCTCGGTCATCACGGTCTTCACGTCGTCCGACTGGTTCGCCGTTCGCGGCACCCGCAACTCTATCAACTCGATCTCGAATTGGGTTGCGGTTCCTTTTCGGATGCAGCGCGCCATCCAGATACGAGCACCCAGGCGGCGGGCGATCATGGCGGCAATAGCCTGTGTTTTGGCAGGTTTTCCGAAAAACGGCACCGGGATCCCGGTGTGGTCGAACAGGTCGCACACGATGCCGAGCCGCCCGCCCTTGCGGACATAGTCGGTAATCAGACGGGCGGTTTTCTGCGTCTCGCCGTGGTCGCCCTCGACCTTGCCGCGGCCGAACAACCCCCCTGGATAGAGATCCTTCCTCTGGTCCCGGAGAAACTGGTCGACGTAGGGGTTGTTGACCGAACGATAGACCGCCGCCGGGTTCGCCCCCGCCAGCGTCAGCGGCCAGATCGCCAGCTCATAATTACCCATGTGGAGCGAGACGCCGACCGCCGGTCCGAGTTTGTTGCGATAGCGCGCGAACACCTCGGCGTTGACGATCTTGATTCGATCCGGCTCGCGGATGATGCGATCGAGCTGCATGGTTTCAGCCATTACGCGGCCCAGATTTTCCCAGTGCGCGCGCGCTATGGCGATCCGCTCCGCGTCGGTCTTTTCGGGAAACGCGATCCTGAGATTGCTCAAGGCGCGCGCATGTCTCTTCGCGCTGACCAGCGGCGCCAGCACGCGCCAGCACCACGCCGAGCCGGCCGTCGCCACGTCGAGCGGAAGCGCGCGGACGGCGCCCACCACCAGCCTCAGTACAATGTACTCCAGGCGGAATTGAAGGTCGCGCAAAGGGCTGGCGGGTGTCATCAGAGTGGGCTGTCGATGTGTGCGGCAAGCGTAAAAAGTGGGGCTCAGCGCAGGTGTCGTGGCGCGCGGAGCTGCGGAACGCGTCGGCTATGGCAGCGCCGGACTTGCCCAGCTGGCGGCGTCCACGTCAAGCGTTTCAGCACGGTTATCATAAGTGTCGGCCGCCAGACGGTCCCATTTTCGAGCCAAGGTTTGGCAGGCCGCTGAAAAAGGTTTTTCGCCCTTTCGGTTTCGCCGTCTCCGGCCGATCTGAGCGCGGTCGACCACGATTGTTTTCCTTCAGCACGGCCAGGGACGTCGTTGCGGACCCTTTGAAACCGTGGTTATTGGGTTTTCTGCGGCCATTCAGAGTGGCGTGCCACTGATTGTCACCCGGCCGAAGCGGTGGCGAAGTTGGCGGGCGGCCGCATGAGACGCGGTATCGCGCCGGTCGGCTCGAGCCCTTCGCGCACCAGCCTCCGGCGCAGCGGATCGAGCATTTGCAAAGCGTAGAGCCCGGCGCCCCGCGCCAACTGGACGGGCAGAAGCCCCGAGAGCAGGGAACGATTTAAAACATCGACGGTCCACACGCGCGACGTCACGTCGAGCATCCGCGCCGCCGAGTAGCGCTCCAGGACGGCCGGCCCACCCACGTCGGCGTGGACGCCCGCATCCCCGGCGCATTCGGCGATGGTGGCCGCATCGCGGAGCCCGAGGTTCAAGCCCTGTGCGCCAATCGGGGGGATGACGTGGCCGGCTTCGCCGACGAGTGCGACCCGGTGGTCGCCGAACCGGGTGGCGCTCATGCCCGACAGCGGGAACATGGTCCGCCTTCCGATCGACCCGACCGAACCCAGCAGCCCCTGCAGCCGGGCTTCAAGCAACGTGCGGAACGCCGACTCGTCGAGTGACATGAGCCTTTGAGCTTCAGCCGGGCGCTCCACCCAAACGAGGCTGGATGCACGTCCAGGCAGCGGCACGGTCGTCAGCGGCCCGGATCGCCGGTGCAACTCTGTTGAAATTCCTTGGTGCGGCCTCGTGTGATCGAATGTGCAGGCGACCGCGCTCTGATCGTAGGACCAGGCCTTCGTGACGATTGCCGACGCTTCCCGGCACAGGGATTTCCGGCCATCGGCGGCAACCACAAGCTCGGCCAGGAGCGTGGAACCGTCGTCAAGGGTAAGCGATGCTTTCGCGCCAGTTGTATCGAGGCGAGCCAGCAGCCGGTCGGGCCGCAGCGTCAGGCCCGGAGCATCCTGGGCCTCCTGCCACAGCGCGTCGACCAGTCCGCGGTTGGGCACATTGTACCCAAAGTTTTCGCGGCCAGCGTCACGGGCCTCGAAGCGGGTCTCGGGGGCCCGGAACAAGCGGCCGGTATCATCCAGGATGCGGATGGCGACTATGGGCGCGCTAGACGCCTCGATCCGCGTCCAAACTCCCAGGTTCATCAGGAAATGAATCGAGCCCGCAAATAGTGCGGCCGTTCGGCTATCCGCGTGGTCCGGCTTCGGCGCGGGCGCGACCAGAACTGTTTCAATTCCGCTCCGGGCCAGCGCCAATGCCGCCGCCAGTCCTGCTGGACCTCCTCCAACAACGGCTGCGCGATAATCAGTTCCCGTGGCCATTTACGTGCTCCCCATGCTGCAAAAGATGGGACGTCTCATCTGCCCTGGCGCGACAGGCCGTCGGATGCCGTGCACGCTCTCTGGTGGGATCTACGGTCGGGAGAAGGGGAAGATTGCTGAAACAGAGCAGAATTTTCAAAGAAGGTCATCAAGTCGCGCCTCAGACAGCGTTGAAAGTCCCAAATGCCGCGTGAATTCGTCATTTCATATTTGCGTCGCAGGAATTGGTAAACAACGCCACCTCCCGTCGGGAGGCCTGGAGTTCAGGTTTCGGCACCTCACCTCACGTCGTTATTCGATACCTCGGCCAGCGCAAATTTGCACGTTGATACGGCATTCAACGACTGACCCTCTTGCGGTGCCGCCGCGCGCCGGCTGTAGCCACGCGCTTGCCGCGGGCCTTCTGTAGCGCATCGGACGTTTGGGCCCCACTCTGGGCTGGACTCGAAACCAAACGCCAGATGCAAAAGCTACACGAGAATCATAGAGTTGCTCGTGTTCCTTGGGTGCCGGCATTTGATCTGGAGCGCGTTGCAATGGGAATCAAATGTCGGCGCCGGAACACGAGACGCTAACCCGGGTGGCAGACCGGAAGGATCCTTGTTCATCTGAGGCTGTGACGTCCTGGTCACGAGTAAAGTGATCAGGTTCTGACGCCACACGGGGCGGATACGCAAATCGCTCTGGCGTGGCGATGGCGTGATCAACCACCGGCGCCAATTTCGCTTTGTCATTGCGCATTCACGAGACTGGCGCAAAAAGAGGCCAATCGTCGGTCGAGTGTGACGGATTTGACGACTGTCGTCTCACTTGGAAAGCCGATCCGGCTTGACTATACTCCGGCACGACAGGGGTTCGTGGTGGCCCGGGGTGCGGCTGCTCGAGATCAAACGCACGCGATGACTATCGAGCGGCGCAGGCATGCTCGCGGCATCGCGCCGTGGCGACGGGATGCCGGATTTTCGGTCGTTGACTTGTCATGCCGAGCGGCAGGTGGCCGAGCGGCAGGTGATTGAAATGAGTTGGGAGCGGTACTCGACATGAGGTGCAATCCGTCGCGCTGGCTGTGGGGCTTGATCCCAGTGGCTGTCTGGTCCTGGGTGTCCGTTCTCGGCGAGCATGAGCGCATTGAAGCCGATCTTCGGCAGAGAGCCGAAAGCGCACTTGCCGGTTCGGGGCTAGCCTGGGCCAAATCGAGTTTCGATGGTCGTGACGGGCAGTTGTCGGGGCGCGCCTTGGATGAGGGCGAGCCTGGGAAGGCAGCCGAAATCGCGCGCAGGGTCTGGGGCGTGCGCTTGATCGACAACCGGGCCGATTTGCTCGAGAAGGTCGACAACTACGTTTGGTCAGCAGCGCTGGCCGATGGCGTGGTCAAGCTTGGTGGCTACGTTCCCAATGAAGAGTTGCGGAAGCAGGTGCTTGCGGCGGTCGGAGCGAACCTCTCGAGTTTCAAGATCGATGACGGTATGAAGCTCGCTCGCGGCGCGCCACCAAAGGACGCGTGGTTGGGCGGCATCGGCTATGGCTTGAAGCAGCTGGCAGCTCTGAAGCGCGGCGTGGTGGAACTCACCGGCGCGTCGCTTTCGGTCGCTGGCGAAGCGAGGGATTTCACGTCCTACAAGGGCGTCAAGAAATCCCTGCAAAACCTGCCTCAAGGGGTCAAACTGGTCAGCGACCGGGTGACTGCGCCGGTCGTCGTGCCATACACATGGTCCGCCAAGCTTGCGGCCAGCCAGTTGGTGCTTTCCGGCTATGTGCCTAGTGAAAAGTTGCGCGAGGATATTTTCGCGCAGGTCAAAAAGGGTTTCCCGAGGATCGCGATTGTCGATCGTATGGAAATCGCGGATGGGGCTCCCGAAGGCTGGGCCAATATTGCGGTTGCCGGGCTCGGTGGCCTCGGCAAACTCCAGGAAGGTTCCATCGAGATTGCAGCGCGCGAGGTCACGCTGTCGGGCAAGGCAGAGGACGAGGCAACGGCCGAACTCGCTCGATCGCTGTTCAAGAAGGACGCGCCCAAAGCATTCAAGCTTGCTGACAACATCAAGTTTGTGAGGCCGACGCTCCCCGTGGCGTCCCCGTTCGTAACCCGCATCGACGCCAAGGGCTCGGCGGTCGAACTCAGCGGCTCGGTTCCAACCGACGCCGCGCGGGCGGCGATACTTGAGGCCGTGAAGGCCCGGCTCCCGGGCCGGACCGTGAACGACAAGATGCAACTCGCCACAGGCGCACCGGCTGGCTGGCAGACGTGCTTGGCGGCCGGTGTGTCGGGAATCGGACGGCTCGGTGGGGGGGCTGTCCATTTGACCGACGGTCGTGCCGAGGTTGTCGGTGAAGCCGACGACGAGGCACTGGCTCAGGCCGTGACCGGCGAAGTTCGGGCAGCGGCCAGCCGCGCTTGCGAGGCCGATGTCAAGGTGGCGCTGAGAGCCGCCCCGGAACCCAATCTGACATGGCGCGCCACGCGCAGTATCGACAACGAACTGCTGCTCGAGGGAGATGTCCCCGATGCGGCAACGCGATCCGACCTTTTGGCATCGGCCGCCCGGTATTTTGCAGGCGCCAAGATCACCGATCGCATGATGGTCGCCAACGCCAGGTCGCAGATCTGGGGTGCAGTGGCCGATCTCGGCCTCAAATCCCTCGCGCGGCTCCGCCGTGGCGAAGCGGTGCTGTCCCGCCAGGACTTGCTCGTGCGTGGCGAGGCCGCCGATGCCGCTGTTGCCACGAGCCTGAAAGAGCAGATCGCACGCGACGTCGGTAAAGGCTACACGGGGCGTGATGCCATCGAGGTTCGCACCGATGCCGCCATTTGGGCCGAGGCAGAAGCAAAGAAGAAGGCGGAGGCGGAGCGTATCGCCTTGGACGCCGAAGCGGCACGAAAGGCGGACGAAGCCAAGCGTCAAGCCGATGCAGCGGCTCTGAGGCAGAAGCAGGCGGCAGACACGGCGGTCGACACCAAGCGCAAGGCCGACGCTCTGCGCTGCCAGACGTTGATCCGGAGCGCAGCGGCCGAGGGCATCATCCAGTTCGAGCGCGCCAAGGCCGATATCGATCGCAAGAGCTTCCCGACGCTCGATCAGCTCACGCGATTGGCGAACGATTGCCCGGAGTTCAAGATATCCATCGAGGGTCATACCGACGCCGAGGGCACTGACGAGCGGAATCAGAGATTGTCCGATCGCCGAGCCAAGGCGGTTGCCGATTATCTGGCGAAGGCAGGGGTCCAGCCCGACCGCTTGACGTCGGCCGGCTATGGCGCAGCGCGGCCCATCGCACCCAACGACACGGCGGAGAACAGGGCCAAGAACCGTCGCATCGAATTCGAGGTCAAGGCAAATTGATCGACGGGCGCCGATGCGGGCGCCCGGAACACTGCCGCCCTCCGCCGCAATTCGGATCGCGGGAACACAACAAGAGGAGTAACGCGCGATGGACTATTTGTTCGTCAAGCTGTTCTGGTATCTCGTCCCCGCCTTCGTCGGCGGACTTGCCGTAGGATGGATAGCCTGCCGCCCATCAGAGGACTGACCCGCAACTGGGTATTCGATGGCGTCTGGCGTTGAGGAGTATGACGGATGAGTATGCTGCTGCTGCAGACGTTTCTGCTGATGTTGACGGCGTTCTTCCTCGGCGCACTCGTCGCCTGTCTGATCAAGTCGACATTCACCGATACGGCGACAGAGGTCGTCACCGACGCGCCGATGCCGCGCGACCTGGCTATGGCTCAGCCGCGCGCCCAGCCCGCTGCTGCTCCGGTCTCCGCTGCGCCGCCGCGGCCGGCACCTGAGCCCGACCGTCCCCGTATGGAGACCGTTGCCCGTTCAGCCGCAGCGCCCACCGCGCCGAGCCCTGAGGCCGAACGGTTCGAGCGCGCGCTGAAAGAGAAGGCCGGAGAAGTCGCCGCGCCGTCCGCCCCGGCAACTTCCATTCCTGAAGTGATGCCAACAACGCCCGCCGCGAAGGTGCTGCCGGCGGTTCCGGCCGCGCCAGTGCCCGTCATGGCAACTCCGGTCACGATCAAGCCCGCTGCCCCAGTACCAGCACCTGCCGTTGCAGGGACTGTGGAACCGAAGCCGGTCGTCGCGGCACCCGCCGCGCCGGTTGCACCGGCGGCCCCGCAGCCGCAACCGGCATCCCCGCTCAGCGGCGCGGCCGGTATTGGCGCAGCCGCCGCAGCGGCCGCGGCATTGGCATCCACCCAGCTGCGGGTCGACCCACAGAGGCCGTCGCCGACACCTTCCGGTCCGGCGCCGGTGATGCCAGTGGCATCGGGGGCGAGCGGACAGTCGTCTGTCGCAGCCGAAGTGACCATGGTGCCGGTTGCGTCTCCGGACGCCCCTGCGCCTCGCGCCGCGATGACGGACGCGCCCGTCATGCAATCCAGCACGACAGCGCCAGCCGCTATTCCCGCCGCGCCGCCCGCCGCCATGTCGGCGCAGGATCTCACGCGCATCCGCTCCATTGACGCCATGATGCAGTCCCGGCTCAACGGGTTCGGAGTCCGGCGCTATGAAGAGATCGCTGGTTGGACAGCGTCCGACGTCAATCGGTTCGGCACGGCGCTCGGGATCGGCGGGCGCGTCACGCAGGAAAACTGGATCGAGCAGGCGCAGGTGCTGGCCAAGGGCGGAGAGACCGACTTCTCCCGCAAGCATGGCGAGGCCAGACCCGTCGTCTCAAAACCGACCTTGAACGAAGGCGTGCGCGTCGATCCGACGGCCATCGCCAGTGCCAGTCACGCAGCGCCAGCGGCGGCGGCGCCGTCTGTTGCGCAGGCTGCTCCGCTGGAGACCAAGCCGGCCACGGCTGTCGCCACGCCAGGGACATTCACATCTTTGCCGTTCGGCCAGATGGCGCGGGAGCCATCGGCGCCGGACACAATGCAAGCATCGACCGTATCAGCGCCGACAGCCACGGCTGCCGCGACGTCGCCAACCGCGCCCGTCATGATGGAGTTGCCGCGGGCAGGCGCACAAGCCGCCGCGGCGGCCGCCGCCGCGATCGCTGCCGCAGCCGCCGCATCGAGCCGCAGGTCTGCACCGCCAGCGGCAGCGGTCGACATGCGTGACGACCTGCAACGGATCGCCGGCGTCAATGCCGAGGTCGAGAAACTGCTGAACGTGCAGGGCGTGACGCGGTTCGCCCATATTGCCGCCTGGACCGCGGCCGATACCGAACGGTTCACGCGGTTGCTGGGCACACCCGGCCGCATCTCGCGCGAGAATTGGATCGAGCAGGCAGCCGTGCTTGCCGGCAGCGGCGCTGCTTACACCCGTCGCGACGACGTCCAGGTGCGGGGCGATACCGATGCCACCCGGCCGGCGCGGCTGGTGGATGCCATTCGCGAGCGTGAGTCGGCCGCCAAGGCCGTGGATGCCGATCGCGCTGCGCCACGAGCGGGCCTCTCGAACCTTCGCAGCGTCCGGTCGGAAGCGCTGCGCGGTGATCAACCTGCGGTGGCCGCCGGTATCGACGACCTGAAGCGCATTCGCGGTATCGGCGTGCTGATCGAGAAAAAGCTGAATTCGCTCGGCGTCAGCTCGTACGAGCAGGTCGCCAACTGGACTGGCGCGGACATCGATCGGGTCAGCCAGATCCTCGACTTCAAGGGACGGATCGAGCGCGAAAACTGGGTTGAGCAATCGCGCATTCTGGCTTCGGGCGGCCAGACCGAATTTTCGCGGCGTGTCGATAAGGGCGATGCCTGACGGGCACGCCGAACAAAGTCGACGATGCCTGACGGGCACGCCGAACAAAGTCGACGATGCCTGACGGGAACGTTGCTGTTGCTGCGTTCAGGCAGCGGACTGTTTGCCGGCCCCGGTATGACCAGCATCCGCGAGCGCGAGAAACTCCGCGATTGCGGCTTTGCTCCGGGCGTCGCGTAGAAAGGGCGCGTGGCCCTCGCCGGCAATGCTCAGGTGCCAGCATCGGGGATGCCGGCGGCGCATTTCGTCCACGGTCTGAGGCGACAAGAGGTCGGAGTTCTCGCCCCTGATGACGAGCAATGGCACCCGCTTTGTCGCTTGAAACTGCGGCCATAGCGCGGGAATGGGACCATCCAGCACAGGCAACGATCGTGCGAGCTTCGGGTCGTAGCCCGGCGCGGGACGGTGATTGGTTTCGTTATAGAGCTGCCGTGCGATCAGCTCCCAGTCGCTATCAGTCAAACTGGTGAACTGATTCTGGAACAGGTCACGAACCAGCTTTGTGGCATCGGCCCACGTGGGGGGTAACGGTGCACGGCCGACATAGCCGGCGATCTTGAGCAGTCCCTGGGCTTCGATGACCGGGCCGATGTCGTTCAGGACCAAGGCACCGATCGTCGAGGGCTGGGCCGCCGCCATCATCATCGCGATGAGACCGCCACGCGATGTGCCGATGATCCCCACGTCGTGGATGCCGCAGAACACGAGGAAGTCCATGACGTCGAGCATTTCGATCGGAATGGCATAGTTCTTCCAGTCGGGATCGAAATCCGACAACCCGCGGCCGCGATAGTCGAACGTGAAAACGTCGCGCGGAGCGGCCTCATCGGAGGACAAGTGCATGGCGAGTTCGTGAAAGTCCCGGCCGTTTCGGGTCAGCCCGGGCAGGCAAACCACGGGGCGCCGTGGATGGAAGGTTCGTCGCGATTTGGAGGGCGTCGCCGCTGCCGGGTAGCGACGGCCATGGAGGCGGAGCCCGTCTCGTGCCGTGAATGAAAGATCTACGAAACGCGAACCGGGCGTGGACGTATTCTCGGTCATGGGTAGGTCCCCGCGGCTGATTCGGACTTCGTTGTTAAACGATGGAATACGCGACAAATGTGCAAATCACCAAGTCGCGCGGAGACACCGGGTGATCAGTTGTTGGCCGCCGCCGCATCCGGCTGCGGTGCCGCTGCACGTCCGGTCGCAGGCGCGGTCGCGGCGGGTGGAGGCAGCGACAACTGTTCCGCATCGGCCCGAAGCTTGGCGCGCAACAGGTCCTCTTCGAGCCTGAGTGCGGTTTTGGACTCACCCAGACGCGACCGGTAGATCTGGACGTTGGACAGCACCTTGGCCACGTACTCGCGGGTTTCCTGGAACGGGATGCGCTCGATCCAATCGATGACGTCGACCTTGGGGTCACGGGGGTCGCCGAACTGGCGGATCCACTGGCGCGCCCGGCCCGGCCCGGCATTGTAGCCGGCGATGCCGAGTACGTAGGAGCCTTGGAACTCGCCCATGCGATCGGCGATATAGGCCGACGCGATCGACGTATTGTAGGACATGTCGGTCAGCAGACGCGGGATGTCGCACGGGATCTTGTAGTCACGGCAGACGTGCTTGGCGGTGATCGGCATCACCTGCAACAAGCCGCGCGCGCCCGCACCTGAGACCGTGCCCGAGTTGAATTCGCTTTCCTGGCGCGCGATGCCGAGCAGAAGCGCGGCTTCCGGCGGCTGACGGAGCGCGGTGTAGGACGGAAACGGATGAACAGGGTAAGCGAAGGTCAAAAGGTTCTGGCCGCGCGCCACCGCGCTCTTTGCGATGCGCACGGCGCCTTGCGTATCGCCGAGGGCTTCCGCGAGGTGGGCGACCATGCCAACCTCGGCTTCGCTCTCCGAAATCGTCCTGAGTTGGTTCAGGAAGCCGCGCACGATCGTGACATCGAGGCCGGACTTGCGCGCGATCACGGCAGCCTTGACGGCATCGAGACTATTGAACCGGCTGATCTGGTCGGCGGTCGGCAGGGCCGGCGGTTTCAATTCGATCGCGCGGCGTCCGGGCTCCAGGCGCTGACGGGCCAGCTGGCCGTGGAACGTGTCCGTCTCGATCGCTGCGCGACGCCAGAAGTCATGGGCCTTCGATCGGTCACCTTGAGCGTCTGCGATCCGGCCGAGCCAGTAGTCCGCCTTGGCGCGGCTCAAGGGACCGTCTGCGGCCTTGCGGGCGGCGGCGAAATGGCGCTCGGCGGAGGCGGGGTCCCTCAAGTAGCGGAACGCCAGCCACCCGGCCATGAACGTCTGTTCTTTGAGTGGATTGACCGACAGTGGGCCGGCCTCATGGACGAGGTCGTAGGCGAGTTTCGGCTTGCCGGCGTCGAGCGCCTCGTAGGCGTTTGCACGGCGTTCGACCCACCAGTCGTCGGGGCTGACGATCTTGGCCGCATCGGTCGGTGCGCCAAGCATCAACTTGACAGCTTCGTCGTTTTGATTGTTGCGGCGGGCAAGCTGAATACGGGTGAGAACAAGGCCCCAATCCGTCTTGGCCTCAGTGGGGAGGGCATCGATCAGCCTACGCGCATCGGCGGAGCGGAGGTACACAGCGAGCCGCGCATGGGCTTTCTTCTGCTCGGCCGCTCCGAGGAGAGGGATCAGCCGGCGGACGAATGCCGCCTTATCATTGCGCTCTGCGGTCCAGCGGATGTCGTCCATCAATAGCCGGTCGAGCTTCCACTTGTGGTCGGCCTCGGTCAGCAGGGGCTTGAACCGGTCGAGAAAGCCTTGTTCGAGGGTGGCGGGGATCGTGGTGTCGCGCCATGCGCGTGCGGCCAGTGCCTGGGCCTTGGCGCTATCGCCATCAGCCAAAAGGGCCGATGCAAGAGCGGCCATGCCGACGCCGGTCTTGGGCTCGGACTTGCTGAACTGCGCCTTGATCGCAGAACTTGCGCCACCGCCGATGAACAGCGCCTCCTCGAGCCGCTGGTTAAGCAGCGAGCGGTCGGCCCAGGCCGGATTGGCGTCGAGGAACGCGCGGAATTGGGCGGGCTCGCCATAGCCGCTACGCAGCCGGTACCACTCGATGAGCTTGCGCCCGACCGGGTCGGTCACCTGAGTCTGGATATCCGAACTCTTTTGAAGGTTGCGAGCGGAGATCGCCGCGAAAGCATCGCGGATGCGCGTGGCATCCTCCACTGAGATGCTGGTCGCGCGCGCGGCCGCGATGGCCTGATCCAAGGCCGACACATATGCCGCTTCGTCAGGGGTCGCGGCCGTGGGGCGGGCCAGCGGCGTTCCTTTAAGAGGTTCTCTGGCCGCGGGTGCGCCAATCTTGGCCTTGGCGGCAGTGTCCTTACCCGTCGAGGCGGCGGCGAGTTTGCCGGCGGGTGGTTCGGCGGCCCATGCCGGATGCTGGCTGAGATTCATCACAATCCCCACCGTCGCAAGAACCGCAATGATTGGGAGCGCAAAAGCCCGGCCGCCGGAAGTTGTGCACATCCGGACCCTGAAAAATGGGTGGCTTGCAGCCGCTGTGCCGACACAATATTGTCCGCTGCCGAGCCGATTGTCGCGAGCGGGTGGTCGAAGTGCTCGTTCCATGGGTTCCCTCGGTGGACCTGAGATCTGGGGTGAACGGCGTGGCGTGTGCCCGGCAAGGTGCCGCATCCGCGAGCGTAACGGGTCCAATAGGGCGGCACCAAGACAGAACGCCGTCAACGTCGGGCTTGGGTAGATCTTGGGTCCTTTAGGGCCCGAAGCAAGCCTGAAGCAAGCGAGTGCGAGAGACAGAGCGAGAAACAGAATGTTCAAGGGCTCATATACGGCTCTCATCACGCCATTCAAGAACGGGGTCCTTGACGAGGAAGCCCTCCGCCGCATTGTGACTTGGCAAATTGCCGAGGGGACGCATGGGCTTGTCCCGGTTGGCACCACTGGCGAGAGCCCGACGCTGTCGCACGACGAGCACAAGCGTGTGGTCGAACTTTGCATCGAGACTGCGAAAGGCCGTGTGCCGGTCATCGCAGGCGCTGGCTCGAACTCGACCGCTGAGGCCATTGACTTGGCCAGGCACGCCAAGAATGCCGGCGCAGATGCGGTATTGGTGGTGACTCCCTATTACAATAAGCCAACCCAGGAAGGTCTTTACCAGCATTATAGGGCGATCAACGACGCCGTCGACATTCCGATCATCATCTACAACATTCCCAGTCGTTCGGTTGTCGACATGTCGGTCGCGACCATGGCGCGGCTCTGTGACCTCAAGAACATCGTCGGTGTGAAAGATGCGACCGCCAACCTTGCCCGGCCATCCCAGCAGCGGCTTGCCTCTGGTCCGGACTTCTGCCAGCTTTCGGGCGAGGACGCGACCGCGCTTGGGTTCATGGCGCACGGCGGGCACGGTTGCATTTCGGTCGTGTCCAACATTGTTCCGCGGCTGTCGTCGAATTTCCAGACGGCGTGCCTCGATGGTGACTTCGCCACGGCTTTGAAGCTGCAGGATCAGCTGATGCCACTGCACGACGTGATGTTCGTCGAAACCAATCCGGGACCGGTCAAGTATGCGGCCTCTCGGCTCGGACTTTGCACCGCTGAGACGCGGTTGCCGATGGTGCCGGTGACCGAGCCAGGAAAGAAGGCGATCGACGCCGTTCTGGTGAAGCTAGGGTTGCTCTCGGCGAAGGCTGCCGAGTGACCACGAACCACAGGCGCGCGTGATGGCTGCCAAGAACGACGACGGCCGCAAGGTCGTGGCGGAAAACCGTCGTGCACGCCACGAGTACTTTATCGTCGAGGACCACGAAGCCGGCATCATGTTGACCGGTACCGAGGTCAAATCGCTGCGCAAGGGCCAATCAAACATCGCCGAGAGCTACGCCTCGATGGAAGAGGGCGCGATGTGGCTGATCAATGCCTACATCCCGGAGTATCAGCAGGCCGGCCGCTTCTTCCAGCACGATCCGCGGCGCAAGCGGAAGCTTTTGATGAAGGCGGCGGAGATCAGGAAGCTGAAGCTCGCCATCGAGCGCAAGGGTATGACGCTGGTGCCACTGGAGTTGTATTTTAATGCCAAGGGTCTCGCAAAGTTGAAACTTGCACTCGCCGAGGGCAAGAAGAATTACGACAAGCGTGAAACCGAGAAGAAGCGCGACTGGAACCGCGAGAAGGCGCGCCTGATGCGCGACAAGGGATGATGGGATCGAAGCCTTGGCCCTGGCCTCAGCCGGCGCTCGATCGCGGCGCGTGGCATCTGTCGGTCGGCTTTCCGATGCCCGATGTTGAACTTGCCGCGACGACCGGCGGAACCGAGAGCGTCGGCGCCACGCCAGGCTGGTCGGTGCTGTTCGTCTACCCCTGGACGGGCCGCCCTGGAATGCCGAACCCGCCCGGCTGGGATGACATTCCGGGTGCGCACGGGTCGACGCCCGAAGCCGAGGGATTTCGGGATTCGCACGACAGGTTTGCCGCGCTGGGCGTGAAGGTGCGCGGGCTGTCCACGCAGGACAGCGTATATCAGTCCGAGTTCGCCACGCGGCTCGGTCTGCCTTTCCCGCTTCTGAGCGACGCGGACTTCATCGCGACCGATGCGGCTGATCTGCCGACCTTCTCGACCGGCGGAGTGACCTACTTGAAGCGGCTCACGGTCGTCATGTGGGGAGGCCGGGTGGTGACTCGGTTCTATCCCGTGCACCCTCCCCACACGCATGGGCTTGAAGTGCTGAAGTGGTTCGAGCGCGCGATGGGCGTGGAGTAGGCTGCGTCAAAGCACACCTTTTTCGGCGTCTTCCACCGAGAAGCCCATGCGCTCAAGACCTTCCTCGAGATAGTCCGACAACTGCGGCAAACCGATCAAGTAGCCGGCGGTCGCGTTCGTGTGCTCGCGCCGCGCAGTCTCGACGGCTTCATCCAGTTCATCGGGCTCGAAGGTTCCGCGACCGATCCAGGCGAGCGCCACCAGATGCGCCTGCTCGTCGTCGTTCAAGGCGTCGATGAAGCCGGCGAACTCCCCCAGCGTCGGATCGCCCATGAAATCTTCGAGGATTGCGCTGGGGTCTTCTGCCGCATCACCCTCTTCAGACGTTGCATTCCAAGGTCCCACCTTGGCCGCATACTCGCGTGCCTTGACGATGGCGTGCGCGACTTTTTCGGGTGCGATTTCGAGCGGCATGGGTGCCGGTTCCCACGTGTCAGCATGCGCTTTGCGGCGTCAGGATGACCCGAGTTGGGTGCGAATGGAAGTAAATACCGCGTGGAACATGGCGGGCGTCAGCCGCCTCGTATTGGTATTGTAGCGAGAGCAATGGAAGCTATCGAACATCACGCGTGAGTGGCCGAGGTCGTGCCGAGCACCGTGTGCAAACGGGTGGGCGGATTGCTTGAGTTCGAGCGCCGCGATGGTTTGTTCATGTGCGACGCGGCCGAGGGCGAGGATGACTTGGACCTGGCGAAGCGAAGCGATGCGTGCCACGAGAAATCGTCTGCAGGTCTTGGCCTCCTCAGGGGTCGGCTTGTTTTCAGGAGGAACGCAGCGCACCGCGTTGGTGATCATGCAATCGCGCAGCGTGAGCCCGTCATCGGGCCGGCCATCGTAGTTGCCTTCGGCAAACCCAAATGACAACAGCGTGCCATAAAGGAGATCGCCGGCAAAATCGCCCGTGAAAGGCCGTCCCGTTCGGTTGGCGCCCTTCAACCCTGGCGCCAGCCCCACAATAAGCAGCCGGGCATCAGACGTTCCGAACGATGGCACTGCGCCATTGAACCACGACGGTTCCCGCCGTGCACTGGCCATACGAAACGCCACGAGCCGCGGGCACTCCCGACAGTCGAACGGTGGTTCGGATATGGCTGAATGGCCAGCGCCAGGGGCGGGCGTCACTGCGTCGACCTTATGAAATCAGACTTCCTCGGGCAGATCATCCTGGTCCTGGAACTGATCGGCGCGCACGAATTGCTGCGCATTGCGAGGTGCGAAAGTGCGGGTCTCTCGCTGCGGGCGGGCGGCGGGGTCGCGGCCGATCAACTGCTCAAGGTCAGCAAGATCGATGAATTGATCCGCTTGGCGCCGCAGTTCGTCCGCCACCATCGGCGGTTGCGTTTGCAGCGTCGACACGACGCTGACGCGTTTGCCCTTCATCTGCAGTGCCGCAACAAGGCTCTTGAAGTCGCCATCCCCGGAAAAAATTACGATATGGTCCATGGTCTCGGCCAAGCGCATCGCATCGACCGTGAGCTCGATATCCATGTTGCCTTTGATCTTGCGACGGCCCGAGCTATCGGTGAATTCCTTGGTCGGCTTCGTGACCATCGTGTAGCCGTTGTAATCCAGCCAGTCGATCAAAGGCCGGATCGAGGAATACTCCTGATCCTCGATGAGAGCCGTGTAGTAGAGTGCGCGAACGAGATGGCCCTTTTGTCGGAAAAGCGCCAGAAGGCGCTTGTAATCGATATCGAAACCTAAAGCTTTCGCCGTCGCGTAAAGATTTGCTCCATCAATGAAGAGGGCAACGCGCTCAGTCTGATAAAAATGCATTTTCCTAATCCTGCTGCATGTATCGAGGCGGCGGATTCAGCAATCCGAACCCGCATCCGAACCCGCTTGTCACGTTAAGTCTGCCGGCGACGCCTTGGTCGCCTTTGCAACTGGAAACGAGCTCCTGAACCAGTTTGACCAGTTAGCTACTCCCGCTTGGCTCCAGGTAGAGTTCGAAATTGGATAACAGTCTATTCAAAATACCGCGATGTGCGAATTATCTCATTTCAGCTGAGACTTACGCGGTCACGCCTCAGTTATGAAGCGCCCGGCTAAGGGGCTTCGGAGCGCAATCCTGAAGACTGATGATGGCCGACAGGTCAACCTATGGTGTCATCCACCAGGCGCGCGCGGCCATTCCGAGCATGTCCGGACCATGCGTTGCTGACGAGAAATCAGAGCTTCCCTCGTCGAAGTCCAAACCCCGACACGCTGGTCTGGGATGGTCATCCTGGACACCATTCGGTCCTTGATCCAGCCTCTGATCCGTGGCAAGCACAGCGTCCCAGGGAGGCATACCCGCTTCCGCTGACGCGTGATCTGTAGCTTCACTGTGGCTGCGGCGCGGCAACGGCCGGGTGTTCGCCTTCATTACTAACCACCATGACTCGTAACTTGAGAGGGCGCTCAACGAATGGCACGCGTGACCGTCGAAGATTGCGTCGACAAGGTTCCGAATCGTTTCGAGTTGGTTCTGCTGGCAGCGCATCGTGCCCGTGCGATCGCGAACGGTAGCGCGGTCACAATCGACCCCGATAATGATAAGAACCCCGTAATCGCTCTGCGCGAGCTCGCCGAGAAAACGGTGCCCGCCGACGACATGCGCGAGGGCCTCATCCATTCGATCCAGAAAAACGTCGAGGTTGATGAACCCGAAGCCGCCGCAGCTCCTGTTCTGGCTCATGATCGGCGCGGTCCGATGCTGGGCCGGGACGATCAATCGAGCGATACGGTCGTTGATCACATGACCGAAGAGCAGTTGCTGCGTGGTCTCGAAAGTATGACGCCTTCCGAGCCGTCGTCGAGCGGCGGCGGCCCCCGCGATCGTGATCGCGACCGTGGCCGTTGACGCTTGATGCCGCTGGTTCGCCGCTGAGCCAGACGTTAGGCTGTCTCGGAATCCTGCGGGAGGCCGCGATTGGCGTCGGCAGCTTCGCGCGCTCGCGGCTGCGGTTCGAGGAGCAAGGCGCGCCATGATGCGCCAATACGAGTTGGTCGAACGTGTCCAGAAATACGATCCAGAGGCTGACGAAGCTCTGCTGAACCGGGCCTACGTCTACGCCATGAAGGCGCATGGGCACCAGAAGCGGGCTTCGGGCGATCCCTACTTCTCTCATCCGCTCGAAGTCGCGGCGATCCTGACCGAGCTCAGGCTCGATGACGCCACCATCGCCACGGCGCTGCTGCATGACGTCATTGAGGATACCGACGCCACCAAGGCGGAAATCGATCAGTTGTTCGGTGCCGAGATCGGCGCGCTGGTCGAGGGTCTGACCAAAATCAAAAAGCTGGACCTCGTCTCGAAAAAGGCAGAGCAGGCAGAAAACTTTCGCAAACTGCTCGTCGCCATCTCCAGCGATATCCGGGTGCTTCTGGTGAAGCTTGCCGATCGGCTGCACAACATGCGGACGCTCGAGCACATGAGGTCGGACAAGCGCGAACGCGTTTCCCAGGAAACACTTGATATCTACGCACCGCTGGCAGGCCGCATGGGCATGCAGGCGCTGCGCGAAGAGCTTGAGGACCATGCCTTCCGCTGGCTCCATCCGGACGCCTACGCGGCCGTCGGCGACAAGCTGGCCGAGATCCGCGCCCGGAACCATGGGCTTGTGGTGGAGATCGGCCGCGCGCTCGAGGCCAAGCTTGGCGAGGTCGGCATCCAGGCCGAGGTGAGAGGCCGTGAGAAAAAGCCTTACGCGATCTGGAGCAAGATGGCGAACAAGCAGATCAGCCTCGAGCAGCTATCGGATATCTATGCCTTCCGCGTCATTGTTGGCAGCATCGACGACTGCTACCGCGTACTCGGCGTCGCCCACACCACGTGGCGGACTGTTCCCGGCCGCTTCAAGGACTACATTTCGACGCCGAAGCAGAACAACTACCAGTCGGTCCACACCACCGTCGTAGGTCCGCGCCATCAGCGCGTCGAATTGCAGATCCGCACCAAGTCGATGCACCGTGTGGCCGAGTACGGCGTGGCGGCGCACGCCCTGTACAAGGACCATGTCTCCACGCCGAAAAATGGCAAGGCTTCACCGTCCGGGAGCAATGGTGATGATCGCGGGCCCTATGCTTGGCTTCGTCATATGGTCGAGGCGTTGCTCGACGGCTCCAATCCTGAGGAGTTTCTCGAACACACCAAGCTCGAGCTGTTCCAGGATCAGGTGTTCTGTTTCACCCCCAAAGGCCGATTGATTGCCTTGCCGCGCAACGCCACCCCGCTCGACTTTGCCTATGCGGTGCATACGGATATCGGCAACGCCGCTGTCGGCGCGTTCCTCAATGGCCGCCATGTGCCGATCGATACGCGGCTTCGGAATGGCGATGAGGTCGAAATCCAAACATCGAAAACCCATGCTCCGCCGGCAGCCTGGGAAGGGTTTGCGGTCACCGGCCGGGCGCGGAGCGCGATCCGACGGGCGGCTCGCGATGCCGCAAGGCGCCAATACGCTGAGCTGGGTAGGCGGCTTCTGGCCGTGGCGTTCGAGCGGGTCGGGGCCGGCTACAGTGACGAGAAACTGAAGCGCGTGCTATCGCGGATTGGGCAGCGAACGGTCGAAGACGCCTTGGCGGCGGTAGCGCGCGACGAGTTGCCCATCAACGACGTCTTGAAGGCCGTGGCGCCGGAGCAGACTCTGCCCGAGCCGGCAGCGCTGAACAGCCGGCCGAAAAATCGCTTCGATCACGCCCGCGGCCAGGATGGATGGTTCAATCTTGGAAAGGGGCTCGGGCTCAAGTTCCGTGTCGACGGCACGGTGGACGACGGGGGAACAATGCCGGGCGGGGTGCCGATCCGGGGGTGGCGGAACGACGTGCCGGTGTCCTTCGAAGAGGGGGGAGCGGTTCCGGGCGACCGGATCGTCGGAGTTCTGACCCCCGGCCAGGGCATCCGAATCTTCCAGATTCACTCCCCGCGGCTCAAGGAGCAAGAGCAAGCACGGTGGATCGACGTGACCTGGGACATCGATCCCGAGCGGCCCGAGCGGTTCCCGGCCCATCTTCGCGTCACCGCCTTGAACGAGCCGGGGACACTGGCTGAGATCGCTCGTGTTATCGGCGAGACCGACGGCAACATCGACAACCTGAGAATGGTTCGCCGGGCAGCCGATTTCACGGAAATGTATCTCGAAGTCGAGGTCTGGGATCTCGAACACTTGAATAGGATCATCGGCGGGCTAAAGTCCAAGACATCGGTCGCACATGTCGAGCGGGTGTTCGGCTGAGCCAACCTCATTCGCGACCCGATCGCGGCGAACAGGCTCGTCGCGGCCTGCAAGGCGGTTCGGTCTGGCCGACGGCAGCGGCAAACGGACCAACACCAGCCCGCGCTACCGCTGACGGGCACCAAGCTAGGGATTACAAGCGCACGATGTCAGCCGGCCCCAGGACAATGCAGCCGATACTCGGATACTTGAGGCTCGGCGTTAACATCGACCACGTCGCCACCCTGCGCAATGCGCGGGGCGGGCGCCACCCGGACCCTTTGCGGGCCGCTCATTTGGCAGTCGAGGCTGGCGCGGATGGCATCACAGCGCACTTGCGGGAGGACCGTCGGCACATCTCGGATGCCGATATCACGCGTTTGAAATCGGAGTTGACGCGGCCGCTCAACCTTGAAATGGCGGCGACCGACGAGATGCTGGCGATTGCCTTGAAGCACGTGCCGAATGCCTGCTGTCTGGTGCCGGAGCGACGCGAGGAGCGCACGACGGAAGGCGGGCTCAACGTCTCCACCGCGGGGCCACATCTCGCGCGGATCATTGGCCTGCTGAAGGACAAGGGGATCAGGGTTTCACTGTTCATCGAGGCGGACGCCAAGGCCATCGAGGCGTCAGCCAGGCTCGGCGCCGATATCGTCGAGTTGCATACCGGTGCCTACTGCGAGCGCGCGCTTGATGACGATGCTACAGGGATGGCGCACGAATTGTCCCGCATCGCGACCGCCGCGCGCCTGGGCGCCGAAACCGGACTCGAAGTACATGCAGGTCATGGACTTACCTACAACACGGTAGCCGCGGTCGCCCGGCTGCCGCAAGTGGTGGAACTGAACATTGGCCACTTTCTGGTTGGCGAGGCAGTCTTCGGCGGTTTGGATAAGGCCATTCGACGGATGCGCACGTTGATGGATGGGGCGCGGCTGCCCGCTGCGGGGGGGAGCGGCTGAGGGTGTTCAGCGACGAGGTCGAGCACGGGGAATTCCGGCGCCGGCACCGCCCCCGGGTGCCTGTCGCATGGCGGTTCGCAGCCACGGCCGCGCGGGCGAATGCGCTTGAGCCAGAGTTGAGACGTGGGTTCGTTTGGCGCAATATGGCTGGTCGCAAATTTGCCTTCGGGGCGGCTCACCCTGCGCTTGTCCGAGGATCGATTAGCAACTCCAACGCTTGACACCTCAAGGTTGCAGCACACGCGGCGATCTGCCGCTGACGGACGATTGTCGGATGCCGAGGCCGTTGTGCTGATCCCCGCCGGGCAGACCGGCTTCGTTAGACAATCGCCAGGATGCTCGTGGCGAACACGGAGAGTTTGCCTATGGCGTTGATTTGCGTAGACGACGATAAGCCGCTATAGCGGTGCGCCTTCCGATCGGGATCGGGCACGCCCGGGAAGCTGGCGTTTGAGGAGCCGTAGATGAGCCTGGAAACGGACGCCAAGACCGGCAGAAAAAAAACCACCAGTGCGAACGAACAGGGTTGGCGTGAGACGGTGAAAATCGTCATCCAGGCCCTGGCTATCGCGATGGTGGTTCGCGTATTTTTCTACCAGCCGTTCAATATCCCATCAGGCTCGATGAAGGAGACGCTTCTGGTTGGCGACTACCTGTTCGTTTCCAAGTTGTCCTACGGTTATAGCCGCTACTCTTTCCCCATGGGCTGGAACCTGTTCACGGGGCGCAAGCTGGCCGGTGAGCCGAAGCGCGGAGATGTTGCGGTGTTCAAACTGCCGCGCGACAACTCCACCGATTACATCAAGCGAATCATCGGATTGCCAGGCGATGAGATCTTGATGCGCGACGGCACGCTGTTCATCAACGGCCAGAAGATTCCGAAGGTCAGAAAGGGCGATTTCGCGACTCGTGAGGATGAAGGCCCTGTTCGCCGCATCCCCCGCTTCGAGGAGACTTTGCCAAACGGGGTCAAGTACACCGTGCTCGACAGTGAACCCAACGGTCCTTTCGACAATGTCGGGCCCTACAAGATTCCGGCTGGCCACTACTTCATGATGGGCGACAACCGGGACAATTCGACCGACAGTCGCGCACTGTGGGCGGTAGGCTACGTGCCTTACGAAAATCTGATCGGCCGCGCTGAAATCATCTTCTTCTCGGGAGCGGTGGACGAGCCTGGAGCGTTCCGACTTTTCTCCCCCTGGACATGGCCACAAGATATCCGTTGGAGCCGGTTTTTCCATCTCGTGCGATGATGGTCGACGTGAGCTTGAGGGCACGCCCAGGTTGTCGGGAAGTCACATGTATCGAGCGGGAGCGGCTGGTTTTGTCCCATCCCGGCTGTTGCGATGGGCCGCGAACTGTATTGATCGGGCGGGTCTTGCGATCCGAGGCGGTGCCATGACGCGCGCGCGGAGACACAAGGGCCTCGAGCAGGCTCTTGGCCATCGCTTCAAGAACCCGGCACTGATCGAGCGCGCGCTGACCCATGCCAGCGTCCGCGGCGGCAAGGCGCACCGTGACGACAACGAACGGCTCGAGTTCGTGGGCGATCGCGTGCTGGGCCTGGCTATCGCCGAGGCGCTGAGCGACGCGTTTCCCCTTGCCACCGAGGGCGACCTGGCGCGCCGCTACAACCGGCTGGTGCGCGGAGAAACGTGTGCCCAAGTTGCGCGCGAACTTAACCTTGGCGCATCTCTCATCCTGTCGGAAAGCGAGAACGAGAGCGGCGGCCGGGAAAAGGAGACGATACTGGCCGACGCCATGGAGGCCGTGCTTGGCGCTATCTTCCTCGATGCCGGCTTTGAAAAGAGCCGCGCCGTTGTCCGCGAGCTGTGGCAAAGTCATTTCGCACTTTTTCTGCACGTGGAAGCCGATGCCAAGTCAGCGCTGCAGGAGTGGGCCCAAGGCCGAGGACTCGCGCTTCCCGAATATGTGGAGATTGCGCGCAAGGGCCCCGACCACGCGCCTAGGTTCACGTCGGAAGTCCGGATTGTCGGCAAAAGGCCAGCCCGCGGCGAGGGGGCATCGAAACGACAGGCAGAACAGGCCGCGGCCACTGCCCTTTTAACCCGTGAGGGCGTCATCGGAACCAAATCCCATGATTGAGCCGGAGACGACCGACGATGTGACCACGCCTCGGGCGGAAAACCCGCAACCGGCCGACCGCCGGTGCGGCTTCATCGCGATCCTCGGGGCACCGAATGCCGGCAAGTCGACGCTCATCAACGCGCTGGTCGGCAGCAAGGTCGCCATTGTCTCGCAGAAGGTGCA
The DNA here is from genome assembly GCA_002928955.1 of Hyphomicrobium sp. GTDB lineage: Bacteria > Pseudomonadota > Alphaproteobacteria > Rhizobiales > Hyphomicrobiaceae > JAKAML01. The sequence goes on along the minus strand of PERT01000004.1, from coordinate 6,027 downwards.
GACCACCCGTGTACCCGTGCGCGGCATCGCCATTGAGGGCAAAAGCCAGCTGGTGTTCATCGATACACCCGGCATTTTCAGGCCAAAGCGACGCCTCGACCGGGCGATGGTCGAGGCAGCCTGGGCCGGCGCGGGCGACGCCGACGCCGTGCTGTTCCTGATCGATGCGGCGCGCGGCCTCGATGAGGATGCCCTGCGCATTATCGAGAAGCTTGGGGGTGCTCCGGGCCGTCAGCGCATTGCCGTGCTGAACAAGGTTGACCGGGTCGAACATAAGGAAAACCTGCTCGGACTGGCAGCTGAACTTGTCAAGGCTGGACGTTTCGAACGCGTGTTCATGATTTCCGCGCTGTCCGCGAGCGGTGTCTTGGACGTGAAGCAGTATTTGGCGACGGTGGTGCCGCCTGGACCATGGCATTACGACGAGGACGACGTGACAGACGCGCCCATGCGGCTGTTCGCGGCAGAAATCACGCGCGAGAAAATCTACAAGTACCTGCACGACGAATTGCCCTACGCGACCACCGTCGAGACGACGAGCTGGCAAGATCGCAAGGACGGATCGACGCGCGTCGAACAGACGATCTTCGTCGAACGCGACGGCCAGCGCAGCATCGTAATCGGCAAGGGAGGGCAGGCCATCAAGCAGATCTCGACGGAAGCGCGGCGCGACATGGCGCTGAGCTTCGAGCGACCAATCCATCTTTTTCTATTTGTCAAAGTGCGCGAGAATTGGGGTAGTGATCCGGAGCGCTATCGCGAGATGGGGCTCGAATATCCAAAGGACGAGACGTGACGTGGCCAAAGTAGGAGCGCATCAATCCATGACCCTGCGGGTGGCGTTAGCGATGGGGGTGTCGGTTGCCGTCGTCGGCATGGCGGCGCCGGACGCGGCCGCGGCTGTCCGGGTCTGCAAGGCGCCTGTCTCGAGCGGACTGGCAACTGACGTGAGTGAGCCGGGATCGAGGCGAAAGGCTCTCGGTGCCTGGGTCGCGAATGCGAAGTCAGCCGGCGCCCAGAACCCCAGTTGGCGGCTTGCTTCCAACAAAATCCTGAAATGCGCGCGGATCGCGACGGGCCAGTTCGATTGTATCGCGCGCGCCGAGCCGTGCTCGATTTCGCAGGCCGCGCCCGGGCTGCCGCGCCGCGGTATCCGAACCAAGGAAAAGCCGATCGCGATCTAGTGTAGCGCATCTGACGTTTGGTCCCCACTCGGGGCTGCCTCGAAACCAAACGCCAGATGCAAAAGCTACACTAGAATCATAGGTTTGCTAGTGTTCCTTAGGCGCCGACATTTGATTCCCGTTGCAACGCGCTCCAGATCAAATGTCTGCGCCGTATGGAACACGAGCAAGTCATTGACACTCGAGTGATTGAGATCGCGAAGCCGTCTCTGAACGCGCCGCAGGAATGAAACGGACGTCGCGATCAGGGCACTCGTACATTGATCGAGAAATCCGCGTCGTTGTCATGGCAACGATTTCGGCTCTAACCTTCCGGCTCCAACGGACGATGCGATGGAATGGACTGACGAGGCGATCGTGCTATCGGTGCGGCCGCACGGCGAGACGGCGGCCGTGGCCGAAGTGTTGACCCGAAGCCATGGTCGGCATTTGGGACTTGTGCATGGCGGGCGCTCGCGCAAGCTGCGCCCTGTGCTCCAGATCGGCAATCACGTCGATGCGACATGGAAAGCGCGGCTGTCCGATCAGCTTGGGCACATCACGGTCGATCTCCGCCGGGGTTATGCGGCTGCCGCCATGGATGATCAGATGGCGCTGTCGGGCCTGAGCTCGCTTTGTACGTTGGCACGCCTGCTGCCTGAACGGGACCCGCATCCGGGCCTTTACGAGATCACGTTATTCGTGCTCGGATTTCTCGATGATCCAGGCGTCTGGCCCGCGCTCTACGTGCGCTGGGAACTGGCGTTGCTCGAAGATCTCGGCTTCGGTCTCGACCTCACCTGTTGCGCTGCAACCGGCGGCAACGATCAGTTGATTTATGTTTCGCCCAAGTCGGGGCGTGCCGTTTCTGCCTCGGCCGGGGAGCCCTACAAGGACCGACTGTTGCGGCTGCCAGGGTTCCTGGTTTCAGGCCGCCACAATGCCGTCCTGCCGGGCGATGTGGACGACGGCCTCGCCCTCACCGGGCGGTTCCTGGAGGATCGAATCTTCATGCCCCATGGAGACGAAATGCCGGAGGTGCGCCGCCGTATGGCGGAACTCGTGAAGCGCCTGGGGCGTGCGTTGTGATGGCTACTTCGGCGTAGCCGCCGGCTGGGCCCCGGCAGGGCCGCTGATGTCCAGCACCAGCGTGCCCTTGGGTCCAGACTTCAAAGTATAGACCTGTCCGTTGCGGGCGTTGTACCGCGACGCCACCGTTCCGGATCTTGCCAAGCCTTGCTGCAGCTCGATGACGATCTCGCCGGGCAGACATGCCGAATGGGTCACTGCGTGGCGCGGAGCTATCTCGTGCGCCGTGCCCGCGAAGGCATAAGTCACCGTCACGTCGGAGACGTTGGAAATCTTGAATTCGTAGGCGAGCTCTTTTGGCCGGCCGAACAACTGCACCGAGAGGAACTTCGGGTCCTTGTCAGGCGCCTTTACGACCGCAACACCAATCTCGACGACGTGTTCTGCCAGCATGTTTCTGCGATGGCCCGGCGAGTTCTTCCAGCCTTCCACGGCCTGGCTGGCTAGGGCGGAGGATTGAAAGCCTCGGCTATCCAGGTTCGAAGCCAGGTTTTCGGCGATCTGGCAATAAGAGTAGCCCGCGCGCTGGGCACGCTCGGCCGGCTCGCGGCCGTCGGCGGTGTGCGAGAACGTGTTGGTGCGCGCGAGGTAGGCGGCATAATCCCGCGCCGCTCTCGAGAGGTTGGCGTTGATTTTGACCTCGCCAAGCCTGTTCTCGCGGCGGAAGGCGTTGGTCAACTCGACGATCGCGATTTCGACCTGAGGGATATCCGGCAATGTGGGTGTCATGCTGTTCGATTTGGCTCGACGATTGTGCTTCAGGAGTTGAATACGCCAACTGAACGGCGAAATCGCGGCTCTCCTGTGTGTTTCTGCAACTCGTGTCCTTCCGGCACTTGAGTGACAGGCGCGAGCGCAGTACCCCATGGCCCATGAGCACAAAACCGATTCTTCCCGGCCAGGGCCCCATCGAGCCCGTGGCCCTCAAGGATGCCCTCGAGGAGCGATACCTCGCCTACGCGCTGTCGACCATCATGGGCCGCGCGTTGCCCGACGTGCGCGACGGTCTCAAGCCCGTGCATCGTCGCATCATCTACGCCATGCGCGAGCTGAAGCTTGATCCCGCCGGTGGTTTTCTCAAGTGTGCGAAGATCGTCGGCCAAGTGATGGGTGACTATCATCCGCACGGCAACCAGGCGATCTACGACGCGCTTGCGCGTTTGGCGCAGGACTTCGCCGTACGCTACCCGCTGGTCGACGGCCAGGGCAATTTCGGCAACGTCGACGGCGATAACCCCGCCGCTGAGCGTTATACCGAAGCCCGGATGACCGAGGTCGCTTCGGCCTTGCTCGAAGGGATCGACGAGGAGTGCGTCGACTTCCGGCCGAACTACGATGGCCGCGTCGAAGAACCGGTGGTGCTGCCGGCGGCGTTCCCGAACCTGCTCGCCAACGGGTCTTCGGGCATCGCGGTGGGCATGGCGACCAATATCCCGCCGCACAATGCCGACGAACTTTGCGCGGCGCTGCTGCACCTGATCAAGCATCCCAATGCAACGATCGATAAGCTGGTCGATCTGGTTCCAGGTCCGGATTTCCCGACCGGCGGCATCATCGTTGAACCGCGCGAGCAGATCCTGGAGGCCTATCGCACCGGCCGCGGGGGGTTTCGGCTGCGGGCCCGCTGGACCAAGGAGGAAACTGGCCGTGGCGGCTATCAGATCGTCGTCACCGAGGTGCCCTACCAGGTGCAGAAGGCGAAACTTGTGGAGCGCATTGCCGAGTTGCTTTCGGAGAAGAAGCTGCCGCTGCTTGGGGACGTGCGCGATGAGAGTGCCGAGGAAATCCGGCTGGTGCTTGAGCCGAAGACCCGAGCCGTTGATCCCGTCGTGCTGATGGAGAGCCTGTTCCGGGTCACCGAGCTTGAATTGCGCTTCGGCCTCAACATGAACGTCCTCTCGGCTGGCCAGATCCCGAATGTGCTGAGCCTCAAGGACGTGCTTTGGCAGTGGCTCGAGCACCGGATTGACGTGCTCGTCAAACGTACCGCACATCGCCTGAAGAAGATTGCGCACCGGCTCGAGGTGCTGGACGGCTATCTGATCGCCTTTCTCAACATTGAGGAAGTCATCCGCATCGTCCGTTTCGAGGACGAGCCGAAGGCCGCGCTGATCGCCAAATTCAAGCTGACCGATGTGCAGGCCGAGGCCATTTTGAACCTCAGGCTGAAGTCGCTTTCGCGACTGGAAGAGGTCGAGATCCGCGCCGAGCACGACAAGCTGGCGGGTGAGCAGCGCCACTTGCAGTCGCTGATGGCCTCCGACGATCTGCAATGGGAGACGATCTCCGACCAGGTCAAGGCGACCCGTGAGCGCTTCGCGAAGAAGACCGATCTCGGCCGCCGCCGCACCACCTTCGCCGCCGCACCCGAGATCGACATCGACCTCGACTCGGCATTCATCGAGAAGGAGCCTGTGACCATCATCCTGTCCGAGAAGGGCTGGATCCGAGCCATGAAGGGCCATCCCGACGACCTCTCCAAGCTCGAGTTCAAGCAAGGCGACGCATTGAAGCGTGCGGTCAGGGCTTCGACCACCGACAAGCTCATCGTGTTCGCGACCAACGGGAAGTTCTTCACACTGGAGGCGAGCCAGATGCCTGGCGGACGCGGCCACGGCGAGCCCGTGCGATTGATGGTCGATCTCGAGGAGAACCACGACTTTGTCGAGATCTTCGTCCACGACCCGGAACGCAAGCTGCTGGTGGCCTCGACCGGCGGCTACGGCTTCGTGGTGGCGGAGACCGAACTCATTGCGGCCACGCGCAAGGGAAAGCAGGTGCTCAACATCACTGGGCCAGAAGAGGCGAGGGTTTGTGTACCCGTCGACGGCGACCACGTCGCGACCATGGGGGATAACCGCAAGATGCTGGTGTTCCCACTCGTCGAATTGAATGAGATGACACGCGGCAAGGGCGTCATTCTGCAACGAATCAAGGATGGTGCCCTATCCGACGTGCGCGTCTTCAAGAAGTCCGAAGGGCTGACCTGGCTTGACAGTGCCGGTCGGACCTTCACGCTGCCGTGGACAGAGCTCAAGGAGTGGGTGGGGGAGCGCGCGCAGGCCGGGCGCATGGCGCCAAAGGGCTTCCCGCGGTCCAACAAATTCGGACCAGGGTTCTGAAGCGCGCTTCCTTGCCCATCGCGTGGGACGGCCGGTTTTGTTGCAGTGCAGGAACCGCACCGCTTGCGGCTTCTGTCACGGACCGGTAGGAGTGGATCATGGGAGTACGAGGACGATCAGGGGGGCGGCTGTCGCGCACGATTGGCGTGATCTCCACCGGCTATCTTGCCGCTGCCGCCGCCGGGCTGGCGCTTGCTCAATCACCCGCGGGGCCAGCCTGCTCAAAATCCGATTTTGAAGCGGTTGTGGACGAGGCAGCGGCATCGCTGCGCGACCTCAACCAAAAGAACAAGCCCGACTTCCAGGAGCGTCTGAAGAGCCTCAAGGATAAGCGCGGCTGGACCCACGACCAATTCATGAGCGAAGGCGCGCCGCTGGTGAAGGACGAGACCATCGCGGGCTTCGAAGTCAAATCGTCTGAGTTGCTCGAGCAGATCTCGACGCTTGGTCAGGACGGCGCGGCGGCGAAGACACTGGACTGCGGGCTTCTGATCGAGCTCAAGGCACGCATGAAGTTGCTGGTGGAGATCCAGGGCCAGAAGTGGACCTATATGTTCCGCAAGCTCGACGCCGAACTCGTGAAATAGCGGCCGATCGGCACTCGTGTTCCTCATGGTTCCGACATTTGCTATCGACGGTGCTGCGACGGGAAG
>PERT01000003.1 GCA_002928955.1 Hyphomicrobium sp. | reverse complement strand
CAATTAAGGCGCGATGAACGCCCCACTAACCCAATGATATAGCGAGTGGCCTTCATGTCGGGCCTAAATCGTCGACGCGTGCGGCTGGCACAGCGATTTAGGCGCGACAGGCCACTAGTGAAGAGAATCCGACGTCTGCTCCCACTGGCGGCCGGTCCATAAAACCAGACGTCAAAGGCAAAAGCTTCTTTCGAAGCATAGCCTTGCACGTGTTCTTTGTGGTTCCGGCCAATGCGCGCGATGGCCTTGCGACGGGAAGCATATGCCGGAACCGGAACACGAGGAGGGCAGCGGCGCGGCTCTTGTCAAACACTGGGAACCGGGTTGCGGAAGGGCTCGCCGCAGTCACCACAGGGCTCGCATTGCAACACCAATCGAGGCACTGATGATTAAAGCATTCGCCGAGTGGCGCAGCACGTCGGCCCCGACCCGGTCATTCGGGGGGGCGACCTGGGCTATCGTCAGCTTCGCCTTGTCGCTGATCGCCATGGTCTGGTTCAGCAGCGGACAGCGGCTCGACGCCGAACGCAACAACCTGCAGCGCGACCTCATGTTGAAGCCTGCCAATCTAGCCCTGGCGCTAGACCAGTATGTGCAGCGCACAGCCAGCGAACTCGATCGCATCCTGTTGTTCCTTCGCACCAGCTATGAACGCTCTGATGGACGCGTCGAATGGAAGGATCTCATCCGCGAGGATTTCACGATCAATGAGCAGAGTGTGCAGATTGCCGTGATCGACAAGAATGGACGCATGTTGACGAGTACGGCAATGCTCTCGCCCACTACGCCCGTCGACCTCAGCGATCGGGAACATTATCGCTTTCACGCCAACACCTCAGTCGATCAACTGTTCATCGGCAAGCCATTGATCGGGCGAGCCTCGGGCAAACTCTCAGTACAGTTCGCCCGGCGTCTCTCCGAGCGTGACGGATCCTTCGGCGGGGTCATTGTCGTGTCCTTCGACCCGACCCAGATCACGAAGAACTACAGTGCACTCAACCTCGGAACAGGAGGCGGCATAGCGTTGGTTGGCATCGACGGCATCGTTCGCGCGGGTACTGGCCGGTTTGCAAAGTCGATTGGCTGGGGATATCGGGTCGGCGAGCCTGTCTCCGCGCGGGAGGAGATCGTCGCTGGAGCCGAGGTCGCGATCGAGCGTTTCGAGGACGGCGACAAACTGGTGTCGTCGCGACGGGTCCAGGGCTACCCGCTGGAAGTGGTCGTTGTGACCGCGTCCCTCGAAGATGCCGAGGTCTGGGTGCGGACCAAGGGCGCCTATCTGTTGGGCTTGGCGCTTTCGACCAGCTTGATCTTACTGGCCATGACCGGGGCGATCTATGCGCAACTGCAGTTCGAGACAAAGCTCATGCGCGTGGCCCGCAATGACGCACTGACGGGATTGCCCAACCGGCTGTCCTTTGAAGACAGCCTCGTTGCGGCCGTGAAGTCAGCGGGCGGACAGTGCGGCGCCGCATTACTGATAATCGATCTCGACGGTTTCAAGAAGGTCAACGATACGCACGGTCATCCAATGGGCGACAAGCTCTTGAAGGCCGTTGGCCTCAGGCTGCTTTCCACATTGCGAACGTCCGACTTCATCGCGAGACTCGGCGGGGACGAGTTCGCGGTGATTTTGCGCAACCAGGATCAACCGTCGAATGCAGAAGCTGTTGCAGCACGGATCTGCCGCGAAATTCGGCAACCCTATTTGATCGACGGCGTAAGGCTCGAAATCGGGACAAGCATAGGCATCGCGTTTGCCAGTCGCGACGCCAAGACGGCAGCCGACCTCGTGACGGCCGCGGACCTCGCACTCTATTGCGCCAAGATCGATGGTGCCGGCAGCTTCAGACACTACCACGAAGACTTGAGCGAGACCGCCCGCGCCCGCCGCGCGCTTGAAATCGATCTCAGGTCCGCCCTGACGAGCGACCAACTGCAACTTTACTATCAGCCGATCACCAGTCTGCCCTCGCGCCACGTCGTCGGCTACGAGGCGCTGCTGCGCTGGCGGCATGCAACGCGCGGATTCGTCTCGCCCGGCGAGTTCATTCCGATGGCCGAGGAGATCGGTCTCATCGAGACGATCGGAACGTGGGTTCTGAGGAAGGCCTGCCAGGATGCCGCCATCTGGCGCCCGGGCTTGAAGGTGGCTGTCAACTGCTCACCAATCCAGCTCAATGGAGGCGCGTTTCCCGCGGTGGTCGCCAGTGCGTTGAAGGAATCGGGCCTCGATCCCGACCGGCTCGACATCGAGATCACCGAGTCGACGCTGATGCGCAACAACGCCGATACATTGCGGCAGATCAAGGAAATCCGCGCGTTGGGTGTGAAATTCTCGATGGACGACTTCGGCACCGGTTACTCGTCGCTCAGCTACCTGCAAAGCTATCCGATCGACTGCATCAAGATCGACCAGTCGTTCGTCCAGTCGCTTGATGGTGATGAAAGTGCCATCGCGATTGTTCGCGCTATCATCAGTCTGGCCAATGCTCTCGGGATGCGCACCGTCGGCGAGGGCGTCGAAACGCCCGAACAGCTTAATCGGCTCATCGAACTCGGATGCTCGGAAGCACAGGGCTACTATCTGGGTCGCCCGGAGCCGCTACCCCTCAATGCCCAGCACCCTTCGCGAGACGAGGCCGACGTCGCGGCGGCGGCAGTGTCCCTTCCGGTCGTGATGGGAACTACGAAGAGCCAGCCGTTCACGACCTCCGACGAACCTTTGGCGACCCGCGTAAACTTGGAGCTGATGTGCGACCTCTGAAATGCGCTTATCGAACGGCCAATGTGCTGCTCGCGATGAGCGTCACTTAGATCCGGATAAGAAGTCCTAACCCCATCGCCAGCAGCACGGAGAGGGCAATGGTGCGGAAACTCTCGGCCGGAAGCAACGCCCGCAAACGGTTGCCGATCGCGGCACCGATGAGGGCCGGGATCACAGCCGCAATCGACATGGCCAGGATCGGTGACGTCAGAATACCGCTCGCGGCCATACCGGTGCCGAGGACGACGGTAGCGATGACAACTGCGAGATTGACCGCCTGAACCGATCGCGCCGGCTCCAGCCGAAGCGCAAGAATGTAAGGAAAAAGCGGCATCACTTGTGATCCGGTCAGCCCGGTCATGACGCCGTTGAGAAAGCCGGTGGGCGCTTGCAGCGTCTGTTGCCAGCGGTGAGGGATTTCGAAAGCCGGACGCGCCAATGCCATTATCGCATAGACGATCATGACCGAGCCGAGCAAGGCTGTCGCGATCCTGCTATCGACCAAAAGCAGCAGCCATAGCCCAAGTGCGATCCCGGGCAGCATGGCGGCATAGAGGACCCCGAAACGCCGCGTGGTAGACAGGACGTGGCCTGTCGAAAGCGCCACCGAGACATTCGTCGCCATCGCAGGTATCAGGATCAGCCCCATGGCCGGCTTCAGTCCGAATGTCATGACCAGAAACGGCAGCGCGCAAGAGGCATAGCCAAGCCCAGTGGCGCCTTTGACCACACCAGCCAGCAGCAGACCTAGGCCCGCCAGTGACAGCAGTTGAGGGTCCATGATGATCGACGCCCTCTATTCGGCTGCGTCAACGGCTGGCTGAGGCGGAACAACGGTCTGTTCATCCCCATCGGGCATGAACCACGGCTTCACCGCCACACCACGACGTATCGAGTACATGTAGAAAATCGGCAACCGGTCGGGGAACAAGACGCGGTACGTGCTGTCATTGAAAGTCACGAAAATCGACGACGGAAACATCCCTTCGATTGCCCGTTTCTCGATCATGTTGAGATCGAAGTACCGCCGCGCCGCTTCGTCGGCGGCAGCGTCACCGCGGTACCATTTGGCAGCACATTTTTCGAGGCGGGCGAGGGTTTCTGCACTTGGTGCTTCGGTCAGAAGCGATGTTGGGCCCGCACCGGCGACGACGTCGGAAAGGTGGCTGCAACCAAACGACATCGATTGCGCAGCGCGTTTGACGTCGTCGAAATAGCTACGGATTTGCACCTCGGGATGGCCGTTGAGCCGGGCGTGAGTATCCGTCAGGACAAGGTGGAACAGAGCGCCGGGCGCGTGCACCTCGCCGACGCGGGCAGCGAGCTTTCCGAGAAAGTCGAGACAGTTGCGGTCGGGCTCACCCATCCGCGAGCGCGGACCTTTCCCCCAGTAGAGCACAAAGCTGAGCGGTACACCGCGCATCACCGCAGCGCCGACGACCTCGTGCAACAGTCCGACGTCCGAGGGTTGCTCCCGCTTGAAGGCCCACGTGTTGAAGGTCTTGACGACTTCAGCGGCGCCTTGCGGGCTGGAATACGCGCCCGCCTTCGAGCCGAGGGTCGGGTTTGCAGGGAATCGAATGACGCTGGACATGCTGGGTACTCACAAGTGGACGCGGAGGCTAAAACAACTTAAGATTGTGTTAACACTTTTTCAGCAATTTACAATGGTTATTGTTGTGCCTTTTTCGAGTTGCATTACCGCCTTACCTGGGCCTGAAGTTAAGAGGCTCAGCCAGAGTTGCTCCGGACGGCGGTCCGGCTCGACTTGACGCTCGGTTGTGCGGGCCGCATAGACTGGCCTCCGACTTCGCGGCACCTTGCCGGCAGTCGCCATGACCGATGTTGTCGGGATTGGTCCCGTAGCTCAGCCGGATAGAGCACCGGTTTCCTAAACCGGGGGTCGCAGGTTCAAGTCCTGCCGGGATCGCCATTTTTTCAATGGCTTAGGCGGGGCGCGAAGCGGGTGGACAGGGGCTGGGGTCACATACGGGTCACGGCCGCGACAAAGCTGCTGGACCTCGGTGAATGTTGCATAGGGGCACCTGGACGAAACTCTGCGGCTTTGCCGCGCGCAACCCTAGACCAAAGTCGAAGCGTGATGTTATCATCGAACATGAGTTCATGACGCGTTCTAATAGAACCATCACCGCAGACTTCGAAAGGCCCCGAAGCGCGTGACCGAGATCGCGAGCAATTTCGCTGCCGTCGCGGCGCCAAAACCGCGCATCGTGATCGCCGATAAAAACCCCGTTGTGCGCGCGGGACTGGTGGATTACGTCGCCCGCGATGGCCGTTTCGAGATCCTGGGCGTGGTTCGGGACGGAGGCACATTCATAGCCCTCTGCCTTGAGCAGAAAGTCGACATCGGCGTCATAGGCTGGTCCCTTCCGGATATGAACGGCGGCGATGTCCTGGCGACCCTGAAGCGAAGGTTCTCGACGACGCGCGTGATCGTGTACACGGGCGAGCAGGGTCAGACGGTTCTGCGACAGGCCGTGCGCGACGGCGCCTGGGGCTTCATTTCCAAAAGCGACGATCCATTGGTGCTTCTTGATACGATCGCCACGGTATCCCGAGGCCGGCTTTGCCTGCCTTATGTAGATATCAGATCGATCAATGCCGATCCTCTGGACCTGTTGACGACGCGCGAACGCGAACTTCTGGGAGCGCTGGCCAACGGTTGGACGAACTTGCAGATCTCGACGCGCATCGGGATTTCTCAGAACACGGTCAAGTACCACCTCAAGAACCTCTATGACAAACTCGGGGTCAAGAACCGCGCCATGGCCGTGGCCCTGTACATGACCAGCAAGAACGAAACACGCTGATCTCGACCCATCTGCGATTGCTGCACTGCAGCGGAAGGGTGCATGTGTGACGCCACCCGCACGGGTAGGATTCCGGCTACTCCAATGTCACCCAATCCTCCCCCAACGAGTGTTGTTGACCGTCGTCGAAGAGCCCATCAAGCGCGCAAGATGATGGTCGTTCGACACGCGATGTCCTTGGCGCCTCATCAAGCCAACGCAACGGAGGAAACAACATGCTGGTGCAGCCCCATCTCTTCATCCCTGGCCCGACCAATATCCCTGAAGCCGTGCGCATGGCCATGAACCTGCCGATGGAGGATATGCGCAGCCCCGAGTTCCCCAAGTTCACGCTTCCAGTGTTCGAGGACCTGAAGAAGGTCTTCAAGATGAAAGACGGCCGGGTGTTCATCTATCCGTCGTCGGGTACCGGCGCCTGGGAGTCGGCGATCACCAATACGCTCGCCGTCGGCGACAAAGTGCTGATGTCGCGCTTTGGCCAGTTCTCGCTGCTGTGGGTCGACATGGCCGAGCGGATGGGCCTTAAGGTCGTGCTGTGCGATGAGGAGTGGGGCACGGGCGTGCCGCTCGAGAAGTATGCGGATATCCTAGCGAAAGACACGGCCCACGAGATCAAAGCCGTTTTCGCCACCCACAACGAAACCGCCACGGGCGTGTCGAGCGATATCGCCGGCGTTCGCAAGGCGCTCGATGCAGCCAAGCACCCGGCTCTGCTGATGGTCGACGGCGTCTCGTCGGTCGGATCGCTCGACATGCGGATGGGCGAATGGGGAGTCGACTGCTGCGTCTCCGGCTCGCAGAAGGGATTCATGCTTCCGACCGGCCTCGGCATTCTTGCGGTCAGTCAGAAGGCGCTCGACGCCAACAAGTCGCTCAACGGCCGCATGAACCGCTGCTTCTTCTCGTTCGAGGACATGATCAAGACCAATGACCTCGGCTACTTCCCCTACACGCCGGCGACGCAGCTGATCCGCGGCTTGCGCACCTCTCTCGACCTGATCCAGGCCGAAGGGATCGAGAACATCTTCACGCGCCATCACCGCCTTGCGTCAGGCGTCCGGGCCGCCATTGACGCTTGGGGCCTGAAGCTTGTGGCCAAGGAGCCGAAGTGGCACTCCGATACGGTCTCGGCGATCTATGTGCCTGAGGGCGTCGATGCGGTGCAGGTGCTGAAAACAGCATTCTATCGCTACAACACCTCGCTCGGCACCGGACTTAACAAGCTCAACGGCCGCGTGTTCCGCATCGGCCATCTTGGTGCACTCGACGAAGTGATGCTGGGTGGCGCCCTTTTCGCCGTCGAGATGGCGCTCAAGGATTGCGGCGCCGCGATTAAGATGGGTTCAGGTACGGGTGCGGCCGCCGAATATTTCTCCAAGACCTCGACCAGGTCGGCGACTAGCCGAGATGCTGCTCATGGCTTGAAGGCCGCTTGAGCTGCGTTCGAACCCGCCGCGCGTGAGCGGCCACGAAGATGACCGGACGGCGCTGGCAGAGACCTGATCGGTCCGCCGGCGCCTCCCAAACCTTCAAAAACAGTCACCCAGTGCTCAAGGAACCAGCCAAGATGAGCTACACCCTTCATCCCGTTCGAAAGCAGCGCCTGCAGCGTTCCGAGCTCGCCGTGCCGGGCTCAAATCCAACCATGATCGACCGCGCTATCAAAAGCGCCGCCGACTACATTTTCCTTGATTGCGAAGACGCCGTGGCGCCGCCCGAGAAGGAGCAGGCGCGCAAGAACATTGTTCAAGCATTGAACGATCTGGACTGGAAGGGTGCGGGCAAGACGGTGTCGGTCCGCATCAATGGCCTGGACACGCACTACATGTATCGTGACGTCGTCGACATCATGGAGCAGGCCGGCTCGAAGCTCGACACTATCCTTGTGCCCAAGGTCGGCGTTCCGGCCGACCTCTACATGGTCGAGTGCATGATGAGCCAGATCGAGGTGGCCAAGGGTTACACCAACCGGGTTGGCACCGAAGCACTCATCGAGACCCCGCTCGGCATGGCGAATGTCGAAGCCATCGCGGCTGCGGGCGGCCGCTGCGAAGCCATGCACTTCGGCGTCGCCGACTACGCTGCCTTCAACAAGGCGCGCACCGTTGTCATTGGCGGCTTGAACCCCGATTATCCCGGCGACCAGTGGCACTTCGCACTGTCGCGTATGACGGTCGCCTGCCGCGCCTATGGCCTTCGGCCCATCGATGGTCCGTTCGGCGACTTCTCCGATCCCGAGGGCTACACTGCGGGCGCCAAACGCGCAGCCGCGCTTGGCATCGAGGGCAAGTGGGCCATCCACCCCTCGCAAATCGAGCTCGCGAACGCCGTGTTCTCGCCGCTGCCGGCTGAAATCGAACGTGCCAAGCGTATTCTTGTCGCCCTCAAGGAAGCTGAAGCTCAAGGCAAGGGCGCAGCCTCGCTCGACGGCAAGATGATCGACGCGGCTTCCGAGAAGATGGCCAAGAACGTCCTCGTCGTGGCCGAAGCCATTGAGAAATCCGCCAAAAAATAGCGATCCGGGAAACGTTGCAATCAGGAGTCCGCACTCATGGACATTCACGAGTATCAGGCCAAAGAACTGCTCTCGAAGTTCGGGGTTACGATCCCGCGCGGAGGCCTCGCCTACAGCCCCGAGCAGGCCACCTATCGCGCCAGCGAAATTGGTGGCAACGGCTGGGTCGTCAAGGCGCAGATCCATTCGGGAGCGCGCGGAAAAGCGGGCGGCATCAAGGTCTGTCGCGACGATGGCGAAGTTTGGGATGCTGCAGATCAACTGCTCGGCAAGCGACTTGTGACCGTGCAGACCGGACCCCAAGGCAAACTCGTCTCCCGTCTGTACATCGAAGAGGTGTCCGACATCGATAAGGAATTCTACCTCTCCTACGTTATGGATCGCGCGTCCGAGCGTATCGTCGTGGTGGCGTCCGCCGCCGGGGGCATGGACATCGAGGAGATCGCCCACAGCCAGCCGGAAACAATCATTCGCGTGACAGTCGATCCGGCCGTCGGCATGCAAGCCTTCCAGGCGCGTGAGGTGGCGTTCGGCCTGGGCGTCGAACCAGACCTCGTGTCGAAGTTGGAGCGGACGATCCTCGGAGCCTACCGCGCCTTCCGCGATCTGGACGCCACCATGGTCGAGATCAACCCTCTGGTCGTGACCAAGAACAAGAGCATCGTGGCTCTCGACGCCAAGATGAGCTTCGACGAGAATGCCTTGTTTCGTCGCCCCCAGATTTCCGAGCTTCGAGACAAGAGCCAGGAAGACGCGCGCGAAACCTATGCCTCCGACCGCGGCCTTTCGTATGTCGGCCTGGACGGCGACATCGGATGCGTTGTCAACGGCGCAGGTCTCGCCATGGCCACCCTCGACATGATCAAGCTGGCCGGCGGCGAGCCCGCAAACTTCCTCGACATCGGTGGTGGCGCGAGCCCCGAGCGCGTAGCGAAGTCGTTCCGCGCCGTCTTGAAAGACAAGAATGTCAAGGCACTGCTGGTCAATGTTTTCGCCGGCATCAACCGCTGCGACTGGGTCGCGAAGGGCGTTGTCGACGCGGTCCGGGAACTCGATATCAAGATGCCGGTCGTGGTCCGGCTGGCCGGCACCAACGTCGAGGAAGGCCGCAAGATCATCGACGAAAGCGGGCTCACTGTTATCTCGGCCGACAGTCTTGGTGAGGCGGCTGAAAAGGCCGTCGCCGCCGTTCGCGCCATCACCGCCAAAGCTGCGTAAGGGAGCAACCGACCATGGCCATCTTTATCAACGAACACACCCCGGTACTGGTTCAGGGCTTCACCGGGCGCATTGGCACCTTCCATGCGCAAGAAATGATCGACTACGGCACCAACGTCGTTGGCGGCGTCACGCCCGGCAAGGGCGGCACCACTCACCTGGGCCGCCCAGTGTTCAACACTATGAAAGGTGCCGTCGAGGAAACCGGCGCGCAAGCGTCGATCGTCTTCGTACCGCCTCCATTCGCGGCCGACGCGATCATGGAAGCTGCCGACGCCGGCATCCGCTATTGCACCTGCATCACCGACGGGATACCCGCGCAGGACATGATCCGGGTGAAGCGCTACATGCGGCGCTACAAGAAGGAAAGCCGCATGGTTCTTACAGGTCCGAATTGCGCCGGCACGATCAGTCCAGGCAAGGCGATGCTCGGAATTATGCCCGGCCACATCTATCTTCCGGGCCGGGTTGGTATCGTTGGCCGCTCGGGTACGCTCGGGTACGAGGCAGCGTCGCAGATGAAAGCACTTGGCATCGGCGTGTCGACATCCGTGGGCATTGGCGGCGACCCGATCAACGGCTCGTCATTCCGCGATGTCTTCGAGCACTTCGAAAGCGATCCCGAAACCGACGCGGTTCTGATGATCGGTGAAATCGGCGGACCGCAAGAAGCGGAAGCCGGCGCATGGGCGCGCGACAACATGAAGAAACCAGTGGTCGCCTACATCGCGGGTCTGTCCGCGCCGAAGGGCCGGCGGATGGGGCACGCAGGCGCCATCGTCTCGGCATTCGGAGAGTCTGCGGCAGAGAAAGTCGAGATCCTCAAGGCGGCCGGCGTGATCATCGCTCCAACACCAGCGGAGATGGGCGCGACGATCGCCAAGGTGCTGGGCGGGATGCGCAAGGTGGCGTGACCAATCACGCCGCACCCGAACGTTGCCGAGTGGACTGGCACACGACACAGGGGCTGGTATTTTTCCAATTCGCGGAGACAAGCCCCTGCAATCTAACCCAATCCTCTGAGAGTCGGGTGCGCCCTTGCGGCCGCGTATTCCTAATGGTTTCCGACATTTTCTTCCCGTCGCAGCAACGTTCGGCGCACATGTCTGGGCCACGAGGAACACGAACGGCACAATACTTCGAGTGTCGTGCAACCGATGTTTGACAACGTGACCGACCGCGAGTGGGGGCCAACGTCGGACGCGCTTGACGAGACCGTAAACGTTGCTGGCGAAAGTCCCGCCGAGACGGACCCGAACGCAGGCTTGGAGTGAAACGATGCAGACGCCCACGGCGAAATCGACATCCGCTGGTTTGGACGAGTTTCGCCTGCGCGACGAACTGCGCGCATTGCGAGCGCGCATTCCGGACGAGCCGCAGCTCAATCCGATCCTGAACGTCGCCTTCGACCTATCGCGCCGGCTCGAAAATGGAACGGTCGGTTTCGCCGATCTGAAGGCGCTGGCAGGGCGCCTTATGGACCGGGCGGCTGCGAGGCGGGCGCTTCGATTGAAGGAACGCATCGGCTTCATCGATCCAGGCACGACGCAAAAGGAATTCACCGAGTTCGTCGAGGCATCGCTGCCTCAAGGCGACAACATTGAACATGGACTGGAGGCACTCCGTGCGCGCTGGCTGCGCGCTCGGACGGGCATCGTTCTCACCGCGCACCCGACTTTTGGACTTTCCGATGCCTTATCGCGGCGGATGGTCGAGATCGCCGTGTCGGGGGAGACCGCAGAGCAGGCTCAAATCGGTCATCCGCACCGGCCCGACGAGGTGGTTGATCTTGCTTATGAACACGGGCGCGCCCAAGACACGTTGCAAAATCTGCGCAATTCCTATCTTGAGCTATTGAACACCTTCCTCAGCGTATCGGCACAGAAGTTTGGCGCCGCCGCTTACAAAGTGCGCCCCAGGCTCGCAACGCTGGCCTGCTGGGTCGGATATGACCTCGACGGCCGCACCGATATCAAATGGCATCACTCGTTCCTGATCCGCCTGCAGGAAAAGCGTGCGGCCTTGATCGAGATGCGTGAGCGGTTCCTGATCATTCGCGATCGGTTAGGCGACAGCGATAGCACCACCAGACTGTTCCGCCAGATCACCGGCAAGCTCGACCTGGCCCTGGCGGCTGTCGACGAGCAGATCCGCGCACTGGCAAACATCGGCGTTGGCGGGGGATCGCTGTCGCGCGCGGCCAACGTGATCACCCGGGCGGACAGCTACAACATCGTATCCACGGAACCTTTGACCGCTCTGCTCGATCAGCTTATCGACGCCGTTGAGAGCCCGCAGATGAAGCGCGGTGTCGCCGCACTCGCCGGGCTGATAGAGACGACGGGGCTCGGAACATCGCATATTCACCTGCGAATCAATGCCGCTCAGCTCAACAACTCGTTCCGCGCTTTCGTTCACGAACCATGGACGCGCGATTTGACCGAGCGTCAGGCGATGCAGCGCATCGTCGACATGATCAAAGACGTGAAGCCGGAAAGCGTCAACTTCGGCTCCCTGGAGCTCGAGACGGCGACCGCGATCCGGCAACTGGCGCTGGTGGCCCAGATCCAGAAGCACATCGACCGTGATGCGCCAATCCGCTTCCTCATCGCCGAGTGCGAGAGCCCGGCAACCGTGCTCATCGCGATCTTCTTCGCCAAGCTTTTCGGCGTCGAGAAAATCGTCGACATCTCGCCATTGTTCGAGACACCGGCCGCGCTCGATACGGGCGCTCGCTTTGTCGAGCGGCTGCTGGAAGAGGAAGCCTATCGCGACTACGTTCAAGGTCGCGGGCGGCTCAGCATCCAGACTGGTTTCTCGGACGCCGGCCGGTTCATCGGGCAAATTCCAGCGACGCTGTCGATCGAGCGGCTCTACAACGGCCTTGCCGATCTTATGGAGCGCTCAGGTCTGGACGGCGTCGAGCTCTTGATCTTCTCCACGCACGGTGAATCGATGGGTCGCGGCGCTCATCCTGGAGATCTCCACCAGCGGCTTCGCTATGTATTTTCCGACGAGGCGCGACGTCGCTTTGCAACGTACGGCGTCGACCTGAAGCACGAGACCAGCTTCCAGGGCGGCGATGGATTCATGTTCTTTGCCAATAAAGCCATGGCGACACGGGCTTTGGCGACCGTCATTATGGACGGCAAGCCGCCAGTCGAGGCTGAGGATCCGTTCTATGATGACAACAACCTCAGTCTCGATTTCCTGCTTCGGCTCAAGTCCTACCAGCAGAACCTGTTTGCGCATCCGGGCTATCGAGCGGTACTTGGGGCTTACGGTCCGAGCCTGCTCTTCCGAACCGGCAGCCGCGCCGTAAAGCGGCAGATGGACGGGACGACGGCGGCTGATCGCGGCGATCCCTCGCGGATGCGCGCAATTCCCAACAACGCGATCCTGCAGCAATTCGGTTACATCGCCAACGTGGTCGCAGGACTATCAGCCGGCGTGGGCTCGGAGCGCGATCGCTTCGTCAGCCTTGCCAAGCAGTCACCGCGGTTGCAATCCATCATAGAAATGATCGCACGCGGCAAGCAACTGTCGAGCCTCAATGCCATGGGTGCGAATGCAACCGTGTTCGATGCCGGCTTCTGGGCCTCGCGGGCCTCGTGGGGGCGCGAGCCGCACCTGGATGCAGCTTTTCGCACGCTGTCGACACACCTGTTGTCAGATACGCGCTGCGGGGCGATCAATCACCTTGTGCATCATCTGCGGTTGGACGCCATCGACCTGCATCAGATGCTCGAAGACATCGGCGTCGAAGCCGGCAAGATCCCTGACAACGACCGGCTCGAACTCGATGTTCTCCAGGCGATCCGGCTTGCACTGATCATGCGCGTGTTTATTCTTGCCGCCCAATTGCCGCGCTTTGCGCCTCAGAACGATCTTTCCTACAAGCAACTCGTCGGCTACGCACTTGCGCTCGAAGTTCCGGAAGTGGTCGGCTTCATGCGGCAGGCATTCCCGCATCGCGTGTCCGCGGCGCTCGACAACGCAGCCTACGACGAAAAGGCGACGTACCGGCCGCACGGCATCGACGACTACGGCCGCCTCGAGACTGAGATCCTGGAACCTATGGAACAGGCCTACGAGTCAATCCGTGAGATCGGAACTGGCATTTCCCATCACTTCGGCGCGTTCGGCTGATCAGGCGTTAAGAGCGCAGTGTCTGGGCGGTGTCATTGGCGATCACGGGTGGCATGCGCTCGGCCGGTTTCGCGCCTCACGATCTTGAGCACACGTTGCAGACGCCGCGCATCGGAGTGACGGAGACACAGGCAGCAGCAGCAGAACCCGGGCCGACGGGCCAATGAGAGCGCGATACGATGCGAACGACGGTCCACGGTACGCTCACCGGCTCCTGCGCGATCCAGTCAGACTGCGGTCCTGAACTGCACGCGGGCTCCCCCTCGAGCTGACCTCATTCTGGGGTTTGTACCCGAGCGCTTTGCCGAACATCGTATAGCGTGGCTGACCGTGACTGCCGGGCGGGCAATGGATGTGAAGCGCGCCGTGCCGAGCGTCCGTAGATGCGGTCGCCGAACGATAGGACCAGCCGACCATTGTAACGACGCCGAAGGCCAGCAGCGCCATCATCGAGACCGTTGCTCCCACTCCGCGTCTCGACACCGCGACCCTCCTGCCGCTGGCGGCACACTCTGATGGCCTTGTCGCCTGTATCGAGCAGGCCAACTCCGCCACGTTGCACGAACAAACACGTTAACAAAGCATTGAGTCATTGCCCGGCATTCATGCGGCGGTTTGAAGCGGATCTCAGGATCACTCAGGTAGGATTCTGAGATTGACTAGACTTGTAGTTGAAGTCGGGTGTCCAATGAAAACGTTTTTTGCAATCGCCGCCGCTCTACTGTTACCCGGAGGTTTACCGATCCTCGCTTTCGCATTCTGGCGGAAGCGGCAGGCCCTTCGCTCAAGTGCCCCGTGCGGCCCTGTTTCGCGGCGTTGAGCGAGACTTGCGCTGAATAGCGGGCTTCGGGGCGATATCTGATGCGGTGAGCGCGAACACCTCGCCGTTGCTCTCGGCAGTGTCGAGCCACAAAAACGGCAAATCCGGGAAAGCAGCTTCCAGCGTCGCACGCTCTTGTCCGACCTCCATGACCAGCACCCCGTTAGCCGTCAAATAGTGTGGCACGTCCGCAAGAATGCGGCGCACGACATCTAATCCGTCGTCGCCGCCAAGATGTGCCAGCGTCGGCTCGGCCTGGTACTCCGGAGGAAAAGCCGCAACCGCGGCAGTCCGAACGTAGGGCGGGTTCGAGATGACAAGGTCGTATCGACGGCCGGCCAATTCCGAGAATAGATCGGAACGGACCAGTTGCACCCGGTGCTCGAGGCGATAATCAACGACGTTTCGGGCCGCCACATCGAGCGCGTCGGACGAAATGTCGACGGCATCGACTTCCGCGCCGGGGTAGGCAAGTGCTGCCAAAATACCAAGGCAGCCCGACCCTGTGCAGATGTCGGCCACCCGTCGGATGGCGTCAGGTTCGGCAATCACCGCCAGCAGCCCGTCGCACAGTATCAATTCGCCAATGAATGACCGCGGCACGATCACCCGCTCGTCGATCGCGAAGCGATACTCCTGGATCCAGGCCGCTCCGATGAGATAGGCGGCGGGCTTGCGGGTCAAGACGCGTTTCTCGAACACGTCAAAAATGCGCATCCTCTCGTCGCGCAACAATCGGGCTTCGAGCCATGGATCGAGCCGGTCGATGGGCAGATTCAAGGTCGCCAGTATGAGGAATGCCGACTCGTCGAGCGCACTTCTGGTACCGTGGCCGTAGACGAGGCCCGCAGCCTCGAACCGGCTGACACCAAACCGCAACCAGTCGCGCACGGTAACGAGATCGTCGATCGCCGATTCGACCGCAAAAAAACCGGCTGCGGAAGTGGGTCGATGGGTCGGCTTTGCCATGGTCATGTCCTCACCCGCAACTCCCGTCGTCGCCCTGATCGGAGACGGTCGCCTCGGTATCGCCGTCCTCGTTGTGGCGCGGGCCCTCCTGGCCGATGTAGGCGAGCGACCGCGGACCGGAATAGGGAACGAAGCCAAGCGCGTTCAATTCCCATTTTGCCGCCGCAATGTTCTCCCTCCGGCGGGCGTACTCCACCGCGAGTACCGGCAATTGATCCCCGCGCGCTGGCTCAAAATTTCGCCGCGCGCGTTCGATGCGTGGAACCGCGTTGCGCACATCGTTGCCGCGATCGCCAAAGAGCATGTCTTCCTTGCCCATACCATCGATCGCGGCCCGATAGCGCGCATCCGAAAGTAACTCCTCACCGTTCTGCGGCACGATCAAAAACTGAGGATTGAGTTTCTTGGCCCACACCGACAGGTCGGTTACGAACCGCACCATATCGTCGGCCGCTTGCCACCGCTCGCCGCGCCAGTAGTAGAAAATGTCGACCCTGTCGAGCCACGCGCCGTCGTATCCGAGATCGATCAGGCGGCCGAGATACGAGCGGCGCGAACCGTAGACGATCGCCTGCCAATCCTGTGCCCAATGCCGGACGCGATGGTCTCCCTTCCAGCGGCAGTTCGGCGAGCCCATCCAGGGCGGCGGCGCCTTGGCCCAGGACGCTTGCCAATAGTAGCGATAGTCCTCGGCCTCGCCGATATTGACATAGGCAATGACCAGCCGGCGGCTTCCATCGGGTTTTGTTTTCAGACGCTTGATCTCCTCGCCCTTCAGACCCGCGTTGTCCCCGATACCCATGCCTGCATCGACAATCAGTACGTCGAACGAAGTGGCGTCGAGCTTGGCCGCCGAGATGTTCTGCAGCTGGTAGCCCCACGACTTTGCCGCCTTCAGGATTTCGCGCACGGGTCGCTTGTCGGGAGCGTCAGACTTCCCACGCTGTGCGAGCGCCGAGCTAACGATAGCCAGCGCTGCAAAGACCAACACGGAGAGAATTAAGGCGCCGAGCCGATTCATGACGCGTCTACTCTCATGTCTCGTGTCGCTTGGGCATCCGATATCTGCTCTGAACCGTGCTGCGACGGGAAGCAAAGTTCGGAACCGGAACACGAGGGTGACGTGACCTGCCACTCGTTCAGCGGCTGCCAACGTCGGTGCCCGCGAACTCGGCCTGCGCAACGTTCCCCTGATAGCGAAGATCGTCATGAATGCCTACGCGGGTGCGATAGTACACGTTGGCGACCGACCACTTGATCGTACCGAAGGCGTATTCGCCGGCCGCCGACGGTGCCTTTTCGTTGCCCGATATGCTTCCAAGGAGCCGCGTGCGCTGTTCATAGCTGGCCTTGACGAACGGGCGGCCGAACATGTCAATCGAAAGCCGGTCGATCTCCGCCAGATCGTCGCGCCAGCTTTGTCGCCAGGCGAGGTCGACGCTCTCGCCGATGCTCTGATCGAGAAACTCCGGAACCTTGGTCGCCCTCGCGCCGCCCGAGACACCGTCCGCCGGGATGATCATCTCAGAGATTTCGTCCAGGATGGCGAATTCCTTCGTTGTAAAGAACTTGCGCCCGGAACCCGGCGTTGGCCCGCCTGACGCCTGCCTGGCGACGGTCTTCTTCACTTGCGCAAATGCTGCGGGCCCGACAGCTAAGCCAGCGCCGGCGGTAAGGGCCGCAATAACGAGGCTGCGGCGGTCGAAAAGGTTGGGCCCGCTCATTAGATGTTGCCCTTCTTGAGTTCCTCGGCGAGGTAGTCGCAACTGCGCCAGGCGAGAGCCAGAATGGTCCATGTCGGGTTCTGGCAACCCGATGAGACGAAGCCCGCGCCATCGACGACGAACAGGTTCTTGACGTCGTGGGCCTGTTGGAACGGGTTCAACACACTGCTCTTCTTGTCGGCGCCCATGCGCGCGGTGCCCACCTCGTGAACCGACGAGCCTTCAGTCAACTTGTCGCCCGACACCTTGGTGATCTCAAGCCCGCTGTCGGAAAAGATCTCCTGCATCGAGGTAGTCATCTCGGCGCACATCTTGGTCTCGTTGTCGCCGTGCTTGTAATTGAAGCGCAACACCGGGATGCCGTAGGTGTCCTTGACCTTGGTGTCTAGCGATACGCGGTTCTCGTAGCGTGGCAACACCTCGCCGAGGCCGTACATGTAGAAAGTCGCGGGCGCGTGGTCACGGACCTTCTTTTTGTAGTCCTTGCCGAAACCGGGCAGCAGTATCGCCTGCTCGGGGAACAGCTCCTGGCCGCTCGCGCCTTCCAGGCCATAACCGCGAATGAAATTGCCCCGCTTGGTCTTGTCGTCGAGATTTTGGAAGCGCGGAATGTAGAATCCTCCCGCCCGGCCGTCTTCGTTGCGCGGCTCGCCGCCGATTCGCGACTTGTAGAACCCCTCAACGCGCGGACCCATCACATGCTCGGAAAGATTGTGGCCGAGGTGGCCCGACGAGTTCGCGATTCCTTCCGGATAGAGCCGCGATTTCGAGTTGAGCATGATCCGTGTCGATTCGAGCGTGGACGCGCCGAGCACGACCACCTTGGACTTGGCCATGTAGCTCTTGCGGTTTGCGCTATCGATGAACGCCACACCGGTCGCTTTGCCGGTCCTGGTGTCGAGCATGACCTCGTGCACCGTCGAGTTCGGCCTGACCACAAGCCTGCCGGTATCGAAGGCGGGATAGATAAGGCCGGTCGGGCTGTCGAAAGCGGCGTGAATATCACACCCCCCGACCCTCCGCTGGCAAGCGCCGCGACCGAGGCAGCGATGGCGATACCTGTTGTGCGTCAGCCCGTCGGTGGTTACGCCGAGCCGGAACGGCGTCAGCACGCGTCCGGACTTCTGAAGTTGCTCGCGGACATGGACCTCGCCGTCGTTGAGCTTCATGGGCCGTTGATAAATCGAATCCGGCAGCCAGGGCAGGTTCTCGGTCACTCCAGAAATGCCGAGGTAACGGTCAACCTTGTCGTAGTAGGGCGCGACGTCGGCGTAGGAGATCGGCCAGTCGATGCCATAGCCATCGCGGCTGGCGGCCTTGAAATCGTAGTCCGAAAGCCGAAGTGCAAGCCGGCCCCAGACGTTCGTTTTGCCACCGAGCGCGCGCGCCCGCACCCAGCTGAATTTGGTGCCCGTGTAGGGGTGGTCGTGCTCGTTGACAAACAGATCCTTGGTGTAGTCAGGACCCTCGCCAAGCTGCTGCCAGTTCATGACGTTGGTGTAGCGGCCGAAATTTTTGGCGTAGGGAGCGTCGAGCTTTTTGTAGTCGCTCTCGTTCAGCACATACGTGTCGGGCGGCATCTGCCCGAAACGGGGATGCTCGTAAGGCCATTCTGTTGACTTGAGCGTTTCGGTGGTGTCGACATGCTTGCCTGCTTCGAGCAGTAGCACCGTCATTCCGTGCGCGGTGAGGACGTGAGCAGCCATGCCGCCGGCGGCGCCCGATCCGACCACTATTGCGTCGTAAGTGACGTTCAAGTCTATCGAATTTGCATTCTGGAATGTTGGCGCTTGTTGCATGCTGCTCCCCGGATCGTCTGGCGCGCATCATGCCAGCGGATGGAGCCTACGGCTACCACATGTCAGAAAGCACATCGGGTCAGGGCTGACGCCGGGCGCCCTGGCGCAGCGTCGCGGAACATGGCACGGCGAGATTGAACGTAGCTCATGCCGGGGAAGTCCAGCCCATTCCAACCGCCCCGCGAGCATCGAGGGTATTCGGTCCGAAACTACTCTGCCGGAACCCGGCTGCGCTTGGCGTCCTCTATCCTGCGGTCGGGCATCTTAAAGGGGTTCGAGGCCAAACCGGTCATCACAAGACCTTCGATGAGCCACTTCGTCGGATCAAAGTCGAACCGGCGAACACCGTGCCGATAGTCGCGCGGAAATGCATGGTGATAGTTGTGATACTGCTCGCCCAGCGCGAACGGGAACCACCACACATCACGGGCCGACACTTCTTGGGTGAACGGACGGGTTCCCCACTTGTGGCAGACCGAGTTCACGCTGTAAACGACGTGTGAGGTGACCACCAAGCGGAGCGCGGACACCAGCACTCCGCCCCACCACGGGGCACCGGCGGCGATGGCAAGCCCCACCGGGATCAGCAAGTTCACGACGGCGCTGATGGCGAAGTAGTTGCGCTCTTGCCATTCGATCACTGGATTGTTGTCCAGGCGGGCCGGCAGCACGATCGGCGGCACAGGCGCCAGGATGATCCACTCGAAGTGGGCCCACCAGAACCCGCGCTTGATGTTGTAAGGATCCTGATCGCTATCGGTGTGGTGATGATGCAGGATGTGGGTCGAAATCCACTGCCGGGCCGGCATCTGCGGCACCATCGTCGAGCAAACGGCAAGCACATACTCGACAGGGCGGGCGAAGTTGACCGAATTGTGCGTCCACGCGCGATGATAGAGCGCGGTGATTCCGAAGCCACCCAAAAAGTAGCCGATGATGTGGTAGGTCGCCTCGGGCCAACTCAAACCGTAGAAGTACATATACGGAAAGGAAGCGAGCGCGAGCACGTGGATCAAGGCCAAGAAGGCCAAAGCGGGATATTGGATTTTCATAGCCGTTCAGGAACACGAGCCGCTGAAAAAACGCAAGATGGAAGTCGCAGTCTATCCCGAAGATTCACCTGTTCGTGTTGTAGGAAAACACGATGCAAAGCTGCGGATCCCTGCTGCACCGCAGGGTGTGTAACCGTGCACTTAGGTGACGAGGACGATGCGCGGCAGATGATCTGACGACTTCCCAAAGCTCCAAGTTGGACGCCGTCACCGCCATTCAAGATTGCTCTTGCCGCGGCCCAATCACGGCCAGGGTGTTTGCGAGACAGTACCATCCCGGCCAGGCCGGCCGCTACTTCAGGCCCCAGACTTCAACAGTGCCCTCGCCTTTGAAGTTCAGCTTCGTGCGGTAGGCGACCTCGATCCGCTGGATGAAACGTCCGCGCCCTTGTATTTCAAGAGCTTGCGTGGTCTGGCCGTTGCGCAGCTCGGCGCTGATGGCCACGTCTTCGACCTCCCCGTTACCATAGTAGACCCGCATCCCGCGGATCCTCACGGCACGGTCGCGAACGGCAATGCGCAACGCCTTGAAGCGTCCGAACCGCTCGCCGACTTCAAATACGTCGCGGTCTGTATTGAATACCTCGGCGCGCTGCGACCCGAGCAGAAGCCAGCCGCCAGACCGCTCGCGCCGCTCGTCGGACGAATCGCGAAGCCAGCGCTCGGAGTAGTCGCCATAAACCTCGACCACGGCTTGTCCGCGACGGTCGGGCTTGGACTGGTAGACCAGCTCGATGGTTTCGATGAAGCGATCGCCGCGGTCGAGCGGAAGCGGCGCCGTACGAAACCCCTCCTTCAGCTCGACGTTGACTGGTACAACTTGGCGCTCGCCATTGCCGAACACAACGGTGACTTCGCGCAGATAGATGTCGTTTTTCAAGACCCGCAGTGCGATTTTTTCGAACTGCCCGGCTTCGCGGCCGACGCGGATCACGTCTCGGTCGATGCCAAAGCCGACCGTCTGCGCGCCAAAGAGAACCCAGCCGCCGCGCGGCGCGCCTGACTGGGGCTCGTAACCTGGCGGCGGCCGGCGATCGTCTCTGTTCCACTGACGCACACCGCTCAACTCGAGTTCAACCGTGCCGCGGCGCAGGCTTGGCCGCAGCCCTACGATGACCTCCTCCACCCGCCGTCTATCCGGAGTGAGTTCGACCGGGATCGGGCGTGTGGACTCGCCCTGTTCGAGTCGCTGATAAACATCGAACGTCTGCCGGTCGCCATTGCCGAATATGACCGTGACCAACCCGATGCGCGCAGAATCGCGTCTGGATGTGAAGCGGATTTCAGAGAGCCGCCCTTCGCCACGCTCAGTGCGAAACACGATGCGCTCGGCACGACGGTCGGCGGTCTGGGTATCGATCGATACGAATGGGTCGCGGTC
Source organism: Hyphomicrobium sp. (assembly GCA_002928955.1). GTDB lineage: Bacteria > Pseudomonadota > Alphaproteobacteria > Rhizobiales > Hyphomicrobiaceae > JAKAML01. The sequence continues at coordinate 78,555 of PERT01000003.1, read as the reverse complement.
GTTACGCCGGTCCCTGCCGTCGTCACGATAGCGCTCGTCGCGGTCGTCGGCCCGCGAATAGGATGCAACGGTCTTGGCCGCCGAAACGGTCACGATACCACGACCACTGCCGATGCGACCGCTGGCCTTGTACGTCAGCTGGATGCTTTTCAGGGTTTTGAACCGACCGCTCAACGGTATCGGCTCGAGCGCACGACCGGCCTTGACCAGTTGCTCAATCTCGAAAGTCTCTTCTGCGCCATCGTAGGACGTGACCCGAATGTCCTTGATGAACACGTCGTCGTCACGGACGTCGATCTGAAGACTATCGAAGGCGCCGTGGCCCGGACCCACTTCGATGCGGTCGCGATCCGGCCTGGAATCGGCTGTCGTCACGCCAAGAACGACCCAGTCGGCATCACGCGCCGAAGCTGGGTTAGCCGAGGTGAAAACCAGTGCGGCGAGGATCGCCGCTGCGGCTGACTTGAGTCCGGGGTGCACGGTGAAAGGCTCCGATCGAACAATTGGCGTCTTGAACAGCTCGGAAGCCCGTGCTGGTTCGTGACCTCCCCAACCGGGCCCAAGTTCGGAGGCTAACCAATCGCGGCGTCAAAATATCGACAAGAAAATGGCGGGGTTGCGATTGATCGCAACCCCGCCGATGGTCGTTTCTCGTCGTCCGGTCCACAGGGGACGCTTGGGGAACCCAGACAGCGGACGAAGCCGCCATCCCGTCCAGGATCAATGGCGACCCCAGACCTCTACAATGGCGTTGCCCTTGCCCTTGGCTTCCTTGTCGATGAAGCGTGACCGGTAGCGAGCCTCGATCTTCTCGATGGCGCGCTTGTCGCCCTTGAGATCGATCGGGCCGTACGTGGAACCGGCGTCGACGCGGGTCTTGATCGGGATCAAATCGTCGGCACCGTTGGCATAGACGATTCGAAGCTCATTGAGTGTGATCGCGCGATCGCGGACCGTGACGCGGATCTTGGTGAAGCCGCCCTCGTTCTTGCCGACCTGGATCGTGTCCTTGTCGAAGCCGACGAAGCCTGCCGTCTGCGCGCCGAGCAGCACCCAGCCGTCATTGAACTTCCGGCCTTCGCCCTGCGGTCCGAGCCAGCCTTCGGCGTATTCACCGAACACTTCCACTCGGGCCTGACCCTTGACGCTGGGCTTGGACCGATATGACAACTGGATCTCCTTGATAAACCGGTCGCCCTTGAGGTTGAGCCAGTTTGTCCGCGAATCTTTCTTGATCTCGGTATTGACCGCGATCGTGTCCGGCTCGCCGTTGCCGTAAACGACTTTCAGGTCGTTCAGGAAGATGTCGTTGTCGAGAACGCGAAGCCGAATGCGATCGAACTTGCCGATTTCGTTGCCGACGCGGATCACGTCGCGATCGACGCCAAAGCCGACGGACTGGGTGCCGAACAGAACCTCGCCGCCAGCCAGTGGCTTGCCGGGCGTTGCTGACGAGGCCTTGCCATCGGTCGGCTTGGCGACGATCTGCTGGGTCGGATCCGCAGGCTTGCCAGCAGTGCCGCCGGCTGCACCGCCACAGCCGACAGGCTTGTCGAGCGGAAGGCGTTTCCGTTTGGCACCTGCGGGCGACTGGATGCCGAGCACGTCGAGCGTCGCCTTGCCTTTTGAAGGTCTGATCGTCACGTTGACGTGGTCGATGAACTTGTCGCCGCTCGTTGCGTTGATCGGGCGCGAGCGCTCACCCTCTTTCAAATCGATGGAACGATCTTCGTTGTGGACAGAGCCATCGCTGTAGCGGACCGACACGCGGGTGACGAAGATGTCGCCCTTCTTTGCGCGAACACGGATACCGTTGTAGGCACCTACCGCATTGCCAAGGTCGATGCAGTCCTTGTCATCGTTGAGCGAGATGTCCTTTGACGCCAAGTTGACCAGGGCTTCGTTACCCTGCTGCGCTTCGGCCGCCGCGAAGACGCCTGCCACCGGGAAGGCCACGGCGACCATTAACAGCCTACGGAACATGAGAAACTCCCCTTTTGATACGCTTGAAGCCCCCGGCTTCGCCTGAGGTCTTACTCGAAACCTGACATTAAAAAAAGGCTGGATCGGTACGTCTCGATGCGAGTTGGTGGGTTGCCCTGATGCCGAATGGCAACACTTTAACATCGTGAGACAATTTCCAGCCCGGCAATGAGCGTGCGTATCCGGACAAACGGTCCACGGCTTTCTGGATTGCGGCCGAATGGTGCCGGGCCGACCAGCCGCCGCACGGAATTGCCAATTTTGCGACAGCGGCCTAACTTTGGCGGGACCATCAATCTGGTCGAGACTGTGCCTCGTCTCACCGCATCCCAATCCGCGAGCGATCCCGATCATGCCTGAGGCGCGCACGTTCGTTGAAAGACCGGTTTCCGATGCGATCAACGCGGCGATCGTCGAGCTCGACCTTGTGTTTCGATCGCGGCTCACGGTCGGCGCGGCCATCTGCCAACAGCATTCCAACACTCTGACGTGGCTCGCGAGCGAACCGCCCGACGCCGTGGTCTGGCCGGCCACGACTGCCGAAGTGTCGGCTGCGGTGCAGATCGCCGCGCGCCATGGCGTTCCGGTCATCCCGTTCGGAGCCGGGACATCGCTCGAAGGGCACGTCAACGCTCCTTTTGGAGGTATTTCCCTGGACATGAGCCGCATGGATGCGATCGTTTCACTCAATGCTCGTGATTTCGATTGCACTGTCGAGGCAGGCGTCTCGCGCAAGCGCCTCAATGCGTACCTGCGAGATACCGGACTGTTCTTTTCCGTCGACCCAGGGGCCGAAGATGCCTCGCTTGGCGGCATGGCGGCCACGCGCGCCTCCGGCACCAACGCCATGCGCTATGGCACGATGCGCGATAACGTCAAAAGTCTGACCGCGGTGCTGGCCGATGGCCGCGTCATCCGCACGGGCGGTCGCGCGCCGAAGTCGGCGGCCGGCTATGATCTGACCCGGCTGTTGATAGGTTCGGAGGGGACCCTCGGCATTATAACCGAACTCACCGTGAAGCTGCATCCCAAGCCGGAGGCACAGATCACCGCCGTAGCACCTTTCGCGACGATCGAGGGGGCTTGCGAAACGGCCATCGAGGCCATTCAATCGGGCCTCGCTCTCGCGCGTGTGGAGCTGCTCGACGAGGTCCAGATAAGGGCCGTCAACGCCCATTCGGGCCTCAAGCTGGCCGAGGCGCCCACCCTCTTCATCGAACTACACACCAGCCGCCAAGCCGGACGCGAGCAGATTGCGGACGTGGAAGCCTTGGCGCGTGCACACGGAGCGAAAGGGTTCGATTGGGCCGACAGCGAGGACGACCGGCGACGGCTGTGGCAGGCGCGCCATAATGCCTATTGGGCCATCAAGACGCTCTATGCCGGCCAGTCGATCCTGGCGACCGACGTCTGCGTCCCGATTTCCAAGCTTGCCGCCTGCGTTTCTGAAACGGCCGCAGACGCCCGGCGATCGGGGCTCATCGCGCCGATCCTAGGGCATGTCGGCGACGGCAATTTCCACGCCACGCCCGTGTTTGACGCCTCAGATGCAACCCAGGTTGCCGCGCTCGAAGGGTTCCTCGAGCGGCTGGTCGCCCGCGCACTGTCGATGGACGGCACGTGCACGGGAGAGCACGGAATCGGCCAGGGCAAAATCGCGGCATTGGCAGCGGAGCTGGGTCCGGCCGTCGACGTCATGCGCGCCATCAAGCGGGCGCTCGACCCGGAAGGTATACTCAATCCCGGCAAGATCTTCTAGCTCGGCTGCTCAAGGAACGCATCTGTCGTCTGCCCCCTCGGGGTTGGTCTTAAAACAATGCGCCACATGAACAAATTTGTTTAGAATCATATAGTTAACGATCCATTCTGTGATTTCAACGCGTGCAAAAGAGCGCTCCACCAGCGACAGCAGGGGTCTGAACCGGAACTTATGCCCCCAAGCCACAGGTCGGTCAGCGACCGCTTTGGGTGAGACTGGATCGGTGTTTCGGTGAGATCTTGTGGCATGGCAAACGGTTGGTTAACGCCACGATCGGCCGCAGCAGTTACATTGGCAAACCCAAATAATATTCCTATATTTCAAAGCATTACAATATCAAATCAAGCACCCGCCGCAGCGATATGACAGGCTGCGCGCGAACGCATCGTCAACTTGCACAACGTCGCGAAGGCGGTTGTTAACCGCGAGGTGAGAGAACGATTGGTGGCGTCCCAGGTCAAGCCCGGGAGTTGCCCAGTTGCTTACGAGTACGTAGCCCATGGCAGTGAAAGTCAGACGGGAGCGGCCTGACCAACGGCGGCACCACCGCGTGACAGCACCCCTCTTTGTAGAGGTGGGGGGGCAAAGCCATCGTGCGACCGATTGGAGTCTCGGCGGACTGCGTGTCGACGGCTTCGAAGGCGAGCTGCCGCAGATCGGCAGCGAAATTCCGCTCAACCTGATGCTGCCGTTCCAGGGGTTCGACGTTACCTTCCTGGTGAAGGCCGAAGTTGTTCGCCTCGATCCTGTTGCCAAGATGTTTGCGGTGCGCTTCACCGAGATCGGCGAGCGCGAGCGCGAGCTGATGTCGCATTTTATCGAGGAACTGGTCCGCGGCTCGATGGTCGACGTCGAGGACACGATCCAGCGTATCGATGTGCCTGTGACGCCGGCTTCTCTCGAGCCCGATCGGCCCCGCCTTCAGCAATTGCCGATGAAGCGATGGCCGATCAAGACGGTCGGCATGACTGGTCTCTACATGGTGCTGGGCCTGATGATCTTCGGCTACACGTCGCTGATCGGCTACACCAACTTTTTCCGAATGGAAGTTCAGACCGCCGTCATCCAGGCACCCGTCGAGAAGGTCGTGGCCCAAGCCGACGGCCGCGTGGCGTGGGGCAATCGCCAGCCCGGCGACACAGTGCGCGCGGGCGAAAACATCCTTGATCTCATCGACAATCAGCTCGAGCGCGAAATAGAGCTCGCGGACATCGCAGTGCGCGAGCGCAAGGCCAAGCTCGCATTCCTGAAGCAGCGCCACACCGAGGAATTGGAACGTATCCGTGGTTACGCCACCGTGGAGATGAAGAATGTTCAGCAGACCCGCGTCGAGCTCGAAGCGTTGGGCGCGCAACTCAGGTCCGCCGAGGCCGACTACAAGCGGTTCAAGGGGCTGCTCGACAAAGGCTATGCGACCGAGAGCAGGATCAGCGACATCGAGCGGCAGGTGATCAGCCTCCGCAAGGAACACGAGGTCCGGCGGATTGAGCTGTCTTCCCGGATCGAGCTAGCCGAGCAGAATATCGGCAAGCGTTTGTATTCGGGCAATCAGACCATTGGCAGTGCCGATATCACCGGCAAGGGTGCCGAGATTGAGGCCGAAGTGCGCTTGGCCGAGCACGACATTCAGCTTGCCCAGCAGCGCCAGATCACCTGGCTCAACCAGCGCTCGCGGGCGTCGGTCCGTGCCCCATTCGACGGCATCATTCTCGATCTACCCCGGTTCGATCAGGGTAGCGTCCGCAAAGGCGACGTAATCGCGATCATCGAACAGCGCCAAATGCGACATGTCACAGCCTTCATGACCCAAGACGAGGTCTTGAAGGTGGGCGTTGGCGATGATGTGCTGATCTACGTGCCGGCCCTCGGAGAGACGCTCAAGGGGCGCGTTAAGACAGTCGATCGCACATCGGGCTTCATCCGCGAACAGAACGAGGCTGGCAGTCCCGGCTACTCGTGGCGCGGGCCAACGGATCGATCGGCGAAGATTTCAATCGAGTTCAAGGATCCGAAGATTGTCGAAGACGCTCAACGCTATCGATCCGGTCTGCCTGTCGTCGCCGTTTTCGAGCAGCGCTCAACCAACTCCCTGTTCTCCTCGATCAAGAAATCGCTGTCGCTGGCGCTTTGACGCCTAACCTGGATGTGGCCCGAGCCCATGACCGCCGCCAATCGACCAGGGCTTGACCATCCGGCAGTGCCACTGCCGTTTTACGAAAAATGGTCGCCAGGCGTTCAGCTCCAGATATGGACCTATTTCGCCGTTTGCTTCATCGCACTTTCGCTCACCCCGAACTCGATCTGGGACCCGGCTGCGCGCGAGTTCGTCTACGTTATCGGCTTTCTCGGCATCTGGCGCTATCTATGGTGGTTCAATCACTGGATGCGAGCCCTGGTGTTCGCAAACATCACCTATCCTCAGGCTCGTGACCGTGCGGCCGAGGTTTGGAACTCGGGCTGGCGACCGCGCCACATCCACGTCCAGATGACCACGTTCCGCGAACACCGCGAGATTTCCGAAGCGGTCATCCGGTCGCTCTGCACGGAAATCCGCGAGGCGGGAGTGCCGGCCACCATCTGGTTGGGATCGAGTGAGCTTTCTGACGAGCAGAAGATTGCTCGCCACCTGAAACTGGTCGGCAACGATCTCGATATCACGCTCCGGATCATCCGCCAGAACCAGCCGGGCAAGCGCGTGGCCATCGCGCTGATTCTTCGCGCCATGTCGCGCGCGGGCCTCGGCAAGGACGATCTCGTAATTTTCATGGATGGCGACTTCGTGCTCCACCCGGGCGCGATCCGCAAGTGCTTCCCGCTGTTCGCGCTCGATCCAGAGCTGCACGCGCTGACGACCGACGAGCACGTGCTGGTGCGCGGTCCTAAATGGATGCAGTCGTGGCTCAACATGCGCTTTGCACAGCGACGGATGGCTATGCAGAGCCACGCGCTATCCAATCGAGTCCTGACACTCACAGGCCGTTTTTCCGTGTTCCGCGCGACGCACATCGTCAGTCATGAGTTCATCAGGCTGCAGGAAGCGGATTTTCTCGAGCATTGGCTATGGGGCCAGTTCCGATTCCTATCCGGCGACGACAAGAGTACGTGGTACAGCCTGCTCAGGCATGGCGTGAAGATGACCTATGTGCCTGATGCTAGCGGCACCACCATCGAGGTCGTCGAAGGCTCCGGCTACCGCCGTATGGTCGAAAACCTCAGGCGCTGGTCCGGCAATATGCTGCGCAATGGTCAGCGCGCAATCATGCTCGGGCCAGGGCGGATGCCGCTGTTCATCTGGTGGTGTTGTGTCGATCAGCGGCTCGCCATGTGGACAATGCTGTTCTCACCGATGCTTGCGCTGGCTGGAAGCTTGAAACTCGGCGCCGGATTTTTCGCTGCATACGTTACTTATATCGCAGTGACCCGCATGCTGCTGTCGCTGGTTCTATTCACGTATGCCACGCGGGTCGACCTTAATTTCATCTGGACGCTTTACGCCAATCAGCTGTTGAACGCGGCGGTAAAGGTTTACATGATGTGGCGGCTGGCGAAGCAAAAGTGGACCAACCGCGGCAACCAAATGCAGGGGTTCTCCGGAAATACCGGAATCGTCGTGTTCCGCGAATTCATGGCCGCCTATCTAACAGGAATGTCAGTAGCGGCATTGTTTCTCGTTGTCATGATTTATACAGGCCTTTTGAATGTCCCGACATGGGGCATGTTGAAGATCGTATTTGGTGCCTGATACTTAAAATTTTAGTTCTTGTTTTTATTTGAAACCCATCTCTCCCAGGCATCCTCACATTATGCCGTTTCGCGCGCCAGCCGTGTGCTGACCGATTGCGTCCGGTATGGGGTGATAAAAATCAGCAGGCAAAAGCCTGAAGCGGGAGCGTCAGAATCATGAATATAGCATCTCCTTTGCGGGACGAGGCTGCGGTCGGCTATGCGCGCGGGTCGATTGTCGTCGCGGAACAAACCAAACCTGCCAACAGCGTGGTTGGCCTCGGCTACGTCGGCGCCGTTTCGATGGCGTGCCTGTCGCACCTGGGCTTTCGGATGGTCGGCGTCGACGTCAACATGGAAAAGGTTCGCTCGATCCGCGAGGGCCGTTCTCCGATTGTCGAGGACCGGTTAGGCGATTTGCTGGCTGACGGCGTGCGCGATGGCCGCATCGACGCCACGCAGAACCTGATCGCCGCTGTTCTCGATACCGATGTCACTTTCCTTTCGGTCGGCACGCCTACGTCGAAGGACGGTGGCTGCGATTTCACTTTCGTCCGGCAAGCCAGCCGCGCTATCGGCCAAGCGCTCGCCATGAAAGACACCTATCATGTGGTCGTACTTCGCTGCTCTGTGCCTCCGGGAACCACGCTCGACGTCGTCGTGCCCGAGATAGCGCAGGCGTCCGGCAAGAAACTCGGCCAGGATTTCGGTGTCTGCTTCAATCCGGAGTTCCTGCGTGAGGGCGTAGCCGTATCAGACTTTTTCGAACCGCCAAAGACTGTGGTGGGTGCGTCCGACGATCGCGCAGAGCGCACCGTGAGCGCCATCTACTCCGCCATCGACAAGAAAGTCATCTTCACCTCGATCGAAGCTGCCGAGATGGTGAAGTACGTCGACAACGTCTGGCACGCGACCAAGGTCGCCTTCGGCAACGAAGTTGGCCGTATGTGCAAGAAGCTCGGCATCGATAGCCACGACGTGATGAACATCTTCGTCCGTGATCTCAAACTCAACCTATCTCCCTACTACCTGAAACCGGGTTTCGCCTTCGGCGGATCGTGCCTGCCCAAGGAGGTCCGGGCGGTCGGCCACATCGCCCGCGAGATCGGCGTATGCGTGCCCCTTTTCGACAGCCTATTGGCGACGAACCAAGTGCACATCGCAGAGGCTGTGAAGCTGTTGGAGCCTTTCGCAGGACAGCGGATCGGGTTTCTCGGCGTCACATTCAAGCCCGGCACAGATGACATGCGCGAAAGTCCGACACTCGACGTGATGGCCGCAATGCTGGCACGTGGCCAGGCGATCACGGCCTACGATCCGAACCTCGACTTCGGACCGCTGCTCCAGGGCCAGATCGACTACGTGCGTCATGCGGTTCCGCGGCAGGCCGAGCTGATGGACAAGCTTGAGACACTATGCGTCGCGAATGCAGAGACACTGGTCGATGGATCCGACATAGTCGTTGTCAGCCATGCAACCGAAGAGTTTCGCGCTGCCGTGAAATGTCGCCGGCCGGGCGTGCATGTTCTGGATCTCGCGCGCCTGTTCAAAGAGCTTCCCCAGGACCCGACCTACCAGGGAATAGCTTGGTAAATGCCCAGAAAGCTTGACGTGGGCTTTTCCGATTGCACTTGAAACATGTGTGGCGGACGCTGAACCAGGCCGCCACACTCACAATCACCTGGAAAATTTGGGATTCGCACAGCTTAGGGTGAACAAGAAATAAAATCATATAATCGGATTTGAATAAACTTTGGTTCGAAAACCTATTCGATATTGCACTGAGTGTTGTATTTTTTTGGGTAGTATGGTCGAGAGTTTAAATTGCCGGGCTCAGGTGTGGGAGCGCCTAATGGCCGTGATATGCCCTTACGGCGAACGGTGGTCAAATTTCGCTCACGGTCGAAGTACGTGAGCCGATGAGGAGAGTGCGATGAGTGAGAAATCGGACGAAAAAGCCGCTGCCGACCACGATGATACCTTCATCGGCACCGGCATCAAGGACACGTTTCAGGGCGACGAGCATGCCAATTTGATCTTCGGTGAGGGTGGCAGCGACAAGCTGAACGGTGGCGCAGGTAACGACAGGATTCACGGTGGCGGCGGCGACGATACATTGGCTGGCGAGGCCGGTGACGACATCGTGTTCGGTTCCGCCTCGGTCGGTGGCACGGTGGACCTGAACAAGTTGGTGATCCACGAGGACGTCACTGGAAAAGTAACGTTCCTCAGTGAGTCCGCTGGCTTCAAGAACACCCTCGGATTTTACAAGATCGCGTCCGACGGCTCGGTCTACGACGTCGAGGTCTTGTTCGCGAACGCGTCGGCCAAAGGCTCAGGCGGCGACCTGGTCGGGGGCTCGAGTTCGGTCGATGTGGATCTGAAGGGCGGCGATCGCGTCGGGTTCTTTGTGGTGCCCAACGGCTATTCGCAGAAGGGCGTGGACAAGCTGCTCGCCGACACCAAGGGCAGCTTCAAGTTCGTCGGCGCCGATGGAAAGGCCGGAAACGTCAACGCGGGCGGCGAGTTGAAACTCGTGCACGAGAGTGACAAAGGCGTGTCGACGGTCATCACCTCGCAGTACGGCAAGTCGATCTTCCACTCGTTCGGTGGGGCCGAGGCTGGCCTCAATGGAGACAATTTCAAGCACGCAACCGGCGAAGTAAAGGTGATCGACGGCTCGGTCGAGATTGGCTTCGAAGATCTTTGGAAGGGCGGCGACAAGGACTACGACGACAGCGTGTTCCGCTTCGACATCGGTCAGACCAATGCTGCCCTGTTGGCAAAAGAAGCCACCAAGCCCGCGACCGCAACCGACAATGATACGATCACCGGCGGCCTCGGTAACGACAAGCTTTTCGGCCTTGCGGGAGACGACGTGGTTTCGGGCGGCCAGGGCGCCGATCAGGTCTGGGGCAACTCGGGCAATGACGTCCTTCGCGGCGGCGCTGGCGACGACAAGGTCAGCGGCGGCAATGGCAACGACAGGGTCTTTGGCGGCAATGGCGACGACGTCCTGTCCGGCGAAAGTGGCGATGACGACATCCGTGGCGGCGTTGGCAAGGACACCCTGTCTGGCAACTCCGGCAATGACACTCTGTCCGGTGGCGATGGCGATGATGTGGTGAGCGGCGGTTCGGGCAACGACACCTTGAACGACGGTCTCGGCAACGACACCTACGATGGCGGGTCTGGCTTCGATACGCTCGACTTCTCGAATGCGAGGGCCGGCATCACAATCGACGTCTCGAAGAGCTCGGCCACCGGCCAAGGGACCGATACGTTCAAGTCGGTCGAGAACGTTGTGGGATCGGCGTTCGCCGACACCTACAAGGGCTCCAAGAACAATGACGTTTTCGTCGGCGGCGACGGTGACGACGTCATCCGCGGCCTGGGCGGCGCCGACACCCTGACGGGCGGAGCCGGCAAGGACACCTTCGTCTGGCTTGCCAAGGACCTTGGCACGGGCGTCGACCACATCACCGACTTCTCCAAGGATGATCGCCTCGACCTCAGCGCGTTGCTGAAGGGGTTGTCGCCGCGGGATACGGTGAAGTTTGGAGACAACGACAAGGGCACGACCGTTTCGGTGAGGCAAGGCGACGTGTTCGTGGATGTCGTCACACTCGACGGCGTTCAGTCCAACGATCTGCTTGCCAACGGACTTATCCTGAGCTGACGCTCGGATAGCAGGGCGGCGGTTACCCCCTCAGGGCGCCGCCGCCCGCCCCCGCCACTCGCCGTTCGATTGGCAACATTCAACGTCAATGAGCAATAGCGATCTCTTATTTAGGGATATCGCGCTCCCAAACACCGAGAATTGCGCAGTCTTTCCCGTTTTCCTGCAGGACTCAAACTTGAAAGGCGCTGGAACAGCATTCCAGTGCCTTTTTTATTTTGTTCGAATCCGCATAAGGTGAAATAGAAATATTAAATTCGAACAATTTGAAAGAAATACACGAAGCATTTTCGGCAGAGCATATACGTGGCCTCAATGTGTCGTTGATAAGATCATAATCGAGGATGATCGTTTAGATGCATAGTATCGGGAAATTTTCCTCGAAATTGGTGTGAGACCCGAGCGATTGCAGAGCGCTGCCGTGCGGTCAGGTGCGCGGCGGGGTACGGATCGGGATTGCGGCGGATACTTGAGAAGGGAGTAGCCAATGGCGACGATTTCGGGGACAACGGGTAACGATCGACTGACAGGCACGACGCTCCAGGATCTGATCATGGGTGATCTGGGCGATGACGACATCTCTGGCGACGACGGCAATGACAGGCTCCATGGTGGCGACGGCAATGATACGCTCCGCGGTGACGACGGCGACGATTTCATCAACGGCAATCTCGGCAACGACGTGATTGTTGGCGGTGCGGGTAACGACGTGCTGAAGGGCGAGGGCGGTCGCGACAGATTGGATGGCGGCCATGGCAACGATTCGCTGAGCGGCAGCACGGGCAATGATGTTCTTGTCGGCGGGGACGGCCACGACTTCCTCGATGGTGGCGCCGACAACGATACGATATTCGGCGACAATGGCATCGACCAGCTGCTTGGCGGAGGCGGTGACGACGTACTGTTCGGAGGCGACGGCGACGATGTGCTCAACGGCCAGAGCGGCGATGACCGGATCTATGGAGACGTTGGCAGTGATTGGCTGACCGGGTCCTCGGGTGCGGACCGGATCGAAGACGGTGATGGCGACGATACCGTGGATGGCGGCACCGGCAACGACACTGTGGTCGCCGGCGCAGGCGCCGATAACTTCGAGGGCGGTGCCGATTTCGACACGATCGACTTCTCGCTTCACTCCAATGCGATTTTCATCGATATCCATGGTGGTCTTGCCGACACCTTCCTCGCCGACGGCACCCAAGTTCAGGATATCCTGAGCGGCTTCGAGAGGGCGATCGGCACGGCCTTCGACGACACGCTTGCGGGCGACGGCAAGGCCAACACCCTCGAAGGAGGCGACGGCAACGATTATTTCCGCGGCCGAGGCGGCGAGGACACGTACAGGGGCGGAAGCGGTAGCGACCTTTACGAGTTCCTGGTCAAGGATCTGCTGCTCGATGGCCAGCACCTCGGCGTCGACACGATTATCGATTTCGGCACGTCGGACAGGATTGATCTCCATGATTTCGTCAAGACGAACCCCGGCGCCGCAAGCGATGTCATCAGGTTGACGGTCGGCGGTAGCGATACGACCGTCGCGGTGAAATTCGGCGACACTTTCGTCGATGTCGTAAAGCTATCGGGCTTCCAGGCCACCGATGTCGACCTGCTGGCCGCAGACGGCATTTTCCTCTACTGATGCACATGAAGCGTGTTACGGGAGTTTGTCGCGAGGGCGCGGCGGAGCTCCCGGATTGGCGCGAACCAGGGAGCGGTTCGCGCCATTTTTTCCTTTTTCTTCCGAATAAGTCCGCACGTACCTTCAAATCGATTTAATTTTGCTTGTGACTTGACGCGGAATCTAAATTTTTCGACTCCATTCTATTCCGAACCAGCAGAGTAGGCGGCCACGATGTGTCGCATTGGAGTAGAATATGGCATTCACTACGATCAAGGGCACTGCGATTTCCGACACAATTGCCGGCTCCACACTTCAGGAATTGATTCAGGCTGGCGATGGCAACGACATCGTCACCGCTGGCGACGGCTCCGATGATGTACGCGGTGGCAACGGCGACGACCGCATCAACGGCAATGGCGGCAATGACCTGATCTACGGCAATGCCGGAGTAGACAGACTCTTCGGAGATGCCGGAAATGACAGCCTTTTTGGCGGGGCTGGCAACGACACCCTGGTTGGCGATGCCGGCGACGATGTGATTTCCGGGGGCACCGGAAACGACGGCGTGTTCGGCGGCGGCAACAACGATACGATCTTCGGCAACGACGGCAACGACAGCCTCTTCGGTGACGGCGGTAACGATACGATTCGCGGCGGCAAGAACGACGACCGGATCTTCGGCGGCACCGGTGACGACAGTCTCTTCGGTGACAGCGGCAACGACTTTTTTTCGTCGGACGCGGGAAACGACTTCATCAACGGTGGGTCTGGCTTCGATACACTCGACTATACAACGGCCACATCGGCGTTGACCATCGACCTGTCCAAGCACACGATCACAGGAGCGAGCACGGGCACCGACTCCGTTTATGGGATCGAAAGCCTAGTGGGTTCGACATTTGCAGACACCATTAAGGGCAGCAAGTTGGCCGAAGCGATTCTGGGTGGCGGCGGCAACGACGTAATCCGCAGCCTCGGCGGCGCGGATACCCTGACGGGCGGCGCGGGTGACGACACGTTCGTGTACTTCAAGAAAGACGTAGGCGGATCGCTAGGCGTCGATCGCATCACCGATTTCGCAACCGGCGACAAGCTCGATATCCGAGACTTCCTGAAGGGCAAGACGTGGGCGAGCATCGGCGATGTCGTGCAGGTAGCCGACGGCGCGGACGGCTCAACGATCTCGGTCAGGACAACGGCTGGGTTCGTAGACGTGGTGACGCTTGATGGCGTTCACGGCCAGGCGGCCGGTGATTTGCTGGCAAGCGGCTTGCTCCTGACCTGATCGTTCGACGACGACGGCCGGTCGGATTCAGTACCCACGGTTAGGATATCCTTAAGACAGTTTGGTTAATACGAGAGGGTGTGGATTTACGCCGCGCCCTGTTTCAGAAGGCTCGGCATGCACACCGGCGGCCTTCGGACCGTCGTAGACGTTCTTGACCACGGTGATCCCGATTGGGAGCCAACGTGAACGAAGAAAGTGTGTGCGTATGGTTGTCTACCTGAATTCAAAGCCGGTCTCCGGCCGCCGCATCGACGGCACCTTGACCCACGATCAGATCGTCGGAGATCCCAACCGTGTCAATGTCATCTACGGAAACGCAGGCGACGACCGCATCAACGGCGGCAACCTGGCCGATGCCCTGATCGGCGACGCGGGACGCGATACGATCCACGGCGGCAACGGCAACGACAGCATCTGGGGTGGCGGTGACGCCGACCAGTTCGACGGCGGCAACGGCGATGACTTTCTCCACGGCGACGGAGGCAACGACCGGTTGGATGGCGGCAACGGCAACGACCGGCTGTTCGGCGGCGAGGGCAATGACACCCTGAACGGCGGCAACGGCAACGACAGCCTCGACGGCGGAACCGGCGACGACCAGCTTTTCGGCGGCGCCGGAGCCGACGGTTTGCTCGGCGGCGACGGGAACGACACGCTTTTCGGCGAGGCGGGCGATGACCATCTCGATGGTGGCCTCGGCAACGATACGCTGACCGGTGGAACGGGCTCTGACATTCTCGTCGGCGGCGATGGCGACGACCGCCTCGACGGATCCGACGGAAATGACCGGCTCGATGGCGGCAATGGCCGCGACTCTCTCTACGGCGGAACTGGCGACGACGTGCTCGAAGGCGGGACTGGCAACGACGTGCTTGACGGCCAGACGGGCGTGGACGTGCTCAATGGCGGCGAAGGTGACGACCAGCTGAACGGCGGCCTTGGCAACGACCAGATCAGCGGCGGAAACGGCAGCGACGGCGTGTTCGGCGGCGGCGGACACGACACCATCTCTGGTGGCGACGGCAATGACCGTATCTACGGTGACGGCGGCAACGACCTCGTCATGGGTGGACGCGGCGATGACGTGTTGTCCGGCGGCCAGTTCCGCAACGGCTTTTCGGCCGGAAACGATACGTTCGCCTGGCTCCGATCGGACGTCCTCGCCGACGACGGCACGCGAGCCGGATTCGACGTCATCACGGATTTCGGCGCTGGAGACCGGCTCGACTTCTCGCGGCTGCTCACTGGTCTCGATCCGTCGGGCCTGGAGCAAAACGTTCGTGTCACGACGACCGCCGCGGGCACCATGGTTTCGGCTGACGTCGGCGCTGGATACTTCGTCGATGTCGTGCTTCTGCAAGGCGTTCAAGGTCTCGACCTCGATGACCTCGTCTCGTCGGGTTCGCTCATCGTTTAGAAGTTCACGCTAACATCGGTAGAACTCGTGAGAAGCGGTCAATTGGGTTCCTTGGCGTGAGCCTGATTGGCGGGGATAGTGTTCCATGCGTACCTCAAGGCGAATGCTGAAGCAGGTGCGGCGGGCATTGCTCGTGGCATTCTTGTTCAGCGGCTGCATCAACGTGTTGATGCTGGCGACGCCCCTCTACACGTTGCAGGTCTTCGAGACCGTGGTGCCGCTCGGAAGCATCGAGACGCTCGTCATCCTTACGATCATCACGGCGGCAGCAATCATCGCTTTGGCGCTGATCGAGATGGCGCGCGACACGATCCTGCTGCGCGCCGGGTTGTGGCTCGATCATGAGCTTGGCCAGCACATCATCGAGAACGGGTTGAAGCTCAGCACGCCGGGCACCGAACTCAAGTCCGACGCGCGTGCGCTCGAACAGGTCAAGCAGTTCCTGACCGGTGGTGTCGTCACGGTGTTGTTCGATGCGCCTTGGGTGCCATTGTTCCTGGTCGCGCTGGCCCTACTCAATCCACTCGTCGGCTTGGTGGCTGCCATCTCGGCCATGCTGCTCATTTTTGCCGCCATGCTCCACGCGATCGTCACCGGTCGATTGGTGGCCGAGAGCAGCAAGGCCCATGAGCGGTCCGAGCAATGGCTTACGACGGTGTCGGGAGACAGCCAGTTGGCAGGCGCCCTGGGCCTGACGCGCGGCGCCGCACAGCAATGGGAAGCGTTCAATCGCGCGCATATCGTCAGCGCGTACTCGCTTGGCAAGCGTACGAGCCTGATCAAGGCGTTCGCGCGCACCGTCCGCATCGGATCGCAGATCGCTCTCTATGGTACCGGTGCATGGCTCGTGGTGCGTGGCGAGATGACGCCGGGGGCGCTCGTGGCATCCGCAATTCTGCTTGCCCGCGCGCTGGCACCCCTCGAACAGCTCGTCAGCGCCATCAGGGCTGCCCGCGGCGCTCAAGTCGCCTATCGCCGTTTGCGGGCGCTGCAGGCCGATGCTTCAGTACCGAAAGTGGGCGCCGGAAGCGAAGCGCCCGCTGGCCGGATCACGCTCTCCGACGTCACATTCTACCACGGAGGCCGAAAGCAGCCGGCGCTGCGATCGGTCAGCTTGTCGATCGCACCCGGCGAATGCCTGGGCATCGTCGGTCCCAACGGCTCCGGTAAGTCGGCTCTGGCGGCAATCCTGGCAGGAGCGCACGTGCCGACGATAGGTAATGCCGATCTCGATGGCATCCCGATTTCCAGTTGGCAGCGCGGCGAGGGCGAGCCACCAGTCGGCTATCTGACCGACGAACCTTGCTTGATCGAAGGGACTGTCCACCAGAACATCGCCCGCTTCGGCGACGCCAGTTTGCTCGCAGTCGCAAAGGCCGCGGCGAGAGCCGGCGTGCACGAAACCTTGAGCGGGCTGGCTTCGGGCTACGACACCCAGGTGGGTGTTGACGGAAGCGGCCTCTCGCTGCGGGAGCGGCGCGCGGTGGCCTTCGCGCGAGCCGTCTACGGAAGCCCGCGCTTGATCGTACTCGATGAGCCGGAACTTGGGCTCGACGGCGGTAGTCTGCGCCGCCTTATGTCCACGCTCGAAGATCTGAAACGAGAGCGCGTCGCCCTTGCTATCGCCACGCAGGACCCGCGCCTCTTGGCATTGACCGACAAGATGGTCGTGTTGGCAGGTGGCGCGGTGGAAGCCTCTGGTACACCGCGCGAACTCGCCCGGCGCTTCGAAAGCCACCCCGCTCGTTCCATGCCCGGCCAGCGCGCCGCGGCCGAGATGCATTGAAAGAAATGGCCATGGCATTCGATCGCGACCAGCGAACTACCGGCCTCGTCGAGCCGCGCAGGCATCCGAAACTTGACGTGCGCTTGCCAATGGCATGCGGGCTCGTCGTGGTCACGGCATTCTTCGGCCTCGGTCTTGGCGCAGCCGCGTATGCGCCCATAGACAAGGGCGTCGGCCTGCAGGGCACGATCATCGTCGAAAGCAAGGTAAAACCGGTCCAGCACCAGCGCGGCGGTCAGGTGTCGAAGATCCACGTCACTGAGGGACAGGTGGTCAAGGCCGGCGATATCCTGGTTACTCTCGACACCAGGGCGCTGGACGAGCAGATCAGTGCCATGCGCACGCAAGCGGAGCTCGCAAAGAGGCAGCTTGCACTGGCCCGGGACGAAGCCGCGACCATGACCGATCTGATGGAGCGCAAGCTGGCCGCCCGCTCACGCATCTTGGCGCTAGAGCGGCAGGTCGCCGAACTCGAGAAGGAAGCCGCGGGTCTGGTGGCACGGATCGCGGTCGCTGCACAAGAACTCGAACGTGCGGAGATGAGAGCGCCGGTCGACGGCCGTGTTCTCAAGCTGAAGGTCGCCAGCGAAGGTGCTGTCATGGCGCCCGGCGGCACCGTGCTCGACATCGTGCCGGTGGCCGATCGGCTGGTCGTCGAGGGCCGCTTGCAACCCAATCAGATCGAGAACGTCAAGCCCGGCATGCCCGCCAAGGTCTGGCTCACGGCGTTGAGCTGGCGCGAGCAGAGGCCGCTGCCCGCCAAGCTCGCATGGGTGTCAGCCGACAGTATCGAGGACGCGAGGTCTGGCGGTGCGTTCTTCATCGCGCGCGTCGAACTCGACGAGACGCCAGCCGAGCTGTCTCAGCGGCTGTCGCTGCATCCAGGAATGCGCGCCGAAATGATCCTTTTGACCGGGGAGCGCACGCTTCTCGACCAACTCATGGATCCCCTCATGCGCAACATCAATCGGGCCTTTCGAGGATAATTTTCAAGGACAGATTTCATGAAGATCGACACCAACAAGCTCTTGTTCAACACTTCTGGAATCCTGATCGGACTGTTCGCGGCTGGCTATGCGATCAGCGATCAATTCACCACGCAGAAGGCGTCGGCGTGCGCTGCGCGCTATAGCGTATCGTCCATTCAGCCGATCGCCAATGCCAGCGGCGATCTGTTGACACCGATCGAACTGCAAGCGATGGCCGGCGCGCGCGAATACGGAATGCTCGAACATGCCAAGATCATCCCGATGCGGGGTGCACCCTCACCGGCTGTCTTGGAGGTTACAGTGCCGAAAGGCGACGGCAAGCCCGAGCGAGGTACAGCCGCGCCGCGGTCCGGAATCGGCATGCAATGGACGCCGTTCGATGTTGCTGGCGCCCAGTCGACGTGCCTCTCCTACAGCATATACTTGCCTTCGGACTTCGACTTTGGCGACGGCGGTATGCTACCGGGGTTGTTCGGGGGCAGCCGTTTCGACGGCTTCGAGAAAGGTGAGAGCAAGCCCGGTTTTGCGGCGCGCGTGACGTGGCGCGAAAAGGGTGTCGGCGAGGTCAGCGTTCAGATCCCGAAGCTCGGTGACAAGATCAGTTCCATTGGCCGAGACAAGTTCCAGCTCGCACGCGGACGCTGGATATCCATCGAGCAGGAGTTACAGCTCAACACGCCGAAGAGGCCTGACGGCAAGCTCAGGCTTTGGATCGATGGCGAATTGCGCTTCGAGCACGACAAGTTGCCGTGGCGCGACGAGGCATCGACCAGCGTCGAGGGCGTCGTGGGCAACGTTGGTTTCGGAACGGTGGAACGACCTGGCCAGGCGCCGCGCGAGTCCAAAATCCTGTTGTCACCCTTTGAGCTGCGTTGGCAGCAACAAGTGAGCGCCAAGAAGTGATTGCCGTACGAACGAGGGCGCATGACGTCATGACGCATGACGCACGAGGACGGTCGCCGCTTGTTCGATCGAGATGAATTGATTTCGACGCTGAATATACAATTTTTGGAAAGTAATTTTATTCATGAGGCTTGCCAATCGCCGGAGCAGCGACGTACCTTAATGCATCGTGCTGTGGCACCGGCCCAATGACCCCCGCTAGGAGCCACACGATCGGCCCGCGGTCCCCCCCCGACCGCGGGCTTTTTCCCCCTTCTCAAGGCGGCGACTGGAGGTCAACGAAACTCGTTGTGCGCGGCAGCTTGTCGCCAGGTGGGCCAGAAAGTGCAACCACTCACGACTGTTCGATCGGCTTCCAGCCTGCGGCCTGAGCTTCTGCTTCACTGCAAAACCAGCGCTCGCCCTTTGTGGCCCTGATCTTGATACGATCGTACTGCGGTGCCCATGGCAGCACATAGACGCGACCATCAGCACTCAGTTGCCCTTTGATCGGGCAGCCTTCTGGCGAGGCCTTTCGCGCCTCCTCCCAACGCTTGGCACGGTAGTCCGACGGCCGATCCGCTTCACCGCGCCACAAACCCGCCTTCGCCGCCCGCGCCTCGGTTTCGAGCGCGGCATAGCGGCCGAACCATCCGGGCTCTGCGAAAACATGGCCAGACTTGACCAGATCGGCGGCCAGATCGCTACCGTCGATGCGGCATACCCCGCGCGCGGTGCCAGCCGGTTTGGGCTCAGAAAGGTCGCAGCGAACGTTCTTGGACTTGATGCGCGCAGCCATGGCTTGAGCCGCAGCGGTACCGCAGTCCCAGCGCTTTGTTCCGGCGAGAGCGCATTTTTGGTTTCGCTCCGGAGCCTCGATACCCGCCAGCCGGATGAACTTTCCGGCAACTCGCAGTGTATCGCCCGCAACCGCGACCGCACGTCCTGAGACAGTCTCGGCTGGTGTCGACGACAGTGGGACGAGACCGGCAAAATTGGGTCGGCCACCATATCCGGCCCAAAGGCCGGCCCAGATTGCCAGCCCAAGGGCCAATGCGCCAGCGCCCAAGACCCGTGGACCGACGTTGCGGACGCGATGCGGTATCGGTATGCCGCGGATCAACCGACGGGCGTGGTCTCGGACCTCATTGAGAACAGCAAGGGCGCGACCCGCCCGGGGCCCTGCCAATCCGTGTGCCAAAGCGGCCGCGACCAAGGCGGCGACAGCGATCGCGGCTGCGAACTTGACTTCGCCATCGAGCCCGAGGCTCACGGCGCGGGCCGCTGCCCAAAAACCCGCAATCCCGGCCACAGCGAGCAAGATCTGGCGGAGCCGTACATGGCCACCGGCACTCCACCCCGCGCCGTCGCCTTTCGGCTTCGAAATTGGCGCCCACACACGACCCAGCGCGTGCCGCATGGATGCCCGTACTGCGGTTATGATTCCGGCCGTCTTGTTCCAGTGCCAAAACGACAATGAAGCCTCTTGTGCCGAGCGGGCGGCACTGCCTAGCCCTGCCTTGGCCGCTTGTCCGAACTTTTCCGCCCCTGCTACGCCAGCGCGCGCTCCTTTCTCGCCCGCTTCCTTGACCTTGTTGATGGCCGCTTCCCGGACCTCATCAATCTTCTGCCGCCGTTTCTCGCGACGGACCAGAATGGTGGTCCGGACGTATTGACGCCACTCGAAGCCGTCGTTTCGTTTCCGCCACCCGAACATGATGCCCCCTACACGTCGATTGACATGCGACCTATCTGGCCGCCGACTGCGTCACAACGCACAAGAAGCGCTTCAGTGACGATTGCTGAGCATAACTTGACCGTGGCGTCAGTCCCGCATGACCTATCGCCGGCCATCGAGACGCTGCACTGTGGCCTCAAACCGACTCGATTGGGGAAAGCTTGCGGTCGAATGATGGCAAGGCGTTGACCGGCCAAAACACGCCGCCACGAACCATCAGATTCTGCGGCACCACGATAGACGCCGATGGATCAACGCGTTAACATAGTCGATGAACAGATTGAACGGCTGCCGGTCCCCTTGCGACCAGCGGTCGGCGTGATGTTCGTCATTTTACGCCCTGATGGAAACGGGAGTTGCACGCATGCCGATGTTTCGCACTGCACCTTGGCTTTCCCTTTCACTTGCCGCCGCCCTCGTTTCGCTCACCGCCTTGCCCGATACAGTTCGGGCAGACAGCGATCCACCAAAGCCGAAAATCGATTGCAGCAAGAAAGCCAACCAAACCAAGCCACAATGCCGTCAGACCAGGCTCCTGCCATCAGGGCCGGCCATCGCAACGGGCGCAATATCGGGATCTGACGAAGTCTATTTCGCTGCCTACTCTCTTGCCCGTTCCGGCCAGTACCACGCAGCGATCGACGTGCTGAAGCTCGGCGACCAGACCGACCCGCGGATTTTGACCTACACTGGTTTCGCAACCCGCAAGCTCGGCCTCGTCGACGAAGCACTCGCGTACTATTCGCGCGCGCTGGCGATCGATCCGAACCACGTGCTCACCCGGGCTTATCTGGGCGAGGCCTTCCTCCAAAAGGGCGAACCGGCGCAGGCCCGCGCGGAGCTTGCCGAAATCGAACGGCGATGCAGTCGCGCCTGCGTCGAATATGTCGACCTCGCGATGCAGATCGAGGCCTATGAAAAGGTCGTTCGGGGCGGGTAAGCCGACCCTTCGACAAGCCTCAGCGCCCGTCGACGTTACGCGAGCCGGAGACCACATGATTTCAAAAAGAGTGCTGATTTTTCGGCGGAGCGGGCCGGTGGCCCCGATAGTCGTGGCGGCAATGCTTTCGCTGCCGCTCCTGATCGCCACCGCGTCGGCCAAGGATACCGCGCCAATCGATCAGCGTTGTGACGGATTCGCCAAGGCAGGCCCCAAATGGACCCGCTGTGTCGAGAACCATGCGACGTCTGACAGTGAGTTGTTCTACGCGGGCTATTGGCTCGCCAAGTCCGGCGCCTACCGCGAGGCGTTAGCCCAACTGGAACGTATCGCCAAGCCCGACCCTCGCGTACTCACATACATCGGCTTCTCTTGGCGCAAGCTCGACGATTACGACCGAGCCCTCACATTCTATGGGCGTGCGCTCGCGGCCGATCCCAATTTTTCGATTGCGCGTGCTTACTTGGGCGAGGCCTACCTCGCGTTGGACGAACCAGACCGGGCGCACGCCGAACTCGAAGAAATCGGGTCTCGGTGTGGACCGGGTTGTACAGAATACGCCGAACTCGCCGGCCACATCCAAAGCTACAAGGCCCGCTCTAAACTTTAAACTCATGTCCGTGGTGCATTGTCCGCCAAGGCGTGGCACCACGGCCTCGTAATTCGTCAAGCAGGACCAATCGACATGTCTCGTGCAGTCAGTAGCGTACCCGCAACCTTGATGGTGATTGCTGCATTGCTTGGCATTGTCGCCTCGGCGCCGGCTTCGTCACAGACCGCAGGGACGACAGGCGCCAAGACGCCGGGAACCACGGCGGCAAACTCAGTCGCGGGTCGCAGCGCTCCCGCCGAAGCCGTCCCGGCCTCTGTGATAGTCGCTGAGGATCCCACCTTCGCCTATCCCCTGAAACTGCGACTTTCCGATCTGGAGGGCACCGCCAAGTCGCCGCTCGAACGCGACTTGGTGTCGAAACTGGCGTCCGCCTACGGCGAACGGGGCTTCCAGCCGATGTGGGTCGACGGCAGGGGTTTGCTGCCGCGCGCCGCGGCGGTGATAGCGGAAATCGCGAAGGCGCAGGACTGGGGTCTCGACAAAAGCGCATTCCTGATTCCAGCCGGCACCTTCAAATCGAGCGATGTTCACACCTTGGCCGGCGCGGAAACACAGATTTCCTACGCAGTCGCAAAGTACGCGGCCCATGCCGGGGGTGGTCGCGTGGACCCGTCGCAGCTTTCAAAATGGCTCGACCAGAAGCCGCGTCTCGTCGATGTAAAGGCGCTGCTTGCGGAGATTTCGAGCGCGAACGATCCAGCCTCGATACTCACCGCAATGCACCCGACGCATCCTGGCTTCCGCAACCTCTTGAAGGCCTATCTCAAGCTTACTGATCCAGCGCCAGCCAAGCCCGAGACCGGCTTCGTGACGTTGCCGCCCGGTCCGCGGATCGAACCCGGCACGCGCCATCCGGATGTCGCAATGGTGCGGCAGCGCCTCGGCATCCTTGGGACTGCCTATGAGGAGGATCTCTATGACGACCGGCTGGCGGCGGCAGTAGCGAAATACATGAAGATCGGCCGACGGGTGAAGCCGGCGATCGACGCGAAGGTCCGCGACGCCCTCAACAATCCGCCAGAGCTATTGGCGAAAAAGGCCGACACGCCGACAGCCAGAAAGCTACTGGTGAACCTTGAGCGTTGGCGCTGGCTTCCCAATGACCTCGGAGAGCTGCACATCTGGAACAGCCTCACCGAGTTCGAGACCCGCGTGACCAAGTCCGGCGACGTGATCCATGCCGAGCGGATAATCATCGGCAAGCCAGAAACCCAGACCCCGATCTTTTCCGACCGAATGGAGTACCTCGTATTTCAGCCGGAATGGGGCGTGCCCAACAGCATAAAGGTCAAACAGCTGCTTCCCGCTCTACAAGAGGGCAATGATGGCATTCTTGATGAACGCGGCATGAAGATCATCATAAACGGCAAGGAAAAGGAGCCCGGTGACTACAACTGGGAAAAGACCGACATCCGATATGTGCCGGTCTACCAGCAGCCCGGACCAGAGAACCCGCTCGGCCAAGTCAAGTTCATGTTCCCGAACAAGCATGACGTCTACATGCACGATACGCCGGCCAAGAACCTGTTCAACGACCGCAAGCGCACGTACAGCCACGGCTGCATCCGGGTCCGCAACCCGCGCAAATTGGCCGAGTTGATTATGGGGCTCGATCAGGGTTGGGGCGCTTCTGAAGTCGGCAATGTACTCAGCCGAAATTCCAAACCTTCCAACCGGGTCGAGCTCACACGGCCGATTCCGGTGCACAACACCTACTTTACAGCCTTTGCCGACGACGAGGGCAAGGTGAGAACGGTGCCTGACATCTATAGTCACGATCAGCGCATTTCGGACGCACTCGATGGTGTCCCCTTCGCAATCATTGCCGAGCGCGACCCGGCGCTCGTGCTCGAACGCGAACTTGAAGAAATTGCGCCTACTGGAAAGACCACCGTTGCCATTCTCGAAAAGACGGACAGGCAAAAAGCGGCAGATCGGGCCCGTCGGTATTCCAACTATTACGACGAGGCGCCGCGCCGAAACGGGGCCTACGGAAGGTCAAATTTCTCGGGCTACAGCGGGGTAGGCGCGTACTATGTGCCGCCGCCGCCAAAGCCGACCTATTACTACAAGCCGTCCGGCGGCTCAGGCAGCAGCGGCTGGCGCGCCCCGTCATCAATGTCAGAGGCGATCGTCGGCCGTCGCTGAGAAGCCAGGATCGTTCGAGGGCATGTTAGGAGCGCTGGATGAGCAACGTCATCGACGCCAATTTTCCTTTATTCCGCTTTGCGCGGTATAGTCTTCGGGGCCATTGAAGTCCGAATACAGGGCCGGCACCGGAAGCTTCCACCGAACCAATATCACTCCGTGCGCCGCTGCGGCAACGCAGCTGACCATAATCGGACGATGCCGTCATCGCCAGCAGCCGCGACCCGCTGGCCGTCGGGGGAAAACGCGATTGCTTTCACGGAACCGGAATGGGCGATCAAAGTGCGTGCTGTCCGTCCACGCTTGAAATCCCATAGCCGAACGGTGCCGTCGTCTCCAGCGGACGCCAGCGCCTCGCCGGAAGGTGAGAACGCCAAGCCGGTGATGCGGCCCTTGTGGCCGGTGAGCGTGCGGAACAACCGGTTCGACGACGTGGACCACAGCTTGATGCTGCCATCAAGGCTCGCCGCCGCCAGCATCTTGCCGTCGGGCGAAAACGCTAGAGCGGTTACAAAATCCTTGTGCCCGCGATAGGTCCGTTCGAGATCGAGCGTTTCGAGATTCCACAGTTTTACAGTTCTGTCGGCGCTGCCCGATGCCAACAGCCGACCCTTTGGCGCGTAAGCCACGGCTTGGGCGGCGCTCTCGTGTCCTTCGAAGACGTGCAAAGGGCCTGCCTTGGTGTTCGCATCCCAAAGCGCGACCTTCCAGTCGTGCGAAGACGCCGCGAACCTGTTCGTCTCGCCCGCGAACGTCACCGCCCAGATGTTGGCTTCGTTGCGTTTAAAGCTCTGAGGCTTGTCGCCGCGATCCAGATCCCACAGCATCACGCGTCCGTCGGCATGGCCGGTGAGCGCGCGGGTGCCATTGAGCGCGAACGCCGTCGCGGGACCATCTTCGAGGCTGAACGATCGCGACAGACCACCTGAAGCCGCACTCCATATCTTGAGTGTGCCGTCGTCGCCAGTGGTCACGATCGAGCGGCCATCGTCGGTGTAGGCAACAGTGCCGACGGCGCCGCGGTGACCTTTGAGTTCGCCGATCGGAACAACGGCCTCGGTTATGGAACCTGTCTGCGTGGTGTCCGATTGGGTCGAACCCGATGAGTTCGAGATTGCTTTCGAGGCGCCGTTCTTGGCGGATCCTGTGGTGCGTAATCGGCCCGCGTCGGGTTCAAACCTCGGCACTTTATCCTGCATGGCGACCGCGGCACTTGCAATTCCGGCACCGATGACGAGCTTGAACAACAGCGGTCGCATCTGCGGTACCGACCACGATCGAGATGGCCGTGGTGGTGGACGCCGCTCCTGCGCCGCCGCGGGCTGGGCCACGGGCGCAACCACGGCGAGGGCCTTCGCCGGCGAACTGGCCACCGCCTTTTTTGCGTTGACCTGTCCTTTGATCAACGCGCGCGGCACCGCAGGCGGATCGACTTTCTCAGTCTCCTGCAACGGCGTCCTCGGCTCCGACCGTGCATCGGCCTTGGCGGCAGCCGCAACCTCCTCCGCCGCCGGGCGCTTTAGCCTCTCGACAAAGTCGAGCAGCCCGCCTTGTGGGCCGGGCACGTCCGGCAGTGGCTGTGCACCGACGGGTACGGGAACGAGCAGGTCCTGCTCGCCTTTCAGGTTACGGGCGCGCGAAAGCCAACCGGGCTTGGGTGGCTCCGGTGCCAGCAGATCACTACGCCACGCCGCTACCGACTGCGGCCGCTGGCCGATGTTGAGCGTCAGCGCTTTGTCGATGGCACGCAGGAACCCTGGCCGATAGGAGCTGAGCGCGGCCTCGCGCGCCGGGATCAGATCATCCTTGACCATCCGGGAGGGCGAGTCGGGCGGCCGCTTTCCTGTCACGGCATGATAGAGCGTGGCGGCGAGCGCGTAGATGTCAGTCCATGGCCCCTGCTGACTCGATCTCTCCGCATACTGCTCGTAGGGGCTGTATCCCGGTTTGACCAAGGCTGACACGGTCTTGGAATGGGCCGCGATCTCGCCGCGTGCGGACCCGAAATCGATCAGGACTGGTTCGCCGTTCTTGCGGATGATGATATTGTCCGGAGCAATGTCGCGATGCAGGTAGTCGGACTTGTGGACGAGTTCGAGCGCCTCAAGGAGCGGCTCGACGATGCGATCAAGTTCGTTCTGGCGCGGCGCACGACCAAGGCCCTTCAGCCAACTCTTGAGGCTCTGGCCCTCCTCGAAATGCAGCACCATGTAGCCGGTATTGTTCGACCGGAAGTAGCGGTAGACGCGGACGATGTTGGGATGGCTGAATCTCGCGAGGGTCTGCGCTTCCTCGATGAAGCGGTCGAGGCCCCAGCGGTAGTCGCCGGCGCAGTCCTGGGATCGTGGCGCGGCGTCGCGCTCGTTCGTGCGAGCGGCAAAGTCGGACGGGAAGTACTCCTTGATAGTCACGGCGCGGGCCAACGCGATTTCGTCGGCGAGGTAGGTGATGCCGAATCCGCCAGCGCCCAGAACCCGCTCTATGCGGTAGTCGCCGACAAGCTCGGTTCCCGTTGGCAGCGCAATGAGGTTCGTCATGCCCCTCTAGCCCACTCCCGTTCCGGACCCTGCTCTGCCGACCCGGCGCCAGTGATCCGCGTGTCCGTCGCCCGGCAGCTCCCGTGGCCGAATGCGAAAATCGAATCTTTAAAACACGATTGAGGTTATCACGTAGGATTGTGGCAGCGGCGCGGGCAATGAATGCGAAATGAACAAATCGTCGGCGCGCCTACTTGCGGCCACGGTGCTGCCGCGAAGCGTTTCGAGAGTGCTGGTGGAGACGATAAGGGGCCAGTAATGCGACGGCTTGGGTGTGGAAGGTGGATTCTCTTATGGGGGGCTGTCGGGCTGGCTGCGTCCGGCGCCGGCGTATTGAGCTCTGCCACGGCCGCTGCAAACCTCATAGAACCGACACGGCTTACCGCAACCGCCGGTGACTTGTCGGATGTTGCCGATGCGATCGCTGCCACTGTCGAACAGGCTGTGATGCTTGGCAAACAGGGCCAAGCTTGGGCCTACCTCATCCATGAGAAGGCGCCAGCGCTGGCCATGGGGCTTGCGGCCATGCTGGCGCTTCTGCCGTTGACAGTGCTCGGGCTTATCGCGAGGCGCTTGCGCTACTCAGAGATGACGCTCGCACACCGGCGCCGCCGTGCTGCTGATGGCCCATCGGACCATGGCGAGGTCACTGCGAGGACTGGGATCGGCAGACCGGCGGACGCCTGGGTTGAGTTCGCGGACCCGCTCAGCGGGCGCCATTGGATCGGCCGCCGCATGGTCTGTATCGGCCGCGATGAAGACAACGAAATCCAACTGCCCATCGGCACCGTGCATCGGCACCACGCCGTGATCCATCATACCGGCGACTCCGAGTTCATCATCAAAGATCTGTCGAGCGCGGACGGCAACGGCGTGATG
The DNA here is from genome assembly GCA_002928955.1 of Hyphomicrobium sp. Classification (GTDB taxonomy): domain Bacteria; phylum Pseudomonadota; class Alphaproteobacteria; order Rhizobiales; family Hyphomicrobiaceae; genus JAKAML01. The sequence continues at coordinate 50,573 of PERT01000003.1, read as the reverse complement.
GTGAACGGGCAGCGCGTAGGCGAGGCTAGGCTCCGGAACGGCGACAAGGTCGCACTCGGCGAGGCAATGATGACATTTCATATGAAATCGGCGTGACGCGAACCACACGCGTGTTGAAGCCCGGAACGCTTTAGGTAGTTGATCGGGGCAGTGGTTGTGGTTGTGGCAGTAGCGGTGACAGCGGCAGTGGAGGACGTGCAGATGGCGCAAGGTTCAGGTGGACATTCCGGTTCGCGATCGAGCGGGTTTCTTGGTTCGTTGAAGGATGCCCTCGTCGCGGCAAGCCGTGACGACCATCTTCCGGCTAAGGCAATTGATCCGGCTGCAGGAACGGCGCGCCCGTCGCCTCGAGAGTTCGGCCCGGCAATGACTCCGCCGCCGGTTCCGCAGAAACCGGTCGCAGACGCCGTGGCGAACGACACGCGAAAATCAGACCCGGAGGCTACCCAACCCATGCGCAAGGATGTTCCCGTAACACCGTCAGCAGCCGATGCCGCCCGTGACGTCAAGGCCCAGGCTTCGCTGAAAGACGCTTCACTTAAGGCGGTCGATCGTACTCCTGAGCGGCACTTGGAGACGAATGCCGCACCCACCACGCGCGTGCTGAGGGCGGCCGCAGACAAGCCGGCCGAAGACCCAGCCAAGACCCAGCTCGTTCGGGGACGCCAGGTGCTGAAGCGCGGGGAGTTCGCGCTAGATCCGGTGGTTGGATGGCTCGTTGTCGTCGGCGGGCCAGGGCTTGGCTCTTACCGTCCGGTATTCGAAGGCAACAACACGGTTGGCCGTGCCCCCACCAATCGCGTGGCACTCGATTTCGGCGACGCCGCGATTTCGTCGGAAGAGCAGGCCTATATTCGCTACGATGCGGCCGACCGCTCGTTTCTGTTCGTGCCCAATATGGCCAAGACCAACGTGGTGTCGGTCAACGACAAGCGCCCCACCGGAGCGGTGGTACTCGAAAACATGGATGTGATCGTGATGGGTCGCACTCAGCTCGTGTTCGTGCCATTCTGTGGGCCGGAATTCGATTGGTCAGAGATTGCTGAAAACAAGGCCTGATGCGCGCATTCGATCATGCCTGCCACGCCACCAAGGGCGCCAGGAACTATCAAGAAGACACGGCACTGGTCTGGCCAAGCGGCGTTCGGGGTGAAAGCGATCCGTCCGCGCTTCGCCCGGATGGTGCGTTTGCGTTCAACGGCAACGTGATCGCGGTGCTCGCCGACGGCATGGGCGGGCACGCTGGCGGAGCGCTGGCCAGCAGAATGGCGTGCGAACGGTTCATTGCGGCCTATGCGGACCGCGACGGCGGCACAACGCAGGAGCGCCTCATCGACGCGCTGGCGGCAGCCAATGTGGCGATCGCAGAAAAGGTTGAGGCCGATCCGTTGTTGAGCGGCATGGGTTCGACGCTGGTCGGCGTAGTGTTCTCGGATGCCGGCGTCGAATGGGTCAGCGTCGGCGACAGCCCTCTGTTGCTTTACAGGCGGGGTGAGATCGCGCTTTTGAACGAAGACCATTCCCTCGCCCCCGAGCTAGACCAACTGGCGGCAGCTGGCGTCATGACGGTGGAGGATGCCCGCCGCGACCCGCGCCGCCACATGCTGCGCTCAGCTGTCACCGGCGACGAACTGGATCTGGTGGATATCTCGCGCCACCCTCTGGTCATCGAGCCGGGCGACTACGTGATCCTCGCCAGCGACGGATTGCACACACTCGAAACCGGCGAGATCGAACGCATCATAACGGCGTTTGCAGCCGATGGCTGCGAGGCTGTCGCGCGCGCATTGATCCGCGAAGTCGAGGCCATGCGCGACCCGCATCAGGACAACACTACGGTCATCGCGGTTCGCGCTCGGGAATAGTCGCGTCGTGGCAGCATGCAAATCGACGTCGCAACCGATGCGCGCGGCACGTTTTTCAAGCCTCCTGCTTGCTCCCGCCTGAATGATCCTCGACAATTTCCGAGACATGATGCCGTGTCACGGCCGCGCGTATTCGACCCGCCACCTCGGGTGCGATCAACTCGAGCCGCTTGAAGTCTTCCTTGTAGAGCTTCAGGAGTCGGCAGCGACCGGCCGTCAAATAGGTGGCTGTGTGCTGGTCACCCCCGAGCATGCCGATGCCGCCGAACACCTCACCCGAGCGGTAGCTGTGCGCTGAGGCTGCATTGCGCCGCCGGACGTGGCCGGAGGCAATGAAGTAGATCGCATTGCCCGCTGCACCCTCGGCGATCACCTCGACGTTGGGTGGAAGATTGTGGGCATGAAACAGCGGCAGCACGATTGCGGCATCGCGGGCGTCCAGTTCGGCCAAAAGCGGGATCTTCGACATCATGGACCAGTTGACGACGAAGTCGCGGCGGTTCGCTTCCTGCGCGAAGCCGGTGGAGATAATGGCGACCGGCAGCGCCAGGATGCAGAGCCCGATAACCATCACGATGGCACCGAATAGCTTTCCGAGTGGCGTATGCGGCGTCACGTCGCCGTAGCCGACCGTCGTCAGCGTGGCCACGGCCCACCATGCGGCCTCAGGTATCGAGCCGAATTTGTCGGGCTGCGCCTCGGCCTCCAAATAGTGGATGCCGGTCGACGCAAACAGTACCGCCGCCGCGAGCAGCAGCGCGGCGCCAGACAATGCACGTTGCTCGTTCGAAATGACCCTGATCAGAGTGTGCATCGCAGGCGAGTAGCGGGATAGCTTCAAAAGGCGCAGCAACCTGAGTGCTCGCAGCACCCTTAGATCGATGGCGAACATCTGCCCAAGGTAGAACGGCAATACCGCCGCAAGATCGATGACCTGGGCCGGTCGGCGGGCGAAGCGCCACCGTGCGGAGAGCGGCGACAGCCGCTTCAAGTAAGGGACTTCAACGGCGATCCACAGCCGCGCCAGGTATTCGATCGTGAACGCCACGACCGAGAACAGCTCGAACGCTTGGAATTCGGCACTGTATGCAGCTCGAAATCTGGGTACTGATTCGGCAACAAACGCCGCGATATTGAGGCAGATCAGGAGCACCAAGGTACTGTCGAAGATATGGCTGGCGCGATCCTCGCCATTGCCCAACTCCATAACCTCATAGATGCGCCGACGTGCACGTTTGATCCAGCTCATCGGCGCCTGAGTGGCATCCGATTGGTCCTGGCTAGCCTGTTCGTCCGGGATTCCGTGGGTCACGTTCCAGGTCCCTCGCTCGAGTAATACCGGTGAGCTGAACCTTCGACCCGCTCACCAAACCACGTCATCGCCGTGCTCGACACGGCCATCCGATGCCATAGTCACCGATCTTGCCATGCAGCACTGGATGGCCGGATGTCTGATGGACCTCTTAACAGCAAATGTCTGAGCCGGAGGTCGAGTTGCCACCGCCGCGTTGGCTGGCCACGGCAGTTGAGAGTTCACACCCTGCGCAGCCGCACTCTTGGTCAGTGAAACCGCTTCGAACCGGCAGGCTTGGAGCAAAACCAACACGTGAAAAGCCATTGCCGCATCGTTACAGCGCGGTGCGGTCCGGCAGCTCGATCAGGAATGCTGCGCCCTTCTTCGTCTCCAATAATTGCAGGCTGCCGCCGTGCACCGCCACCAGCTCGTGCGCAATCGTCAGCCCAAGGCCAGTCCCGCCCTTGCGCTGCGACCCTTGGAACGCGCGAAACAGATTGGCACGCGCCTTGGTCGGTACGCCTGGACCGTCGTCGGAAACCTCAACGAACACCTTGCGGCCCTCGCGCCAACCCCGAACGCGGATCTCGCCGCCGCGGCTATCCCCCTGCGCCTCGATCACCTGCAAGGCGTTACGAACGAGGTTACTCACGATCCGGAACAGGTGCTCGGGATCGGCATCGATCCTGAGGGTCTCGTTGACATCAACCACCCAGGTGATCCCGCCCTCGCGCGGCAGACCGAGCCCGTCACCGACTTCCTCGACCAAAGGCCGCAATTTCATCAGATCGCGGCGTGGCGCCGCCTCGGCCGCACGGCCGAACTTCAAGCTGTCGGTACAGAAATTGATGGCCCGATCGAGCGACGCAATCAGCTTCGGCGCGAACAATTGCACCGTGGGATCGGGAATTGACGTCAGTCGATCCGAAATCAGCTGAGCGTTTGCCAGCATGTTTCTGAGATCGTGACTGATCTTGCTCACCGCCAACCCAAGCTGCGCCAGTCGGTTCTTCTGCAGCAGCAGTTGCGCCAGCTGTGTCTGCATCGAAGCCAACTCGCGCTCTGCCGTACCGACCTCGTCGGAACGGTCGGACGGCGCGATGATGCGCGCTGGATCTTCCGGGTTCTGGCTGAAATGCACCATGCTGTGCGTGATCCGCATCATCGGTTCGACCAGCAGTCGTGACAGCGCGAGATAGACAAGCGCCGCGGTGATCAGCGAGATGATGATCGACAACCCGAGAATATTGAGCCCGTGACGAACCATCACGTCCCGCAGCGGCGCTTCGGACAGCACGATCTCGATGAAATCAGTCGGCTCCGGCCCATTGTCACCGAGCACGCGAATTGTGCGAGTGCCGGCGAAAAAAACCGCCAGCGCATCACCGATCAGCCCCGCGCGCGTGCTGAACTCGCCGAAGATGTTCATTCCGCGCGTTCGCCGGAGGTCGTACACGGCATCGACGACCATCGCCTGGTGCGGCGGCAATACCATGCGCCTCTGTCCGTCCTTTTTCACCGCCACGGCCTTGACTTCGGCGGTTCGGAGGAGGTCGTTGCGAAGCATCTGGGGGACGTCGCCACCGGGCAAGGCCTCGGCGGCCAGCACCGCTAATCGCGCCGCCGTCAACCGGTCACCCAGCCAGTTGATACGATAGTTGGCGATCGAGGGCACGAATATCAGTACTTCGGCCAGCATCACGAAGGCGGCCGTCAGCATCAGCAGCTTGATCGGCAGACCGAGCCGTGGCCACTTCAGTCGCAGCGGGGCCAGCCAACCCACACCGCCAGCACCGCTCGCGCCGCCGGGCTTAGCCTGCGGCATGGGAGTGCTGCCAAGAGCAGGCGCGACGGTGATTCGGTCTGAATCGGAGGCGCTCAAGGGAACACCCACGGTCAACCCGCGCTCGGAAACGGCCCGCTCGCGAATCGACTGCACATCTGACCCATCCTCGGTATCCCGGGGCACGTTGCTGCTCTCGCTTTACTCCGATGGCGGAATTGACATGCCTCGACTACGACTTTCCCAGCAACGACACCGCTAAGCCAAACGAAAGTCGCGCTTTTCCACTAGAGTGACGCAACTGATGGTTGCTCCCTCGCGGCTAGCCTCGCAAGCAAACGTCAGAAGCAACACACTAGATTGAGAGTGTTGCTGGTGTCCTCATGGTTCAGACTTTTGCTCAAGTGCGCTCGACGAGCGGAAGCAAGCGCCTGAACCGGACTTCTAGTGTTCTGACTCATTCATTTGCATCCCCCTGAGGTATCGGCCAGCGCTTTTTTTGCGCGTCGATGTTTGCCTATGATGCGGCTCGGCTTGGCGGTCCAAATGGATTCAAATGTTTGCGACGGAACACTAGCATCGTACACGACAATGGGCATCCGCAAGATGCCCATTGCGGGGGGGTTCGTTAAGTTAACCGAATTTCTTCAAGAAGCTGATGGCCCGGCGGACAAGCGGGTTGCTGGCCGCCGTCGCGTAGAAGCGATAGGCCGCGCGCTTGTTAACCTCGCCCAATGTCGGATAGGGCGAGATCCACTCGGTCATCGCCTTGATTTTCAGTTTCTGCGACACCGCCAGCGACCACATCTGAATGAGTTCGCCCGCGTGGAGGCCAACGATCGAGCAACCAAGAATGCGGCCCTTGGCATCTGTGATGACCTTGACGTGGCCATCCGTCTCGCGCTCGGCCTGGGCGCGGTCGTTCTCGTGATAGGGCCAGCGCAGCACGCTGATCTTGCCGTGTTTGGCCTTGGCCTGCTCCTCGCTGAGGCCGACGTTGGCCAATTCAGGCTCGGTGTAGGTGACCCAGGGCACCAACCCGTTGTCGACCTTGGCCGGCAGTTTGAACAGCACGCGGCGAATCACGATGCCTGCGTGATAGTTGGCCACATGCGTGAACTGCAGGCCGCCAGTCACGTCGCCAATAGCGAAAATCTTCGGGTTCGAGGTGACCATTCCGGCATCGACCGTGATGCCGCGCCGCTCATAGTTGACGCCTGCCGCCTCAAGGCCGAGGTCGGTGAGATTGGGGCGGCGTCCTGCCGCCATCAGAACATGAGTACCTGAGATCATCTCAGGGCCGTTGGCCGTGGCCACCGAGATCCTCACCTCGCCCAGGCCGCCGTCGACTCGTTCCACCTTTGCGCCCTCGCGGATGTCGATACCTTCCGCGCGCAGGTGCTTCAGCACGATCGCCGTCATCTCGGGATCATCTTTGCCGAGCGCCTTCATGCCTTCGAGTACGGTCACTCGACAACCCAGCCGGCGGTGAGCCTGTGCCATCTCCATGCCGATCGGCCCGCCGCCGACGACGATCAGGTGTTCGATCTTCTGGGTGTTGTCGAAAATGGTTTCGTTCGTGAAGTAGGGAACGCTGTCGAGGCCGGGGATCGGCGGCACCACGGGCGACGAGCCCGTCGCAATCACGAAGCGGCGTGCGGTGATCCGATGCTCGCCGGCCATCACTGTTTCACGATCAAGGAACTTGCCCGCCCCCGTGATGACGCGCACCCCGAGGCCCGTGAACCGTTCGATTGAGTCGTTGGGCTCGATGGCGCCGATGACACTACGAACGTGGTCGTGCACCGCCTTGAAATCGACTTCGGGTTCGACCGGCCGAATACCAAACGGAGCCGACGTGCGCATTCCGTGCGCCCGCTTGCCAGCCGCAATCAAGGCCTTTGACGGCACGCATCCATAGTTGAGGCAATCGCCTCCCATCTTGTGCTTTTCGATCAGCACGACGCTTTGGCCGAACGCCGCCGCGGCGGCTGCGACCGACAACCCACCAGAGCCCGCACCGATGATGCAGATATCGCACGAGATCTTCTCGCCGCCGCTCATCATGGTGCTACCTGTCTTGGGGCTCGCCTTTGCGCCACCCCCTGCACCTGAAACGGACGAATCCTTGGCCGCCATAGATCCGAGCTGAGTATTATGCGGCTGCATTACGATTGCTCCACTTTTTAACTGCAACAGGAATTAGGGCTACAAATCCGAGTGCCGCGAACGCGATCAAGAGCTCTGTCGTCACCAGCTTGCTGGTGTCGATCGTGTAGGGGCAGAACGCATCGCCAGCGCTAGGATTCTTGGCCAGGCAAGCCTTGTAGGCGACGTTCTGGGCTTCGACGACACTTCCCAGGCCGGCGCCGGCGATCGAGAACGCCGTGGTGCCGGGCATCATGCCGAAGAATGTGCCGATCATGTACGTCCGCAGCGGAACCCCAAGCAGGGCTGGCGCCAAGTTGACGACAACGAAGGGGAAGGCTGGAACCAAGCGCAGAAACAAAAGATAGCTCAACGCGTTTTCCTTGAACCCGTCCTTGAGCTTCCCTATCCAGGGTCCGGCTTTTGCCGCAAGACCTTCGCCGAACGACGTCTTCGCGATGAGGAAAATGATCGTTGCGCCGATAGTCGCGCCGACGACGGTTGCCGGTGCGCCAAGCTGCCAGCCGAACAACAGTCCGCCGGTCAAGGTCATGACCAATCCACCCGGCAGCGACAGCGAGACGACCGCGATGTAGGCGAGAATATAAAGCGCGACAGCCGCAAGCAAATTCTTAGCAATGAAGGCTTTCATCACATCGTAGTTGAGGCCGATGGTCTTGAACGACAAAAGTTTATGCCAGCCCATGGCAAATACCAAGACCATCAGGCCGGCGATGACGACCAGCGGCAACCAGCGGGTCAATCCGCCACCTGCGCCACCGGCGGTCCGGCTATCGGACGATTCCATATCAACTGTCTCCTTGTTCCGGCTAGCGGCCGCTCTTATCAGCCCTTGGTATCGTTCAACGACCAGTCGTAGTCGTGTCCATCGAACCCGGTGATTGCATCAAGCTTGGCCTTCAGCTCGGGCGATGCGTACTTGCGCATATGATCGATAACGCCCTTCTCGCTGCCGCCGAAATCGACTTGGAACCAGCTATAGATCGAGGAGATGGTTGCTTTTGCGCCGCTGAAGCGAATGCCGCGCGGGTTATTGACGTAAGCTTTCGCACCGGCGTCCAGCTGAGCCTCAAGTTTGGCTCCGGTGAACGCTTCGGTCGCGAGGTTAGGGCATCCGAACGACGCGCAATTGACCGCATAGTGGACCCGCGCATCCTTGAACCCTGGCCTCAGAATGCCGTGTTCGATGTCGTCGAGCGACAAGTCCTGACCCTTGACCTTGGTCGACTTGCCTTTCCAGGGGCCGCCCGTCACCAGAGCGAAAAGCCCGCCACCCAAACTGATGTCCTTGATCGATTTCACTGGATATTTGTCCAGAACCACGTCGATCGTCTTCGCGTTGTAGAGATTCGCCCAGAAGGCAAACTGCTCAGGCCGGTCGAGCGACGCGACATCGACCGCTTCGAGGCCCGCGACGTACTTTTTGAGCTCTGCGTGGCCGGTCGATTTGAACTTGGCGTAAGCCACGCGATTCACGCCGTCAGGCCCAGGTATAACGTAAGTCTTGAGCAGCTTATCCCAGACGCCGTGATCGACGGATGCAGTAGAACCAGCCGAAAACTTGGCGAACGTCTCGCCAACGCTTGCGGCCTTCGCGCTGCCGATGGAGAAAACGCCTGCGGCTGCCATCAAAACCGAGACGCCTACACGCATGAGGCGGAAGCGCCATTCACCATATTCGTTGGAGTGGTCGCGAAGAACGACGGACATGCTGCTACCTCTGTCGGATCAATAGTTCAGATTTACGGAACGTTTGGGACGTTCGAAATCTGATGCATTTCAATTGAAATGAAAATGGGGTCTCAAGCGCTCGTGAGAACTTTGCGCTGCTTGTGATCCTCCGTGAGCAAGACCCCAGGACACCCAAGAAATAGCTTGGACGGTTGGCGAGTTCCAATGCCCATAGTGCATTGGTATCGCATTGGCTCATCGGCTTTGTCGCGGTCTGCCGCGGTGTGCGCGAATTTTAACGGACGACGCGTGTTCTGCTGACACGTGCTCGCCAGAGCGTTCGGGCAGCATGTCGGTGGCGTTGACTTCGCCTGGACACGAACATATAACCTTGCCAATCCATCCATTGATGAGATGCGCCTGAAGCCCGTGGGCACGGCCCTCTTGGGTATCGCACACCTCGTCCCGGAGCGCCGGAGCCCTACTCGGCTTGGCGCGGCAACGCACGGAGAATTCACGTGAAACGTACCTATCAGCCAAGTAAGATCGTGCGCAAGCGTCGCCACGGCTTCCGCAAGCGTATGCAGACGCCGGGCGGTATCAGGGTTCTCGCCCGTCGCCGCGCCAAGGGCCGCAAGCGCCTGTCGGCCTGATCGCTCGCCGGCGGCGTGGCCATTGGGTCACGACATCCCGTCGCTGCGGCGTCACAGTGGCCGGAATGGCGTCGAAGCGGAACGACGGAGTGACGGGTGGCGCTGGTCACTCTCAAGAAGCGACCGGAGTTCCTGCGCATCCGCGGTGGCATGCGCTGGTCGTCACCGTCGTTTGTGCTTGAAACCAGACCGCGCCCCGAAGCTTCACATCCCCGCACCGGACCGCGCTTCGGTTTCACGATCACCAAGCAGATTGGCACGGCCGTCGACCGCAATCGCATCCGGCGCCGGCTCAAGGCTGCACTCGAACAGCTGGCGCCTGGATCCGCGCGTCCTGGCTTCGACTATGTCGTCATTGCGCGCGGACCTTCGTTGGGGCAACCATTTGCCGATCTCAAGAAAGAGCTTGAAGACGCTCTCCATCGCGTGCATCACGCTGCAACCCGGCGGAAGAAGCCCCGCGGCCAGAATTCCGGAAGCGATGAACTTGACCTTGGAACGCCTGAAGGCAAAACGACGGGCGGCGATAAGCCGCTCCGGTAGATCGCTCTTGTTCTGACCTGTAGCAATTCTGACCCACGGCGCACCTGTTCGCGCTTGGCGTGACTGGGTGACGAATTCCAAACCGGGCTCAACTCGGCAATGGAACGGACTGTTCGACTTCGATCGCGACCCCGCGCCCGACCAGCTGAGGCCCCATGCAAGGCAGAGAGCCCGAGAACTCCACCAACCTGATGCTAGCCGTCGGATTGTCGATGGCGGTGTTGTTCCTTTGGCAGGTGTTTTACGCCGAACCCAGGCTCAAGGAAGAGCAGGCGCGTCTAAACCGCGAGAAGGCCGCCCAAGCGCAACAAATCCAGAGCGTTGGCAAGGATGGCAGTGCGCCGACGCCCGCGCCAAGCTCGGGCCCAACGTCTGCCCAGCTGCCGGCGCCCGTCGCAGGTGGCGAAGCGCCGAAGCCCGGCATCCAGCCCGTGGTTCCGTTGACACCCGAACTCATCTTGCGTGCCCGCGAGGACGCACTCAAGGCGAGCCCGCGCGTCGCGATCGACACACCTTCCCTCAAAGGCTCTATCGCGCTGAAGGGCGGCCGCTTCGACGACGTGGTGCTCGCCAAATACCGCGAGAAGGCCGATCCGAAGAGCGCCAACGTTGCATTTTTCTCCCCGGCCGACGCGCCGAACCCCTACTTCGCCGAACTCGGCTGGAGCGCGCAAGGGAGCACGTTGAAGCTTCCCGACCGCGACACGTTGTGGAAGCTGGAAAAGGACGGCGCGCTGACCCCGCAGTCTCCGGTGACGTTGGTATTCGACAACGGCCAGGGGCTCATCTTCCGCCGCATGATTTCTTTGGATTCCGACTATATGTTCAAGATCCTGGACGAGGTCGAGAACAAGTCGGCCGCCGACGTGACGCTCTTCCCCTACGCGCGTCTTTATCGTTACGGCACACCGAAGATCGAGGGCTTCTACATCCAGCACGAAGGGCTGATTGGAGTTTTGGGCGACGCGGGTCTCAAAGAGATCACCTACGCCGACGTGCAAGCCGCCAACGGCAGCCAGAGGTTCGAAGGCAAGATCGGCGGCTGGCTCGGCATCACAGACAAATATTGGGCTGCGGCCCTCATTCCGGATCAGACCGCGACTTATTCAGCCGCCCTGCGGCTCGCCGCGCCCAAGACACCAAACTCGAAGGAAGCATTCCAGGCCGACTATCTGCGCGCCGGACTCGTCATTCCGCCGACTGCACGCAAGGGCGTCGAAAGCCGGATCTTTGCTGGCGCCAAGCAGGTTGATCTCATCGAGCAATATGAGACCGGCCTAGGCATCAAGCAGTTCGACCTGATGATCGATTGGGGTTGGTTCTATTTCATCACCAAGCCGCTCTATCACCTCATCAACTGGCTCTACAAATTCCTCGGCAACTTCGGCTTGGCGATTGTAGCAGTCACCGTACTCGTCAAGCTTGCGTTCTTCCCGCTTGCGAACAAGAGTTACGAATCGATGGCCAAGATGAAGAAACTGCAGCCCGAGATGGAGCGGCTCAAGGAGCGTTACAAGGATGACAAGGCGGCACAGCAGCAGGAGCTCATGAAGCTCTATCAAAAAGAGAAGATCAACCCGCTGGCCGGCTGCCTGCCGATCTTGGTACAGATCCCGGTTTTCTTCGCCCTCTACAAGGTCCTGTTCGTTTCGATCGATATGCGGCATGCGCCTTTCTACGGCTGGATCAAGGATCTGTCGGCGCCCGATCCGACCTCGATGTTCAACTTGTTCGGGCTCTTGCCGTTCGCGGTGCCAGAATACCTGCACATTGGCCTGTGGCCGCTGATCATGGGCATCACCATGTGGGTCCAGATGCAATTGAACCCGCCGCAGCCAGACCCGACGCAACAGGCAATCTTCAACTGGATGCCGGTGATGTTCACGTTCCTGTTGGCCTCGTTCCCGGCGGGCCTTGTGATCTACTGGGCCTGGAACAACCTTCTGTCGATGACGCAGCAGGCCTACATCATGAAGAAGCAAGGCGTGCCGGTGCCGCTGAAGGAAAACATCCTGCGTATTTTCGGATCCGTCACTTCCCTTCTTGGGATGGGCAAGGACGACAAGAAGAGCGCCAAGAGTTGATCCCGGCCAATTGAGCGGGTCGGGCTGCAGACCGCAACTGCCCGGCACAGCATGCAACGTCTCGGTAAGCCCCTCTCCGTGGCGAGAGGTCGGCGCGCGCCACAGCCGTCTGAATTTGTGCGACAAAAAAATCCGCGCCGCATCGATACCGGTCACCGACGCCAGATTTGATAGCAGGATGATCGCATGACGACGGCAGTCTTGAAACTCGAGTGGACAGTCTTTGGCCGCAGCCCATGAGTGACGACCCTGGTAACAACGCGACCACGCAAACGGGCGAGATGCTCGAAGCCGGCGACGAGCTCTTCAAACGGCCGACGACCTTCATCATGAGTGTCGCCGACCTGGAAGGCCTGCCACCCGCCGACCGTGTGGAGATCGCGCTTGCCGGCCGCTCGAACGTCGGCAAGTCGAGCCTCATCAACGCCATCGTCCGCGACGGTGCGCTGGCCCGCACTTCGAACACGCCCGGCCGCACGCAGCTGTTGAATTTTTTTGTGACCGACGATCACGCGCTCTACCTCGTCGACATGCCCGGCTACGGGTTCGCCAAGGCGCCGAAAGACATCGTCGCGGCATGGACCAAGCTCGTCAAAGACTACCTGCGCGGCAGGCCCACACTCGCCCGCGTGTTCCTGCTCATCGACGCGCGGCATGGCATCAAGGCCGTCGACCTCGAAATCATGGCGCTGCTCGACGAATGTGCCGTGGCCTATCAGGCGGTGCTGACCAAGGCTGACAAGATCAACACGTTCGAACTTGCCGAAGTGCTGAAAGCCACGGAAACCAAGCTCGCGCGCCATCCGGCGGCGTTCCCGGTTGTGCTTACCACCTCGGCCGAAAAGGGTGACGGCATCCCCGAGCTGCGCGCCGCCATCGCCCAACTCGTGCTGGAACGGCGATAGCACGATACGGCACGGCGAAGCGCTGGCCTGTTATCCCAGGCCCATGCTCTTCAATGCCGCCGCGAACGCGCCTTCGCCGAACTTGGCGAGCACGCCGCCAGCGATCGCCGCTGCGACCCAGCCGCCGCCCGTTATCGCAGCCTTGCCGAAGTTGGTCCTGACCCGCACCTCGATCACCTGATCGGGCAGTGCGGTCTCCGCCGCCAATCCGTCGGCCCCGACTGTTCTGGCCGATACGATCAGCTGCAGCCGCTGCACACCGCGAGCGCGCGGCGTCACGGTCCAACGCCAGCTTGCGAAGTCATCTGCCATAAGGCCCAGCGTGTTCTCTATCCACTGCGTCTCTGGCGACGCGCTTTCGATGAAAAATCCACCATCCGGCGCGCGCAATCGCACTGACATTGCCTTGGTCACCATTACGTCGTGCCGCGAAACACCGCCGCCGCCCTGCAGCCCGTCAGCAAGGGCTTTGACGTCGGCCTTGGCAATCCGCACCTCAACACGCTGTGGACGTGCCACGCGCATGGTCCGCGGGATGTTTTCCACCAGCTGGCCGACCTCTACCGCCGGCGCCGCGCGCGACCGTCCATGTTGAAGCGCCCCACCACGGCGCAAGGCTTGCGACATCTCCTCGCTGCCCGGCTGCGGACCTGCTGACCCACGCAACTCGGGCCCCCGCGCTTCCGGCCCTCGTGACCACGGCGGAGGCACCGGAGGTTGCATGTTGCCTTGTGGCGGAGGAGGAGGTCTCGACGCGGCAGGCGACGGAGGCAGCGGCGGCGGGCTGCGCTGCGGCCTTGTCGCCGGATAGTTGCCACCGCTGCCGGGAATGGGAGGCGCCATTGCCGGCGGCGGAAAGGACGGCGGCTGCTGCGGCGGCGGTGTCCACCCACTCGGGCGCGGCGGGCTCGGACCATCGCCAGGACGCGGGCCGCGATCGGGCGGCAGCGACCGGTGCGGGTGAATGCCTTGCTGCGCTACGGGCGTCGGACCGGAATACTGCGAGGTCGGCGGCATCGCGACGGGTGGCGATACGGGTTGTGCCCGAGGAGGGAAGGCAGCTGGCTCCGGATGTTGTTGCGGCGCATGCTGCTCTGGCGGAGGACCTGGCGGCATCGGCGGCTCAACTGCGGCGCCCCAATCCGGTTCATAGTACGAGTCCGGCTTGTTGTAGGGCTGTTCCGACGGTTCGGCCATCGGCGCATCTTCGGACGGTCCACCAAATTGAGCGTCCAACTCGACACCAATCCCCGCATTCGGCGGTTCGACTTCGACCGGAGCGGAGACACTGCGCTGGCGGACCCGCTCTCGGGCTGCTGCCAGCAGGTCATCCATGCTCGGCGGCGACGACCCGGCCGCCCGGCCGCCCGTCGTCGGGACATCGGCATAAGCGGCGGCATCGTATTGTGCCGGCGGCGCGGCCAGCGATGGATTCGGCAGTGGGTAGGATGCTGGGCCAGCTTCGTGCCCCGAAGTATGCGATTGCAGTTGAGCCGGGACCGGGACTTGGGATTTCTGTGGCGCTGGCTGCGGCACCAAAGGTTGTGACCCGGGTTGGACCTGCAGCTGAGCTTGGGCGTCAACGGGGGTAGCGGCCTGCGTTAGATGTGGTCGCGGAACCTGAGCCTGTGCAGGTGGGGCCTGCGGAGATGGGGCTTGAACCTGCGCTGCCCGCTGCAAGGCGCGAATGGCCCCCTCGAACGTCAATCCGTGGGCACTCAAAAGATGCGCGGCCGTGCTCTTGGCATCGCCGACGACCGCCGCCAACACGATCGCGCCGTTGATCTCGCGCCGTCGGCTCTGCTGGGCTGCAGCAGCCGCGGCTTCAAGGATACGACAGAGATCCGGCGACACACTCAACTGGCTCATCCTATCCGGCGCAAACCTCTCCTCGACGCGACCCAGATGTCCGGCGACATCGGCGTTCAGTCCTTTTGGGTCGACATTGCTCATGGCCAGCACGAGCACGGCGTCCTCGTCTTCGGTCAGCGCCAGCAATAGGTGCTCGAGCGTTACTTCCACATGTGCCTGCGCGCGCGCATAGTCTGTCGCCCGCGACAGTGTTGCCGCGAGGTTGGGCGACATCGGTATCCGCCCCAGTTCCGCGACGGCCATGTTCGTCATTCACCTCTCCCCGCCTCGGCGGCCAGGCCTCAACTCGAGCCCGTCCTGTAGCCGAAGTCTTCGACGCCGATCAGACCTCGAAATTCTGCTTTGAACCTACCCGATTGCCGTCTGCGCCGCAGCCGCTGAATAGCGCCAGATTGTGAGGGAAATCCGTTGAGGCTGTCTCGCAACGGGATATAAGTGCCGCTTGGCGGGTAAAATCTCTCTGTCCGTCCCTACCCATGCAACACAAAGCAAGGCCCGCGATCCATGGCGACATCGGTCAAGGACAACACGTCGAAGCCATCTGCGATGGCCGACAGCGATCCGACGACGGCTCACGAGAAGGCGCGCATCCTCGCCGAAGCCTTGCCGAACATGTTGCGCTACGACGACCAGACGGTGGTCATCAAGTTCGGCGGCCATGCGATGGGCGACGAGGCGCTGGCCAATGCCTTCGCGCAGGATGTGGTCTACCTCAAACTGTCCGGCGTCAACCCAATCGTCGTGCATGGCGGTGGCCCGCAAATCGCCAGCATGCTCAAAAAGCTCGAGATCAAGAGCGAGTTCGTCAACGGCCTCCGGGTCACCGACAAGCCGACGGTGGAGATCGTCGAAATGGTGTTGGCGGGCGCCATCAACAAGGAGATCGTGTCGGCGATCAACAGGCAGGGCGGCAAGGCGGTCGGCATCTGCGGCAAGGATGCCAACTTGATGATCGCCAAGAAGATCACTGAAATGCCCGATCCGACATCGAACCTCATGCAGGCCGTCGACATTGGCTACGTTGGCGATCCCGTAGAGGTCAACCCGCATATCGTCGACGTCATTTCCAAGTCCGACCTGATCCCGGTCATCGCGCCGATCGGCATCAGCCGCGAGGGTGAGACGCTGAATATCAACGCCGACACGTTCGCGTCAGCGCTGGCCGCCCGTATGAAGGCCAAGCGCCTGTTGCTGCTGACCGACGTCGAGGGCGTGCTCGACAAGGACAAGAAGCTCATTCCCGAGCTGACGGTCGAGGAAGCCCGCGCCCTGATCCGCGACGGCACCATCCAGGGCGGCATGATCCCAAAGATCGAGGGCTGCATCGAAGTGGTGGAGGCGGGCGTCGAGGCCGTCGTCATCATCAATGGCCGGGTGCCACATGCGGTGCTGCTCGAACTCCTCACCGACCACGGCGCCGGCACGCTGGTCGGGCTGCGCAAGGGCAAGGGCAAGGGCAAGTAGGACGGCCCGCTCAAGGTCCGAACAGCGCCTCGGCCCGCCCCAGCCGCAGCAGCAAAGTGGCGCCCTCGCGATCGTTGTCGGTGATGGCATAGACTTGGCCATCAGCCGCTACGGCCAGTCCCTCGATCTCTTTCGCGACCTTGCGCCCTTCGCGCGTGAAGAGCGGCACGAGGTCCATCGCGATCGTCTTTTTCAGCCACCGTGGCGGCGATCCTGCTGGCGCGCCATTGTCGGCGAGCGAGACGGTCGCGACCCATTTGACGGCCTTGCGCCCGCCCTTGCCATCCCGCTCGATCACAGCGAACCGGCTTCCGCCGAGGCTCACCATCTCGCTCAAGCCGGTGTTGTCGCCGGTGTGCAGGCGCTCGAGCGGATAGTACGAAAAACTCCACACGCCGGTTGCGAGATCCACGGTGCCGATTCGCGTCACATCCTCCGGGTCGCCCGCGAGCGGCCCCTGGAAGGCCACATGGAGGCGCGTGCCGGCAGCGGTCTCCTCGCGCGCGATGCCTTCGAACCCCTTCTTCTGCACTTTCGACGCGAGGCTTTGCGGCAAACCGATCGATCGCAGCATCTGGCCACCACCATCCACCTCGATCAGCAGGTTCGGCGGCACGTCGCCCGCCCCACCTTCCGACGCCAGCCAGAAGCCATCATCGGGCGTGGCCACGATGCCCTCGAAGTCGAGCCCGTCGAGCCCCGGAGCGACAACGAGTGTTTGTCCGACAGC
The DNA here is from genome assembly GCA_002928955.1 of Hyphomicrobium sp. Classification (GTDB taxonomy): domain Bacteria; phylum Pseudomonadota; class Alphaproteobacteria; order Rhizobiales; family Hyphomicrobiaceae; genus JAKAML01. Next base: position 33,540 of record PERT01000003.1, on the reverse strand, counting down.
CTGTGCCGGGAATTGCGACACATCGAGTTCAATGATGCGCAACGGCGGCGAATCCTGGTCCGTTACCGCGTAGAGCCGGTGCGGATCGGTCGGATGCGCCGTCAAACCAGAGAGCGTTCCCCACTGTGGCCCGGGTCCGGGCGCAACTTCCTCGACGGCCGCCGAGCTGGCACGATGTGAACCTTCCGCGGTACGATCCCCACCAAGCCAGCGTCCAAGCATCGCCCTCACCGGGCGCATCCATTCACCGAACATGGCTGAATTCCTTCGCTGGGATAAGCGCAACGGTTCACAGAATGCGGCTCAGTTCTGTAGTCTGACCGCCGACGCGCACGGCGGATTGATCTTGTCACCACGGCCGTTCGGCGTTGCATCAGGATAGAATGTGCGGATGCCGGCCGCGCGACGCACGAACACGGCTTTGAAATCCTTGCCATCGTCTGAAACTGGCAGCAGGCATCCCGTGCTGCCAGTGCTGGCCGTTGGATTCTCGCTGAATGCGCGGGTCACGACCTTGAACAGATCCTCCCCATTCAGCGTCAGGCCATAGCCCTTTCGCGCATCCCGCACCATCCGTCCACTCGCGTTCTTCATGATCACACCCATGGTATAGATCACACCCGGCACCACCTCGTTTTGGGCGAAGTTGTTCATCCGGCAGGCGTTGCCATTGGTCTGCAATTGCTGGTATCGGCCGTGGAAATGCAGGCCTCCGATCTTGCCGCCGCCTGCACTCGGCTCACCGCAAAAGATGTGATCGAACGCGGCGATTGCGAACCAGGCTTCGGTCAAGTCCGCCAGATAGTCTTCCGTCGACGCGCGCGGCGCGCGATCGCCGAACACTTTACCGCCCGTGTACGTCTTGAGGCGTTCGAGGACATCCTTGTTGCTGCGGAACATGGCCTTGAATTCGTCGCCGCCGACAATCTTGCCGGGGGCGCCGCACACGGCATTGACCGCATTGTCGAAGGCATTCAACTGTGGCGGCTTGGGCGTAATGTCGACCGTGCCGCCAAAACCGACATTTACGGTGTCGGATGCGTCATCGAAAAACGGCAGGCACTGCTGCGACCGGTCACCTGTGCCCGATCCGCCAGCAGCAACCTCGCCTGGACCCGCGATGCCATCAGCGAAGCGGCCGCAGCTGAGGTCCACCCACTTGCTTTCGGTACCGACGCGGATGAACGCGTGTGTGGCACCGTCCTTCTTGTTCACGCCGCGTCCGGGGTACGACTTGCCGACCTCAAGCGCCGCCGGATTGGATTTCTTCTTGATCGAGTTGTGTGCCTCGCATGCCTTGTCGACGACGAAATCGCGGGTCGCGGCGAAGAACTCCTGGGCAACGGACACGTTGGGCCGGGCGGCCGCCAAGATCATGGCCATGCCGAGCAATATCCAAACAACACGTGTCTTGCGGTACGCCATGCCAACCTCCATCACTGATGCGGCGGGCATACCACGATGGCGAGCGACGGCCTATCCCGGGCTCGGCAGAAGCCTCGAGCTGAGCGCAAACAATCCCGAATGAGTTCCGGCTCGTTGCCACGGTAGCGTGGCCAGCGCGGCCTTGCAGTGCCCGCCCAACCCTGCTTATTGAAACCAGGGCATAACAGGTCGGTGACATGAGTGCAGGACGGAACGATGCAGCAAATGCAGCGGACGCAGCCGGAACGGAAAATAGCGGCGCGGCTCGCGTAGAGATGGACCCTGCCGGCTCACGACCAGCGCCCAAAATCGACCACACCCAGGTCTGGATTTTCGATCTCGACAACACGCTTTATCCGGCCGAATGCAATCTTTTCGCGCAGGTCGACCAGCGCATGGGCGAGTTCATCGCCCGGTATCTCGGGGTCCCGTTCCAGCAGGCGCGGCACTTACAAAAGACCTACTATCGCCAGTTCGGCACCACGCTCTCCGGACTGATGCGCGTACACGACATGGATCCTCAGGCGTTCCTGGACTACGTGCACGACATCGATCTGTCGGTCCTGCCCGAAGCGCCCCGGCTGGCTGCGGCGATCGAGCGGCTCCCTGGCCGACGGTTGATTTTCACCAACGGCTCGCGCCGCCATGCCGAGAACGTGGCCGGAAAGCTCGGCGTACTGCATCTGTTCGAGGACATCTGCGATATCGCGGCGTGCGAGTTCGTGCCCAAACCGGAAGCCGCCGCCTTCGATCGCATGGTCCGCCGCCATGGCGTCGACCCGCGCGAAGCCGCTATGTTCGAGGACATGCCGCATAATCTCCAGGTGCCGCACGCGCTCGGCATGTCCACCGTACTCGTTCATTCGAGCTACATGGACCATCATCCGGTACAAGCTGAAATGAAGCGCTGGGCCGGCCCGCCCGAGCACATTCATCATATGACCCAGGATCTGATCCATTTCCTTGAGCGTCTCGAACCGCGGCCTCAACCAAACCCGCTCGAATGATCGAAGCTGCTGTCACTGTATTCGCCAACGCCGGCTCTACACCGCCTGTCCTGGCTTTCGCCTGGGTCGCGTTCGTCGTCGAGCTCACTCCCGGGCCGAACATGACCTACCTCGCGCTGTTGAGCCTCGGCTCGGGACGCAAGGCCGGGCTCTCCGCCGTGGCAGGCGTCGCATTGGGGCTTTTGGTCATGGGCGCTACCGCGGCGCTCGGCCTCGCCGCACTCATCTCGCAATCGCCGCCGCTTTACGAAATTCTGAGATGGGGCGGCGTGGCGTATCTGCTCTGGCTGGCCTGGGAAGGCTGGAAGAATGGCGGCGAAGCTGGGCCGGACGCCGAGCCTTCCGACGATCACGACTTGCGCTTTTTCCGCCAGGGCCTGATCACGAACCTGCTCAATCCAAAGGCTGCGGTCTTCTACATTGGCGTGCTGCCGCTGTTCGTCGAGCCGTCGAAGAACCTCGTCGCTCAGACCCTTGCATTGACGGCACTCTATGTCGCGATCGCCACCGCGATTCATCTGGCGATCGTCCTCTTGGCCAGCAATGCGCGGGCATTTCTCGCCAATCGCGTCGGCACAAGGCGTCTTTCGCGAACCCTGGCGATCCTGCTGGCAACCGTCGCGATCTGGCTCGCGTTCGCCACGCGGCGAACCTAACCCCGCCCTTCGAATGGCATCTCGGTCGCCTTGATGGTCATGAACAGCACGTTCGTTTCCAGCGGCAAGTTGGCCATGTATAGAACCGCACTTGCCACGTGCGCCACGTCCATGCGCGGTTCGACCATGATGTGCCCGCCCGGCTGCTTGATTCCCGCCGCCATCGCCGCCGTCAGGTCCGTCGCGGCATTGCCGATATCGATCTGCGAACACGCGATACGATGGCCCCGGCCTTCCAACGCCAGCGCCTTGGTCAAACCGGCGATCGCATGCTTGGTCGCCGTGTAGGCCGCCGTATTGGGCCGCGGCGAATAGGCCGAGATCGAACCATTGTTGATGATCCGGCCGCCCCTTGGATGCTGTGATTTCATCATGCGCAGCGCTTCCTGGCAGCACAGCACCGTGCCTGTCAGATTGATATCGACCACCCTGCGCCAGGTCGCGATCGGCAATTCTTCCAGCGGCACGCCCGGTGCGAAGATGCCGGCGTTGTTGAATAGCAAGTCAAGCCGGCCGAACGCGCTCTTCGCCCGCTCAAAAAGCGCCTTCACCGACGCTTCGTCGGCGACATCCGCCGCGACCGGCAGCATCAGCCCGCCACCGGCTTTGGCAAGTGCCGCCGTCGCCTCGATCTCGGACGAGCGGCGGCCGGCCAACACCACGTCGTAGCCGTCCGCTTGCAGCGCCAGCGCCACCGCGCGGCCGATCCCCGTGCCGGCGCCGGTCACCAGTGCCACCCGATTGTGCCCCGTCATGCCGTGTTCTCCTCGTGCATTCCCGATTGTACTGCCACAGCCTATCGTATCGCAGAGCTCACCGCTAAAGTTGCCGCACGCGATCGCAAAATCGGGATCATCTTGTGCGCGCTCGGCGGCCAGCCAATCTCCCGGCCGCCGTCGCTTCGAGCCTTCGCCGCGCCGGTCCGCGCGACCCGCGGCTCACGTCTAGAGGGTTCAGTTTTGAGCAATCCGGAGTCCGATCACAAGGGTGGCCGGAACGGCAATCGTTGAAACCGGCTGCACTCAAGTGGCAGCGCCGACCTCACCCAAAGGGAGGATAAGGCCGCGAACCAAAACTCGCGTGCGAGGCGTTTCGACATCAATGGGCGATCTGCGGCCTGAACCGAACGGCGGTTGGCGCGGCTCCGCCACGACGGCTGAGGGGAAACGCCGCCGTCACCGCGTCGGTACTGGCTTCTCGCCGCGATAGTCGTAGAACCCGCGCTGCGTCTTGCGGCCGAGCCAGCCGGCTTCGACGTACTTCACCAGGAGCGGGCATGGGCGGTACTTGGAATCGGCCAACCCCTCGTAGAGCACCTGCATCACGCTCAAGCACGTATCGAGGCCGATGAAGTCGGCGAGTTCCAGCGGGCCCATTGGGTGGTTGGCGCCGAGCTTCAACGCCTTGTCAATCGCTTCTACCGTGCCCACGCCTTCGTACAGCGTGTAGACCGCCTCGTTGATCATCGGCAGCAGGATGCGGTTGACGATGAAGGCCGGGAAGTCCTCGCTCACCGCCGTTTTTTTGCCAAGGCTGTCGACGAACGTCCGCGCGATGGCGAAGGTGTCGTCCTCGGTGGCGATGCCGCGGATCAACTCCACGAGCTCCATCAATGGCACGGGGTTCATGAAATGCATGCCGATGAAGTCTTCGGCCCGGTCGGTGGTCGAGGCCAGTCGCGTGATCGAAATCGACGACGTGTTTGACGCGAGAATGGCGCCCTTCTTGAGCTTGGGGCAAAGGTCGACGAAGATGCGGCGCTTGAGGACCTCGTCCTCGGTAGCGGCCTCGATCACGAGATCGCAATCGCCCAGCCCTTCGAAGCTCGATGCATACGAAATGCGCTTCAGGGCAGGGCCCTTGGCGGTGTCCATGATGATACCCTTCGACACCTGCCGCGTCATGTTCTTGTCGATCGTCGCGATCGCTTTTTCGACGGCCTCTTTCTTGATGTCGTTGATCAGAACGTCGTAGCCGGCCAGCGCCACCACATGCGCGATGCCGTTGCCCATCTGACCGGCGCCGATGATGCCGACCTTCCTGATCGACGCTGCCATCGGCGGATAGGACATGGGCTTCGCTGCAGTGTTTACCGGAGCATTCATTGCTCTATCCCTTTTGTGTTCGTTCGAAGCCGCCTGTTTGATCCGGCGGCTTGGTCGCAATCAGTTTGTTGCCTTCTTCAGTTCAGTCGCGAATTCAGGAAGTGCGGTGAACAGATCCGCCACCAAGCCGTAGTCGGCGACCTGGAAGATCGGCGCTTCGCCGTCCTTGTTGATTGCAACAATGACCTTCGAATCCTTCATACCGGCCAAGTGCTGGATCGCGCCCGAGATGCCGACGGCAATGTAAAGTTCCGGCGCGACCACCTTGCCCGTCTGCCCGACCTGCATGTCGTTCGGCACGAAGCCGGCATCGACCGCCGCCCGTGATGCCCCCATCGCCGCGCCCAGCTGATCGGCGACAGGCTCGATGTAGGTCTTGAAGTTTTCGCCGCTTCCCAAGCCGCGCCCACCTGAGATGACGATCTTCGCGCCCCCGAGCTCAGGACGGTCGGATTTGGTCAACTCGGCACTCTGGAAATCGGACAGGGCGGCGGCCTGCGGCGCGGCAACGGCCTCGATCGCCGCAGCACCCCCTTCGGCAGCGGCCGGGAAAGCTGCCGTGCGGACGGTAATGATCTTCTTTGCCTCACCCGACTGGATGGTCTGGATAGCGTTACCGGCGTAGATCGGCCGCTCGAAGGTGTCGGGCGATAGCACCTTCGTGATATCGGAGATTTGCATGACGTCGAGCAGGGCGGCCACCCGTGGCAGTACATTCTTGCCCGCTGCCGTCGCGGGTGCCACAATTGCCGCATATCCGGGCGCCATCGCGAGGATAAGCGATGCTATTTCTTCGGCGAGCCCGTGGGCGAGATGTGGTGCGTCGGCGATCAGAACTTTTGCAACACCGGCGAGTTTTGCGGCGTCCGCCGCGGCGGGACCGCAATTGTGGCCCGCTACCAGAATATGAACGGCGCCGCCGAGTGCGGTCGCCGCCGACAATGCCTTCGCGGTGGCGCCGTTCAACTTGTCGTTGGAGTGCTCGGCAAGCAGCAAAACAGTCATCTCAGCACCCCGGCCTCGTTTTTCAGCTTGTGCACGAGTTCAGCAACATTCCCGACCTTCACACCAGCCTTGCGGGTCGCCGGCTCGGTGGTTTTGAGGACCTTGATACGCGGCGTGATATCGACGCCGAAATCCTCGGGTTTTTTCACGTCCAGCGGCTTCTTCTTTGCCTTCATGATGTTTGGCAGCGAGGGGTAGCGCGGTTCATTGAGACGCAGATCGGTGGTGACCACCGCCGGTAGCTTGAGCTTCAAGGTCTCGAGTCCGCCGTCGACTTCGCGCGTGACCGCAACGTGGCCGCCGTCAATAGCGATCTTCGATGCGAAAGTCCCCTGCGCCCAACCGAGCAACGCGGCCAGCATCTGGCCGGCCTGGTTGCAATCGTCGTCGATGGCTTGCTTACCCATGATCACGATGCCGGGATTCTCAAGGCCGACAATCGCCTTCAATATCTTGGCCACGGCCAGCGGCTCGATCGTCGCTCCGTCAGCAGTCTCGACCAGCACACCCCGATCTGCCCCGATCGCCAGCGCCGTGCGCAAGGTTTCCTGCGCCTTCGCCGGACCGATCGACACGACGACAATCTCGGTCGCGAGGCCCTTTTCCTTGATTCGGACGGCTTCCTCGACGGCAATCTCGTCGAACGGGTTCATCGACATCTTGACGTTTGCCAGCTCGATGCCGGAGCCGTCCGCCCTGACCCTAATCTTGACGTTGTAGTCCACTACCCTTTTGATGGGGACGAGGATCTTCATATCCGCGATTGCTCCGAACTCGCGATTTTTGGGTGGCCGGCGGCTGCCGAGTTGTGCAGCGCGACCCTATCGCAGTGCGCTTCTGGCCGGGCTCCACTTTCGCGGGCCGACCAGCCCCTTCGCACTTGCGAAATGAAAACCTACGAGCGGGCGGCGACCAAGTCAATCGGTGCGCCAGTACCCAATGATCCTTCGTTGAGAAAAACAGTGTTATTTCTGTTGTGGCCAACCGAGTTCGCTCCTCTCTCGAGGCTGGTTTTCAAACCAAGAGTCAGATTCGACAGATGATTAATAATCATAGTGTGGCTCTTGTGCCTCACGGTTCAAGCGCTGGCGGTCGAGCGCTCCGCAAGGGGAAGCACAAATCTGACACAGAACACGCGTGTACCGTTGTCAGCCAGGCACTCACTCGGCGTCGCTGCCCTGATTAGACTCGCAGCCCGCGATCGAACAGCGGCACGCCGGGCCGGCGCATGACCACCACCAGCAGCGCACCCGCCACCAGACCGCCGATGTGCGCCCACCAGGCCACGGGACCGACCTGCGGCAGCATCACCATCACCACCTGCGTCAGTATCCATGCGCCCAGCGCGAACGCCGCAGAAATCCTCAGCGGAATGACGCGCAAGGCCAACACCCAAACCTGAACCTTCGGATGCAACATGATGTAAGCGGCAATGACGCCGGCCACGGCGCCGCTCGCCCCAATCAATGGAATGTCGGACGCCGGCGTCATCGCGGCATGCATGAGCCCCGCGAACATCCCGCACAGCAGATAGAACGCGAGGTATTTCAGGTGACCCATCGCGTCTTCGACATTGTCGCCGAACACCCACAGGAACAGCATGTTACCCATGAGATGCATCGTATCACCGTGGAAGAACATGTAGCTTAGCAGTGTCAGCCGCTCCGGCACGGCGATAGCGTCATTGGGGCCGAGCCCGGCGTCACCGAACAGCCCCGCCTTGAACAATTCGTTCGGTACCACGGCGAAGCTGGCGACCACTCGCTGATCGATCCCTGTGACCTCGAATAGATACACGATGATATTGAGAGCAATGAGCCCGACGGTGACGTACTGGAACGGGATCGAGCGCAGCGGATTGCTGTCTTGAATGGGTATGAACACGTCTGTTGTCCTCACGCGCGCGTAAAGGTTTAAAGTCGGATCGTGGGCATGCAATCACTTGAGCGTGTCGATCTGTAGTGCGCCAACGCGCCTCGGCCAACATCCTGATGTAAAAGCGAATACCGGGGCTGATTTCGGCGGCTGACCGTTCTGACGGCAACCGGTTTTGGTCACCTGTTCTGGCCAGGCACCCACAACACGTCGCTGCGCCCGCGATCATTGACGTAGCGGCCTGCGACGAAAAGAAAATCCGATAGGCGGTTCATGTACTTGACGACTGCTTCGCTCACCGGCTCTTCCGGCATCGCCGCGAGCTCGACGATCAGTCTTTCGGCGCGCCGGCAGACCGTTCTCGCCACATGAAATTGCGCCGCAGCCGGCGACCCGCCCGGAAGAATAAATGATTTCAGCGGCTTCATCTCAGCATTCATCTCGTCGATCTCGTGCTCCAGCCGATCGACTTGCGATTCGGTGATTCGCAGCGGCTCGTATTCGAACTTCTTGCCGCGATCTGGAACGCACAGGTCTGCGCCCAAATCGAATAGATCATTCTGGATGCGGACCAGCTTGAGATCGAGCCCTGGCTGACCGCCGGCCATGTGGATCCGCACCATGCCGATTGTGGCGTTGGTCTCGTCGACCGTGCCGTAAGCGGAGATCCGCATCGAATACTTGGCCACCCGCTCGCCGGTGCCGAGGCCCGTGGTGCCGTCGTCACCCGTCTTCGTGTAGATTTTGTTCAGCTTGACCATGGCTCGACGATGTCTCTGTTGAACTGTGTTACGTTTTTCTCACGCCCGCTGAAGCAGGGCGTAACCCACGATGATCACGATCGCCGCGAACTGCAGACCGATCCGCCAGCGCATCAATTTTTGGCTGAGGTTAGGGCTCTGGCCGCGCAGCAGCGTGTAAAGCCCCAGGCACAGCACAATAAAGACGGCAATGACGGCAATCGTGGTGATGTGGAACAGCGCGGTTTGCATGGGTGTCTACTTTCGGTGACTGTGCGGCACACTTAGCGGCGAACGGCATCGCGTGGCAATCTGCAACCTTGATCGACGGCCATAGATCGGCGGCGGCTCCCCCCAGTCGAGGTTGCAATATGGCCCGCTGATCAGAGCCCGGCGAGAACGCTTCTTGACCGGTTGATGAAACGGCCTTTGATCCCGATCCGACCTCCACAAACTGCTATAAGCCTTGGAAAATGGTATGCATGGACAGGCTTTAAGTTTGCGAAGCACTAGAATTGCCGTATTCCTCAGTTCGCTAGTGGAGCGGGGATGCGCATTGTCCGGCGTGCCGGACGCAGCCCTGACTGCAATCGAGTTGCACCGCCGCCGCACCAGGGGGCAGGGACCAAGGACTTGAGGCGCATTGGGTTCAGACATGCGATGTCGACCGGCCGGGCCCGAGCCGCCGCCGGTTCCGCGATCGCGATGGTCGTCATTGCGGCGGCCTCGTCGGGGGCTCGATCCCAGGCACCTCGGACGTCCCCGCCAACGTCGCCTTCCGACGCCGCCAGTGTGCTGGATGCCAAGCGCAGCGAACTTGAAAACACCGAGAAGCGGGCCAAAAGCCTCGAATCCGACGTCAAAACGCTCGACGTCGAGCGGCGCAAAATCAACGAACGACTGGTCGAGACCGCCGCCCTGATCCAGTCGAGCGAAGCGCGCATGTCGTCGATCGAGGCGCGGCTTGGCGAGTTGGAAGCCCAGGAAAAACTTCTTCGAGGCTCACTCAACCAGCGCCACGGCCAGATCGCCAAGTTACTGTCGGCGCTGCTGCGCATGGGCCGCAATCCTCCGCCGGTCATGATCACGCAGCGCGAAGATGCCCTGAGGATGGTGCGCAGCGCCATGCTGCTGGCTGCGGCCTTCCCCGAACTGCGCGGCCAGGCGCTCGCACTCGTCGACCGGCTGAACGAGATCGTGCGGGTGACGACCGATGTGCGCACAGAAAGTGACCGACTTCGCGCCGAGACCCAGCGATTGAGCGATGCCCGCACGCGGCTGGCTGGCCTGATGGAAACCAAGAAACAGACCATCAGCGAGCGTCAGGTCGAACTCGAAAAGGTGCGCGTCGCGGCTGCCGAAATTTCGAAGAACGTCACCGACCTTGGCGAATTGATCTCGAAACTCGATCAAGCCGTTTCGAAAAATACAGGCCTGGCCGCCTATGATGAGGAAACTCGCCGGCCGACGGTGTCGGGGCCATTGAATCCAGAGTCTTCGGCGTTGACGTCCGGGTCGCCGTCGTCCGGCAGGACTGAGACGACGACAGTTGCGAAATCCGGAGCGACGCAACCGACAGCGCTTACCGTACCAGCCACCGAAACGCCTGCAACGGCCGCTGCCCCGCCCCTGAAAGAATCCCAAATCGCCGCGCTTTCACCGCCACCGAAGCCCGCAGGCAATATCGTGGAGCTTGCGCCGGCTACGGCCGGTGGGCTCGCTCTTCGCGACCCGGGCCGCATAAAACCGGCACTTCCGTTCGAGCATGCAAAAGCCAAGCTGCCGCTGCCGGCGCAAGGCCGCCGCGTCCTGGCATATGGCGATAAGACGAATTACGGCGCACAATCGAAGGGGCTGGTCCTCGAAACGCGGCAGGGCGCGCAAATCACTTCGCCTTCGGATGGATGGATCGTTTACGCAGGTGAGTTTCGCAGCTACGGGCAACTCTTGATCATCAACGCCGGTGGCGGTTATCATATTCTCCTGGCGGGTTTGTCGCAGATCGATGTGCAACCCGGTCAATTCGTCCTGGCGGCCGAACCGGTCGGCACCATGGGCGCTGCACCAAAGAGTTCGAGTGGTTCGACGACACAAACGGCCCCGGTTCTCTACGTCGAGTTCCGCAAAGAGGGCAAGCCGATCGATCCCGACCCGTGGTGGGCCGAGGACGCGCGCAAGGTTCAAACTGACGCCCAGCAGAAGGTACAAGGCTAATGCGCAAAACAGATTTCGCGTTCTGGACATTTCTGACGATGACGGGGCTCGCCGCCGCGACCACCGTGCTGAACGTCACCCAGACGCTTTCGGCGACCGGGCAGAATTCCGAACTCTACCGGCAACTCGATCTCTTTGGCGACGTGCTTGAGCGCGTCCGCTCCGATTATGTCGAGAAACCCGACGACACGCAGCTCATCGAGAATGCGATCAACGGCATGCTTGCCGCGCTCGACCCGCATTCCGCGTACCTCAGCGCCAAGCACTTCCGTGACATGCAGGTCCAGACCCGCGGCGAGTTCGGCGGCCTCGGCATTGAAGTCACCATGGAGAACGGCGTCGTCAAGGTCGTCGCCCCGATCGACGATACCCCGGCCTATAAGGCAGGCGTGCAGGCCAACGATCTCATAACCCACCTCGACAACGATCAGATCGTCGGGCTCACGCTCGAGCAGGCGGTCGAGAAGATGCGGGGGCCGGTCAACACGCCAATCACGCTCACCATCGTGCGCAAGGGCCGCGACGAGCCGATCGACCTCAAGGTGGTGCGCGATGTGATCCGCATCAACGCCGTCAAGTCGCGCGCGGAAGGTGATGTCGCCTACATAAAAGTGACGACATTCAACGAGCAGACTCATGCCAATCTGGTCAAGCAGATCGAGACGCTCAAGAAGCAGATCGGAAAGGATCTCAAGGGTTTCGTGATCGACCTGCGCAACAATCCGGGCGGTTTGCTCGATCAAGCGATCGCCGTCTCCGATGATTTCCTGGACAAGGGCGCGATCGTTCTGACGAAAGGTCGCAACAATGAGGAAACCCAGCGCAGCCAGGCGCGTCCCGGAGACATCACCGACGGCAAGAAAGTCGCCGTTCTGATCAACGGCGGTTCGGCGTCGGCATCCGAGATCGTCGCGGGCGCACTTCAGGATCACAAGCGTGCAACCGTGATCGGCACGCGCTCGTTCGGCAAGGGTTCCGTCCAGACGATTATTCCGCTCGGAGCGAATGGCGCAATTCGCCTGACGACCGCGCGCTACTACACGCCGTCCAACCGCTCGATCCAGGCCAAGGGCATCGACCCGGATGTGAATGTCGAGCAGGAACTGCCTGAGGAGCTGAAGAGCAAGCCCTCCGCCGACCGCACGCGCGGCGAAGCAAGCCTGCGCGGGCACTTGCGCAATCCGGACAAAAAGGACACCAAGGCAAAGGACAAGGACGCGAAAGAAAACGAAGCGGCCAAAGACAACGATGGCAAAGACGGCAAAGAGCAGTCTGGGTCGTCAGCCTATGTTCCCAAGGAGCCGGAGAAAGATACCCAACTCCAGTATGCCCTTCGCTTCGTCCGCGGCCTGCCGACCGAAACCGCATCGCCGGCCCAGCCGTCCCAGGCCACCGACGGCCAGGAGAAGAAGACCGTGCCGAACTGAACTTCAGCCTCGACCGGTTCTCGTGGCCACACCCTCGATGGGCGCCCCTGTTGGCGCCCATCCTGATTCCAACCCCCTCCGTCAGAAGTGCGGTTAGGCTCGAAAAAATGAAAACGGCCGAGACAACGCCCCTCCCCTACCGTCCGTGTGTCGGCATCATGGTGCTGAACCGCGACGGCCTGGTCTGGATCGGCCGCCGCGCGGATGGGCCTACTGACGCCGAAGGACGCGGCACCTGGTGGCAGATGCCGCAGGGCGGGATCGACGAGGCGGAGGATCCGCGCGCAGCCGCCAAACGCGAACTGCTCGAAGAAACCGGCATGACCACCGTCGAGATCATTGCCGAAAGCACGGACTGGCACTTTTACGACCTGCCGCCGGATCTGGCCGGCAAGGCTTGGGGCGGGCGCTACCGCGGCCAGCGCCAGAAGTGGTTTGCTGTCCGCTTCCTTGGGCATGACCGCGAGATCAACATCACGCCGCAGGCGCCACACCAGATCGAGTTCGACGCCTGGACCTGGGCGTCGCCGTCGGAAGTATTGCGCCTGATCGTGCCGTTCAAGAGAATTGTTTACGACGCGGTGTTTGAGGAATTCGCCTCACTCGCCCAACCCGAAAAACCAAGATAAAACGACGTTTATTTCAGGTCAAATCCTTGTTAACCTTTGAACCGTCACAATATTTCTATGAGAATCATGTTTAGTTGTGGATCAGATCTGCCTTCAGCCGGAAGTTTTGGCAGCGTCCCGCAACACGAGACTGCGATACGATCGATCAATGCAACCTTTCACTCCGAGCGCCCTAGCCGATCCAATCGTGCTGCCCTACCGGCCCTGCGTCGGCATCATGCTGCTCAATCGCGCCGGTCGGGTATGGGTCGGTCGGCGGCGTCCGAAATGGATTGGTGATCGGTCGGCCTTTATCTGGCAGATGCCGCAAGGTGGCATCGAGAAGGGCGAAGAACCTCGCGCCGCTGCCGTGCGCGAGGTGGCCGAGGAGACCGGCGCACGTGACGTCGCCGTCATCGGCGAGCTCTCGCGATGGCTGTCCTATGATCTTCCGCCGGAACTAATCGGCGTCGCGCTGAAGGGCCGTTACCGCGGCCAGCGCCAGCGCTGGTTCGCCATGCGCTTTCTCGGCTCCGACGCGGACATCGATATCAGTGGTGGGCGCGGCCACAAGGCCGAATTCGACGACTGGCGATGGGCCAGGATTGATGAGCTGCCGGGTCTCGCGCTCTCGTTCAAGAAGCAAGTGTACGAGGCGGTCGCAGCGGAGTTCGCCGAGCTCGCCTAACATGAGCCGGCTCGCCGCGATAGGTTCGTCACTCCGATTTCAAGCTGCCTTGACGCCCTGCAAAAGCTTCAGCTGCATGACGGCCTCGTAAGCCATCCGGCGATCTTCGTCGTGCTTGGCATCCTTGAAGGCCAACTCGGCCATCTCGATCTCGGAGGCGAGCCGCGCGCCGGTCAACTCGGCGATGTCCGTCGCGTCCTTCGCGAGCACCGTTAGCACGTCAGGCTGCACGTCGGCGAAGCCGCTTTTCAGGAACACGCGCTTGGTCACACCCTGAACCATCACGTCGACCGTACCCGGCCGCAGGTTGGCAATCACAGGCGAATGCCCAGCGAGCACGGTAAAATCCCCATCCGAGCCTGGCAATCTAACCTGATCGGCATCGACCGACATCACGATGCGCTCCGGAGAGACGAGTTCGAACTTGAAAGTGCCAGCCATAGGATCCTCGTTCTCGTCTCATCGGGTGCGCCGGTGTCGGAAACCTTAAGGCGCGACGCAGTCTCAGCTCAACGCATCATCGCCAGACTTGGCGCGGACATCCTCCACGCTCTGCAGCTTGGTTCCGCAGAACGGGCAGAAAAACAACGGGTGGTCGACCATGCCCGGCTCATCTTCCTCGAGGTCCACCAGACCGACCGACATATACAGAATGCCGTCTTCCGACACCGTGATGAGCGGCTCGAACTCCTCGCCGCTCATGGCATCCTTGAGCTCAGCGCAGCAGCTCCCGAACACCGCCTCGGTCGATTTCGCCCCGCCGGCTGCTTCGTCTGACATCCTCGCCTCCCGTTATTGGTTCCGCTGGCTCTCTGGCGGAGCACATGCGGCGATATGCGGTTCAGTCGATCAGGCAGCTTCGGCCAGCTTCTCGGCCTTTGCCATCGCTTCTTCGATCGTACCGACCATGTAGAACGCTTGCTCTGGCAGGTGATCGTAGTCGCCGTCACAGAGGCCCTTGAAGCCCTTGATGGTGTCGGCGAGCAACACGAGCTTGCCCGGGGCGCCGGTGAACACTTCGGCGACAAAGAACGGCTGTGACATGAAGCGCTCGATCTTCCGGGCCCGAGCCACCGTCATCTTGTCGTCTTCGCTGAGTTCGTCCATGCCGAGAATGGCGATGATGTCCTGCAGCGACTTGTACTTCTGCAGGATTGATTGGACCTTACGGGCAACTGCGTAATGCTCCTCGCCGACGACGCGCGGATCGAGCATGCGCGAGGTGCTGTCGAGAGGGTCGACCGCCGGATAGATGCCCTTCTCGGCGATCGCGCGCGACAGAACCGTGGTCGCGTCCAAGTGGGCGAACGAGGCGGCGGGCGCCGGGTCGGTCAAGTCGTCGGCAGGAACGTAGATCGCCTGCACCGAGGTGATCGATCCCTTTTGCGTCGTGGTAATGCGCTCCTGGAGCGCGCCCATGTCGGTGGCGAGCGTCGGCTGGTAACCCACGGCCGAGGGAATTCGGCCGAGCAGTGCAGAAACTTCGGAGCCAGCCTGGGTGAAACGGAAGATGTTGTCGACGAAGAACAGCACGTCCTGGCCCTTGTCGCGGAAGTCCTCGGCGACAGTGAGACCCGAGAGCGCAACGCGCATGCGGGCGCCAGGCGGCTCGTTCATCTGTCCGTAGACAAGCGCGCACTTCGAACCCTTGGTCGAGCCGTTGTTCTTCTTCGGGTCGATGTTGACGTTCGATTCGATCATCTCGTGATAAAGATCGTTGCCCTCACGCGTGCGTTCGCCGACTCCGGCGAATACCGAATAGCCGCCGTGCGCCTTGGCGACGTTGTTGATCAGCTCCATGATCAGCACGGTCTTGCCGACGCCGGCACCGCCGAACAGGCCGATCTTGCCGCCCTTCGCATAAGGTGCCAGCAGGTCCACGACCTTGATGCCGGTGACCAGGATCTGGGCCTCCGTCGCCTGCTCGGAGAACGCCGGTGCAGGCTGATGGATGGCGCGGCGCGACTTGGTCGGCACCGGGCCGGCTTCGTCCACCGGCTCGCCGATGACGTTCATGATGCGGCCGAGCGTTTCGTCACCAACCGGCACTGTGATCGGCGCTCCGGTGTCGGTCACGTCCTGGCCGCGTACCAGGCCTTCGGTCGAGTCCATGGCAATGGTGCGGACCGAATTCTCGCCCAAGTGCTGCGCCACTTCGAGCACCAGCCGCTGGCCCTGGTTCTTGGTCTCGAGCGCGTTGAGGATCTCGGGCAATCCGCCTGAGAACTCCACGTCGACCACGGCGCCCATCACCTGGCGGATCTTACCAACCTTGTTCGTCATAGCCTGTGTCCTCGTTCTCAGATGAGATCAGAGCGCTTCGGCGCCCGAGATGATTTCGATGAGTTCCTTGGTGATCTGTGCCTGGCGCTGGCGATTGTACTTGATCGTCAGCTTGTTGATCATGTCACCAGCGTTTCGCGTCGCGTTGTCCATGGCACTCATGCGAGCGCCCTGTTCGGAAGCCGCGTTTTCGAGTAGCCCGCGGAAGATCTGGGTCGAGATGTTGCGATTGAGCAGGAAGTCCAGCACTTCCTCCTCGCTCGGCTCGTAGTCGTAGTCGGCGGTTGGCCCGGCCGCGGCCTTGCCATCGGCTGGCTTGGCTTCGGGCACGCGCGCCGGGATCACCTGCAGCGACGTGGGCTTCTGCGCGATCACTGACTTGAACTCGGCGAAATACATGGTGGCGACGTCGAACTCGCCCTTCTCGAACATTGCAAGCACCTTGCCCGACACGTCCTCGGCGTGGGAGGCGTTGACCTGCTTGACGCCACGCAACTCGATCCGCTCGACGATCTGCTTGCCGAAGTCACGGCGCAGGTTTTCGGCGCCCTTGCGGCCGACAGTCATGATCTTGACCTTTTTGCCAGCCGACATCAGCCGGTTGGCGTCGGCGCGGGCGAGCTTGGCGATGTTGCCGTTGAAGCCGCCGCAGAGGCCCCGCTCGGCGGTCATGACGATCAGCAGGTGCACGTCGTCCTTGCCGGTGCCGACCAGCAGCGGGGATGCGCCTTCACGGTTGGTGATGCGGCCAGCGACGTTCGCCAGCACCTGGTCCATGCGTTGCGCATAGGGGCGCGCGGCAGTCGCAGCTTCTTGGGCGCGGCGCAGTTTGGCGGCCGCCACCAACTGCATCGCTTTGGTGATCTTCCGCGTCGCCTTGACCGAGGCAATGCGGTTTCTCATGTCCTTCAAGCTCGCCATGGGCGTTCTCCTTGATGCGAGCTTGGATCAGGCCGTGAAGGCTTTGCCGAACTTGTCGAGATGGGCGACCAGCTTCTTCTCGGCATCCGGCGACAGGGCCTTTTCACTGCGGATCGATTCGAGGATCGATTTCTCGTCGCGCAGGCCGCGCAGCAACTCGGCCTCGAACCGGCCCACAGCCGACACCGGCAGCGGGTCGAGATATCCGCGTGTGCCCGCGAAGATGACGCAAACCTGCTCTTCCATTTTGAGTGGCGAGAACTGCGGCTGCTTCAAAAGTTCCGTCAGGCGTGCGCCACGAGCAAGCATCTTCTGGGTCGCGGCGTCGAGGTCGGAACCGAACTGCGCGAACGCAGCCATCTCGCGATACTGCGCCAGCTCGCCCTTGATCTTGCCGGCGACCTGCTTCATGGCCTTGGTCTGGGCCGACGAACCCACCCGCGACACCGATAGACCAACGTTTACGGCCGGGCGGATGCCCTGGTAGAAGAGATCCGTCTCGAGGAAGATCTGGCCGTCGGTGATCGAGATCACGTTGGTCGGAATGTAGGCCGACACGTCGTTGGCCTGCGTCTCGATGACCGGCAACGCCGTCAGCGAGCCCTTGCCGGCGGCATCGCCAAGCTTTGCGGCGCGCTCCAGAAGACGCGAGTGGAGATAAAACACGTCGCCAGGATAGGCTTCGCGGCCGGGCGGGCGGCGCAGCAGAAGCGACATCTGGCGATAGGCGACGGCCTGCTTGGAGAGATCGTCATAGGCGATCACGGCGTGCATGCCGTTGTCGCGGAAGTATTCGCCCATGGTGCAGCCGGTGAACGGCGCGAGGTACTGCATGGGCGCCGGGTCGGATGCGGTGGCGGCGACGATGATCGAGTATTCGAGCGCGCCGCGCTCTTCGAGCACCTTCACGAACTGGGCGACCGTCGAGCGCTTCTGGCCGATGGCGACATAGACGCAATAGAGCTTCTGGCCCTCGTCCGTGCCGGTGTTGATCGACTTCTGGTTGAGAATGGTATCGAGAATGACGGCCGTCTTGCCGGTCTGACGGTCGCCGATCACGAGTTCGCGCTGTCCGCGGCCGATCGGGATCAACGCGTCGATTGCCTTCAAGCCGGTCGCCATCGGCTCGTGCACGGACTTACGCGGCAGAATGCCCGGCGCCTTGACGTCGACGCGCATCCTTTTGTCAGACTTGATCGGGCCCTTGCCATCGATCGGGTTGCCGAGACCGTCGACCACGCGGCCGAGCAGGCCCTTACCGACCGGCACTTCGACGATGGCCTTGGTCCGCTTGACCGTCTGGCCTTCCTTGATGCTCCGGTCGTCGCCGAAGATCACGACGCCGACGTTATCGGCTTCGAGGTTCAGCGCCATGCCCTTGGTGCCATCCTGGAACTCGACCATCTCGCCGGCCTGCACGTTGTCGAGGCCGTAGACGCGGGCGATACCGTCGCCCACCGACAGCACCTGGCCGATCTCGGAGACCTGCGCCTCCTTGCCGAAATTCTTGATCTGATCCTTGAGGATCGCTGAGATCTCTGCGGCGCGAATTTCCATGAGATTGACCTCTTCCCTGGCCGATTTCGTCTGATGTCTCGATGGCCTCGATCCCATTGCCGGGCCGAGACGCAGTCCTGTTCATGCGATGGCTGCCCCGCAATCGCAGGGCAACGGCGATCAATCCTTCAAGGCGACCCTGAGGCCCGCGAGCTTGGTTCTGAGCGAGCTGTCGATCATGCGGCTACCAAGCTTGACGATGAGGCCGCCGAGAATGCCGGGGTCGACCCGCGATGCCAGCTGCACGTCCTTGCCGACCGCGGCCTTGAGCGTCGCCCTGAGCTCGGCGGTCTGGCCCTCGTTCAGCGCCGAAGCGCTCGTTACTTCGGCCTGCACCTCTCCGCGCTGCCGGGCCGCTAGCGTTCGAAACGCCTTGATCATGTCGCCAATGGCGAACAGTCGGCCATTCCGGGCGATCAGCTGCAGGAAATTGCCCGTCGTCGGCTTGATCCCGACTTTCGCGATCAGCGCCGCAAGCGCCTTGCCCTGATCCAGGCGCGAGATGACCGGGCTGCGGACCACCGCCTTGAGATCGCCGCTCCCGTCGATCAGCCCCTGGAAGGTCGCAAGATCATTCTCGACCTCGGAAAGCATTTTCTGCTCGTTTGCGAGATCGAAAAGCGCCGACGCATAGCGCCCTGCCATGCCCTCGGTAATGGGATCGTCTGTTGCCACGTCGAACGCTCTCGTGCGCCGTTCTCTGGCGCTCTGGTTGCCTTGGACAGCCCATGATCGGGACAGCAAGCGCGGAGGAAGAATGGAGTCTACGAACGAAAGGGATGCGAAAACTGCCCCGCCTGCAGTCCGCTTCCGGAAGCCGACTGGTCACTAGCATGTGTCAGGGAGCCCTTCAACCGTGCCCAACCGGCCGGATTGCCGCATTCGGTCGGCGCCCGGTCACTCTTTCGACCAACACGAGATGAACGAGACCTGCCAATGGCATTCAGAGCGGGTTCAAGGGGTCCACGATAGATATCACGTCATCGAGCGTCCGGAGGGGATCCGTGTTCGCCACGACCATTCTTCTCCAACCGGGCCAGGGGGCCGCAAACAATGACCATCCGCTCCAAAATCCTGCATTTTGCCGTCGCGGCAACCGTCGCCTTCGGCGCGCTCGCACACTTGGCGACCGCAGCCAGCGCGGGCGCGCGCAAGTACGATGGCGGCTACAACCTTGAGTTCCGTGGCCATCGCGACCACTTCGAAAGCCGCCGCTACGGCGCCCCGCATCACCAGCGCTACGCGACGCACAAGAAGCGCCGTAGCAGCGCGGGGCCGGCCATCGCGCTCGGCATCGGCGCACTGGTGCTCGGCATCATCGCGTCCGAGGCCGGCCGCAACGCGCGCTATTCGCACGACGATTGATCGGGCAACGCGGGTCAGCATCGCGAACACGACTATGACCACTTTCCCGGGCCTCGGGCGTCCCCCGCCGAGACCCGATGAGGCCGGATCTCAGCCCCCCCCGAGATCCGGCCTCACTCGTTTCCAGATTGCCCGGCGATCCACGCATCAGTCGCATGTTATTGCGGTGCTTGACACCGCAATCGAGAGCTTGCCTCGACGCGTGACGCCTGGATGGCCGGATCAAGTCCGGTCATGGAGCGGGTGGCGGATTTTAAATCCGCGGCTGTCAATTCTGCTGCCTCCGTCGCGCGCTCCAAGGCATCACAAAAAGCTGTACGGGTCCACGTCGAGGGTTATCCGGATATCGCCCGGCAGCTTCGGCAGTCCGGCGTTCCACGCCCGGAGATAGGCCTGAATATCGATTTCGCGGGGCGCCTTGACCAACAGCCGCCAGCGGTGCCGCCCGCGCACCACCGCGATGGGTGCCTCGGCAGGTCCCAGCACGTCGATGCGATCCGACGGCGGTGCGCGGTGGGCAATGTCGCGGGCGACGTTTGCCGCCGTCTCCTTGTCGCGGGACGACACCACGATCGCCGCCAGCCGCCCGTAGGGTGGCAACATGCCCCGCTGACGCGTCTCGATCTCGCGGGAGAGAAAAGCCTCGCGGTCGCCCGCGATGATCGCGGCCATCACCGGGTTCTCCGGCATGTGCGTCTGGATGAACCCGCGGCCCCGGGCGAAGCTGCGCCCCGCTCGCCCCGTCACCTGATGCAAAAGCTGGAACGTGCGTTCGCCGGCCCGCGGATCAGCACCTTGCGCGAGCCCGAGGTCGCCATCGACGATGCCGACGGTGGCGAGATCCGGGAAATGGTGCCCCTTGGCCACGATCTGGGTGCCGATGATGATATGGGCTTCACCCGTCTCGATGCGTTTGATGACCGCCCGCATTTCATCGAGCCCGGGAATCAAGTCCGACGACAACAGCTCGACCTTGGCCTCGGGAAAACGCTCGGCCACCTCCTCCGCCACCCGTTCGACACCCGGCCCGCAGGCCACCAGCGACCCCGGCTCAAGGCACTTCGGGCACTTCTCCGGCATGTGGAGAGAGAACCCGCAGTGGTGGCAGTGAAGCCGGTTGCGGAACCGGTGCTCCACCAGCCAGGCTGTACATTGCGGGCATTCAATGCGGTGGCCGCAGGTCCGGCACAGCGTCAGCGGCGCGTATCCACGCCGGTTGAGAAACAGCAGCGACTGCTGGCCCTTCGCCATGGTCTCGGTGACGGCCTCGACCAGCATGGGAGCCAGCCAGCGACCCTTTTCTGGCTGATCCTTCCGCAGGTCGATGGCCGTGATCTCGGGCAATTCGGTGCCAAGGAATCGCCCCGGAAGAACAAGATGCCGATAGCGTCCGGTGCGGGCGTTGACGTGGCTCTCGATCGACGGCGTGGCCGACGCCAGCAACACCGGGAATTTGCCGAGGCTGCCGCGCACCACGGCCATGTCGCGCGCCTGATAGTGGACGCGGTCGTCCTGCTTGAAACCGGCGTCGTGCTCCTCGTCGACCACGATCAGGCCGAGGTCGCAGTAGGGCAGGAAAAGCGCGCTCCGGGCGCCAACGACAACACGTGCGTCGCCTGTTGCGACGGCCCGCCAGATGCGCCCGCGCTCGGGGCCGGCGAGTGCGGAGTGCCATTCCACCGGCGGGCATCCGAACCGCGCCTCGAAGCGTCCCATGAACTGCGAGGTCAACGCGATCTCGGGCAGCATGATCAGCGCCTGCTGGCCGCGCTCCAATGCCCGCGCCACTGCCTCGTAGTAGACTTCCGTCTTGCCGGAACCGGTCACGCCGTCGAGCAACGACACCGAGTATGACCCGGCATCGACGGCCGAGCGGAGAGCGTGCACCGCCCGCTCCTGGTCGGGCGTGAACTGGGTCACCCGGTGGCCAGGATTTGGCCGTGGACATTTTTTCTCAGGAATCGCGACCTCGGCCAGATTGCCGGCCGCAATCAGACCGTCGATTACGCCCGACGTGCAGCCGGCCTCGTGGGCCAGCCCCGACTTGGCCCGGATCAGCCGATCGCGGGCAATCTCGAGCGCTCGGGCGCGGGCCGGCGTCATCCGCGGTGGTATCGGGGCACCCGGCACCAGCGTGACGCCAAACCGCGGCTTAAGCGGCTCGAACACGGCCTGCGCACTCGTCATCATGCGCACCACCATGCCGAGCGGCGCAAGGGTGTATCTGGCGATCCACTCGGCGAATCGGAGAGAAACCATTGGCAGCGGTGGCGCATCGAGCCGGTTCGAGACAGACTTGAGTTTGCGAGGGGCTGCCTTCCGCTTGCGTTGAGTTGTAACGTCCGCCGCTTCGGGCGTCGCAATCGGCTCGCCGACCGCGTGATCCCAGACGACGCCGATCCGACTTTGTGGGCCGAACGGCACCAGAACGAACATGCCCGCCTCCAGCACCAGCCCCTCAGGCACGGCGTAGTCGTAGGTCTGATCGAGCGCGACCGGCAGCAGCACGGACACCGTTGGCGACCCCGTCCCGCCGGGCTCGTTGTCCAATTGATCGAGAAGGCTATCCAAAACCACCGCCGCCGGATTAGAACCTTGCCTTTAATGAACTCAGGTTTAGCCTAGGGGCGGCCCTGGTGCGAGCCTGGGGCAAACATCCGCCCGGCCTTTCCCACACCAGCGCCGGGGCAACAACCGCGGCGAGCGAAGGAATGACGCCCTATGAAGTTCTTCGTCGACACGGCTGAGTTGAGCGATATCAAGGAACTGGCCTCCTTTGGCCTGCTCGACGGCGTGACCACCAACCCGTCGCTCATCGCCAAGTCGGGTCGCGACTTCAAGTCCACCATTGCCGAGATTTGTGCGGTTGTCCCCGGACCCGTCTCGGCTGAGGTCGCGGCGACCGACTACGAGACCATGATGCGCGAGGCCGAAGTACTGCGCAAAATAGCCAAGAACGTGACCATCAAAGTCCCGCTCACGCTCGACGGCCTCAAGGCTTGCAAGGCACTGAGCGGCGACGGCACCATGGTCAATGTCACGCTCTGCTTCTCGGCCAATCAGGCGCTGCTGGCGGCCAAGGCCGGCGCTACATTCGTTTCGCCGTTCATTGGCCGGCTCGACGACATCGGCCTCGACGGGATGGAACTGATCCGCGAGATCCGCACGATCTACGACAACTACCCCGACTTCAATACCGACATCCTCGCCGCCTCGATCCGCACCGTGAACCATGTCAAGGACGCGGCCCTGATCGGTGCCGACGTGGTGACCGTGCCACCTGCGATCCTGAAAGCGCTGGTCAAGCATCCGTTGACCGACGCGGGCCTCGCCACCTTCGTCGCCGATTGGAAGAAGACCGGACAATCGATCGTGTGAGGGATAAGCACCGGGCGTTAACCTTTGAGTAACGATCGCCAATCACAGTCGTAGAGCGAACTCGAGGCCAAGCCCTATGCGCCGCGACGACCCCGTCGACAGCCCTGATCTCCCACTCAGCCACGACCTGGACCGAGCTTTCGCCGCGTGGCTGTCGCACCTCGCCCACGAGCGCGGCTATGCCGGGCCCACTCTCGACGCCTATGGGCGTGACCTCCGCCAGTTCCTGGGCTTCCTCGGCAGGCACCTCGGCCACCCTCCCTGCCTCGGCGATCTCGGCCGGCTGGACGCGAAGGCCGTGCGCGCCTTCCTCACAAGCCGCCGCCGCGCCGGCACCCAGTCCCGTTCGCTGGCCCGCACGCTGTCGGCGCTCCGCACCTTCTTCCGCTGGCTTGAAGCCGGGGACACGCTCAAGAATCGCGCCGTGTTGCAAGTGGCGCTGCCCAAGGTACCGCATTCTGTGCCGAAACCCTTGAATACCGAAAAAGCGCTTGCAGTCGTCACGCCCGGAATGGAGGCCGACCTCGATTGGGTTGCCGCTCGCGACATCGCCGTGCTGCTGCTGCTCTACGGCTGCGGTTTGCGAATATCCGAAGCGCTCGGCATCCTCGTGCGTGATGCGCCCCTCCCCGGACGCGACACGCTGCGTATCCTGGGCAAAGGCGGCAAGGAGCGGATGGTGCCGGTGCTGCCGGTCACCCAATCTTCTGTCGCCCGCTACATGGCGCTGTGCCCCTATCCGCAGTCGCCGGATAACCCGCTGTTTCTAGGCGCCAAGGGCGGGCCTTTGTCGCCGCGCCTGATCCAACTAGCGATGGAGCGGATGCGCGACGAGCTCGCGCTTCCTGCAACCGCCACCCCGCACGCGCTCAGGCACTCGTTTGCGACGCACCTGTTGTCGGCGGGCGCTGATTTGCGCCAGATCCAGGAGCTGCTGGGCCACGCGTCGCTCTCGACCACCCAGGTTTATACCGAAGTGGACCGCGACCGGCTCTTGGCCGTCTATGATGCGGCGCACCCCCGCGCTTGAGCCGCAACGCGCTCAAAATCGAAACAGCCTTCAACCATTTTTATGCCAACGATCCAGGCCAAGCTCCCCGAGCGCTCGGACTCGGGCATAATTCTGAGGTGGGCAATAGAGTCAGGTATGAGTGGCACAATGGGTCAATTCGCGGGACCGAGACGCAAGTTTGCTTTGACCGGTTTTTTAGTGTCTTCGCTTGTGCTCCTCGTCACGACAAACCAAGCACTGGCCGCTAAACCCGCGAAAAAGTCGTCTGAGCCCCATCGCCAGTGTCGTGGCGTCGACATGATGGACGAACTCAAGGTCAAGGAACCCGAGACCTACGCCGAGATCATGGCGGATGCCGCCAAGGTCGAGAACGCCGGCGCCATTCTTTGGAAGATCGAGAAGCCCGGCGTTCCCGCCTCGCATCTGCTGGGCACGATGCATGTCTCCGACACGCGCATCACCACACTGTCCCCGACGACGCTCGCCGTGCTCGACAAGTCAAAAATTGTCATGCTCGAAGTGGCAGACCTGTCGCAGCAGGCGACCATGGCCGCTATTGGTCGCGCAGCCAATCTCCTCATGTTCTCCGACGGCCGTCGCCTCGACAAAATGCTGTCGCCAGAGGAATACGCAACTGTCAAGTCGACGGTCCAGAAGGCGGGGCTTCCGGGTGAATTCGCCGCCGCGTTCCGGCCGTGGATCGTTTCCACGCTGCTCGCGGTCTCAGAGTGCGAGCGAAAGAACGCCGAGAGCGGTCATGCTGTACTCGACAGCAAAATCGGCCAGGAGGCAAAGGCGCGGAGGGTCCCTGTCGTAGGCCTCGAGACAGTGGAAAGCCAACTGGCGTCGATGGCCGCGGTATCGGACGACGAGCAAGTGCAAATGCTGAAGGCTGCGCTCAAGTTCGCCCATCGCAGTGATGACATGCTGGAAACGCTCACCCAGATGTACATGAAGCGGCAGATGGGCGCGGCCATGCCGTTCAACCTGGCGCTTGCGGCCAAGGCCGGCGTGAAGCCGGAAGCGTTCACGGGCTTCCAGAGCGAGCTGCTGCACAATCGGAACCACAAGATGCGCGACGGCGCGCGACGTTACCTGGCCAACGGTGGCGCGTTGATCGCAGTCGGCGCGCTGCATCTGCAAGGGCCAACCGGCCTCGTCAAATTATTTCGAGAGGCCGGCTACACGGTCACGCCCGTCGAATAAACTCGTGTTTCGGGTCCGACGTCTGATCACCTTTGCAACGCGCACTAATGTCGCTTTTGCATCTGGCGTTTGGTTTCAAGTCCAGCCCCGAGCGGGGACCAAACGTCAGATGCGCTACACTGGCCCCGCGCGCCTCATGAAAATCGCTGCGCGACCGCGGTTCCGATCGCGGCGGCCGACGCCGTCAGCACCGATCCCCACGCTAGATCGACCAAAGCCATGCGCCAAGGAAAACCCTTCATCACCGCGAGGTTGGTCAGGTCGTAGGTCGCATAGGCGAAAAAGCCGAACATCAGCCCGAGCCAAGCGGCGCGTATCACGCCACCCGACGACAGCGCCGGCTGCACGGCGAAGATGACGACACCGAGCGCGAACAGCAGGTAGAAAGCGATGCCGGGCGGCCAGTTGATCGGGTCAGCCATCAGCGACCCGAGCTCGCTCCGGTAGAAATCCTTCGCCACGACGCCCAGCCAGACAAGGTCGATCGCCACGAAGGCAATCAAAGTTGCGATATAGGCGATGGCGGCCTGCATGGGATCCTCCGAACGAGTTACCCTTCGTTACGTGGCGCAGTAGCTGGTCGACCTGCCACCCGCCTCACATATGCACCGCGCGCTTGTCGACAGCCATGGCCGCTTCCTTGACCGCCTCGGTGAGCGTCGGGTGAGCGTGGCAGGTGCGGGCCAGATCCTCGGCCGAGCCGCCGAATTCCATGATCACCGCCGCCTCACCAATCAATTCGCCGGCGTGAGCGCCGATGATGTGCACGCCCAGAATCCGATCGGTCGCCGAGTCGGCCAACACCTTGACAAAGCCGTCCGTCGTCTTGTTGACCTTGGCGCGGCCATTGGCCGTGAACGGGAATTTGCCGGCGTTGTAGGCGATGCCCTCGGCCTTCAATTCCTCCTCGGACTTGCCAACGGAGGCTACCTCCGGGAACGTATAGATCACGTTGGGGATCACACCGTAGTTCACGTGACCGGCCTGACCGGCCAGAATCTCGGCCACCGCCACGCCCTCGTCCTCGGCCTTGTGGGCGAGCATCGGGCCTGCGATCACGTCGCCGACGGCATAGACGCCCGGCACGTTGGTCTGGAAATGTGCGTCCACCACAATACGCTTGCGATTGTCGAGCGTGACGCCCGCCTCCTGGAGCCCGAGTCCGTCCGTGTAGGGGACGCGCCCTATCGCGACGAGCACGATATCGGCGAAGTGACTCTCCGCTACCCCGCCCGCGGCCGGCTCGACCGTCACCGCGCAGCCGCTCGCATCCTTCTTCACCGCCATCACCTTCGAGGCGAGCTTGAACGTGACGCCCTGCTTCTGCAGAATTTTCTGGAACTGGCGCGCCACGTCGCCATCCATGCCGGGAAGGATGCGATCGAGATATTCGACCACCAACACCTCGGCGCCGAGTCGCCGCCACACCGAGCCAAGCTCGAGCCCGATGACGCCCGCGCCAACCACAATCAACTTCTTCGGCACCACCGGCAGTTCCAGCGCCCCCGTCGAGGACACCACGCGTTTCTCGTCGATCTCGATGCCCGGCAGCCTCGCGACATCCGATCCCGTCGCGATTACGATCGCCTTGGTGTCCAGCACCTTCTTCTCGCCATTGATGAAGGTGACTTCGACCTTGCCCGCACCCGCGACCCGGCCGGTCCCATGGTAAGGCTCGATCTTGTTCTTTTTCAACAGGAACGCGACGCCGTCGACGTTGCCCTTCACGCCCTCGTCCTTGAACGCCAGCATTTTCTTCAGGTCGAGCTTCGGCTTGACCTCGATGCCCATGCCCGCGAAGCCGTGGCCGGCTTCCTCGTAGAGCTCGCTGGCGTGGAGTAGCGCCTTCGACGGAATACAGCCGACGTTGAGGCAGGTGCCGCCATGGGTCGACCGCTTCTCGATCACCGCCACCTTGAGGCCGAGCTGGGCCGCGCGGATAGCGCACACATAGCCACCTGGACCGGTGCCAATGACGATAAGGTCGTAGGTCATGAGGGTTGTTCCCGATTCTGGCGCTTGGGTGGACATTGCTGCCGGATTGCCATGAAAATCCCTTATCGAATAGCACGACTATGGGTGGTCGGCACGACGATCTCATCGTGTTGGCATGGCCGCACGCTTCGCCCATTGCCGACCGATGTCGTCATAGGCGTTGTGGAGTTCGTCCTCGGCCGGACGACCCGGTGCCAAGGCCGAGCCAACTTGTGACGTCCGTGCCCGAAGCCGTCGCCATGGCCTTCAACAGCTGTAAGGTTACAGCCGGCAGCGCAAGTCCAACGACAATACCTCCGAGGAACAGGGTCCACTCGTTGAGCCCGCCGGATTGGGCCAGCAGTGCCCGCGCACCCGCCATGAAAACCAGGTGCATCAGATAGATCGCGAGTGAGGCTTCGCCCAAAGCCCGAAGCATACGAAGGATTGGGGTTGTCGGGGCCGGCAACGATCGCGCCACCGCCACGATCAAGGCGGAGCCCAGGAGCGCTGCCGGCAGGATGAAGAACGATGAGCCTGTGGTTGTTTGCAGCGTGACTGCGAAGATCCAAGCGACCGCCAGTGGCGCCACCGGCTTCGGTGACGCATCAACGACCGACGCCGATCCAAGCAGCTGCGGCAAAATGCGCATTCCGGCTCCGTAACAGATGAGGTTCTCAAGAAAAAACGCGATGAACGCATAGCGCTCCGGCGCTTGCCGCATGACGATCGAGCCAATCACGGCAACCGCCATGAAACTGGTCTGAAGTGGAACGGAGGCATGCCGGCCAGCAGCGAACCAGAACACGCGGATCAGCAGCAGGTGATAAAGGAACCACATATGCTCGACAGGCTCGGTCAGGATTCGCGTGATCGCGTCCCATCCGACGGCGTGGTTGATCGCACCCGGTATCGAGACCTTGAGTGTGATCCATGCCGCTGACCAGATCAGATACGGCGCGAGTACACCCAAGAACGTGCTGCGAGCAAAACGCTGCAGGTCCTGCTTGCGCCCGAGGCTCGCAGCAAACCCCGCCAGCAGGAAGAATAGCGGCATGTGGAACGAGTAGATGGCGGCGTCGAGGCCCCTCATCGCGTCACTCCACACAAGACCGTGAGTCCGTCCGATAGCCTGGTTCGCGTGGCCAATCACCACGAGGATAATGCCGAGACCCTTGGCATAGTCGAGCCATGCCAAACGCAGTGGCGTCCGGATAAATTGACTATCATTCAGATTCGACTGGAACACTGCGGAACAACCCTGGCGCGCCGATCACGGACCAGGGCATCTGCAAGTTCCCTGCCGCCACTAAAGCTCCAGAATGAACCGCTGCGGATCCTCGAGGCATTCCTTGATACGGACAAGGAAGGTCACGGCTTCCTTGCCGTCGACGATGCGGTGGTCGTAGCTGAGTGCGAGGTACATCATCGGACGCGCGACGATCTGGCCATTGCGGACCACTGCGCGCTCCTCGATGCGATGCATTCCCAGAATGCCCGACTGCGGCGCGTTTAGGATCGGCGTCGACATCATCGAACCGAACACGCCGCCATTGGTCAGGGTAAACGTGCCGCCCTGCATCTCGTCGATACTCAGCTTGCCATCGCGCGCCTTGCGCCCGTATTCGGCGATCCGGCCCTCGATCGCGGCGAGCGACAGCTTATCGGCATCCCGCACCACCGGCACCACAAGGCCCTTCTCCGTGCCGACGGCAACGCCGATGTGATAGTAATTCTTGTAGATGATATCGGCGCCATCGATTTCCGCGTTGACGGCCGGGATCTCCTTCAGCGCCTGCAGACAGGCCTTTACGAAAAAGCCCATGAAGCCGAGCTTCACGCCGTGGCGCTTCTCGAACAGATCCTTGTACTGGTTCCGCATTGCCATCACCGCGCTCATGTCGACGTCGTTGAACGTCGTCAGCATTGCGGCGGTGTTCTGGGCATCCTTCAAGCGCCGGGCGATGGTCTGCCTCAGCCGCGACATGCCGACCCGCTCCTCGCGCTCTGCGTCAGACTGTGTGGAGGGCACGCGCAGCTGTTGGGTCGGCATCGGCATCGGGGCGGCGATATGTGTCATGGCCTGCGATGCGACGGCGGCTGGCTTTGGAGCCGATGCCACCGCCATGACGTCCTGCTTCAAAATCTGCCCGCGCTTGCCCGAGCCGTCGATATCGTTCGCCGACAACCCGGTCTCAGCCATCATCTTGCGAGCACTTGGCGCAGGCGGCATCGCGTTTGGCGCAGCGGCGGCCGCAGTTGGAACGGCAGCAGAAACGGTGGGCGCCGCCTTGGCTGCTGCCGCCGGAACAGCGGTCGCCGATGCGGCACCCGCACCTTCACTCAGTGCACCCAGCAGCGCGCCGATCGATACGGTCTTACCCTTCTCGACCATGATCTCGGCCAACACGCCTGCCGCCGGGGCCGGCACTTCCACGGTGACCTTGTCCGTCTCGAGTTCCACGAGCGGCTCGTCGACCTTAACCGCATCACCCGGCTTCTTGAACCACTGGCCGACAGTGGCTTCCGTCACGCTTTCGCCGAGCGTCGGCACCCTGATCTCGATGGTCATTTTCCCTCAGCTCTCGATTGCACGACCGGCCGAACCCGCCGGTGCTGTTCAGTTTGTCGATGTCGGCGATATCAAACCTGCAAGGCTTCCGTCACCAGCGCCTTCTGCTCGGCGGCGTGCTTTGAGGCCAATCCCGTGGCCGTGGAGGCCGATGCGGGCCGGCCGGCGTAACGTGCGCGCTTGGCCTTGCCTGCGACGTGATCCAAAACCCATTCCAGGTTCGGCTCGATGAAGGTCCAGCTGCCCATGTTTTTCGGCTCTTCCTGCGCCCAAACGACGTCGGCATTCGGGAATCTCCCCAGTTCGGCGATCAGCGTGCGGGCGGGGAACGGATAGAGTTGCTCGACGCGCAGCAAATAGACGTCGTCGATACCGGCCGCCTCACGCGCCTCGTACAGATCGTAGTAGACCTTGCCGCTCGACAGTACGACGCGGCGGATATCCTTGTCGGGCTTGAGTTTGATCTTCTCGCCGGTCCGCGACTGCGCATCGTCCCACAACACCCGATGGAAGGTGGTGCCGGGACCGAATTCGTCGAGCCGCGAGATCACCCGCTTGTGGCGGAGCAGCGATTTCGGCGTCATCAGGATCAAGGGCTTGCGGAAGTTGCGGTGCAGCTGCCGGCGAAGAATGTGGAAGTAGTTGGCCGGCGTGGTGCAGTTCGCCACCTGCCAGTTGTCCTCGGCCGAAAGCTGCAGGAAGCGTTCGAGCCGCGCCGATGAATGCTCCGGACCCTGCCCTTCATAGCCATGCGGCAGCAGGCATACGAGACCCGACATCCGCAACCATTTGCGCTCGCCCGAGGACAGGAACTGGTCGAACAGCACCTGAGCGCCATTGGCGAAATCGCCGAACTGCGCTTCCCACAGCACCAGTGCATTGGGCTCGGCCAGCGAATAGCCGTACTCGAAACCGAGCACCGCTTCTTCCGACAACATCGAGTTGATGACCTCGTATCGCGCCTGGTCGGGTGCGACGTACTTGAGTGGCGTGTAGCGGCGCTCGTTATCCTGGTCGATCACGACCGAATGGCGTTGCGAGAAGGTGCCCCGCTCGCAGTCCTGGCCCGACAGCCGGATCGGAAACTGTTCCTTGCAAAGCGTGCCGAACGCCAGATGCTCGGCCATGCCCCAATCGATGTCATTGCCGGTTTCGACCATCTCGCGGCGCTTTTCGAGCAGCTTGGTCACGGTCTTGTGCGGGTTGAAATCGGCCGGCAACGTCGTGATCCGGCGGCCCACTTCCTTCAGCGTGTCGATTGGCACGCCGGTGTTGCCGCGCCGGGCCTCGTCGTCGGCATGACCAAACCCGGCCCAACGGCCGTCGAGCCAGTCGGCCTTATTGGGTTTGAACCCGTCGCTGTCGGCGAACTCGCGGTCGAGATGAGCCCGAAACAGGGCCTTCTTCTCGTCGACGCCGTCCTGCGGCAGCACACCTTCCTCGATCAGTCGCTTCGAATAGATATCGACGACGGTCGGATGCCCCTTGATGGCCTTGTACATCATCGGCTGGGTGAACATCGGCTCGTCGGTCTCGTTGTGGCCGTAACGGCGGTAGCAGACCATATCAATGACGACGGGCTTCTGGAACTTCTGCCGGAATTCGGTTGCGATCTTGGCGACGTGAACCACCGCTTCCGGATCGTCACCGTTGACGTGGAAGATCGGCGCTTCGACCATCTTGGCGACGTCGGTGCAGTAGGGCGAGGAGCGCGAAAAGCGCGGGTTGGTAGTAAACCCGATCTGGTTATTGATAATGAAGTGTATCGAACCGCCGGTGCGGTGTCCCTTGAGGCCGGAGAGCCCGAGGCACTCAGGCACCACGCCCTGACCCGCGAAAGCCGCGTCACCGTGGATCAGCAGCGGCATCACGGGCCAGCGTTCATCTGGCTTGCAGCCGTGCTGATCCTGCTTTGCACGCACCTTTCCGAGTACCACGGGATCGACGATTTCCAGATGCGACGGGTTGGCGGTCAGCGACAGATGCACCGTATTGCCGTCGAACATGCGGTCGGACGATGCGCCCAGGTGATACTTCACGTCTCCCGATCCTTCGACGTCGTCGGGCTTGAACGATCCGCCCTTGAACTCCTTGAAAATGGCGCGGTGGGGCTTGCCCATGACGTTGGCCAGGACGTTCAGGCGGCCACGGTGGGCCATGCCGATGATGATCTCGCGCACACCGAGCTGTCCGCCGCGCTTGATGATTTGTTCCAGCGCCGGCGCCATGGATTCGGCGCCGTCGAGACCGAACCGCTTCGTGCCCGTGTACTTGACGTCGCAGAATTTCTCAAAGGCTTCGGTCTCGATCAACTTGTTGAGGATGGCCCGCTTGCCCTCGGCAGTGAAGCGGATGTCCTTTTCGGCGCCCTCCACGCGCTCCTGAATCCACGACTTCTGCGCGGGCGACGTAATGTGCATGAACTCATAACCGATGTGCCGGCAGTACGTGCGGCGCAACACCTGCAGCATCTGGCGGATCGTTGCGGTTTCGAGCCCAAGATAGCGATCGATGAAGATCGGCCGATCGAAATCGGCGTCGGTGAAACCATAGGTCTCGGGCTTGAGTTCCCGGTGCACCTTGCGGTCCGAGAGATCCAGCGGGTCCAGATCGGCGGCCAGATGGCCCATGACGCGGTAGGCGCGGATCAGCATCAATGCGCGGATCGAATCCTGCGTAGCGCGGAGGCTCGCGGCCGGAGACATTTCGTAACCCGCCTGCTGCGACCGCATCGCGAGCGTGTCGCGGACGCCGCTCTCCATCGCCTCGTAGTTCCCGGAGAGCGCGGCGATCATTTCGCCGTTCTGCTCGAGCTTCGATAGCGGGGTAGCCCAACTCGGCCCGGACTGTTCGACATGCGACCGCAACTGGCTGTCGCGCAGACTCTCGAAGAAGTGCCGCCATTCGTCACTGACCGAGCCCGGGTTCTTCTCGTAGATCGCCTGCATCTCCTCGACGTAGGCCGTATTGGCTCCGTTGAGAAACGACGTGCGCAGGAACTGCTCGTTAAGCGGCTGGCGGGTCATGAAAAATCCCTTGGGTTCCGGCCAGATCACGATTTCGACTGGCCATCGCAAGTGGCCGCGCCGCTGAAGGGCGCAACCGCGGGGTGTTCTGTCGAGTCACTATGTAGTCTTTTTGCGACGGCTCTTTAAGTCCGTCGTTAGTGGCAAGAGAGTGAAATCGGGCCTGCGTCGCAAGTGTCCTTCAGATCGCGAAGTGCGCTGACGAATGCTCGGTTGAATGACGCGGACTGCGCGATCCGGACACTCGTGTGATGATCGAGAGGTCCGCTTCATAGTCGTGGCAACGATTCCAATCGGACGTCTCGATCTGAATCACACGAGAAATCATATGCTTGCCTAGTGTCCTTCAGATCGCGAAGTTCGCTGACGAACGCTCGGTTGAATGATGCGGACTGCGCGATCCGGACACTAGTGTAGCGCATCTGACGTTTGGTCCCCACTCGGGGCTAGACTCGAAACCAAACGCCAGATGCAAAAGCTACACTAGAATCATAGG
>PERT01000002.1 GCA_002928955.1 Hyphomicrobium sp. | reverse complement strand
AAAAGCTACACTAGAATCATAGGTTTGCTAGTGTTCCTTAGGCGCCGACATTTGATCTGGAGCGCGTTGCAACGGGAATCAAATGTCGGCGCCGGAACACTAGCGGCCGGCGCCGGACTGTCCACAGGCCGTCGAGCAATGGGCAACCCGATCGGTGATCCCTCTGCTAACCAATGGCGGTCACAATCCGAGCGCTCGACGCGGCGGCATGAACAACCGATCGACATTTTTGTGGGCCGAGGGGCATATTCCGACATGCATGCATCGATAGCGGTGATGAACACCAAGGGTGGCGTCGGTAAGTCGACGCTGGTTCTGGCTCTGGCGGAAACGCTCTCCGCCAATCACGGCAAGACCGTACTCGTCATCGACAGCGATGCCCAGGCCAGCGTCTCGAGCATGCTGATGACCATCAACAGCCTGCACAAGCTGCAAACAGATGGGTTGACGATCGTCGACTTCCTTGTCGCGACAGTGCTGAACGGCGAAGGCATCGCATGGTCAAAGTTCGTCGTCGGCAACGTGTCGGACGTCGATGATGCGCGCTCGGTCTACGTTTTGCCGAGCGACATGCAGCTCACACTGTTCGAACGCGAAGTCTCGAAGGAAAGCCTGCATGGCCGCCTGCGCACGGTCATCAGCAAACTGCTGGCAGAGGTCACCGGCATCTTCGATATCGTTCTGATCGATTGCCCGCCCGGCCTCTCGGTGTTGACAGAGTGCTGGCTGCGCGAGGCTGATTATCACATCTCGCCGACCAAGGCCGACTACGTCTCGGTCTGCGGCCTTGAAGTCTTCCGCCGGTTCAAATCGCTGAATCCGGAAATGGGTTTCGCCGAGAATTTGGGCGTGATCGTCAACATGAAGGACCACGCGTCAACCTCCGACAACGAGTATCATCGCTGGCTGGCCGATAACTCCGAAAACCGTTGTTTTACTGATGCCATTCCGCGAATGGGATCGTTGCAAGACGCCGCGCGTTTCCGTTCGCCCGATCGCTCGTACATGGCCAAGTATCCGGGCCAGATCGGCGTTGCCGTGAAGGCACTCACCGCCGAGGTCCTGGCGCGTCTTGCGGCCGGAAAGCCCAGGGAAATGCGTGGCCTTCGGGCTGCTCAACCGACTGTCCTGCCATCGAGTGCTCCGGCGGCAGCACTGGCCGTGGCAGATACAATGCCTCTGACACCGACGATTGCAGCTCACGAGGCCTTCGCCCCGACAGTCGATGCGTCCGTCGTCGTGTCGGCCAACGTCGCGGAGCCAGTGCCGGCCAGCGTGCCTGGCACGTTTGCCCCTCAGGTCGTCGTCTCAAAGGCCGCGGCCCAGGTCGAAACCTAGCCCGAGCCTGTGAGATGGTCGGGCTAGACGAGTGTCATGATTTCGAATTCCGCTGCAATCTCGCAGCTCACAGACGAGCGGCCTTTCAAACTCTCAGACACACGTGTATCGCACCTTGGATTCTTAGGGGTGCTCGTACCCTCGACCGTCGACGCATTTATTGTGCCCGGACCAAGTCACTCTGTCACACACGCGCGGGCCAGGGAACACGACGCAGAGTGGATGGCGTTCCGCTGTTTCCGAGTGCTGGAATCATAGGGTTGCGAGTGTCCTTTCGCCGCTGGGACACTGGTCGGGCTTGAAAAGTCCACCAAACGGTTCTTGGCGCCACAATGCGTGCTCGCTCGTGGCCCGACCGACCATGAACCAAACCAAGCACGGCTGACCAAACTCTGATTGTCCAAAGAAGATGTTGGAGCGGGCGAAGGGGATCGAACCCTCGACCCTCACGTTGGCAACGTGATGCTCTACCGCTGAGCTACACCCGCGTCCAGGCAGCCGCTGTCAGGCGGCGCAGTCCCGTCTTATGGCTCAAGCCAACAGCGATTGCAAGCACCCGTTCGGCACGAACAGAGTGCCACGGAGGCCGCAACGCGCGCATGCACCGCCCCCGGCAAGGTTGTGGCCGTAGGGCCGAACTGTCGACGCGGGTTGCCGTTCGGCAGGCGGGGCGCTACGACAAGCGACAACAGAATTCTAGGAGTGAGACCGAGCATGGACTTCGGTGCCAAGAAGCCAGCCGCCGCCCTGAGTGCGGCCGACAAAGAGATCGTCAAAGACAGCTCGACCGCCAGCTTTGCGAAGGACGTGATCGAGTCCTCGCGAAGTGTACCAGTGATCGTCGACTTCTGGGCACCCTGGTGCGGGCCGTGCAAGCAGTTGACGCCGGTACTCGAAAAAGTGGTCAAGAGCCACGGCGGCAAGGTCCGGCTGGTCAAAATCAACACCGACGAGCATCCGGGCATCGCCGGCCAGTTGCGCGTCCAATCTCTGCCGACCGTATACGCGTTTCGCGACGGCCGACCGTTGGACGGGTTCACCGGCGCGCAGCCCGAAAGCGCTGTCCGCGCCTTCGTCGACCGTCTGGTCGGAGAGGAAGCCGAGGCAGATCTCGCGACGATCCTGACAACCGCGGATGACGCCCTCGAAGCCGGCGATCTTCAAAGTGCGGCCGAAATCTATGCTGCCGTTCTGCGCGAGGATCAACAAAACCCTCAGGCGCTAGCCGGCCTCGCTCGCTGCTATCTCAAGAGCGGTGACCTCACACGGGCCGAACAGACACTGGCGCTGGTGCCGCCCGACAAGCGGGGCTCGACCGCGGTGGCGGGGGTACGGGCCGCTCTCGATCTCGCCAAAAAGGCCGGTGCGGCGGACAACCGGGCCGAATTGCAAGCCCGGCTCACGGCCAATCCAACCGATCACCAGGCACGTTACGACTTAGCGGTGGCTTTCGCCGCCCGCGGCCAGAATAGCGAGGCGCTTGAGGCGCTGCTCGAACTTGTGCGCCGCGACCGCAACTGGAATGACCACGCCGGGCGCAAGCAACTCGTGCAATTGTTCGACGCTTGGGGCCCAAAGGATGACCTGACAGTCGAAGGGCGGCGGCGCCTTTCGTCCATCTTGTTCTCTTGAATTCGCCTCTTCCGGGACCGCCGCAATGAATTCGGGAAAAAACGCGCCTTGGCCTTGATTGACCAGTATCGCCGCCCCGCCGACCTGCCACCGCGCATTCCGGTGTTCCCGCTGCGTGGCGCCATCCTGCTGCCGCGCAGCACGCTGCCACTCAGCGTGTTCGAACCGCGCTATCTGGCGATGCTCGACGACGTGATGTCCGGGGCGCGCATTCTCGGCATTATTCAGCCCCAGTTAAACGCCGAGACCGCGCCTGAGAGTCCGGCGGGCAAGTCCATCGGCCTGAAGCGCGTCGGTTGCGCCGGCCGGGTGACTTCGTATCAGGAACTCGACGACGGACGCCTGCTCATCACACTGACCGGCATTTGCCGTTTCGATACCATCGACGAAGCTGAAACCACGCAATCCTACCGGACACTGGGCGTGAGTTATGACCGCTTCACTCACGACTTCGCCGATGGCCAGGGCGAAGAGCACGTCGATCGCGGCAATCTGTTGCGCGTGCTCAAAAGTTATCTGGAAGCCAATCGGCTGAGCGCGGACTGGAACTCGATCTCTCGCGCGTCGAACGAGATCCTGATCAACGCGCTGTCGGTGATGAGCCCATACGGGCCAGAGGAAAAGCAGGCACTGCTCGAGGCTTCTGATCTCAAGACTCGGGCCGAGGTACTGGTTGCGCTTGCGGAAATGGAGCTGGCGTCGAGTTCTGGCTCCGGCGGCACGCTGCAATAGCCCCTTTCGCCGCGGCCGCAGGCTTGGGCGGCAAAATCCGACCAGGAGCATAAGCCATGAGCATCGAAGATCAGGACCGAACGGGTCGCAACACCGATGGCGAGGTCGATCCGAAGTTGCTGGAGATCCTCGTCTGTCCGTTGACCAAGACACGGCTGACCTACAACGCCGAAGCCAATGAACTCGTGAGCCAAGCGGCGCAGTTGGCGTTTCCGATCAAGAACGGCGTGCCGATCATGACCGTCGACGCCGCCCGCCGCCTCGACGATACGAAGTCCCGCCGGTTGTCGTCGTGAATACCCCGCGCAGGCTGCTACTTGCCGCGGCCCGCCGCGCACATGCCGTCGGCGATGTGCATCGTGGCTGAATCGACCACCACGCGGCCGGCAAGAAAAGACCGTCCGACCAGCAACGGATAGTCGAGCCCGCTGCGGTCGGCGAGCGTGAACTCGGACAGCGCCGTCGCCCCGGCCAGACAAAGCGCAAGACGAACCACCGGCCGCTCGTCCGGATCGGTGCCCGCGCGTCGAATGCGCGTCCAGCGAACGATGGGGGCTTCGAACGTCCGCCGTTCACCGTTGCGATCAGTGAATGTGAACGTCACGCGCTCCTCGCCGCCCGCGCCGCGCCGGCGTACGTCCTCCGCGTGAAGCGAAGATGTGGCCGCGCCGGTGTCGAGCTTGGCCGCCATTGGCGCTGCCGGATCGCCGATCCATGCCTCCTCGATCCAACCCGCTGCCTGCGGTTGCGTTGCAGCCCTCGCCGGATCGGCGCGCGCATCCGATGCGCTTGCGACCAAACCCGACAAAATCGCAGCGGGAAGGCAAATCTGGTTTCGGCGCGTCATGACGTCCCGGAAAAAGGCATCGACTTTGATTTCATTTACCAGCCGGGTTCAGCGTTTCTCAAAGCCGGCATGGTTGGCTGAGGCTGAATGTAGTCTCGAAATCTGTAGCAATCGAGTACACGTGAAAAGTCCAAAGCCTGTTCTCAACCGAACTCCGCGTTCGACCCGCGCTTCGGCGATCGAAGGGGCACCGGGCGGCATCGGCGACAAGCTAACGGTGATGACGCGACTGCGGGACTGGTGCACCCAGGTTCGCGATCCGGCGCCCGTGCTTGAAACCGAGACGATTGGGTCATTGCAGATGCAGGGACCCGTGCGGATTCTTGCCGGAGTCGCAGCGCTCGCTCTGCTGTCGATGTTGATGCACTTGCCGGCCGGGTTCGGCACACTTCACGTGGCGGCCTTGCTGGCAGCCGCCGCAGGCCTCGCCGCGCTCCACTTGGCCGGCCAGGACCGTGGCCGTACGCGACAGATGCCTGCGATCGAGCAATTGTCGGGCGTCGGTGACCGGCTCGAACAACGCATCGAAGTGTTGCAGGACTTGCAATGGGAAATCTCGGAACGCGAAGCCCGCTATCGCGATTTGCTCGATCAGCAGCACGACGTTATCGTCCGCCGGGACAGCGACGGCCGGCTTACGTTTGCCAATCGGGCCTTCGCGCGGGTGTTCGGCCAGGATCCTGAGGCGGCCATCGGCCATCTGTTTGCGCTCCGTGTTCTCGAGGGCCCGGACACGACCCGGCTCTTGACCGAGGACAACGAGCGCCGCCGAACCTCCATCCAGCTCGTGGAGACCGTTGCCGGACCGCGCTGGATGCTGTGGGACGAGCAGCTGGTGCCGGGGGCCGGTATTGGCCAGTTCGAGTTTCAATGCGTTGGCCGCGACGTGACTGAGAGTCACCGCATCCAGGCAGAGCTGACCGCGGCCCGCGACCAAGCCGAGGCGGCCAACCGCGCCAAGTCGCGCTTTCTTGCGGCCATGAGCCATGAGATCCGCACGCCAATGAACGGCATTCTCGGCATGTCGAGCTTGCTCATCGAGACGTCGCCAACGACCGAACAACAGACTTACGTCGAGGCGATCGATTACTCCGCGCGGACGCTTCTGGCGCTCATTGACGAGATACTGGACTTTTCGAAGATCGAGGCCGGAAAGCTGGTGCTGGCCGAAGCTCCGTTTTCGCTCGCGTCTTGCGTCGAGGCGGCAGTCGAGTTGCTTGCGCCCCG
This sequence comes from Hyphomicrobium sp., assembly GCA_002928955.1. Classification (GTDB taxonomy): domain Bacteria; phylum Pseudomonadota; class Alphaproteobacteria; order Rhizobiales; family Hyphomicrobiaceae; genus JAKAML01. Next base: position 111,614 of record PERT01000002.1, on the reverse strand, counting down.
CGCCTACGACAAGGGGCTGGAAATCGCCTGGACTTTGGACGCAGACTTGCCGCGGCGCTTCCGTGGCGACGAGGCGCGCATCCGGCAGGTGCTGCTCAACCTGTTGTCGAATGCCGTCAAGTTCACCGACGTTGGCGGTATCGTGGTGCAGGTTTCGGGACAGCAGGCGACGGATGGCAAGAGCCGGTATCAGCTCAGCATCGCGGTCCGGGACACTGGCATCGGACTGTCGGAAGAGGACATGAAGTCCCTCTTTATGGAGTTCGAGCAGACAGATGCCGCCCTCAGGCGGCGCAATGGTGGAACCGGACTTGGACTAGCGATCTCTAAACGCATCGCCGGCGCCATGGGCGGCGATATCTCGGTCGTGAGCAGTCCCGGCCGCGGCTCCACGTTCACGATCACGATCGCGGTTACTGCTCTCGCCGCCGAAGAATTCGAGCCGGGCCCCGATGGCGTCGAGGCCGTCCGTCACGACACCGACGTTCGGGTCGTGTTGGCGATGCAGGGACAGTTCGAACGCACGATGCTTCGCGATGTCCTGCAGCAAGCGAACGTTCCATGTGTCGCGGTCAGTCCTCAGCAAGCGGTCGAAGTCGTCCGGACCGCGGCAACAGAAGGCGTTCCGTTCAACCGGATCGTGGTCGACGCGGGCGGCCGGCCGAGCGATGCCGCCGAGCTGCTGGCGCAGGCCCGCGCGGCCGCTCCGGCCGGGAAGGTCCGCGGGCTGTTGCTCGTGAACGTCCTGGCCCGCGCGGCCTTGAGGGACTATCGCGAAGCGGGGTTTGATGCGTACCTCGTGCGGCCCGTTCGGCCAGCCGCCTTTTTGGACCAGCTCGGACTGCAGTCCCCGGACTGGCCGTCGGAGAAACGGGCAATCGTTGCCGACGCCAACCGAAACCAGCCGCTCTGGGCCGACGATCGCGACCTCCTGCGGCAGCCGCGCGTGCTGCTGGCGGAGGACAACGACATCAACGCGCTGCTTGCACGCCGGATGATCGAGGGCACCGGTTGCGTCGTCGAGTGGGTGAAGAACGGTCAGGATGCGATTGCCCGCATCCAAGCCGCCGTAAAAGGCGAGGCGGCGGCCATCGACCTGGTGCTGATGGACATCTTCATGCCACACGTTGACGGCGTCGAGGCGGCGCAGAGGATCATGGCACTATTTGACGCGACCGATCCAACCGTGAGCGTGCGGCCGCCGATCGTAGCGTTGACCGCAAACGCGTTTGCCGAGGATCGCCAGCGCTACGTCAGCGCGGGGATGGACGACTATCTCTCCAAGCCGTTCGACCGGCCGGCACTCAACAGCGTGCTGGAACGCTGGCTCCGCCGTTCGAACTCCCGCCAATCCGCACTGCCGCGAGCATAGTCCTGAGATCGCCTGGATGCCGGTGATGTAACTGACCTCAAGCGTCCGGCAACAGCTGGCATAGATCGAAAGCTTAGCGGTCACAAGGCCAGGCATGCGGGCACCCGGCGATGCACCCGTCGCGTTCGCAGAACCGTCACGGAATCGTGGTAATCGAGTAACGTTCCGATCGAAAATGATTACCCGCGATAGTCGTGCAAAGTGAACCAGGGTGCTCCGTGCCGGGGAACTTGGTAGCTTCGCGTCGCGCAGACATGCGACAGCTGCGGGCTTGGACTGCAACCGAACGATGCTTGGACGAGCGCGCCGCTATTGGCGCTGCCGAGGGGGAACGCGAAGATGAGGCACCGGGCTCGGCATATGGTCAGCCGATTTGCGGCCAGTGCCATCTCGAAGGCCGTACCGAAAGGCTTGCTTGCCCTGCGCACGCTGCGTGCTGGCGTTCCCTATCTCCGCCCGGCGCTGAGAGAGTGGCCAGCCAAGGTCTACGGACGCATCGGCGACCTCGAGGTGCGCCTCGCTGCCAGCCGCCAGGACGTCAAGCGTGCCCAGCGGCTGCGCTATGAAGTTTTCTACGAGGAAATGTCAGCCCAACCGAGCATCAGCGCCCAAATGCGGCGCCGCGACAAAGACCCCTACGACGCCATCTGTGACCATTTGCTGGTCATCGATACCGCCAAGCGGAGCGCGACTGCCGAAGGCTGGTCTAATCCGAACCGTCCCAATGTCGTTGGTACGTACCGCATTCTTCGCCAGGACATCGCCATCCGTGCCGGCGGCTTCTATTCCCAAAGCGAGTATGATCTGGCACCGATGCTGGCTGCCCACAAACACCAGCGGTTCATGGAGTTGGGCCGCTCTTGCGTGCTTAAGCCTTATCGCAACAAGCGGTCGGTCGAATTGTTGTGGCACGGCCTCTGGACCTATGTCCGCGAGCACAAGGTCGACGTGATGATCGGCTGCGCCAGCTTCGAGGGCACCGACCCGAACGAGCACGCCATGGCGCTATCGTTCCTGCATCATCATGCGCTGGCACCGCCCGAATGGCGATGCCGGGCGCACGACTGCCTCTACGTTCCGACCAATCGCATCGCCAAGGACAAGATCGACACCAAGGCCGCGCTGAAGGCGCTGCCGCCGCTGATCAAGGGTTATCTGCGGCTCGGCGCGTTCGTTGGCGACGGCGCGGTCATCGACCGGCAGTTCGGCACCACGGACGTGCTCATTATTCTGCCGGTCGCCAAGATTGATCCCCGCTACTTCGGCCACTTCGGTGCGCCAGACGAGACCAAGAGCCGGGTCGCCGTTGACGCCTGATCGGCATCGTTTCTGCGCCGGGTTCGGGCCTTGATGCGCACACCGCATCACGTGACGGTCAAGGCCTTACGCCTTGACGCCGGCGCCGATAGCCGACTGCGCGTCCGGGTCGAGCGGCCATCGGGGCCGCACGGGCGCATCAAGGCCATCGACAAGGCCCAGCACCAGCCGCTCGGCGCCAGCCCAGGCAATCATCGCCGCATTGTCGCCACAGAGTGCGATGGGCGGCGCGTGCAGCACGTAGCCTCGTCGAGCGGCGAGCCCCGCAAGCATTGCGCGTAGACTTTGGTTCGCGGCAACGCCACCAGCAACCACCAGCGCCCTGGTTGCGAACGGCAGCCGTTCGTCCGCCAGATCCATGGCGCGCGACACCCGGTCGGACACGCTCGCCGTCACCGCCGTTTCGAAATCTGCACAGAGATCGGCGATATCATCCTCTTGCAGCGGCGCGAGCGCCAGCGCCTGATGCCTGACCGCGGTTTTCAGACCTGCAAACGAGAAGTGCGGCTCCGCCCTGCCGAGCATCGGGCGCGGCAGAGCAAAACGCCCTGGTCGGCCGAGCTTGGCCATCCGTTCCACCGCCGGACCACCGGGAAAGCCGAGACCGAGCAGCTTCGCGGTCTTGTCGAAGGCTTCGCCGAGCGCATCGTCGATCGTCGTGCCAAGCCGGTCGTACCGGCCCGGGGCATGCACGATCAACGACTGGGTGTGGCCACCCGAGACGAGGAGCAGCAGGTAGGGTGGTGGCACCGCGTCGGTCAGACCCACTGTCAGCGCATGCGCCTCCAAGTGATTGACCGCAACGATTGGCTTACCATGGGCCAGCGCGATCGCCTTGCCCGTAACCAGTCCGATCAAAAGCCCGCCCACCAGTCCCGGACCTGCGGTCGCCGCCACAGCATCCAGTGCGCCGAATCCGAGCCCGGCCTCGCCCATTGCCTGCGCGATCAACTCGTCGAGGCACTCGAGATGCGCCCGCGCCGCGATTTCAGGCACCACGCCGCCGAAAGCCCGATGCCTATCCCATTGCGACCGAACCACATTCGAAAGCACCCGGCCGCGCCCCCCCGCATCCCGCGCGACCACGGCGGCAGCGGTCTCGTCGCAGCTCGTTTCGATGCCGAGCACGATCAAATTCCGGCGATCGCCGTTCGAGTTGCTGGTGCTCATATTTTGTGAAGCCCGTCGTTCATTTGTCTTCCCACGCTTCGGCGGGCAATGTACTGGAAATTCAGGGCAACAACCGCCGGCGACACTGCACGTCGCTGGCACCGGCCCAACTGCCAGCATCATTGGGCCCGCCTATCACTAGGAGCGCGACTGTTGCAAGCCAAGACCATCCGCATCGGCACCCGCGGTTCGCCGCTCGCCCTGGCGCAGGCCCACGAAACGCGTGCCCGACTGATGGCCGCCCACGGCCTGCACGACGACGCGTTCGAGATCTGCGTCATCAAAACGACTGGCGACATGATCCTTGACCGGCCATTGTCGGAAGCGGGCGGCAAGGGGCTCTTTACCAAGGAAATCGAAGAGGCGCTGTTATCGAACGCAATCGACTTGGCCGTGCACTCGATGAAGGACATGCAGACGGCGTTGCCGGATGGCCTCATCATTGGCGCCACGCTTCCGCGCGAGGACGTGCGTGACGCCTTCATAAGCCTCAGCCACGCTTCTCTCGCAGCCCTGCCGAGCGGTGCGCGGGTCGGTACGTCGTCGCTCCGCCGTCAGGCCCAGGTCAAGCGTATCCGGCCGGATCTCGAAGTTGTCGGCTTTCGCGGCAACGTCCAAACGCGTTTCAAGAAGCTCGGTGACGGGGTCGCGGACGCCACTTTCCTCGCCTGCGCCGGTCTGCATCGACTTGGCCACGCCGACCGCATTACAGAGCGCATCGCGACTTCGGATATGCTGCCGGCCGTGGCACAGGGCGCAATCGGCATCGAGATCCGCGGCGCCGATATCGCAACAGCACGCCTCATCACGCCTTTGAACGACGAGAAAAGCGCCATTTGTGTCGCAGCCGAGCGGGCATTCCTGGCCAAGCTCGAAGGCTCATGCCGAACGCCGATCGCTGGTTTGGCCGAACTTGACGGCGACGGCCTCCGCTTCCGCGGCGAGATCCTCACTCCCGACGGCCGCGAGCACCACGCCACCGAGCGTTCGGGCACCGCCACCCATGCGATGGAGCTCGGAAATGATGCCGCCGAGGAACTGCTCGCCCGGGCCGGCCCGGATTTTTTCCGCGCCACCGCCTGATGCGGATACTGGTGACCCGGCCCGCTTCGGATGCTGGCGATCTTGCTGCTCGTCTCGCTAAACTCGGCCATACGGTGGCAATCGATCCGCTGCTCGATGCGTCGTTTTTCTCCCTCAACGCGCGCCAGTTCGACGATATCGGGGCCATCGTCGTCACCAGCCGCAACGCACTCAGGTCGCTCGCCGCCAGCGATGCCATGCCGGAAGCACTGGCGCTGCCCATCCATGTGGTCGGACCGGGCACCGAACGAGCCGCGCGTGATCTCGGTTTCACTACGATCATACGCGGGCCGGGATCGGCGCGCGAACTCGCCGACACGCTCGACGTGACAGCGGCGAACGCCTCGGGCCGGCCGCTTCTCTACCTTGCCGGAGAGACCATCGCATTCGATTTGAAGTCATGCCTCGAAGCCCGGGGTCTTGCGATCCGGCAGGTTACCGCCTACCGTACGGTTGCAGCCAAAAGTCTCAGCACAGTGACTGTCGCGCAGGTCGAGAACGGCGAGATCGGCGCCGTCCTGTTGATGTCGCCGCGCACCGCTGCAATCTACGGCGATTTGATCGCCAAGGCGGGCTTGCGCGACGCCGTGCGGCCGGTTCCGCACCTCTGCCTATCGCCCAACGTTGCAGCCGCGCTTCAGCCGATCTCGCCTCAAACCGTGATGATCGCTGCGCAACCTTCACTCGAAGAACTGCTTGCTCTGCTTCCTACATAGCGCCAAACTCCGCTCCGCGTTAAATAAAGCCCTGGTCGAAGCCACATCCCCCCGTTGAGATGTCCCGTCGCGCACGCGCGGGCTCGACAGCCGTGGCACCAGCTCGCTTCAGTTGGAGGTCTTGCGTATCATGACGACGAAGAAGGAAGGTCCGGGCAAGGACGACGCGCGCGCGCCGCAAGCCCCGCAGGCCCAACCAGCCGGTGCCCAGCCGGGCCAACCGAAAAAACCTTTCGCGACGATCGAGCTCAAGGCGACCGAGGTCGTTATGAAGGATGCGAAGCCAGCCGCCGGCTCGGCATCATCGGTGCCGGCGATGGGCGACGCGAAATCCAGCGCAACGGCCACGGCTTCGATGACGGCTGTTCCCACGACCGGCGCCAAGCCCGCCGATGCGAAGGCCGGAGGTTCAAAGCCCACCGATTCCAATCCGGCCGATCCCAAGGCAGCGGTTTCAAAGGGGGCAGATCCGAAATCGTCGGACGCGGGCGCCACAGCCAGTAGAACCACCGATACTAAAATACCCCCAGCCGCCGCGAAGCCCGACACGCCGCGCCGCTCGGGGGGCGTGGGTTCATTCCTCAGTCACATGGCAGCGGGCATTGCCGGCGGGTTCCTCGCGTTGCTCGGTGCCGACACCCTCGCCCCGCAGATGGCCCAGTTGGGCCTGCCCATCAAGATGACGGGCACCGTTCCTGATCCGGCCGAATTCCAGAAACGATTGGCTGCCCTCGAACAGGCACCCCGGCCCACCGCGGCGTCGGTTGCGCCCGACATCCAGCAGAAGCTCGCCGCTACCGAGGCCCGTTTGGCCAAGCTCGATGATCATTCCAAATTGCTGGCCGCGCTGACAGATGGCCAGTTGAAGCTTGCTGCCGACGGCAAGGCTATTGCCGACACGCTCGCCAAGACATCCTCGGCGGACGAAGCTGTCGCCCGCGTCACCAAGCTCGAGGATCGGCTGGCCACCATGGCTGCCGCTGCTGACAACAATCCTGCTGCCGGGCGCGTTCCCCAGCTTGCCGCGATCACCGGCAAGGTGGCTGACCTTGAAACCACCCTCAACAACCAGATGAGCGCGATCCGCAAGAGTGTCGCCGAGCAGATCGAGAGTCGCGTCACTGTGGTCGCCGAAAGCAGCGAAGCGGCCAAGTCCGGCACCGTTCGGATGGACCGCGATGTGGCTGCCCTGAAATCCGAGACATCGAAGCTTGGTACCCGCATGGAAACGCTGAAGTCCGACGGCGATCGCCTCGCCGACGCCATGCGCACGGTACAATCAGAAGCCGGTGGCCTGCGCAGCGCGCTCGACGGCCTCAAAGGCGACATAGAGGCCAGGCTCAAGACATTGGCCAAGCCGTCCGACGTTGCCGCCGCCGTCAGCCCGGTGGCGAGCAAGCTCGCCGCGCTCGAAAACAACCTGCAATCCGTGGTCAAAAGCGAGGAAGATCGCAAAGCCAACGCCGAGCGCATCGTGCTGTCGCTCGAACTCGGAAATTTGAAGCGCGTGCTGGATCGCGGCCAGAAGTACGCCGCCGAACTCGCGGAAGTGAAGAAGGCCGCGGGTGGCCGCGTCGACCTTGCCGCCCTCGACCGCTACAAGGACACCGGCGTTGCCACGATCGCAGATCTGGCCCGCGATTTCCGCACGGTCGCCAACGCGGTTCTCGATGCCGAAAGCGAGCCCGCAGATGCCAGCGTGGTGGATCGACTTCTGGCCGGTGCCAAGTCCGTGGTGCGTGTGCGCAAGGTAAGCCACACGGCCGACGATAAGAGTGCGGAGGCCATCGTCGGCCGCATGGAGCAGGCTCTCAGGGACAACCGCCTCACCGACGTGATCACGGAGGCCAAGCAGTTGCCGCCAAGAGCCGTTCAGCCGGCACAGGACTGGCTCGGAAAAGTCGATGCGCGAGCCAGCGTCGATCGCGCGCTTGCGGCCGTCGATGGCCAACTCAAGACGTCGCTCGCTGGTGCATCTGCCGCAGGTCAGCCGGCCGCCGCTCAGCCCGCCGCCCCCGCCGAAAAGCCCTCGAAGTAAAGGTCAAGCGCCATGGTGCGTCTCATTCTGTTCCTGGTCATCGTTGCCGCCGCCGCCACCGGCCTGGCCTGGCTCGCCGACCGGCCGGGCAATCTCGTGATCAACTGGGAGGGTTACGAGATCGAAACAAGTGTGTTCCGCGCCGTCGTGCTGCTTTCGGCGTTGATCGGAGCCGCGCTCTTCGCCTGGTCAATCATGAGGCAAATCTGGTCGAGCCCTGCTGCCGTCGGGCAATTCATGTCCAAGCGCCGCCAGCAACGCGGCATCGAAGCCCTGTCCTCGGGCATGATCGCCATAGGTGCCGGCGACCGCAATTCGGCAACGCGCTATGCCATCCAGGCACGCAAATCACTGCCGAACGAACCGCTGACGCACCTGCTTCGTGCTCAGGCCGCACAGCTTTCAGGCGATGGCGCAACCTCCCGCCGGATTTTCGAGGCCATGCTCGCCTCCCCCGATACCGAGCAACTGGGACTGCGCGGCTTGTTCCTCGAAGCCCATCGCGAAAACGAGACCGAAGCGGCGCGCCAGTTCGCCGAGCGCGCTATCGCCCTTAACCCGAAACTCGGCTGGGCCGTTGATTCGCTGTTCGCAATCCAGTGCAGAGAGAAAGACTGGCCAGGAGCGCTGGAAACCGTCGCAATCGCCCGCAAGCACGGCCACATCGAGCGTGTCAGCGCCGACCGCCGCCGCGCAGTTCTGCTCACTGCCCAAGCGATTGAAAAGGAAGATAGCGACCCCGAGCGCTCGCTCAATCTGGCCATCGAAGCCCACCGCCTGGCGCCCGACCTCGTACCCGCGGCATCCTTTGCCGGCCGCATGCTGGCCTCCCGCGGCAATACCCCGCGCGCCACCAAGATCATCCAGAAGGCGTGGTCAAAGTCCCCCCACCCCGATCTCGCGACCGCTTACGCCTATGCGCGGCTCGGGGACAGCCCGCGGGATCGCTTTGATCGCGTCCGGCAGTTGGCCGCACTCAATCCCATGTCGGTCGAAAGCTCCATCGCCGCGGCTTCGGCCGCTGTCGAAGCCAAGGCATTTGATGAGGCTCGATCGGCGCTGGAGCCGTACCTCGAAGGACGTCTCACGCAGCGGATCTGCCTGCTCATGGCGCGCATCGAGGGCGAGCAGCATGGCAACAAGGGCCGCGTCCGCGAGTGGCTCGCCCGCGCGGTCAACGCGCCCCGAGATCCCGCTTGGACCGCCGACGGTATCGTTGCCGACCAGTGGCAGCCGGTTTCGCCGGTCAGCGGCGCGCTGGATGCTTTCCAGTGGCGCGTGCCCTTGGAGAGTGCCGACAAAGCCGACAGCGACATTCTCCAGAAGAAGCTCGAAGAACTGGTTCCGCTCGGTGCTACGACCGATCCGGCATTGACCGCCATGCCCATCGACGCTTCAGTGGCCGGCGACAATGATGCCGAACCGGTTCCATCGCAGCCATACAAGCCTGCCATGTCGGCCGAACGGCACCGGGTGGCCATGGATGCGCACCGTCCTGCATCCGCGGTGCGCTCCGCGCAACATCGCGCCAGTGAACCGCAACCGGTGCAGCGCTCGGCCGAAGTTGCCGAGGCCGATGTGATCGAGCCGCCCGCAACGCCCGCCGAAAACGCTCAACCTACCCGAGCCACACTTCAAGCGTCGTCACCACCCCTTGCGGCCGTTGCTCCAGCCTCCTCGATCCCGGCTGCCAAGCCCACGCCGTCGATCGTCACCCAGACATCGCCGCCGGCCGCAACTGAGGCGCCCGCTCCCGCACCGGCCGCCCGTAAGGATACACCAGCACCAGCCGCGACCATCAAGGAAGCCAATGCCAAGGCGTCGGCGGCCTACGCTCGGCTGTCGGAAAAAACCAGGCCGGCAGCTGCCGCTCCGGTGGAGTCCAAGGAACAACGAGCTTCCACCATCCCTGAAAAGATCGCACCCGCGACGCCTCGCCCGGCGTCAGTCGGCCCGACCTCTGGCGGTCGACCCGGCAGCCGCGACAGCCGTGCGGCTGAAAGCAAGGTTTTCGTCCCCCCTCGGGCTCCGGATGATCCTGGCCCGGACACCGGTGATGCCGAGGAACTCCAGCCGCCAACCCGTGGTTACCGGGTGTCGAACTGACGCGCCCCGCTGCCCAAGTCGTAACTCAAATCGGCGATAATCTCGTCCTTTGGCCGGGGTCGCTCGGGTTCGAAGCGCGCAACCGCTTGCCAATACGGGCGGCACGCGGTATCCCGACGTCGCTCCGTGCGTTACATTCGCATAGGTCAGCCGCTTTAGCTCAGCCGGTAGAGCACGTCATTCGTAATGACGGGGTCGCGTGTTCGAGTCACGCAAGCGGCACCAAATACATCAACAAAATTAATGACTTACGGCGCCGCCGGTCAGGCATCCTTGTGGGCATTTGGGCCTTCTCGGCGCTCTATCGCCCGCCGGGACACGGCATGGCCTGTGTTTTCGGCTCATCCTTGGCCCCTTTCTACCCGATGGCACGTCTCGGCCTTTAAGGGCGTCACTGACTCGAAGCGCATACGGGAGCGCCATGTCCGAGCCCGAGCCCGAGCGCAACGCTCTCGCCGCCCAAACACGAAACGCAAGTGCGCTCCCTGAGATCGTCGGCAAGCGCGAGTTGGCGGAATATCTCGGGTGCCACACTAAGTCGCTTGAGCGCCGGGTTGCCAAAGGTGAACGTCCACGACCCATGACGTTACCCAGCGGTCGCGGCTATTGGTCGGGCGAGCGCATCGCGCGCGAACTCGACGCGGTGATCGCCGTGCGTATCCGGCCGGCGTTGATCGTGAGCGACAACGGCACCGAGTTCACCTCGACCGCGATGCCTGGCTTGGCAACAGGAGATGGGTATCGGCTGGCACCTTCAATTGCTCCCCCGTGGTTGGCGGCCAAGGCCGGCCTTCCACCAGAAGCAGCATCACTCACAAGGACCGGCGTAGTCCAATAATTCGGCCCCGCGAGCGATAATTATCGTGCGGGTTTTTACGCCGAATGCACTAGACTTCAGTAATAATTCATCAATGTCGAGTGAAATTGATCGGACGCAGCATTTCGAAACTCTTTTCGAACAAGCGCATAATGCACGCTGCCCCACCAGATGATCTGGCCCTCCTAACTGCCACGCTATGCCAAGCCGTATGAATCACCTCAAACCGGGTGGTCTGTTGGTGTACGTATTGCTGGTCGAAGCCAGGCGGAAAGCCAATGAAGATTCTGGATTTCGTGGCCCCAGCAGGCTGCGATGCGAAGTCGCCGAACCGCAGGAGACAGAAGCGCCCGCTCCCGCTATTGCTGGCGTCTTCAGACTGCTGGTCGCTCTTGGATCAACTGGGAATCGTCTCGATTACCGATAAGAAGGGCCGGATTACTTACGTGAACGACGCATTCGTGAGTATCAGCGGCTATGCGCGTGAGGAACTGCTCGGTCAGAACCATCGAATCCTAAACTCTGGGCACCATCCAGCTGAATTTTTTCATGAGATGTATCGCACACTCGCGCACCGCAAAGTGTGGCGAGCGCCGGTCAAGAACAGAAGAAAAGACGGAACATTCTATTGGGTCGATGCTCTTATTGTGCCGCTCATTGACTCAGGCGGGCGAGTCAAGGGTTATATCTCGGTAAGGCTCGACATAACTTCGGCTGTCAAGTCCCATATCGATCTCGACGAGCGCAACCGGCTCCTCAACGGCGTGCTCGAAAATTTTCCAGGCGGGATAGCGGTCTACGATACTGACCTGCGCATGACTGTGTGTAACGAGAGGCAGAAGGAGTTGCTTGAGTATCCCGACCACCTGTTCTCCAATGGAATGCCGACGCTAGAAGATCTTGTCCGTTTCAACGCTCGGCGCGGCGAGTACGGGGATGGCGATGTCGATGATCTCGTCAAGGCACGCATGGAACTCGCGCGTCAGTTCCAGCCTCACAGCTTTGTACGCGTCCGACCCAATGGAAAGTACCTTGAGGTCAAGGGAGCGCCGCTCGGCGATGGCGGCTTTGTCTCAATTCACATGGACGTTACGGAACGCCAACGGGACCAAGCGACAATCGAGGCATTGGCGCACCATGATGTCCTGACCGGACTCGCAAATCGACGCTTGTTGCGCGATCGCCTGCAGGTGGCTCTGGCGCGGGTCAAGCGAGGCGACAAGCTGGCAGTTCTCTATCTCGACCTCGACCGGTTCAAGACGGTCAATGATATCATGGGCCACCCGGTCGGTGATGCTCTGCTTCAGGCCGTGGCTCTCCGGCTCAAGAAAGGCACGCGCGCCACCGATACCGTTGCGCGGCTGGGCGGCGATGAGTTCGCGATTTTGCAAATCGGACCGAAGTCAGCCGCGAACGTTGCGACGCTGGCGGCGCGCCTCATCAAAACGATCTCAGCACCCCACGAGATCGGCGGCCAGACCCTATCCATCGGCACAAGCATCGGTATCGCCATGGCTCCAACAGATTCCACAGATGCCGATGAGCTGCTGAAAAGCGCCGATCTGGCCCTCTACCAAGTCAAGGCCGATGGCCGCGGCCACTTTCGATTTTTTGAGCCGCAAATGAACGAGCGAGTCCAGGCCCGATGTATAATCGAGAATGGGCTGCGTAGCGCTCTCGAAAGAGATGAATTCGAACTCCATTACCAACCGATTGTCTGCACCGAAAGCCGCCGGGTGACGAGCTGTGAAGCATTGCTACGCTGGCATCACCCAAAAATGGGACCAATATCGCCATCTGCCTTTATTCCAGTCGCCGAGGACAGTGGCCTGATCGTGCCGATTGGCGATTGGGTGCTCAAGAAGGCCTGTCAAGATGCGCGGAGTTGGCCGGAGCACATTAATGTCTCTGTGAACATGTCGGTTGCACAGTTCCGGAGCCGTGACCTTTACACGATGGTTCTGGATGCGCTGGAGGGGTTCGACCCTGCTCGGCTCATCCTAGAAATCACCGAGACGACCCTCATGCAAAGTAACGAGGAGACGATCGAAAGAATGACGCGGTTGCAATCGCTCGGAGTCCGGTTTGCTCTCGACGATTTCGGCACCGGGTATTCGTCGCTGGGTTATCTGCAGAAATTCCCGTTCGACAAGATCAAAATCGACCGCTCGTTCATTGCAACGGCCGGCAACAATGCCCGCGCCAAGACGCTTCTCTCAGCGATCGCCAACCTCGGAAAAGCCTTGAACATGCAAACGATTGCAGAGGGCATCGAGACTGATGCCGATCTGGCCAACGTCAAGGCGCAGGGGTGCACCGAAGCACAGGGCTATCTGTTTTCACGCGCCATCCCCGCGCGGCAGCTGCATCGCCTCTTCGAGAGCAGCCTGTAGACAGGCATGCCTTTCAGCGCCGCCATGGTTGATTGACGAGCGGCTCGTCGAAGTTGCCGCGTGACCTGATGCAGCGGTGCGCTCCGCCCCGCACCAGCACCTCGGCCGGCATCGGATGCGACAGGAAGCCGACCGGGCTGGCCGACAGACCATAGGCGCCCGACTGCATGACACCGACGATGTCGCCGGCTGCCAGCAAGGGTAGCGTCGTCTGCCGGCCAAGCGTGTCGAGAGGCGTGCACAGTGGTCCGCACAGCGTCGCCGAAGCCCGCTCCGTTTCGCCCATGCGGCTGGCTGCCACGATCGGATAGTCGCGCTTGATGACCTGCCCGAGATTGCCGGAAGCCGCGAGGTGGTGGTGCATGCCACCATCGGCGATCACGAACCGCTGTCCGCGCGATTGCTTCACCGCGCGCACACGCATGAGATAAACGCCACACGGGCCGACGAGATACCGCCCCGGCTCGATCAAGACTTCGGCGCTGGCAAGCAGCGGATCGGCCCGGCGGGAGCGATCAAGCGCCACCGCGCCTGCTGCCAACCGCGCGAGATCAATCGTCGCGTCGCCGTCGTGATACGGAATGCCGAGCCCACCGCCGAGATCGATCCGGTCGAGCGCCCGACCACTCAGGCGCGTGACCTCCGCGGCAAGCCGCAGCCCGTGCGTCCACTGCCGCAGCACGACCTCGGCATCTAGGATCTGCGTTCCGGCGAACAGATGCACGCCCGACAGGCGCAGCGAGGCCTGTGCGGCGACCGCCGCGATTACATCGCCGAGCGTCTCTTCGTCGAAGCCGAACGCGGCCGGACGGCCGCCCATCCGCATGGCGCCACCCTGCGCCTCGGCACCGGGGTTGATGCGGATCGCCACATCCGCGACGCACCCATGCCGCGCAGCGATGGCCGCCACAAGCGCGATCTCCTCGAAGCTCTCCAGGTGAATCTCGGATATCCCGGCGCCGATTGCCAGATCGAGCTCGTCCTCACCCTTGCCAGGACCGGCGAAGATAATCTCAGCCGGCAACGCGCCCGCCGCCACTGCCAACTTGAATTCCGCGCCCGACGCAATCTCCAGGCCCGCGCCGCGCGCCACAAGAAGTGCGGCGACGGCTGGATTGGGATTGGCCTTGATCGAGTAGTAGACTTTGGCGAAGCGGCCGACTGCGGCTTGCAGGACGTCGAAGCGGGCCTCGATCATGTCACCGTCGTAGACGAAGAGCGGCGAGCCATGGGCGGTGACGAGCGCATCGGCCGGGATGCCGCCAATCGACAATTGCCCGCCGGACACGCCAAAGTGCCCTGCGACGATCCGGTCAGCGAGTGTGCCGGGCGCAACGGCGTGACTGGTCTCAGCGCTGGTCACGAAGTTACCCGCTCGGCGACAAGCGCCTTGTAGTCGACCTTGCCATTGGGCGTCTGCGGCAACTCCGCCACAATGTCGACGAGCGAGGGAACCATGTGGCCGGGCAGGCGCTCAGCCGTTTGACGCAGGACGGACGCCATATCGACCACGCCGTCCATCGCGACCCCGACTGCGCACAGTCTCTGCCCGATCCATTCGTCGGGTAGGCCGATCACCGCGACCTGACGGAACGCGCCGGTGCTCATCAGCACGTCTTCCACCTCGGTGGGGCTGATGCGATAGCCAGCCGACTTGATCATCGCGTCCTTGCGCCCGACGAAATGCAGGAAGCCGTCCTCGTCCTCGACGACGAGATCACCCGACCAGCATACCAAGCCGCCGCCCTGCTCGGGTGGCGTGACGGGATTGGGCCTGATCACGTGGGCGGTATCATCGGGACGGTTCCAGTAACCGAGCGAAACCGTCGGTCCGCGGTGCACAAGAATGCCCGGCTCGCCCGGCCGCGCGCGGCGTCCGTCCTCGGTGACCAGGAACACCTCGCATTCCGGGATGGCCTTGCCGATCGACGTCGGCCGGCGCGCGACCTCGGCCGGCGGCAGGTACGTCGAGCGGAACGCCTCGGTCAGTCCGTACATCAGGACGATGTCGGTGCGCGGCAACAGCTCAACGAGCCGCCGCACGGTCGCCTCAGGCACAGCGCCTCCTGAATTGGTGATGTAGCGCAGGTGCGAGAGCTCTGTCCGCTGAAGTGTCGGCGACGCCCTGGTCAGGATCGCCCAGACGGTCGGAACGCCTGCGAGCCCAGTGATGCGGTGGCGCGCAAGCGCGGACACGATCTGGTCACCCAGCTGGAACGAGCCGAGCACAAGCAGTGCGCCCTGCTCAACCGCCGTCAGCAGCTGATTGAGGCCGTAGTCGAAACTGAATGGCAGTAGCGACAGGATACGATCATTCGCCGTGATCCCGAGATAGGTGCGGACGATGCGCGTGCCGGCCACGAGGTTGGCGTGACTGAGCATCACTCCTTTTGGCTGGCCGGTGGAGCCAGACGTGTAGAGAATCGCCGCAAGGTCCTCGGCAAGAACGACCGTTTCCGGTGCCAGAGGCAATTCCTTGAACGGTGCACTCACGTCGAATACAGCGAGTGATCCGTCCTGCCCTAGGGCGGTCTCGACTTGGCCGGCAAGCACGCTGTTCGACACCAATATCCGCGCGCCGCTGTCTGCGAGAATATGGGCGACCTGCTGCGGCTTGAGGACGGGATTGATTGGAACGAACACGCCACCCGCGCGGCTCACGGCGAAAATCGCGGCGCATTCCTCGAGGCTCTTGGGAAGTAAGATGCCGACCCGCTCGCCCCGCTGCAAGCCCATTGCTGCCAAGTGCGCGGCATAGGTTTCGACCGTTCGGACGAGATCGCCGCGGTTGAGGGTTCGCTCGCCATCCACGATTGCGGGTCTGGCACCATCGCAGACGCTTGCGACGAGCAGATCGTGCAGCAGTCTGGCACGCATCACAGTACCAAGTTCCGCTTCCGGCTGACGAGCCGCACCAGGGAACCGAGGGTGGCGAAGTTTGCCTCCGTAAAGTCCTCGTCGCTCAACTCGAAACCCAGTTCGTCGGCGAGAAACATGGTCAATTGCACCATGGCCAGTGAATCGAGTAGCCCCGACGACAAGAGCTCGAGACCGTCGTCCCCAGTGTCCAATGGCGTCGCTGGCGAGGTTTGGGCAAAAAAACGCGCCAGCGCCTGGCGGACATCGGTGTCTGTAATCTGATCCCCGGCGCTTTTGCTCTCAAGCTTCAACACGGTTAAACCCTTTTTTCTCAGAAGGCCAAGCAGCACAGCTCCGAGCCGGCGTAGTCGACCCGGTCCGGCGCGACACTCAGACCACCCCCCGGCCGAGCAAGTTTCAGGCCATAGGGCCGGCGGACTTGGCCCAGTCGCAGCCTCTGCCCCCTATCGTCTCCAACCATTATGACCATGCCACGGGCGACGAGAAATCGGGCAACGGCCGGCAGATACTCCGCCAACGCCGAGTTGCTCTCACAATACAGAAGATGGGCCATGGGCAAGCCCTTGCGCCATGTCGAACGGAACAGCAACGGCAACAGCCGGTTCGGGGTCTCGATCACCGCCGGCAGGCAACCGATGTCCTTGTGGCGCAACAGAAACGGACCGATATCGGCCGGCAGTTCCAACGCCGCGTGAGCGTCGAGTTCTCGTACCCTCGCGCCGCCAGTTCGAGCCAGCGCCACAGCCGGCAGCGGTGTCACGACCAGGCCCCGGTTCACGGTCTCGAAACCCAGCGCCTCATTGATCTTTCTGACCTCAGGCGTGGCCGTCAGATCGGTGAACATCGCGTCGTGCGCGCGGAGGATTGATTGCAGCATGCCCGGCGCCCGCCAGCGATGCCTCGGGGCGATATACCAGCTCGATAGATTGACCACCGTGGCCTGCGCGCCGGCTGGCGTCAGCCGCACGCTTGCTGGCGTCAGCACGACGCCAACGGGCTGGCCATTGTCAGATATCACATAGCCAAGTGGTACGCCGGCCACCGCATTGCCTCCCAGACGAACTATCCTTTCCAGCCCATCCGACCAGAAGGACCTCGGCTTCTTGAAACCTTCGCAAAGCAGATCCAGCAGGATCTTTCGCTCATCGTTATGGATAGGCCTGACCACGCAGAATTGTGTCCCCACCATTGGATCAGCTCGACGCAATCTTTTGGCACGCTTTGAATAAACAATTCTAGCGTCCGGGAAGGGCTGCCCCTTGAGTTGCCGCGATTGTGAAGCTTCGCCATACCGGGCAGGTCGTCCCAAGGCTGCGCAGGCACTTTCGCCAAGGTCCCAGCATATTCGCCCGCTGCGTGCCCAAGCCAAGCACACGGGTGACGCGATTGCTGCCGACCACGGTCGCGGTCGCAAGACGCGGCGGTGCAGCAGTCCCTGCCGGCGTAAGCTAACGGGGGAGTTCGGATGGTCCACGGTCGCGGTGCTGCGCACCGCGGCACCGGTTGCATTCATGGCGATCAGCCCAGCGAGTGGCCGTCGACGGAAAAAGCCGCCGACACGATGGCCGGCGGCTTTTCGAGTTTTACCCCGCTGCTGAGCTGATTGCTGCCGTTCCTAAGGACCGGCCGCGCACCAAAACGGGCGCGCAAAATCTCCGCTTATATCATTGGCCTGCTGTGATCCGCTGGTCCATCGTCATGCCCACTTCCAGCTCCTCGCGGAGCGACGACAGCCACGGCTCACAATTGAAACTTTGCGCTCCTCAACTGCGCTACGCAAGCGATTGGACACTGCATTCTTCGTTTTTTCCCGTCGTCAGACCTGTGTTCCGCCCGTGACACCGGCGACCATGCGATAACAGCAAAGTGGTCGTATTTCCGCCCCATTGGATCAGCCCCGGAAGAGCCCATGTCCGGAACTTGAATTCTCGCGCAATCCGACCACTGATCACCGCGTCAAGCGACAGATTTTTTCACCAAGCTGGCCGACTTCGCGGCGATGTCCATCGACTATCCACAGGCCCGGTTGCCGCCGTTGTGAGCCTAAGCGTGGCGCTTAGGTCACAAACAAGCGAGCATTGCACTGGCATTGCATCGACGGCGAGGCCGATACTTTCGCACGACGTCAATCCACGGATTTGCCGGCCGGATCGTCGTCGTAAGCCTCCTGCGGGAAAACTGGGTAGACGCCGGCCACACGCCCCATCTGCTTGGTGAGGGCCAGCACGATGTCGATCGTGGGTGTCTGGGTATCAACGAGCCGGCCCATTTCCTGAACGACAGTCAGCAGCGCGTCGAGTTCGAGCGGCCGTTGCTTCTCCAGATCCTGCAGCATGGACGTGCGGTGTGCGCCTACGGAGGCTGCGCCGTTGATACGCCGCTCGATATCGACGCGGAAGTGCGCACCGATGCGGCGAGCGATCGTTTCAGCTTCTCCCATCATTTTGCGTGCGACCATCCGCGTGCCGGGATCCGTTGCGACCACGTCAAGCGTAGCGTGGGTCAAGGCCGAGATCGGATTGAAGCAGAGATTGCCCCATAACTTCAGCCAGATATCGTTGCGGATCTCAGGGTAGATCTTGGGCTTCAATCCGGCCGCTTCAAATGCGGTCGCAAGCTTCCGAATTCGATCCGTTTCCTTGCGGGTCGGCTCGCCGAGGCCATAGCGGTCTCCATAGGTGTGCTTCACAACACCGGGCGACACCAGTTCTGCGGCCGGATACACCGTACAGCCGATCGCGCGCTCAGGGCCGATAGCCTTCCACTGCCGGCCGCCAGGATCCACGCTCTCAAGCTGCAGATTGGCATACTGGCCTTCGAAGCCATGAAAGTACCACCACGGAATACCATTCTGCGCCGTGACCACAGCCGTCTCCGGTCCGAGCAGCGGCTTCATGTGGTCGGCGGCATCCCAGGCCTGGTGAGATTTTAGTGCGACGATCACGAAGTCCTGCGGTCCAAGATCGGCCGGCTCCTTCGCAGCTGGCATTCGTGCGACTTTTTCCTCGCCGTCGATGATGAGCTTGAGACCGTTCTGCTTGATCGCCTCGAGATTGGCTCCGCGAGCGACGACCGAAACGTCGACCCCCGCAAGCTTCATGAGAACAGCGATATGTGCGCCGATGGCTCCGGCGCCGTAGATGCAGACCTTCATGAGTGTCCCCTCCTAAGGGCTGGTGCGCGGCGTCAATTGTGGTGACGCCTCGGCAGGACACCCCAACACCGTGGGACCGGCCGAGGCGCGGTGGGCTCGCCTAGTCTGAGGAGCGCCCTTTACTCCGCTGCTTCCTGCTTCGCGGCGGCGCTCTCGATTCGCGCCGCGCAAACCTTGAATTCCGGGATTTTGCCCATGGGGTCGAGCTGCGGGTTTGTAAGGATGTTGGCCGGAGCTTCCGCGAAAGCGAACGGGATGAACAGCATGCCAACTGCCACTTCCTGGTCGACGCGGACTTTGAGCGTAATCGTGCCCCGCCGCGTCGTCACCACCACCTTGTCGCCGCCGGCTACGCCGAGCCGCTCGAGGTCAAGCGGATTGACGCTGACAATCGCTTCCGGCTCCAGGCTGTCGAGATGGTTCGAGCGACGCGTCATAGAACCGGTGTGCCAATGCTCCAACAGGCGTCCCGTGGTCAGCAGCATCGGGAACTCGTCGTCTGGAAGCTCCGCCGAAGGCGTTACGTCGGCGGCGACGATCTTCGCGCGCCCCGACTTTGTCGGGAATGACGATCCAAAGATGATTTCGTTACCCGGCCGATCTGGACTGTCGCACGGGTAAGTCACCGAATCCTCTTTGTCGACGCGATCCCACGAGATGTTCTTGAGCGATGGCATCACCGATGCCATCTCGGTGAATACCTCGCTCGGATGCTGGTAGTTCCAGTTGAGGCCGATGCGCTGTGCGATATCCTGAATCAAGTGCCAGTCCTGGCGAGCGTCGCCTGGTGTCGGAACGACCGGGCGGGCCATCTGCACCTGGCGATTGGTATTGGTGAACGTGCCCCATTTCTCAGCGTGAGCCGAGGCCGGCAAAACAACGTCCGCGTGCCAAGCCGTCTCCGTCAGGAAGATGTCCTGGACGACAAGGTGCTCTAGATGGGCCAGAGCTGCGCGGGCGTGATTGAGATCGGGGTCAGACATGGCCGGGTTTTCGCCCTGCACGAACATGCCCTTGATCTTGTCGTCGTGGATCGCCTTCATGATCTCGACGACCGTCAGACCTTTCGTGCCGTCGAGCTTGGCGCCCCACAGCTCTTCATAGAAGGAGCGCGTACGCACATCCTCGACCGACACGTAGTCCGGGAACACGAATGGGATAAGCCCCGCGTCGGATGCGCCTTGCACGTTATTCTGGCCGCGCAGCGGATGGAGCCCCGTGCCCGGACGACCAATCTGGCCGGTGGTGAGGGCGAGCGCTATCAGGCAACGGGCGTTGTCCGTGCCGTGGGTGTGCTGCGACACGCCCATGCCCCAGAAGATGATCGATCGCTCGGACCGCGCGTACAGGTGCGCGACTTCGCGAATGGTCTTCGCATCGATACCGCAGATCGGCGCCATCTTTTCGGGCGAATACGATTTCACTTTCTGGCGAAGCGCATCAAAGCCCTCGGTCATCGCCGCCACATACTGGGCGTCGTAGAGTTTGTCCTCGATGATCACGTGCAGCATCGCGTTGAGCAACGCGACGTCGGTGCCGGACTTGAATTGCAGTGCGTGCGTGGCGTAGCGCTGAGTTCCCTGCAGGCGGCCTCGCGGATCCATGATGACGAGCTTGGCGCCGCGTTTGACAGCATTCCTCAGGAACGTTGCCGCGACGGGGTGGTTCTCCGACGGCCGCGCGCCGATCACAATGATGCAATCGGCGTCCTTCGCAGCCATGAAAGGTGCTGTCACCGCTCCTGAGTTCAGGCCTTCCATGAGGGCCGCGACCGAGGAAGCGTGGCAAAGCCGCGTGCAGTGGTCGACATTGTTGGTGCCGAAGCCCTGACGGATGAGCTTCTGGAACAGGTAGGCTTCTTCGTTGGAACACTTGGCCGAGCCGAAGCCCGCAAGCGCGTTCCCACCGTCCCGCGCCTTGATGGTCTTGAAGCCGTCCGCGACGAGCGTCAGAGCTTCCTCCCACGTTGCTTCGCGGAACACCTTGCTCACATCCTGGCGTTCAAGTTGCATGCCGCCGTCTTTGGCCACCCCGTCGCGGCGAATGAGCGGCTTGGTCAACCGGTCCTTGTGATGGATGTAATCGAAGCCGAATCGGCCTTTGACGCACAGGCGGTTCTGATTCGAAGGACCATCGCGGCCGTCGATGTAGAGGATCTTGTCGTCCTTGACATAGGCCGTCGTCTGGCAACCGACGCCGCAATAGGGGCAAAGCGTTTCAACCTTCTTGTCCTCGAAAGCCACGCGCTTTTGCGTTGCCTTGTCGAGCAGGTTGGCCTCCATCAGCGCGCCTGTCGGGCAGGCCTGCACGCACTCGCCGCATGCGACGCATGTACTCTCGCCCATGCCTTTGTCGAAGTCGAACACCACCTTGGAGTTGTGGCCGCGATAAGCCATGCCGATGACGTCGTTCATCTGCACTTCGCGGCAGGCGCGTACGCAAAGGCCGCAATTGATGCAGGCATCGAGGTTGACCGAGATCGCCGCGTGCGTCACGTCGGAAGCCGGCTTGTCGGCGCGCGGCAGGCGGCTCGTGGTGGCAACACCCATGTTGTCGACCCAGGTCCAGAACTTGGAGTTGGGGTCGTGGCAGTCGCTCTTCGCCGGCTGATCGGCGACGAGGAGTTCGAACACCATCTCGCGCGATTTCCTAGCGCGCTCAGACGCCGTCTTGACTTTCATGCCCGCGGTCGGCTTGCGCTGACAGCTGGCGGCCAGCACGCGCTCGCCCTCGACCTCGACCATGCAGGCGCGGCAGTTGCCGTCGGCCCGGTAGCCGGGCTCGGGCGTCCAGCACAGATGCGGGATCGTGGTACCGACCCGCTTGGCGACCTGCCAGATCGTCTCCCCGGCCTCGGACTCGACCTCGCGGCCGTCGAGCATGAACGTGATTTTCTGCGTCATGGTCTGATCTCGCTTTCACCCAGGCATATTGCGTGCGCCTAGAATTCGTCTTTGGTCGTCACCTATTGTGCCACCCGTGTCGCGGCGCCAGGTCTGTTCGTGGTTGTTTCAGACTGTCACGTAACATCCTCGGGAAAGAACTTTAGAACGCTCGTCAACGGGTTCGCGGCCGCCTGGCCGAGCCCGCAAATCGAGGCGTCACGCATCACCTGGGCAAGATCTCCGAGCAGCGGCTGATCCCACGTCTTCGCACCCATCAGCCTCACGGCCTTTTCCGTACCGTTGCGGCACGGCGTGCACTGGCCACAGCTCTCGTCCTCGAAGAAGCGCATGAGGTTCAGCGCCACGTCCTTCATATTGTCCTTGTCGGACAGGATGACGACCGCGTGGCTGCCGACGAAGCAGCCATGCTTTTCGAGTTGGCCGAAGTCGAGCGGGATGTCGGCCATCGACGCTGGCAAAATGCCGCCGGAGGCGCCGCCCGGCAAGTAACCCTTGAACGTGTGGCCATTTTCGATGCCGCCACACATCGCGATCAGCTCTTGCGCGGTTGTGCCGGCGGCGGTCAGCACCACGCCCGGCTTTTTGACGCGACCCGAGACGGAGTAGGAGCGCAGGCCCTTCGCGCCGTTCTTGCCCTGGCTCGCGAACCACTCCGCGCCCTTCTCCAGGATCTGCGGGATCCAGTAGAGCGTCTCGATATTGTTGACGAGCGTCGGCCGGTTGAAGATGCCGACCTGGGCGACATAGGGCGGGCGATGTCGCGGCAGTCCCCGTTTGCCTTCGATGCTTTCGATCATGGCGCTTTCTTCACCGCATATGTAGGCGCCCGCGCCGCGCCTCACGGTGACCTTGGTGTGCCGCGCAAGTCCCGCGGCGTTCAAAGCCGCGATCTCGTGCTCGAGGATGTGCAGCACGCCCTGGTACTCGTCGCGCATGTAGATGAAGACCTCTTCGGCCTCCACCGCCCAGGCGCCGATCAACATGCCTTCGAAGAAGGCGTGCGGGTTGTGCTCGAGGTAGTGGCGGTCCTTGAACGTGCCGGGCTCGCCCTCGTCGCCGTTGACGGCCATCAGCCGCGGACCCTTCTCGGCCTTTACCAGGCTCCACTTGCGGCCGGTCGGGAAGCCCGCGCCACCGAGCCCGCGCAGGCCGCCGTCCGAAAGCGTGGCGATCACGCTGTCCGCGGTGCGCTTGCCCGAGAGGCACTCGGCAAGCATCTTGTAGCCGCCGGCCGCGCGATAGGCGCCAAGGTTCTTGTAGTGCGGGATGGCCGGGCCGGTCTCGTCGTCGATGACGAGATCCTTGATCTTGGCCAGCGTGGCGTGGTCGACGTGGCGGTGGCCAACGTGGACCGCGGGTGCCGTATGACAGGAGCCGATACATGGCGCGCGCACCACGCGCACGTCCTCCATGCCTTCGGAGCCGAGCTCCGCGAGCAACCGCTCGGCCCCGGCCATCATGCACGACAGGCTGTCGCAGACGCGAACCGTCACCTTGGCGGGCACCGGCTCGCCGTCCTCGACCACATCGAAGTGAGCGTAGAAGGTTGCCACCTCGTAGA
This sequence comes from Hyphomicrobium sp., assembly GCA_002928955.1. Lineage (GTDB taxonomy): Bacteria > Pseudomonadota > Alphaproteobacteria > Rhizobiales > Hyphomicrobiaceae > JAKAML01. The sequence continues at coordinate 88,101 of PERT01000002.1, read as the reverse complement.
CCTCGGCCATCGGAATTTTCATCAGGTCGGCAAGGCCGTGCATCAAGCCAGCCGGAAGGCAGCCTTCGGCGTCTTGTATCTTGTGCAGGAACTCGATCAGCAGCGGCCGCTCATAAGGGCCGTCGCCGACAACGGCACGGGTGCGTTCGAGCTCGGCCGGAAGCAGCACGCGGCCTTTGGCGTGCGACAGCGCCTTGCGCCGGCCGGAGCCCGGATGGATCGAGGCCTGGCCTGGCTTTTGCCCAACCGGCTTGCCGCCGCCCTTGGTTTTCGAAAGATCGTTCATGATTTCCTAGTCGCTGATGCGTGTCGTTGTCGGGTTGTTGCCTGGCACCTCAAGTTGTGCCGCGTCGTATCCGGGGCGCCCATTTGAAATCTGACCGCCGCTCTTTAGCATCGTCCAGATCTGCAGTCCGTTCGGTTCGGCCTATTACCTTGTCGGTTCATCCTTCCGAGCTCATGCGGCCTCCCGCCGTGCCAGCGCCACTGCGCGCTTCACCGCGTCGCTCATATCAGCGCCTTCCTCGAACCGGATGCCATAGCTCTGCAGGCGCATCCGCGCGAACTCGGCATTGTTGCCGGCCATCCGGACGACCAGCGGCTTTGTTATCTTGGCGCGGCGCATGGCAACGCCGATCGCCTCCGCGATCGTGTCGCAACGCTGCATGCCGCCGCCGTGCACGTTGACTAGGATCGCCTTGACGCGCTGGCTGGCAAGCAGCAACTCAAGCCCGTAGGCCACGTCGAGGCTCGATGCGGTGGTGCGGATGTCCATGAAATTTGCGGCGCGACCGCCGGCATCCGTGATCATGTCGAGAGTGGCGAGCGCAAGACCCGCGCCGTTCGCCACCAACCCGATGTCGCCATCGAGTCGCTGATAATTGAGCTGATGCTCGTCGGCGCCCAGTTCTTCGGGATCGCCGCTTTCCATCTGGAACGCCGCGCGCATCGTCGCAAACGCCGGGTGGCGCAGCATGGCGTTGTCGTCGATCGTCACCTTGGCATCGAGCGCGACCAGCCGGTCGTCGTCGGTTAGTGCGAGCGGGTTGATCTCCACCAGCGTCGCGTCCAGCGTGGCCGCAATACGACCGAGGCGCGCGAACAACTGAGCCGCCTCAGCGGCTGCAGAACCCGAGAGCCCGATGTCCTTCGCCAAGCCTTCGAAGTCGCCGACCGCACCGCTCTTGTCCAGCCGCAGGGGCCGCCGTTTGATGAGATTGTGATCGGTCTTCGAGCGAGCTTCAAGATCGCTGCCGCCACTTCCGCTCGACAGCAGTATCAACATTCCGCTCGCGCGATCCAGGCTGACGGCGGCGTAGAGCTGCCTTTTACAGTGCACGGCCTCTTCGATGTAGACCCAACGGACTTTTTCGCCACGGGGGCCCGTTTGCGGTGTCACCAGCACGCGGCCGATCATGCCGTCGGCAGTTTGACGAACCGATTGTGGCGTGTCGGCAAAGCACACCCCGCCGGCACCCTCGCGGTCGCCGCTTAAGACCTGCGCTTTCACGACATATCTGTCGGAGGTGAAACGGCGCGCAATCCGTTCAGCATCGGCTCCGTTATCGGCCACCCGGCCGCGCGGAATGGCGATATCATGACTGGCTAGGAGTTCCTTGGCCTGGAACTCGTGCATATGCATGGCCTGTTCCTCCTCGCCGTCATCGCGCACGGCAACCGCTTCTCGCGGGGGGCCCGTCTCTCGTATCAATCTCGTTCTTTAGTGCAGCACCCACGACCTGTCGACAACCCTTGGGGGCCTGCACCTTCGCGAACGTGGCGTGGGTGCCGAAACCACCTCTTGCCGGGATCAGTCCTGGTAACGTGGAACGCCGACCATCATAACCGGACAACTGGTATACGGTATACCAAATAGCGCTTGACGTCGAGATTTGTTGTGCCGAAACGCCCCTTTCAATCGAAAATAAACGAGCCGGCGGACCCGTGGTCCGGTTCTGACATTTGCATCCCGTCGCAACGCCATTCGGGGCAAATGTCGGAACCAAAACAAGTACGGGCAACTCTATGTTCTTAGCGCGGATTTTTCGTATGACGTTTGGTTTTTGAACTAGCGGCGCATGAGGAATAAGCGTCGGACGCGCCACGCTATTCAGCCGCTGTCAGGACCCAGGTCGGGCCACGCCCGATACGCTTCCTCAAGTCACGGTCTCGTGTTTCAGAAGCCGAACATTGCCTCAATGGGCCCCTTCGGTAGCGGCACCAGGAACCATTTTTCGAACATCAGAAAGAGAACGAACGGCACGGCCGCGCCGACCGCCAGCGCCTTCAGTGGATGATCTTTGCCAAATACGATCATGAACAGCGCGATGAAGATCCCCGACGCAACGTAGAGGCCCAGGCCAGGGATTGCGATGGGACCGATTTTGAGCCCGCCGATCAGCATCACGTAGAGCAGCGTCGGCACCAGCACCGACAATACGCGCCCGAAGCCGATCACGGACACGAAAGACGCTCCGCCATCCTTGATCGTTCCGGCAACGGCCTGAAGTAGCGTGGCGAGGCTTGCAACCGCCATGAAAACCGCAATGTAGAAAGGGAAATAGCCGGGCGCTGGCCCCTCACCTTCTATCCAACCGAACCCGAGGCGGACACTATCGATGATCACGATCGTGCTGCAGAGCAAAAACAACAATGCGACGATAATCTCGACAATGCGGTTGGATACGAGGCTCGGGCCGTCGTCGGCGCTGTCATCATGGTTCATGGAATGAGCATTCCTAGGACGTGCTGTTGATCAGTCTCTCGGGGCCTTGAAGATGCGGGATCATGCTTTCACCGGTCGCGGAGGCGGGTCGGAGCCCTCGTGAGCCCCGACCCGATCCCGTCACTTCTTCTCGGCGGGCGCCGCTGGTGCGGCGGCCGGAGCGGCTGGCGGCGGACCCGATGCGATGAAGCCTGCTTCCTTCATCAAATCAAAGTGCGTCTTGTCGGCTGCTGCGACCCACTTCTTGTAGTCCTCACCCGACATGAACGTGTCGTTGAATGCGCCCTTCTCCATGAACTCTTTCCAGTCCGGCGTGGCGCGGACTTTTTTGAAGAGATCGACGTAGAAGGCTACTTCGTCCGGCTTCACGCCCGACGGCATGAAGATGCCGCGCAGCATCTGGTACTCGACCGGAAGGCCGGATTCCTTGCAGGTCGGGATGTCGCTCCACGCCTGGGTTTCAGTCACTTTGCCTGTGTAGGTCGACCGCTTCCCGTCGAAAAGGCAGAGCGGGCGAAGCGCGCCGCCGCGCCATTGGGCCACGGCCTCGATCGGGTTGTTGACGGTCGAGTTGACGTGATTGCCGACGAGTTGCGTCGCGACCTCGCCACCGCCCTTGTACGGTATGTAAATGAATTTCTTCGGTGATGTGACCCGCTCGAGTGCGGCCGTAATGATCTGGTCTTCCTGCTTCGAACCGGTGCCGCCCATCTTGAACTGCTTGTCAGTGCCGGCCTTGACCGCGTCGATGTATTCTTTCGCTGTCTTGTAAGGCGCATCCTTGTTGACCCACAGCACGAACTGGTCGAGCGCGAGCATGGCGACGGGCGTCATGTCCTTGTAGGAAAACGGTACGCCCGTGCCATAAGGCGTTGTGAACAGGTTCGACAGCGTGATGATGATTTTGTGCGCGTCACCTTTGGCATTCTTGACCTCAAGGAAGCCTTCCGCACCCGCTCCGCCGCCCTTGTTCACGACGACCATCGGCTGTTTCATGAGGCTGTGCTTGGTGATGACGCCCTGGATGAAACGCGCCATCTGGTCCGCGCCGCCGCCAGTGCCGGCGGGGATCACGAACTCGACAGGCTTGGTCGGCTCCCAGGCGCTGGCGCTACCGGCGCCAAAAGCTGCAAGCGCAGCGGCGCAGACCGCTAAGCTGGAAATTTTAGTGAATGTCATTCGGTTAATCCTCCTGGATCAGGTGAAGATCGCGGTCCTGTTTGGTCAAGACTTTCGCGCACTGTAAGACACTTTGCAGTCAGAAGTCGGGCAGTCGGATTGTTGTGGTCAGAACGCGCTACGCCCTTTTCTGTTCCATAGCGTTTGAAGGTCGACAACTTAGATTGCCCTTGAATTCAGGTCTAGAGTTAGGCTTCGGCCGACTTCGTTCTGCCGGTCGCTTTTTCGAGAACCCAGGCAATGACCGGCCAGAACAGCATCAGCAAGCCCAGCCCCATGATGCCGCCCACCAGCCAATTCGAGAAGAACACCGAAAGGTCGCCCTGCGAACCCAGCATGGCTTGCCGGAAACTTTCCTCGGCCTTGTCGCCGAGGACGATGGCGAGCACCAACGGCGCCAGCGGATAGCCGAGCTTGTTGAAAACATAGCCCGCGAAGCCGAAGATCAGCATCAGCCAGACATCGAACATCGAGTTGTGGACCGTGTATGCGCCGACGGCGCAGATCACCAGAATGACCGGAGCGATAATCGAGAACGGGATGCGCAGGATGGCGGCAAACAGCGGCACGCAGGTCAGCACGATGATCAGGCCGACAAAGTTCCCCAAGTACATCGAGGCGATGAGACCCCAAACGAATTCCTTTTGCTCGACGAAGAGCAGCGGGCCAGGTTGCAGGCCCCAAATCAGCAGTCCACCAAGCAGCACGGCTGCGGTCGGCGAGCCCGGAATGCCTAGCGTGAGCATCGGCAGCAGCGCCGCCGTACCCGCGGCGTGCGCGGCCGTCTCTGGCGCGATCACCCCCTCAACCTCGCCTTTGCCGAAGTTCGCGCCGTTCTTGGAAAATTTCTTGGCGAGCGCGTAGCTCATGAACGATGCCGGCGTGGCTCCACCTGGTGTAATGCCCATCCAGCAGCCGATGATGCAACTCCGGATCGACGTAAACCAGTACTTCGGCAACGTTTTCCATGTGGTCAAAACCGCGTTGAGCCGGATCTTGGCGGCAGCACCCTGGAACTTGAGTCCAGACTCCATTGAGGACAGGATCTCACCGATGCCGAACAGGCCGATGACCGCGATCAGAAAATCGAAACCGGTGAGCAGCTCTTCGTGGCCAAAAGTGAGCCTCAAGGTTCCTGTGACCTTGTCAAGCCCCACCGACGCCAGCGCGAACCCGAGCGTCATGGCCGCCACCGTTTTCCAGGGGCTGCCCTTACCCATCCCGATGAAGCTGGCGAACGTCAAGAAGAACACTGCGAAGAACTCGGCCGGCCCGAACTTCAAGGCGAACTTCGCGACGATGGGCGCAAGGAATGTGATCAGAATGACGGCGAACAGCGCGCCCACGAAAGACGACGTGAAGGCGGCGGTCAGGGCTTCGTCGGCGCGGCCCCGCTGGGCCATGGGATGGCCGTCAAACGTGGTCGCAACAGACCAGGGCTCGCCAGGAATATTAAACAGAATGGATGTGATCGCACCTCCAAACAAGGCGCCCCAATATATGCAGGAAAGCATGATGATCGCCGACGTCGGCGACATGGAGAACGTAAGCGGCAGCAGGATCGCCACACCGTTCGCGCCGCCTAAGCCCGGCAAAACACCTATAATGACACCAAGCACGATGCCGACGCACATCAAGAACAGATTGTACGGCGTCAGAACAACCGCGAAGCCCTGAAACAGCGAATTGAGTTCTTCCACGCGTGCTTCCCCTCGATTAGTCCCTTGACGAGTACCGATCCCCTCGTGCGCTTCTTCCCTTGCCAGATTTTCGGCTGCTCAAGCAGAAGAATTGAATGCGATGCGAATGAATGGGGCGCACCGTAACCGCCCCGCACCGCTCCAATTGGTATACCGTATACCTCCCCCCGACTTGCGCGCAATCCCGAATCGAAAATCGCTCTGGAACTTGTCTCGCAATGCAGCATTTCGCACCTGCAATACTTCGCATCTCTTGCCGTTACGGCCCGCTGGGGTATTGGTCGGTGGAGTTCACGCAATTGCCAATTGCTGCCCCTTTTTTTTGTCCGTGGTGTATGGTATGCCAGAAACAATCCGGACGCGGTGGTGTACCGTTTGGTCCAGCCTCGGGAGTAACCGTTAGCGGTCGGCGATCGCGGCGAAAAAATTGGGCACCGCCACGCGAGGCTGCCAAAGAGGTCCGGGCGAATTTTTTCGGCGGTTGAGTGCGGCTTTCAGCGGCGTGGCGCGCCGGTCGAATGCGGGTTGCGCAACGGCAACGCAGGGGGTGCGGTATGGTAGAGACCCGGCTCAAGATTGTGCCTATCGGCGAAGGGCAGAGCCTCAAGGCGAAGGCCTACGAGGCGCTCAAGTATGCCATCATGACGATGAACATCTACGACCGCAACGCGGAGCTCAGGCTCGACGAGCGGGATCTGTCGGCGCGTTTCGGCATTTCCCGCACCCCCCTGCGCGAAGCTTTGGCGCAACTGGACCAGGAGGGGCTCGTCCGCGTCGTCGCCCGCCGCGGCATTTTCATCGTGCGCAAGACCAAACCCGAAGTGCTCGACATGATCACAGTCTGGGCCGCGCTGGAGGCCATGTCGGCCCGCATGGCGACGCGCACGGCATCCGACAAGAGTATCGCCGCTCTGCACGATCTCGTCGACCAGTTCTCGCACGACGAGGTCGCCCGCCACATGGGAGAATACTCGGACGCCAACATTCGCTTCCACCAAGCCATTATCGATCTTGGCGGCTGCCCGCTTATCGGCGAGATCACCAAAGGATTGTTCTTTCACGTCCGCGCCATCCGTCAGCGCACCATCTTCGAGAAGGATCGCGCCAAGAAGTCGGTGGCCGACCACAAGGAGATCGTCGCCGCCATCGAACGGCGCGACACAGAGCTGGCTGAGCGACTGGTCCGCGAGCACACGCTCCGGCTGCGGGACCATGTCGAGAATTTCGTCGACCTCGATTGATCGGTGGACATCGATAACACCGACAAGGCTGCATCCCACGACACCAAGGCAAACCAAAGCAAAGCAACGGCATTCGCCCCGCAGAAAGAGTACAACATGGCAGAACATGCAATGAAGACGACGACAGCCGAAGACACGCTGGCACGAAAGAGCACCGACCCCAATATCGTCTCAGGGGGTCGACTGGTTGCCAAGGCGCTGAAAGCCGAAGGCGTCGATACCATCTTCACGCTCTGCGGCGGCCATATCATCGACATCTACGACGGTTGCATTGACGAAGGCATCCGCATCATCGACGTACGCCACGAGCAGGTCGCAGCCCATGCCGCCGACGGCTACGCTCGCCAGACCGGCAAGCTCGGTTGTGTGGTGACTACGGCCGGCCCCGGATGCACCAACGCGGTCACTGGCGTCGCAACTGCTTTCCGCTCCGAAAGCCCCATTCTCCACATAGGCGGCGGCGGTGGTCTGGCACAGCACAAGATGGGCTCGCTGCAGGATCTGCCGCACGTGCTGATGATGCGTCCGATCACCAAGTTTTCCGAAAGCGTGCTGACAACCGAGCGCATTCCAGACATGATCGCGATGGCCGCGCGCGAGAGCTTCGCCGGTGCCTACGGTCCCTCATATCTTGAAATCTCGCGGGACGTGCTCGACCGCGAGGTCCACATCAAGGACGCGGTGATTCCGAAGCCCGGCCACTACCGCGCTTCCGTCCACGCGATCGGCGACCCGGCCGACATCGAGCGCTTGGCCGACGTTCTCGTCAATGCTGAACGTCCGGCGATCCTGTTCGGCCAGCAGGTGTGGGCGGCCCGCGGCCACAAGGAAGCCATCGCGCTGCTGCGCGGCTTGGATATTCCCGGCTACTTCAATGGCGCGTCGCGCGGCCTGCTGCCGCCCGGTGACCCACACCATTTCGACCGCACCCGCAGCCTCGCCTTCGGCAAGGCGGACGTCGTGGTCATCGTCGGCACGCCGTTCGACTTCCGCATGGGCTACGGCAAGCGCATCAACGTGCCGACGCTCGTCCAGATCGATCAGGACTACCGCACAGTCGGCAAGAACCGCGACATCACCTTCGGCATCGCCGGTGATCCGGGCGCCGTGCTCGGCGCCGTGCTGGCCGCTGCGTCCGCCAAGATCGACAACGGCAAGCGCCAGCTGCGCAAGCAGTGGATGAAGGGTCTCCAGGACGCCGAGGCGGCGGCAACCGAAAAGCTGATGCCGCAGTTCCTGTCGACCACGGTTCCAATCAACCCTATGCGCGTCGCCTGGGAACTCAATGAATTCCTCGGCGAGGACACCATCTACATCGGCGACGGTGGCGACGTGGTCACCATCTCGGCCCAGGCCGTCCGTCCGCGCAACCCTGGTCAGTGGATGGACCCAGGCGCACTCGGCTCCCTCGGCGTCGGCACCGGCTTCGCCATGGCTGCCAAGCTCGCCAATCCCGAAAAGGAAGTACTCTGCTACTACGGCGACGGCTCGTTCGGCATGACCGCCTTCGACATGGAGACGGCCAACCGGTTCGGTGCGCCCTATCTCGCGGTCATTGGCAACAACTCAGCCATGAACCAGATCCGCTACGGCCAGATCACCAAGTATGGCGAGCAGCGCGGCAACGTCGGCAACCTGCTGGGCGATATTCCGTTTGGCAAGTTCGCCGAGATGCTCGGCGGCTATGGCGAGGAGGTCCGCGATCCGGGCCAGATCCAGGCCGCGCTCCGCCGCGGTCGCGAGGCGATCCACAAGACCGGCCGCTCGGCTGTGATCAACATTTGGGTCGACCCGCGCGAGTATGCGCCCGGCACCAAGAACCAGACGATGTACAAGTGATGGGTTGGCGGTGGGGCGACAGCGTCCCGCCGCTCCACTCTCGGCCGTCCGCGCCCAAAGTCGACAAAGAATGCGCCAATGCCGATCAACGACCGAATTCCTGTTCAGGGAGCTAACAAATGACAAAGGCACTCGAGGGGGTAAAAGTCCTCGACTTTACGCACGTTCAATCTGGTCCGACATGCACGCAGCTGCTCGCTTGGCTCGGTGCCGACGTCATCAAGGTCGAGCGTCCCGGCGAGGGAGACGCGACCCGCAAGCAGCTGGTCGACGTGGCCGGCGCTGACAGCCTCTATTTCACGATGCTCAATCACAACAAGCGCTCGATCACCATCGATACCAAGAACAAGACCGGCAAGGAGATCCTCGAGCGCCTCGTCAAGACCTGCGACGTGCTGGTCGAAAACTTCGCGCCCGGTGCGCTCGACCGCATGGGCTTCTCCTGGGAGAATATCCAAAAGCTCAATCCGCGCATGATCATGGCGTCGGTCAAGGGCTTCGGACCCGGCAAGTACGAGGATTGCAAGGTTTACGAGAACGTCGCCCAATGCGCTGGCGGCTCGGCCTCCACCACGGGCTTCCGCGACGGACCGCCGCTCGTCACCGGTGCCCAGATCGGCGACAGCGGCACGGGCCTCCATCTTGCCCTTGGCATCGTCGCAGCGCTTCTCCAGCGCGAGCGCACCGGCCGCGGCCAAAAAGTACTCGCCCCCATGCAGGACGGCGTGCTCAATCTTTGCCGCGTCAAACTGCGCGACCAGCAGCGCCTCGAAAAGGGCCCTCTGCGCGAGTACTCGCAGTTCGGAGACGGCGTTCCGTTCGGCAATGCCGTGCCGCGTGCCGGCAACGACTCGGGCGGCGGCCAGCCCGGCCGCATCCTCCGCTGCAAAGGCTGGGAGACCGATCCCAACGCCTACACTTACTTCATTACCCAGGCAGCAGCATGGGAGCATGTCTGCGACGTGATCGGCGAGCCCGGCTGGAAGACCGCACCAGGCTTTTCCAAGCCTGCCGAGCGTCTGGACAAACTCAACCTCATCTTCGACCGCATCGAACAGTGGACGATGACCAAGACGAAGTTCGAGGTCATGGACATCTGCAATCCGCTCGACATTCCGGTCGGCCCGATCCTGTCGATGAAGGAGATCGCCGAGGACGAGGGCTTGCGCGCCACCGGCACCATCGTGGAAGTGGATCATCCCACCCGCGGCAAGTACCTCTCCGTCGGTTGCCCGATCAAGATGTCGGATAGTCCCGTCGAGGTGACGCGATCGCCGCTGCTCGGAGAGCACACCTACGAGGTCCTGGGCCAAGTCCTCGGCTACACGGCTGACGAAATCGCCGCGATCAAGACATCCGGCGCAACAGAGCCGGCCAAGAAAATGGCTGCGGAATAGGTTTTTCCTTGTCCCCGTCCTGCACGGGGAGAGGGCCAGGGTGAGTGGCGGGTTCTGGGTACGGCTCGTGACGAGCAGGCACGGCATCGTCTCCAGTTGGTCGACGGTTGAGGGCAGAGTTCGATTCTGCCCCTCACCCCATCCCTCTCCCAAATTGCCTGCTTATTGTTCAGACGTCTCCACGCCACTGTGCGCGATGGGGAGAGGGAGAAGCTCATGCGCATCGTCGTCCACGGACAAGAAGCCTTCGGCAAGGCCGTTCTCGAAAAGCTGCTCGAGCGCGGGGAGAACGTCGTCGCTGTGTTCTGCGCGCCCGACAAGGAGGGCAAGGCCCGCGACCCACTGGCGATCTTCGCCACCGAGAAGGGGCTGCCCGTCCACCAGCCGACGTCGTGGAAAACGCCCGAGGCGCTCGAACTCATGCGCTCGTTCAAGCCCGACGTCTGCGTCATGGCCTACGTCACACTGTTCGTTCCGCAGCCCGTGATCGACACGCCGACCTACGGTACGTTTCAGTATCACCCTTCGCTGTTACCACTACATCGTGGCCCGTCGGCGATCAGTTGGCCGATCGCCATGGGCAAAACCCACACTGGCCTCACAATTTTCTGGCCGGACGAGGGCTTGGACGAGGGCCCGATACTGCTCCAGAAGGAATGCGACATCGGTCCGGACGAGACGCTCGGCGACGTCTATTTCAAGAAGCTGTTCCCGATGGGCGTCGACGCCATGATCGAGAGCCTCGATCTGGTGCGCACCGGCAAGGCGCCGAAAGTCCCGCAGGACCACTCCAAAAAGACCTACGAATACCGGTTCAAAAAGGAGTTAGCGGAGATCGATTGGTCAAAACCCGCGTCCGATGTCTACAACCTGATCCGCGCCGTCAACCCGGCACCCGGAGCCTGGACAACGATCAAGGGTACCAAGGTCGATCTCTACGACAGTACGAAGGTCGCGGGTTCGGGCAAGCCGGGCGAAATCCTGTCCATTTCGGACGCCGGGATGACGGTCGCCGCGGCGGGTGGCGCCATTCTCGCCAAGCGCGTCCGCGCCGGAACCGGGCCGAAAGTCACGGCCGCGGAGTTTGCCGCATCGAACGGTTTGGTCGTGGGCGACACGTTCGAAGCGCCAAAGCCAAAAGCAGCCGCATGAGATTCAACATGCCTTGATCAAGACAGCCTGAGCCGTCGAGGAGAGAGACACACCCAATGGTCAAATCTGATATCGAAGTCGCCCGCGAAGCCAAGATGAAGCCGATCGTCGACGTCGGCGCCAAAATCGGCGTGCCGGCAGAAGCGCTGCTCAACTACGGCCCCTACAAGGCCAAAATCAGCCAGGAGTTCATCAACTCCGTCCAGTCGAACAAGACCGGCAAACTGATCCTGGTCACGGCCATCAACCCGACGCCGGCGGGTGAAGGCAAGACCACCACCACCGTCGGCCTCGGCGACGGGCTCAACCGCATCGGCAAGCGCGCCATGAGCTGCCTGCGCGAGCCGTCGCTCGGACCATGCTTTGGCGTCAAGGGTGGCGCGGCCGGCGGCGGCTATGCCCAGGTCGTGCCCATGGAAGACATCAATCTTCACTTCACCGGCGACTTCCACGCCATCACCTCGGCCAATAATCTGCTCGCAGCCCTGATCGACAACCACATCTACTGGGGCAACTCGCTCGGCCTCGACCCGCGCCGAATCACATGGCGGCGCGTACTCGACATGAACGACCGTGCATTGCGCTCGATCGTCAATTCGCTCGGTGGCGTCTCCAACGGCTTCCCGCGCGAGGACGGCTTCGACATCACCGTCGCCTCCGAGGTCATGGCTATTCTCTGCCTCGCCAAGGACTTGAAGGATCTTGAGAAGAGGCTTGGCGCCATCGTCGTCGGCTACACCCGCGACAAGAAGCCGGTCTACGCGCGTGACGTGAAAGCCGACGGCTCGATGACCGTGCTGCTCAAAGACGCGTTGATGCCGAACCTCGTGCAGACGCTCGAGAACAACCCCGTGTTCATTCACGGCGGTCCATTCGCCAATATCGCCCACGGCTGCAACTCGGTGCTCGCCACCACGACCGCACTCAAGATCGCCGACTACGTCGTCACCGAAGCCGGCTTCGGCGCCGATCTCGGGGCCGAGAAGTTCTACGATATCAAGTGCCGCATGGCCGGCCTCGCGCCGTCGGCGACCGTCGTCGTCGCCACCATCCGCGCGCTCAAGATGCACGGCGGCGTGGCCAAGGATGAACTGAAGAACGAGAATGTCGCGGCCGTCGGCAAGGGCTGTGAAAACATGAAGCGCCACATCGAGAACATGAAGAAGTTCGGCGTTCCGGCGGTGATTGCCATCAACAAGTTCATCACCGACACCGACGCCGAGGTGGCCGAGGTCAAGCGTCAGGCAGAGAGCGTCGGCGCCAAGGCGATCCTCTGCTCGCACTGGGCCGAAGGCGGCGCCGGCATCGAGGAATTGGCCCATCACGTCGTCGCACTCTGCGAAGGCGGCACGGCCAGCTTCAAGCCGCTCTATCCCGACGCCATGCCACTGCTCGAAAAGATCCGCACCATCGCGAAAGAGATCTATCGCGCCGCCGACATCGCGCCCGATGCGTCCGTGGTCACGGCCCTCAGGGATATAGAGGCGGCCGGCTACGGTCACCTGCCGATCTGCATGGCCAAGACTCAGTACTCGTTCTCGACCGATCCCAACTCGCGCGGTGCGCCGACAGGTCACGTGGTGCCGGTGCGCGAGGTCATCCTTTCGGCAGGCGCGGGCTTCATCGTGGCTGTGTGCGGTGAGATCATGCGCATGCCGGGTCTGCCCAAAGTACCGAGCGCGGACTTCATCAAGCTCAACGACAAGGGGCAGATCGAGGGTCTGTTTTAAGTTGCGCCTTCGGGTGCCGACGTTGCACCCGGCGCGGGTTCCGCCTTCGGGTGCCGACGTTGCACCCGGCGCGGGTTGCGCCTTCGGGTGCAGGCCTGCGTTGGTGCTTGCACCGAAGCGGCAATGAAACGCGGCCTCGCATCCACGATGCGGGGCCGTTACGTTCCTCAGACCGGACGTTCGGCGACGTCGTCCGTCCATATGCAAAAGCTACATTAGGACCATAAGGCTGCTCGGGTATTGGGTCCGAACGTCGTCGTGATGGCGACATCTGCGGCATCACGCCTGCGCGATCAAGATCTTACCGATGCGCGGCACGTTGTTGCGAGGGTCGACAGCGTACCATTGGCCGCCAGGTCAGGCTTCGAACGATGTGTAGAAATCGCCTGGGGGGGTAGGGCGGCGCAGTGCCATCGTCGCGAGAAAAGTGCGCTTGAAGACGTGCGGCGAAAATATATAGCCCTTCACCGCAAGTTGCTCACTTGCCAGTTCCGAAACAATTTCAGCGACCGCGTATGAGTTCAGCTCATCGAGAACAGCGTCGCTTCGGCCGGCGAGCTCACGTGCCGTGCGCCAACTCACAATCGAAGCCCCGCGGCCACGATCACAGCTCGCCTGCGATCGCACTCCGCATGGTCTCGCCGACTGCGCTCGCATCATTGACAATATGAATACCTGCCCCGCGCAGCACCGCGATCTTGTGTGCGGCACCGCCGCCCGTTCCCGTGGTCAACGCGCCCGCGTGCCCCATCCGCCGTTCCGGCGGAGCCTGCCTCCCGGCGACCAGCGCGACGATCGGCTTCGATGGCCGGAGCCGCCTGACCAATGCTGCGGTTTCCTCTTCTTCTGTCCCGCCGATCTCGCCGATGACGATGATCCCATCTGTTTCTGGATCGTCAAGGAAAAGCGCGACGCAGGTCTTGAGGTCGATCCCGTGGATAGGATCGCCGCCCACGCCAATAGTGGTCGACTGCCCGAGACCCGCGCGCGTCGTCTGCGCCACGATTTCGCTGGTCAGCGAGGCCGACCGCGACACGATGCCGATGCGCCCAGGTCGCGCATCGACGGTGGTCATTACTCCGATCTGGGCGATGCCAGGGGCGAGAATACCTTGCGAGTTTGGTCCGATCAGCTGCGATTTGGAACCCTCGAGCGCCTGCCTGACGCGGACGATGTCGAGGACCGGGATGCGCTCCGTGACGCACACCACCAGCGGCACCTCAGCCTCGATCGCTTCGAGGATCGCCGCGGCCGCGCTGGCCGGCGGCACGAACACGATACTGGCGTTGGCGCCGGTCTCGCGTACAGCATCTGCCACCCGGTCGAACACCGGCAGGTCGAGATGGATGCGCCCGCCCTTGCCCGGTGTCACCCCGGCGACCAGTTCTGTTCCGTAGGACAGCATGCGACCCGCATGGAACGTTCCTGCCCGGCCGGTTATGCCTTGGCACATCACGCGCGTCTCTTGCCCTACGAGAATTGCCATCGTGCGTCTCTCCCGAATGCATTTTTTTGCAGTATCTCAGGATTGGGGCACGCCACGCCAGCAGCTGATCGGCCGCCGCTGCATCATTTGCGAGCCGGGGGATCCTGCGATCTCTGGCATACCAGATACCAGTCGGCGCTCTCGATGTCGAGGTATGAGGTCTCGCTCGAGTTCTTCAACTCAACACGAAATCCACGAGCAGTTTGATGTTGAGCGCCGCGATCACCACCGCTATGGCGCTCGCGAACACAATAAGCCACCTGGGCGCCACCAGATCGCCCATCTTGGCGCGGCTGGCCGTGAACATGACCAGCGGGAACACCGCAAACGACAGCTGCAGACTCAGCACCACCTGCGTCAGGATCAGCAGCTTGGCCGTGCCGCTGTCACCATACCAGATCGTGACAATCGCCGCAGGGATGATCGCAATCGCGCGGGTGATGAGCCGCCTGAGCCAGGGCGGCAGTCTGATATCGAGGAACCCCTCCATCACGATCTGCCCGGCAAGCGTCGCGGTTACTGTCGAGTTGATGCCGCAGCACAAAAGCGCGATGCCAAACAGCATCGGCGCGAAGGCGTATCCGAGCAGAGGCGACAGCAAGCTGTGTGCCTCGCCCAGCTCTGCAACATCGACACGGCCAGTCTTGTTGAACGTGGCCGCCGCCAGGATCAGGATCGAGGCATTGATGAGTAGCGCGAACATCAGCGCGACTGTCGAATCGATCGTCGCGTACTTCAGGGCTTGCCGTTTTTCGGGCAGCGTTTCGCCGTAGGCGCGCGTTTGCACGATGCCCGAATGCAAGTAGAGATTGTGCGGCATCACGGTGGCACCCAGAATGCCTAGAGCCAAGTACAGCATCTCCGGGTTGGTCACGATTTGGGTCGTCGGTGCGAAGCCGCGGACAACAGCACCCCAATCGGGATCGGCAAGCGCGATCTGCACGGCAAAGCACGCCGCAATGACCATGAGCAGACCGATGATCAGGGCTTCCACCCAGCGGAACCCGAGAGTTTGCAAATATAGAATGAGAAACACGTCGAGCGCAGTGATGACGACGCCGATCTCCAGCGGAATTCCGAAGATGAGATTGAGGCCGATCGCAGTGCCTATTACCTCGGCGATATCGGTAGCGATGATGGCTATTTCGGCCAGCAGCCACAATACGTAGGCCACCGGCTTCGGATACGCATCCCGGCAGGCCTGGGCAAGATCACGGCCTGACGCGATCGCCAGCCGTGCGCACAGCGATTGCAGCACAATGGCCATGATGTTCGACACCAGTGCCACAACCAGCAGCGTGTAGCCGAATTTGGATCCACCGGCGAGCGAGGTCGCCCAATTGCCGGGGTCCATATACCCCACGGCGACGAGGTAGCCTGGCCCGACAAAGGCCGCTGCCTTTCGCCACTCCGAACCTTCCCGCGCCACCCTCACCGTACGGTGAACGTCAGACAGGGAGGCTTCGCCCCGCGACCGCCGCCAGCCGGGAGGCGCGTCGCCAACCGTCTCGATCGTGACCTTGGATTTTGTGGTCATCTCAGGTGTGCGTGTGTCCATGCCTCCATCTATCGCAATTAGGAACGATTTGCAAGTACGGCAATCTGGTCGCCCTGGCCGATGCTCACAACACCGTTCTGGCCTTCACCCCGCCGAGACCTTCCCGGCCGCCACAACCTGAGTTGCGCAGGTGGGATCAATTACGTCCAGGATTACTTCACACACCCGCTCTTCGCGCCAATAGTTCACATGCCCGCCCCGTCGCATCGGTTCGTTCCGGATGAAGTCGCCATCGACGATGTCGACCCGGCCGCCGATCGGGTCGTCGATCCGCCACATGTTGGTCCACGACGCAAGCTTCGGGTTCAGCGCCGCAGCGCTTCCAGTCTGCATTTCGTAGGTGCGGAAATAGTGCTGGTAGATATGGGACAGCGGGCTCGCCAGCGTGATGACATCGATCCGCTTGATCGAGGCCGGCATTTTATTGTCGCGGACGGATCGCAGATAATCGTGCGCTATTACGGTGCCTTGGCTGTGGGTGAGAAAGACCAGCCGATCGAATTTCTCTACCGCCATGATTCCCTCGATCAAAGCCTCCAGCCGCTTGTGGATTCGCTCGCGACGGGGATGCGTCCCCCGCTGCTGAAGCCAGGTCGGAAGCCGAAACTTGGCGACGACGTAGCGCGGCGCATACTGGTGATCGACGACGTCCCGGGCAACGTGAAGGACGCCCGTCGATGCCTTGGTCAGTGCGCCGAGGATGGTTGGCAGAAGCGTCAGCAGCGATCCGGTCAGGACGTCGCGCAAGGTGTTGACGGTCTCGTCGTCGAGGATGTTCGCCTTCAGCCAGTCCGCCACCTCAGGCACGTGTTGCGCGTAATAAAACATCGCCGCGCTACCGAATTGCCCAAGAAAAAGAACCGAGAGTATCAACGGGTTGGCAATGAGGCGGGGCAACTGGTGACGGCCAGCCAAGAGCGCCTTGTTGCGCCACTCTCCAATCAACTGCCGGGCAGCTGCGACCCCGGAAATCGCGGTCACGACGAGGCACGTCATCACGACGTTGCTCAGCGCGACAATGACCAACGAGTCGACGATATTGAAGATCCTCTGGGTGGCCCAAGCACAGTTGTCGCCATTGCATCGCGTTCCGCCCGATCGATCGACCAGCATAAAAACAACGAACAACGAAACCGGGCATACCACGAGTTTCCAAAGCATCCCCTGCATGACGGTGAGCCCTGCGGCGGCGGCGGCTCGATGCAAAGCATATCGCTGCGAGGATCTGCCGCCCAAGTTGCGTCCGATCAGAACCGTCAGCATCAGCGCCATGGAGCCAATGATCGTGAAATTCCAAAGCGCGAACGATGCAATTATGGTGTCGCCGATGATCGCAAGATAGGCATAGCGGTCCTGCAGATCGACGGCATCGAGTAAGCTGGCGACCGCGACACCGGCCAGCATCAGTGATGAGAAAATGGCGGTTGAGATGCCGAGATCAGTCAATGCGATATCGTGCCGATAACGCACGTATGCGAGGGTCAGACCCAATAGCGCCGTCACCGCCAAAGATCCACCGACCAGGTATTGCAGCGAGTTGGGCGGCATCCCCAAAAGCGGTTTCAAGGTTTCGAACCGCACCAGCCGATCGTACAGCATCAGGCAGAGTGACGAGATGAACAAACTCGTTGTCATGCCCGCAATGGGCCACCGCAATAGCCAGATAGAGGCCAGGATCAAGTATCGGATCAATCCCCTGACGCCTGATGCGGGCTCCGCGAGAAGCGTAGAGCCGAGCACCTGCGGTGCTTCGAAGAAGAGCTGCAAGACAGTCAAGAAGCGAGAAACGGCTCCGGACCCGACACGCGAGAGATCGGCCCAGTGCAGTTCCGCGAATGCCACCGCTACCCGATCGGCAATCTGGGCGCGGCGCACAACCGTTCGGAATGTGGCGTTGGGTTTCGTGCGACCTTTGTCGGGCAGCCGGTAGACCTCGCTGTGCCGGGCCAATCCCATGGCCGGTTCGCGCTTGGCGAGTTCGTTGACGATGTGGTCGTTGATCCAGCCGATCTCGGCCTCTCCCACACCGTGAATCACGATGACGCCGACGTTTTCGGGCGTCTGGCCCGGAGTTAGCGTCGACGGCTGAGACTGATCACTCATCGGAAATGACTCGAGACAGCAAAATCCTGCTTTTTAAATTCTGCGTTCGACGGTGCCCCGTTTTCGTCCCCGCGCCCAATGACGACAAGCCTGTTCTGAACGACAGTCGCATCGTGCCCGGCCACCCTTATTGTGGCACAATGTTGAGGCAGCCGCGCACCGGTTACGCATAGACATTGGTCATTCGACTGCGATCGAATGACTATTCAGCAACACTGTTTCCGGTCTAGCCTTGGATCGGTGAAATTGTTTGGCGGCGAGGGCTGATGGTGACGTCTTACTTCGACGAAATGTACGGCTCGGGCGGCACAGTCCGCTCGCCTTACGCGATGGTAGCCGAGTGGCTCGGCACACAACGCATCGCCGACCTCAAATCCAAGCACGACGAAGCGGAAGCCTTGTTCCGGCGCACCGGCATCACCTTTTCGGTCTACAACGACAATGCGTCGGCCGAGCGGCTGATCCCGTTCGATATCGTGCCGCGCATCATTTCGGCGTCAGAGTGGCGGCAGTTGTCAGCCGGCATCGAGCAGAGGGTGCGAGCTCTCAACGCCTTCATGTACGATATCTATCATCGCCAGGAGATCCTGAAAGCAGGGCGCATTCCGGCCGAACTCATCGTCCAGAACGAGGCATTCGTCCCCGAGATGATCGGCGTCGAGCCACCACTCGGGATCTACAGCCACATCATCGGCATCGACATCGTTCGCACATCCGAGAACGAGTTCTTGGTACTCGAAGACAACACGCGCACCCCCTCCGGCGTCTCCTATATGCTTGAGAACCGCGAGACCATGATGCACATGTTCCCGGACTTGTTCAGCCGCAACCGGGTAGCACCGGTCGAGAACTACCCGATAAATCTTCTGCGCACGCTTGAAAGCGTGGCGCCGCGCGGGCTTGACCGCGAGCCGGTGATCGCCGTGCTGACCCCCGGAATCCACAACAGCGCCTACTTTGAACACGCCTTCCTGGCTGACGAGATGGGCGTCGAGATCGTCGAGGGTCGCGATCTCGTTGTTCGCGACGGCGCGCTGCACATGCAGACCACACTCGGACTACGGCAGGTCGACGTGCTCTACCGCCGCATCGACGACGATTTCCTCGACCCGCTGGTGTTCCGCAAGGATTCCATGCTGGGTGTTCCCGGCGTGATGGACGTCTATCGCTCGGGTCGCACGACCATTGTCAACGCGCCCGGCGCAGGCATTGCCGACGACAAGGCGATTTACAGCTACATCCCTGAGATCATCGAGTTCTATACCGGCCGCGCGCCGATCCTGAAAAACGTGCCGACCCACAATTGCCGCCGCTCCGACGATCTCGCCTATGTACTCGAAAACCTGGAAAAGCTCGTGGTCAAGGAGGTGCATGGCTCCGGCGGCTATGGCATGCTCGTCGGACCGGCCGCGTCGGCGGCAGAAATCGAGGCATTCCGGCTGAAACTCACTGCGCGGCCGTCCAACTACATCGCCCAGCCGACGCTCGCGCTGTCGACCTGCCCGACCCTTGTCGATGCGGGCCTCGCACCTCGCCATCTCGACCTGCGACCATTCGTGCTGATCGGCGACCAGGTCCGGCTCGTGCCAGGCGGGCTGACGCGCGTCGCGCTGCGGCAGGGCTCGCTCGTCGTGAATTCGAGCCAGGGCGGCGGAACCAAAGACACCTGGGTTCTACAGGATTGATGCGGGCGCACCGCGAGCCGCAGTCTGAAGCCGCAACGGAGACGAACTGAAAGCCATGCTGGGACGAACCGCAAACGACCTTTTCTGGCTGTCCCGCTACGTCGAGCGGGCGGAGAACATGGCCCGACTGCTCGAGGTCGGCTATCGGATTGTGCTGCTGCCGCGCGAGGGGCAAGGCTTTCATGAGGAGTGGCGTTCGACACTGGAAAGCACGGGTTGCGCCCAGAGTTACGAGCGAAAATTCGGGCAGATCAACACCCGCGACGTCGTAGATTTTCTGCTGTTCGATCCCGACAATCCGTCGAGCATCTACTCTTGTCTCTCCGCCGCGCGGCGCAATGCACGCGCACAGCGCACCGCCATGACACGCGACATGTGGGAGTGCCTCAACAGCTCGTGGCTCGAATTCAGCGCCATCAAGCCGGAAAGCGTGACGTCGAACGCGCTGCCGGGGCTGCTTGACTGGATCCGCGGACGATCGGCGCTGTTCCGCGGCACCATGCTGAATACGATATTGCGCAACGACACCTACTATTTCAGCCAGCTCGGCACATTCCTCGAGCGGGCCGACAACACGGCGCGCATACTCGATGTAAAGTACTACGTGTTGTTGCCGTCGAGCGAGGTCGTCGGCGGCGGGGTCGATAATTTCCAGTGGGGCGCGATCCTGCGTTCTGTCTCTGCCCACCGCAGCTACCGCTGGGTCTACAAGGAGAACTACAAGCCTTGGCGGATCGCCGAGTATCTGATCCTCAACAAGCAGATGCCGCGTTCGCTCGGTTATTCATATTTTGAAGTCGCAACCGCACTTGAAGACCTGGGCGATTACTACCATCATCGCCAAGCCTGCCAAGCCACCGCGGCAAACACCGTGAGCCTGCTCGAATCCGGCGATATTAACGCGATCTTCCAATCTGGCCTGCATGAGTTCTTGCAGGACTTCATCGCCCGGAACAACAGGCTTGGTGCGGAGATCGCCGACACCTACCACTTCTCTGGATGACCGATCGAGACCCATGCGCATACGTATCCGTCATACCACCCGCTCCGTGTACGATAAACCCGCCCGGTCTGGCGTGCTAACACTTCGCCTGACACCGCCATCATTCGAGGGACAATCCGTCGTCAAATGGGCGATCCGCGCACCTGGCATCGAACGGGCTGCCACTTTCCGCGACGGGTTCGGCAACGTCGGCCACCTCATCTCGATCGCTCATGAGCATTCGGAATTGATCGTCGAAGCCGAAGGCATCGTCGAGACCCGCGATCGCGATGGGATAGTCCGCGGCCTTCGCGACGTCGCGCCCGTACGTGTATCTCTCCGCGAAACCATGCTAACCGCGCCGGGCGGCAGCATCCGCAGCCTTGCACGTGAAGCGAAGGCCGACGACGGCGTTGCAGGACTGCATCGGCTCATGCACGTCGTCGGTGACCGCATTGAGTATTCCGTCGACCAGACCGACAGCGAAACCACCGCTGCGGAAGCGTTGTCACGCGGCCACGGTGTTTGCCAGGACCACGCGCACGTTTTCATCTCGGCGGCGCGCGCGGCCGGTGTTCCCGCGCGCTATGTCTGCGGCTACATGATTGCGGGCGACGACCAGCCGGCGGAGGCTCACCACGGTTGGGCCGAGGCCTGGGTCGATGGTATCGGCTGGATCGGCTTTGATCCAACCAACCGGATTTGCCCGACCGATCGCTATGTGAGATTGGGAACTGGATTGGATGCCGCCTCCGCCGCTCCTATCCGCGGCAGTCGGCAGGGCGGCTCGGGTGAAACCCTTGATGTCGATGTTGATGTCGAAGTCGAATCGGCTATCGATTCTCAATCGCAGTCCCAGCAGTAGTGCCTGCTCGTCGAACCGATACCTGGAGAGGCCGCGATGACCTATTGCGTCGCGTTAAGGGTTGAGCGTGGTCTCGTGTTCGCGGCCGATACGCGGACCAACGCAGGCGTTGACAACATCGCGCAGTACCGAAAACTTCATTACTGGCGAGATCCGGGCCAGCGCGTCCTGGTGCTGCTGTCGGCGGGCAACCTCGCCATAAGCCAATCTGTGATCAGCGTCCTGAACGAGCAGTTGTCGTCGCGCAATGAGCAGCGGGCCGAGCCCACGCTATTCGACGCCAGCACCATGTATCGTGCCGCCCGCGTCGTCGGGGATGCTGTTAGGGAAGTCCGCCGCATCGACAGCCCTGCGCTTGAGATCAGCAAGGCCGGCTTCGGCGTCAACTTCATCTTTGGCGGCCAGATCGGCGATGAGCGGCCGCGATTGTTCCAAATCTATGCCGAGGGGAACTTCATCGAGGCTACAGACGACACGCCTTTTCTCCAGATTGGAGAGCACAAATACGGCAAACCTATTCTCGACCGTGTGGCTAATTCAAAGATGCGCCTTGGCGAGGCCGCGAAGCTGATCCTGCTCTCGTTCGACTCTACGCTCCGCTCCAACCTGTCGGTCGGCATGCCGATCGATCTCCTGCTTTATGAGCGTGACAGCCTCGAAGTAAAGCGCGAGCGGCGTATCGATCCCGATGACGAGTACTTCAGGTCGCTCTCCTCGTCCTGGTCGGAGGCTCTGCGGCAAGCTTTTGGCAAGATCGACGAGTTCAAGGGATGAACCCCTGAGCGTCAACGCTCACGACAAATCCGGCCGCCCGAACACCCCGAACCGCATGCCGAAGTAACTGACGAACATCGCGATGAGCGATGCGACGAACAGTGCGGCCAACGGATCGGTCTCGGGCCGCACGTTGAGGATCACCGCGTAAAGCCCATAATTTACGGCGGCCGACGTCCAGGCCACCGCCGCATAGGATGCGAATTCCTTGACGCTGGGCGGTTGTTTCACAACGAACGTGAGCCTGCGATGCGCCTGCCACGCCGCGAACATCGCGACCGACACCGAGCCGAGGCGGGCGCTGAACGGATCCCACCCCAAGCCTTTGATCAAGGCCGCGAGGACCGCCGCATCGACACTGAATGCGATCATGCCGGCAGCGACGAAACCGCCGAGATGCCGGGCGACACCGTTCAGGTTGGTTGCTCGATCACGCTCATCCTTGATCATGCCGCGCGCTCCAGAGCCGTTGCCCAATTGGTCGCTGGACCATCGGCCGAGCGCGCTGGCCGCCACAGCTTCGCGCCGAAAAGTTCACGCGACGCAATGATGTCATGCTCCACCCGGCGGCGCTTCGTGATGGGATCGAGCCCTTCGAGCTCGGCATCCGGAAATCCCGGATGGCACATCACGAGATGAAGTGGCCCCGCGCCGATCGCCGCGCGCTGGAAGTCGCGTTCCGCCCCCGCGGGATCGAAATCGGAGACGCCCGCAAAACTGTTGTTCACTGCAAATCCGGCCCGGCGAGCGGCAGCTCCGAAACCGCGCGACAGCCAGTACAGCGCGACCGCTTTGGTGATCGCCGATCCGCGCTTGAATATTCCGGCCAGGCTGTCGCCAGGATCGCGGATCAGCGGCACCGGCGACATGTGGCGCGCCCCAAGCGCGGCGAACACACCGTCACGAATGCCAGACAACGCGTGGACATGCTGATGCCCATCGATGAAATCGGGAGGATAGCCGCACACCTGCTCGAAGCGGTCGCACTGTCGCGTCATTTCGGCCGCGATCTCGTCCGCGTCGATCCGGCCTCCGATCGCGAGCCGCGTCACGTCACCAACTCTTGGAAACACGCCATCCGGCGCGAGCTTCGGCATCGGCCCCAGGGCACGTCCAAGCGTGAGATTGAAGTGCAGGCCGATCGCGATCGTGGCGCGCAGCCTTCGGAGCCCTTGGCCGTGTTCCGGCCAATGCCGGGTCGTCGTCATGGCGCTGGTTGCCGAGATCTTTTGAGCGCGCGCCAATTCGTCGATCGACCGCATGACCCCGACGGTCATGGCGTAATCATCGGCGCATAAAATGATAGATCCGCCGGTTGGCTCGTGTCGCTCAGCCATCGGCTGGCGTTCCCTGCACGGGTGGTATGGCCGTGCCTGATCTGGTTCCGCCGTCCCCGCCCAAGCCAATCTCTTCCGCAACCAGAAACAGGGGGCGCGCTTTCACCTCCTCATAGATCCGGCCGAGATACTCGCCGATCACACCAAGCGAAATCAACTGGATGCCCGAGAAGAACATGATCGAAACGATCAGTGTCGGAAAGCCCTTGAGTTCGGCCCCGAAAATCAGCGTCTTGATGACAAACACCACGATGTAGGTGAATGCGAACAGCGACACGGCCAGCCCGATCACCGACCAGATCCGGAGCGGGAGCGTCGTGAATGACGCAATACCGTCGAATGCGAAACGAACAAGCTTGCGCATGTTCCAGCGCGACCCGCCAGCGTCCTGCCGGTCCGGCACATTGAACGGAACACCCGTCGACTTGAATCCGATCCACGCAAACAAGCCCTTGTTGAACCGCGCCCGTTCCCCCAGCTGATTGAGCGCATCCACAGCCCGCCGCGACAGCAGCCGGAAGTCACCAGCGTTCTCGGGCAACTTCGTGCCTGACAGCACTTTGAACGTCCGGTAGTAGAACACGGATAGCAGGCGCCGCGAGGGGCTGTCCGCCGCCCGGTCCTGGCGCTGCGCGTAGACGTCGTCATACCCGGCGCGCCACTTGGCCACGAACTCGGGGATGACTTCGGGCGGATGCTGCAGGTCTGCGTCCATCAGCACCACCGCGGCGCCGGTTGCGTGACGCAGCCCCGCCGCCACCGCGATCTCCTTGCCGAAATTGCGGCTCAGTGAAATGGCCTTGACCCGGGGATCGCGGGCGTTTGCCGCGCGCAGCGCCAACAGCGTGCCATCGGTCGATCCGTCGTCGACAAACAGGATGTCCCAGTTTTCACCCGTCGCATCGAGCACGGGCGTCAGCCGCGCGAGCAACGCCCCGATCCCTCGCTCCTCGTTCAGCACCGGGATCACTACCGAGAGACCGCGGGCGTCGCGAGACCCGGATATCGGGTCTGCGGTCGCGCTCGCGATGTCGGTGGCGGCGGGCATTGCGGCGTTGCGCCTCGCAGGTGACGGTGACTTAGACGCGGCGCCGGCTGGACGCCCCGGATTTCGGCCCCACTTATGGCCTCCGGCTCCCGAGGCGTCCAGCGTGCGATGATGCCGCTCCTGCGATCACAGGCACCTCATGCCCAAATCACTGGGCAAGATCGTTGCAATTCTGTTAAAAAGCGTCGCCGACTGCATTCGGGGCTCGTCCCGCAAGGCCTATCGAGAAGGTTGACATGGGCTGGCAGGACTACTGGGAGCACGACAGCTCGGTCTACGTCAGCCGACGCCACAAGGCTGCGCACTACAACCGTCTGGCAGATGACCTGTTGGATTTCGCCACCCGGACCGACGTCCCGCTGCGACGCCAGAACATCATGGATTTTGGGTGTGGCGAAGCCTTGTCGGCAGATCGCATCGCGAGCGAGGTCGGCCGGCTGATCCTCAGCGACGGCTCGTCGAGGGTCAGCGAACAGCTTCAAGCGCGCTTCGGCGCGGTTGCCAACATCACCGTCCCGAAGCCGGGCCCTCTCGACGAGGTCGCAGACGGCTCGCTTGATCTCATCGTCGTCAATTCCGTGCTTCAGTATGTGGAGGCTGCCGCCGCGGGCCCGCTTTTCGAGAGTTTGGCCATCAAGCTCGCGCCATCCGGGCAAATGCTGGTCGCGGACGTGCTGCCGCCCGATCTCGGCGCCTTGACCGACGCCCGCGAACTCTTGAAGTTCGCCGCCGCCGAAGGATTCCTCGTCGCGGCCGTCGTCGGGCTGCGTGCAGAGCGCCTGCCGCGCAACCTCGGGCACAACCCGTATCGCCTGGCGTTCGTCGTAAGGCCGTCCAAGTCGAGGGTCTGAATGCGGATCCGCCGTCCACCACTTACGCGCTTCAGCGCATTGAATTGGATCCCGGTCCTCTGCTAGCGCTTCTGGCGTACTCGAACTCCGGCGCGAGCGGCCGGTCGCCCATGCAACGCAAAACGGACCAGACCCATGAACATCTGCATGATCGGCGCCGGATACGTGGGGCTCGTCTCGGCGGCCTGCTTTTCCGAGTTCGGCTGGAACGTCACCTGCGTTGACAAGGATGAAGCCCGGCTGGCCGAGCTTGCGCATGGCAGGTCACCGATTTACGAGCCCGGCCTCGACGACCTTTTGGCGCGCAACATGAAGGCCGGCCGACTGGTGTTCACCCGCGAACTTGGCCCGGCCGCGCATGACGCCGACATCATCTTTCTTGCCGTGGGCACGCCTATGCGCCGCGGTGACGGTCACGCCGATCTCTCCTACGTGTTCGCAGCGGTCGAGGAGATCGCGCCGTACCTCGATGGTTTCACGGTCATCACCACAAAATCGACCGTTCCCGTCGGCACCAGCCGGCAGATCGAGGAACGCCTGAAGGCACTTCGGACGGATGCCGATTACGCCGTTTGCTCGAACCCGGAATTCTTGCGCGAAGGGTCGGCAATCCAGGATTTCACTCACCCCGACCGGGTGCTGGTCGGCACTGATGACGACCGCGCCCGCAAGATCCTTGAGCGACTTTATAAGCCCCTGTCGATCCGCAACTCGCCGGTGGTGTTCGTGAGCCGCGAATCAGCCGAGCTGGCGAAGTATGCGGCCAACGCCTTCCTGGCGTTGAAGATCAGCTTCATCAACGAGGTCGCCGATCTCTGCGAGGAGGTCGGCGCCGATGTGCAGGAGGTCGCCAACGCCATCGGCCGCGACCGCCGCATCGGTGACAAGTTTCTCCACCCCGGTCCCGGCTATGGCGGCTCGTGCTTCCCGAAGGACGTCTCGGCTGTCATCCGCACCGGGCGCGACAACAAGACACCCCTGTCGATCGTCGAGCAGGTCGAGCGCGTCAACTACGAGCGCAAAATCGCCATGGCCGGCCGCGTCGAGAAGGCGCTCGGCGGATCGGTCCGCGGCAAGACGATCGGTGTGCTCGGAGTCACCTTCAAACCCAACACTGACGACATGCGCGATGCGCCGAGCCTTGTTATCGTACCGATGCTACAGGAGCGCGGAGCAACCATTAGAGCATTTGATCCACAAGGCAAAAAGCACGCTGAAGGCATGCTTCCCGGTGTCCATTGGTGTGACAGCTCCCTCGATGCGGTTGATGGCTCAGATTGCGTGCTTGTCATCACCGAATGGAACGAGTTCCGCGCCCTTGATCTCGACGAAATCAAGGCCCGCATGTCCGGCGATGCACTCGTCGATCTGCGCAACATCTTCCAACCCGCCGCCGCCCGCGCCGCTGGCTTTCGCTACTCCAGTATCGGCCGGCGCTGAGCGTATTCAGCGCTAAGCGATCAGCATCGTACATCGGGAGCGGGTGCCACGTCAGCGCCGCTGGCAGCTCGTGTAGCGCATCTGACGTTTGATCTCTACTCGGGGCTGGACTCAAAACCAAACGTGAGATGCAAAATATACACTAGAATCATAGAGTTGATAGTGTTCCTTGCGGCGCCGACATTTAATCTGGAGCGCGTTGCAATGGGAAACAAATGTCGGCGCCGGAACACCAGACGCGTCACACCGTCGGGCGAGTTACTTCGCCTTGAACACCAGCGGAAAATCTTGCGGTTTCATGCTCTGGCCATCGCACGCATCCTTGGCGCGGAACTCGATCAATCGGAACCCGCCTTCTGCGGTCACCTGATAGCGCTCGAACTGTCCACAGTCTGAACCGTTTCCTTCGGTATGAATGCCGGTAACGGTTCGGGTTTTCATATCCCATTTTGGATCCATCAGCGTGTGGTCGCCCAGGGCCCGCGTCACGCCCTTTGGAGTAGGCAACGGAAGAAAACTGTAGTTGGCGGCCGGGTCGGGCACGTAGACCAATGCATAGACAGCCGATCTTGCGGATGCGCCATGCTCGCCGCACGGAATCTGCCAAATCGCTGATTCCTCGGACAACTGGAAGGCCGTGACACCCTTATTCATCGTTGCCGGTTCGCACCCGAACTGCTTTTTTGCGGCCACTGTCAATTTGGCTGGAAGCTGAGCGGAACGAACGGCGTAGCGCTCGAACATGCCTGGCCCGACTTCAGGCAAGGGAGGTTCCGATGCCGTTACCCTGGCCGGACCATCAGGAGCTGCGCTTCTCTTGCGGGCCGTTCCAGCAGCCGCGGGGGTGATGCAGCCGGCATTGCCCTTGACGGTCGCGCGGAACACCGGCTTGCCCTTCATGATGATGGTCATTGCGCCCGATTCGACGTCAACGGATTCGCCCTCTTCTTCGGCGAGTTTGAGTTGAAGCACGACGAACTCGTTCGCTGCCGGCAACTGGTAGAGCTGATACTCAAAAAGATCGTACCCCGTCGTCTTTCCTCCTTTCGCCACGCGCTTCATGGTCGTGACCGTTCCACCGATCTTGATCCGCGCCGGTTGACGGGTATGATTTTTCCCGCTCAGCGTCTCGGCGAACAGGTAGGCGTACTTGTCTGTTTCGGGGTCGCGATCGTCCTGCCAAAGCACGACAGAGCAACCGTTGCTGCGGTCAATTTCGGTTTTCTCGAAGAGCTTCAAGTCAATATCCGCGGACGGTGTGGCGGTTCCGGCAGATATGGGTGAAGACAGCGCCAAGACTCCGCTAGCGAGTAGTCCGGCAAGTCGTCGATTTCGCATCTCTATACCCCTGTCTGATCTGACTATCGATGGCTGCAACCCGAATTCGGGAACCGTCAGCCGGCTTGGTACAGCGCCGTCCCGAACCCAACCCTGCTTCCCGGGATGCGTGGTGGCACGATAACCGTGGCGGCGTGCCCATCCGTGCCCATCGCGGAAGCCTGACCAGCATCAATTGATCCGCCATCGCAACGCGCCACTCAACTGTTTCGGCCTTCTTCGTGCGCCTTTCGCGCAGCGTGGTCACGTACATCTCCAGCTTCGGATCGATCTGCAGGCCCTGCAGCTTGAACTTGGCGGCGTGCCCTAGTGGGGCGTCGCGCCTTAATTGACTGGTGGGTGGGGCATCGTGCGCGTCAATTAAGGCGCGATGAACGCCCCACTAACCCAAATATATAGCTAGTGGCCTTCATGTCGGGCCTAAATCGTCGACGCGTGCGGCTGGCACAGCGATTTAGGCGCGACAGGCCACTAGGTCGGCGCGCGCTTAAGGTCTAAGTGCCAGCCAGCACCAGCTTCACACGCTGTCCCCCCGCAACAACCGCGGCAGTTCGCCGGAGAGGCCGGCGGCTTCGGTAACGAACATCTGCTTGATCGCGGGGAAACGGTCGATGATGCCGAGGCCGGCGTCGCGAGTCGCGCGAAGCACGGGCCAGTCGTTCGAGAACAATCGATTGAGGCCATCGAAGGCGGCAGCCGACACCACCGAATCGAACCGCCGCCAGCGCTCGTAGCGTTTGAGCGTCTCCAGGTTCCCAATATCGAGACCGACGCGGGCGGCGTCGGCTATCACCTCGACGAGGGCTGCGACGTCACGGAGGCCGAGGTTGAGACCCTGGCCGGCGATGGGATGGACGCCATGGGCGGCGTCCCCGATGATTGCAAAGCGCGGCGCGACGAAGTTGCGGGCCAAATGCACCTCGAGCGGCCAAGACTGCCGCGGGCCAATGATCGATAGCGGCCCGAGCTTACCGCCGAACCTCAAGTCCACCTCGGCCAGGAACGCCGCGGCGTCGAGCTCAAGGATGCGTTTTGCTTCATCCTTCTCCTCAGTCCAGGTGATACACGAGCGGTTACCGGTGAGGGGCAGAATGGCGAACGGGCCGGCGGGCAGAAAATGTTGCACGGCCACACTGTTGTGCGGGCGCTCGTGCGCGACGGTGGTGACGATGCCGGTCTGCGCATAGCGCGAGGCTACGACCTTGATTTGCGCCGCCTCCCTGAGGGCTGAGCGTCGTCCGTCGGCGGCAATAACGAGGGGAGCCTCGTAGGTGGTCCCGTCGGCCAAAATGACCGTGGCGCCGTAGAAGCCGGCCAACAGACCGGTGGCGGCGTCTCCCGTTCGCAGCCTGAGCGACGGCCGACCAGCAACGGCGTCGCGCAGCACCGAAGACAGCGCCGCATTCGGCACGATCCAGGTCGCAGGTTCAGCATCCGCGCCAGCTGTCGCCGGGCCGACCGTGTTGTCGTAAGACACGTAGACCGGCCGGATGCCACTGTCGAGGCGCGAGTCGCTGATTTCGATTTGCTTTACCGGTTGTGCGTCCGGTGCGACCGCAGCCCACAAGCCGAGCGTCGTCAGAAGGCGCTTGGAGCCGGCGGACAGCGCCGTGGCGCGGCTGTCAGCGACGGGTGCGGGAGCGGCACGATCCACCAACAGCACAGCGAGATCGTCGCCCAGCGCATGGTCGAGCGCCAGAGCCATGGTGAGGCCGGTGAAACTCGCGCCCGAAATAATGACATCGTATTGCACGCGCGACATTTAGGGTTGGGCTCCGGCTCTTCCATTCTTGCCTCGCCAGTATCCATAAACTGATCGGTGCGTCGAGCTTTGTGCATCGTTCATTCTTGCCCGTCGCCTTGACAGAACCCGCGAAGTGGCAACGTTAGGCATTGACCCCACGGACCGGCAAAAGGCTCACAACATGACCGGAAAAAAACCAATAGGTTCCAACGGCCAGCAACCCACTGAGCCGACCCGCAAGGCGATGGCCGCGATGCTCGGCATTCTTGATCTCGTCGAAATGAAACCGAACCTCTACCGGGGGACCAGCCCGCAGGATGGTTGGCAGCGGGTCTATGGCGGACAAGTGCTGGGCCAGGCACTGGTCGCGGCGGGCCGTAGCGTAGAACCAGGACGGCGCTTGCATTCGATGCACGCCTACTTCCTGCTGGGCGGCGATCCGGCGCACCCGATCGACTACGAAGTGGAGGAGGTGCGCGACGGCGGCAGCTTCTCAACGCGGCGCGTCAAAGCCAACCAGCACGGGCGGTCGATGTTCATCATGAGCGCTTCGTTCCACAAGGACGAACCGGGTTACAGTCATCAGGCCACGATGCCCGACGTGCCAGGGCCGGATGCGTTGCCGAGCGCGGGCGACTTGATGGCCAACCACCTGGACCAGTTGCCGAAGGCGATGCAGGCCTATTGGAAGCAGGAGCGCCCCATCGAAATGCGGCCGGTCGATTTCTCGCGCTTCCTGTCGCGCGCTCCGCAGAAACCGATGCAGCACATCTGGTTCCGTGCCAATGGCGCCTTGCCGGACGATAATCGCTTGCATCAGTGCGTATTGGCCTACGCGTCCGACTTTACGCTGCTCGATACCGCGCTGATCGCCCACGGCAAGGTGTTGTTCGATGCCGATATGCAGCTCGCCAGCTTGGACCACGCGATATGGTTCCACCGGCCGTTCCGGGCCGACGACTGGCTGCTCTACGCCCAAGACAGCCCAAGTGCCGAGGGGGCGCGGGGCTTCTGCCGTGGTAGTGTGTTCACGCGCGACGGGCGGCTGGTAGCCTCGGTGGCGCAAGAGGGTTTGATGCGGCATGTGGCTTTATCTGCACAAACATCGGGCAACTCCGATCGAAAGACCAAAAGTTAGGCGGCCGTCGCGAGCGCGGAATGCGCGCAAACCAGGCTTTTATTGAAAAATCCTATTTATTTCAATTAGATATATACCACTCTCGAATCTGACACAGGACTTGAGTCACTTTTTGCGACGGCCGCGCCTCGATGGGTCCGGTCGACGGCCAGAAATCGTTCCATCCCTGCATTGCGGGAGGAACCAGGAGAGGGGGTGCCAGCATGAAACTGATCACCGCAGTCATAAAGCCGTTCAAGCTCGAAGAGGTGCGCAGCGCACTGACCGACTTGGGATTTCAAGGCATGACCGTCACTGAGGTCAAGGGCTACGGCCGCCAGAAGGGTCACACGGAAATCTATCGCGGCGCCGAGTACGCCGTGAGTTTCCTGCCCAAGATCAAGATCGAGGTCTGTGTCCCAACCGGTCAGGCAGAAAAAGCGGTGGCGGCCATCCAGACGGCAGCAAGGACCGGACAGATCGGCGACGGCAAGATCTTCGTCTCGACCATCGAGCACACGGTCCGCATCCGCACCGGCGAAGCCGACGACAATGCCCTTTGAGGCCGACGGAAAGCCATCTGTCTTCTGATCCATATGAAACGAGGGGAGTAACTCCACATGCACCTTGGACTAAATGGACGTGCTGCCGGCCTTACAGCGGCAATCACGGCACTTTTGCTGGCCGTAGACCCGGCAATTGCCGCCGCGCCTGTCCCGAACAAGGGCGACACCGCCTTTTTGATGACTTCGACCGTGCTGGTCCTCTTGATGACGATCCCTGGGCTCGCACTGTTCTACGGCGGACTGGTCCGCACCAAGAACATGCTCTCGGTTTTGATGCAGGTATTCGCCATCGTCTGCCTCGTAGCGATCATCTGGGTCGTTTACGGTTACAGCATGGCCTTCACTAACGGCGGCGCTCTGAACAACTGGGTGGGTGGCTTCTCCAAGCTATTCCTCGCGGGCGTGACAGCCGAGTCGACGGTCGCCACGTTCTCTAACGGCGTTGTTGTTCCCGAGTACGTGTTCATCTGCTTCCAGATGAGCTTCGCTTGTATAACGCCAGCACTCATCGTCGGCGCTTTCGCCGAGCGCATCAAATTCTCGGCGCTGATGCTGTTCGTTACTCTGTGGGTGACGTTTGTCTATTTCCCAATTGCCCACATGGTCTGGTATTGGGCTGGCCCGGATGCTCTCGGCGATGCGGCAAAGGCAGTCGCCGCCGCGTCTGGTGAAGCCAAAAAGAAGGCCGAACTCGCGCTCGAAGCCGTCACACTCGACGCGGGTCAGCTGTTCCAGTGGGGCGCCATCGACTTTGCGGGCGGCACGGTGGTGCACATCAACGCCGGTATCGCTGGCCTTGTCGGTGCCCTGATAATGGGTCGTCGCGTCGGCTATGGCCGCGAGGCGATGCCTCCACACTCGCTGACAATGACGATGATCGGCGCAGCGCTCCTGTGGGTCGGCTGGTTCGGCTTCAACGCAGGCTCGAACCTCGAAGCCAACGGCACCGCGGCTCTCGCGATGATCAACACGTTTGTCGCGGCAGCGGCTGCGGGTCTCTCCTGGATGCTCATCGAGTGGGCCACCAAGGGCAAGCCATCGCTGCTCGGTTTGGCCTCGGGTGTGGTCGCAGGCTTGGTCGCCGTCACGCCCGCCTCGGGCTTTGCCGGACCAATGGGTTCGATTGTTCTCGGGCTTGTCGCGGGTGCGGTCTGCTTCCTCTTCTGCACCTCGATCAAGAACGCGCTCGGCTATGACGACAGCTTGGACGTGTTCGGCGTCCATTGCGTCGGCGGCATACTCGGCGCCATCGGAACCGGCATCCTCGCGAGTCCGGATTTCGGCGGCACGGGCATTCTCGACTACACGACGAAGCCGGGCGAGGCCGTAGTTGCAGCCTACAACCTGACGGGTCAGGTCATCACCCAGTGCAAGGCCGTTGGCATGACACTGTTGTGGTCGGGTATCGGCTCGGCAATCCTCTTCACGCTGGTAAACGTCATCGTTGGGCTGCGCCCTGCAGAAGAGAAAGAACGCGAGGGTCTCGACGTCACCGAGCACGGCGAGCGCGCCTACAACTACTGATCAGACGCAAGGTGGCTCGCGCGAATGCGTGCGCGGGCTGCCCTCGATTTTCTCCCGAGCACGAGCTTCCCCTAGAGACGTGCTCTTACCTGGCCCGGTAGGCGGCTTGCCGCTTTTCCGGGCCATTTTGCGTTCCGAAGCTGGCGTCGATCAGCGCTTCAAAGGTCAGTGCGCACGACGTCACCCGGCCGCACAAGCGCGATCATGCGCTTAACATCTTTCGGTGTCAGTGCAATGCAACCGGCCGTCGGTTCAAAGCCGGGTCGTGCGATATGCAGGAAAATCGCGCTACCGCGCCCTTGCACGCGTGGGCGGAGATTGTAACCGAGCACCAACACCAGATCGTAGAGCTGATCTTCGCGCCACATCCGCTCGGCACTAGCCGGATAGGGGTGGCGGACCGGCCGGTTGTAGTTGCGATCGCCCGCCGCGTCGCACCACCCGTCGTCGACCTTGAGTGCGCGGACGCCGAGTGCCGTTCGCGGACGTCTCGACCGGTCGGGTCGGAACAGCAGTCCGCGGATCGGCCAGCGGCCCATCGGCGTGACGCCATCGCCTTCCCGCTTGGTGGCGCTCCGTCCGCCGCGGCCCAAGACACAAGAGAAGGTGGCGTTACCGAACACGATCCGGCCCCGTGTTGCCCGCTTGGACAGACTGCGGACGACGACTTGAGGCCTCGACATCGTCTTCTTCATTCTTGATTAATCCACAGCCTTGAGCAGTATGATTCCGCCGTGCGGCGGTGCCGTACCGACGTTTGGTTATCACTCGCAATAGTGCTAGTTTCCGACCAACCCAGCTATACCGGAGCTAAACCCTCATGACGACGTCGCGGCGGATTCTGATCGTGGATGACGACGATGATCTTCGGACCTCGATTCGAGACCAGCTCGCGTTGCATGACGAGTTCGATGTCGTTGTTGCAAACACGGCGTCGAAAGGGATCGAGACGGTAAAGGGCGACCACTTCGATCTTCTGCTGTTCGATGTCGGGCTACCGGACATGGACGGTCGCGAGGCGGTGAAGCTTCTGCGCAAAGGCGGGTTCAAGAGTCCGATCGTGATGCTGACCGGCAACGACAGCGACGCCGACCAGATCCTCGGGCTCGACGCCGGAGCGAACGACTACATTACGAAACCCTTCAAATTCGCCGTTTTACTCGCCAGGATCCGGGCGCAGCTCAGACAACACGAGCAAAGCGAAGATGCAGTATTCGCGATCGGCCATTACACCTTCAAGCCGGCGTCCAAGCTGCTGCTGGATGAGCGTGGCCAGAAAATCAGGCTCACCGAGAAAGAGACCTCGATCTTGAAGTATCTCTATCGGGCCGGTGAGAAGGTCATCTCCCGCGATGTACTGCTGCACGAGGTGTGGGGGTATAACGCCGGCGTCACGACCCACACCCTCGAAACGCACATCTATAGATTGCGGCAGAAGATCGAGAAGGATCCCTCGAGCGCAGAGATCCTGGTGACCGAGACAGGCGGATACAAGCTCGTGCCGTAGTCCTCGATGTGTACTCGAGACTCGCATGAGGCCCCGCCGGCAAGCCCTAAAAGGGGTGCGACCATCCGGCTTCGCAAGTCATGACCCGCCCACACTATCCCCAAGTCATCCACCGGTTTGACCTCAAGCCGGATTGCGGCTGGACCACGATTGCCGAATCAGCCGATTTTTCAGTGGTCAAGACAGCCACGGCTCCCGCTTCTTTTGTCGCCGATGCCTGACCCGCTTCCCGGGTGATGGGAGGTCTGCCGCTGAGGCCGGGTAGACATGGCCGGAAGGAGTTCAATCAACATGGCAATCGACGCAATTGTGAAACCGTTGCTCGGTATCGACTTGTTCCGAGGGTTGAAGCCGCTGCAGATCACGGAGATAGCCCGACGGGCAGACCGCATCGTCTATCGTCCGGGCGATGTCATTGTTTCCGAAGATGCGACTGGCGATGCAGCCATTCTGATCATCGCGGGCGATGCGCGACGCGTCAGCGGACCCGGCCTGTCCGTCGATGAAATGGATGCCGAGCCGGTGGTGCCTGGATCGCTGGTGGCCGAAATGGCGATGCTCGTCGACACGGTGCACAGTTCAACTGTCGTGGCTAAGAGCGCGGTGCGAGCTCTCAAGATCTCACGGTTCGAAATGCAGGAACAGATGCTCGAAGATCCTGCACTGGCCCAGCATTTCATGAATCGCATCACGGGCCGGTTGAGCCAGTTGGCGCAGGACATGCGCGCCATTGACAGTGTACTGGCCGAATCCACCACGCGAACCCAGAGCGCGAGCCCGTCGGCGCTAACGCTTCACTGATTGAAGCGACGGCTGCAACTGTCGGACAAACTTCCAAGACTGATGTCGGGCTAACCACCAACGAGAAGCGCCCAACCTCGGGGGGTGAGGTTGGGCGCCGAGCGCTTTCGCGCGTCGTATCGGGAGGGATTCCGATACAGCAGACGGTGGCTTCGGTGAGACGGGGGGCACTACCGAAAACAGGGGTTCACCGCCTGACTGATATCAAGATAACCCCAAAGTGCGACTTTTCAATAGCCCCCCACGAGGGGTATCACAAAAAGTTTATCGGTTTTCCACTGCTCCGCGTTTGCCAGCAACCGAACAGCCACAGTCGAATTTCCGATCTGGACTGCGTCTACTGCAACTTGTTGAAGCCAAGCGGTTGAATTTTAAAAAGATTTTGATCGAGTTCCTCGGACTTGACGAGTTCGAAGACCTCCACCCGCGTATCCAGCCCCTGGGCGTCGGTGGTCACCCACTCCTTGAGCTCTAGTGCCGGTTTCGTTGACAGGAAAAGCTTGATTCGACCGGGCGCCTCCGGGTCCTTGTCCTGTAGAGCGACGATCAGAAGGTCGTCCGCCTCTTGCGCTTCGACGATCCTGGCGTCCCGGACGAGATCAACGTCCTTGCGAAGCAGCAGCCGGAACGGTGTGTTGTCCAGGGCGACGCGGTCCTCGTTATTCAAGTCGAGATCTTGAATGGCTAGGTAATGACCATCGGAAATGATGATCTGTTTCGACGGCAGGTTGTAATCGAAGCGGAATCTCCCGGGCCGCTTGACATAGAACTTACCCCTCATGCGCTTTTTGTCGGCGCCGGTCTGGACGAATGCGCCCCTCAGATTGACGAGCTCATTGAAATAGCCACTGACGCGCTTCACCATTCCGGTTTGCTTTTCGTCGAGCGTGGTAGCCGCGCTGGCCTTGTCGGGGGCGACTTTCGCGTCCCAAGCTCCCGCTGCACCGACTCCCGCCGACGGTGCCGGCTGAGGTGGCACAGGCGCCTGCGCCGCAGGCGGCAGGATTTGCGCGAGGGCAAGGCGGCTTTCGAATGCCAAACCGGCGACACCAGCCAAGGCTGTGCCGACGATCGCGAGCCAAAATTTCATAAGGTTCCCCAATGTCTTGGCTATCGTGCCACACGACTTGCAGCATCGACAACCCCCAACGGATTTGTCATCTATGAACATTGCGACGAGATATGGGCGAAAAGCACTGGATTGCCAAGCCGTAGCACTTGGCGGGATGCAATCTCGCGTTTCTCGAAGAGCGCCGGTCCGCGACGGTGAGCGTCAATCACGAGCCACGAAATCAGGCGGCGTCGGAACCTCTGCCGTCGCGGCCAGCGAGGACCTCGCGCTTGCCGACGGCGTTGGCCGGACTGATCAGCCCCTCTCGCTCCATCCTTTCGATGAGGTCGGCGGCACGGTTGTAGCCGATCGACAGACGGCGCTGCACGTAGCTGGTCGAGGCCTTCCCGTCACGCAGCACCACGGCGACCGCACGGTCGTAGAGGTCGTCGGCCGACGGGGCGTCGTCGGTGTTCTCCCGCGCTTCGACCGGCGCGGGAGCCTCTGTTACGCCCTCGACGTAGCGGGGAGCGCCCTGGCTCTTCAGGAACGCAACGATGGCCTCGACCTCCTCGTCAGCGACGAAAGCGCCATGCACCCGGATTGGCTGGCCGCCGGATGACGCCGAGAACAGCATGTCGCCCTGCCCAAGGAGTTGCTCGGCGCCCTGGTCGTTGAGAATGGTACGGCTGTCGATCTTGGACGCCACTTTGAACGAAATGCGGGTCGGGAAGTTGGCCTTGATGGTACCGGTGACGATGTCGACCGATGGGCGCTGCGTGGCCATGATCAAGTGAATTCCGGCTGCCCGTGCCATTTGCGCAAGCCGCTGAACGGCAGCCTCGATTTCCTTGCCGGCCACCACCATCAGATCGGCGAACTCGTCGACCACGATGACGATGTAAGGTAGCGGCTCGAGTGCCAACGTCTCGCTTTCGTAGATGGCCTGGCCCGTCTTCTTGTCGAACCCGGTCTGGACCGAGCGCGACATCAGTTCACCGCGCTTCTTGGCATTGCGCACGCGGTTGTTGAACACGTCGATGTTGCGAACGGACAGCTGCGACATGCGCTTATAGCGCTCTTCCATCTCACGCACCGCCCAATTGAGCGCAGCGATCGCCTTCAGCGGATCGGTGACAACCGGCGTCAATAGGTGCGGAATACCATTGTAGACGCTGAGCTCCAGCATCTTGGGGTCGATCATCAGGAACCGGCAATCCTCGGGTGTATGCCGGAACAGCAGCGACAGAATCATGGTGTTGACGCCAACCGACTTGCCTGAACCCGTTGTGCCAGCCACAAGCAGATGCGGCATGCGCGCGAGATCAGTAACAACCGGCTCACCGCCGATCGACTTGCCAAGGGTAATCGGCAAGACGGCGTCGGACCCGCGGAAGGCCTCCGTTTCGAATATCTCTCTCAACAGGACGGTCTCGCGGCGCGCGTTCGGCAGTTCGATGCCGATGGCATTGCGCCCCGGAACGATAGCCGCGCGCACAGCAGTCGCGCTCATGGATCGCGCGATGTCGTCGGCGAGCCCGATCACGCGCGACGACTTGGTGCCACGCGCGGGCTCGAACTCAAACAGCGTCACAACCGGGCCAGGCTTGATGTCCTTGATCTCGCCCTTCACGCCAAAATCCGCGAGCACGTCCTCGAGCAGGCGCGCAGTACCGCGCTGCATGGCAGGCGTGAAGTCGGCGCCCGGTCTTTGCGCAGCCGGCCGTTTCAGAAGGTTGAGGGATGGCCGCTTATAGACTGGGTCTGTGCGTCGGAACGAAATACCGCCGAGCAGACCGGGTCCGAATTTCCTCGGCCCCTGTCTACCCGAGTCTGGAGCGTGAGCAGATGGCGATGCGTGGGCGGTAGAGGCGCCAGGCGCAAACCGTTCGGCAATGGCGCGGCTGGCGGCATCGGTGCGTGCGTCGAAGCTCGGCTCGAGGCGGCTGGCCGAAACCGTTGCAGAAGCACTTTGGCTCTGCGCGGCTTGGTGGTGAGGGCTTGGTTTTCGGTCCACGGCCGACGTTGCGACCGGCGGTTGCGGCCATTCGGCCAGATGGCGCGACTCTGCACGCGCCAACGGGAAGCCGTGTTGGCTGCGATGTGAATGCGGCGCATAGAGCGCAGATGGAAAGCGGACGTGCTCGGCACCAGAATTGACGTCGCCGGGACCGCCATGGCCCAACTGCCCAAAGCCAACGTTGGTATAGCCAGCCTCGGAGTAGCCAGCCTCTGAGTAGCCGGACTCTGAGTAGCCGGACTGGGGAAAACCGCCACGGACCAACGATTGGCGTTCGAGCTGGCTCTGATACGCTGGATGGGCCGATGGCGATTGCCATTCGTGCGGCCCATTCGGCAGATATCCGCCTTCCAGGCGCGGGTCGGCGTAAGCCGATGCCAGCGGTCCGTTTCCGCCGGGCTCATATCCTGCAGCGCCAAATCCGTCTCCGGCGTGCGGAGTAGCGCCAGGCTTTTCCCACCGCTTGAACACTGCCGCAAACCACGAGCGCGGCGCTGCCCCCGCCGAATCAGTCGGGTCATTGGACGTGCCGAGCGGCTCAAGGGTCGGCTCGAAACGACTGCCGCCAGAGTGAGCCACGGCGGCATCGGATTTTGGCCGGCGCATACTGGACACGGCGTCCGCGAGATCCTTCAACTCGACGCCGATCGAGTTGAACAGCGCGGCGAAGCCAGAGGCGAAGAGAACAACGCCCGCGGCAAGCCCGCCGCGCTCAGCATTGACGACACCGAACAGGGCGGACCCGAGGCGGTAGATCATGTCGCCGAGTATACCACCATAACCGTGGTTCAGAGGCCAACTGACCGCCACCGGCAGCGCGGACAACGCGCCTGCAAAGATCAAAACGGACAAGGGATAGAATGTAGCCTTGGGCTTGAAATCACGGACCCGCTCCGACGTGATCAACTCGAGCGCCCACAGCATGGGGGCCAGGATCGCCAGCAATGCGCCGAGGCCGAGCGTCTGGAGCATGAGATCCGAGACAATCGCGCCAGGGATGCCAAGCGCGTTCTTGGCCGAACCGCCGGTCGCGTGTGTCAGGCTCGGATCCGTGACGGACCAAGTGATGAGCGCCGCCCACAGCGCACCGGAGACGGCCAAAATGGCAATGCCGCTGGTGCGCCCGAACCAGCCGACCAGCCGGTCTTCGAGCGCTGCTGGAAGCAGCCTCTGCTCATAGGCTCCTGTGGGTACACCTGACATCGGGCAACACAACTCTTACGCGGCGATACGGACAATGCGTTCCAGCGCCTCCCGGATCGTGGCCGCATCCTGAACCAGCGCAACCCGAACATAGCCTTGTCCGGGATTGGTTCCGTCGCGGCCTGCCTGAGCCAGGAAGGCACCGGGTAGAACCTTGACACCGCAGTGTTTCCATAAGGTTACCGCCGCGTCACTGCCATCACCGAATTGGCTCAAGTCAAGCCACAGGAAGAAACCGCCGGCCGGCCGCCTATAGCCGAAGCGCTGGCCCAGCACGGCGTCGCAAATATCGAACTTTTTCCGATAGGCTTGGCGGTTGACTGCAACATGCTGCTCCTCGGCCCAAACCGCTGCAGATAGGTGCTGTGTCGGACCTGGCATCTGCGGACCGATCAGATTCCGAACTTCGAAAAACGTGTCCATGAAGCCCGCGTCGCCGGCCGCAAAGCCGCTTCGGAGGCCCGGTAGGTTCGAGCGCTTCGACAACGAGTTGAACACTATGATGTTCTTGAAACGGTCCGGCGTGCGGGCCGCCACTTCGAGCCCGCCCGGTGGAGGCTCACCCGAATAGATCTCCGAGTAGCACTCGTCGAAAAACAACATGAAGCCGTAAGTGCGGGCGAGAGCAAGCGCACGTTCGATATAGGCTGCGTCCGCAACTGACCCTTGCGGGTTGGCTGGCGAGCAAAGATAGAAGGCAACAGTGCGCGCCAGAAGTTCGTGGTCGGCCGCAAGCGCGTCGAGATCCGGCAGATGGCCAGTGGCCACGGTCGCGTTCAGGTAAACGGTTTCCGCTCCGGTCGCCAGAGCTGCACCGATGTAGGCCTGGTAGTAAGGATTGACGATGAGGATCGCCGGGCGGCCATCGACCCGTTTTCGGCCAACAGCCGGTAAACCGGCGTAGAACAACCCTTCGCGGGAGCCGTTGAGCGGCAGGATCTCGCGTGCAGGGTCGACCTGTGCTGACCCCACCAGCCCGTAGCGCCGCCCGAGCCAGTCCGAAATCGCCTGCCGCAGCGCGTCTGTTCCCCGGATCGGCGGGTACTTGGCATAGAGCGCTTCCGCCTCGCGAACCTTGTCGGCGATGAAGGCAGGCATAGTCTCGCGTGGCTCTCCAAGTGTCAGGTCGATCGGCTTGTCGTGTCCGGCCGGTACGCTGTCGAGCAGCGTCCTGAGGCGGGAGAACGGCGACAGGATCGCGCCCGTGGCAAGTGCTTCGAGGCCGGAGATCTCTGGCGGGTCGGCTGGACGGGTCATCGGGCGCTGGGTGCCCTTGCCAGGTTACGCAACGCCTCTTTCGGTTCGATGCGGCCATCATAGAGCGCACGGCCCGTGATGGCGCCTTCCAGCAACCGGTATTCCGGCCGCATCAATGCTTTCACGTCCTCGATCGAGGCGAGGCCACCAGAGGCAATGACCGGGATGGAGGTTGCCCGCGCCAGTTCCGCCGTGGCCGGGAGGTTCAAGCCCATCAACACGCCGTCGCGCTCGATGTCAGTGTAGATGATGGCCGAGACGCCGGCGTCCGCGAACCGGCGGGCGAGGTCGATGGCCGAGAGTTCGCTGGTTTCCGCCCAGCCCTCGACGGCGACCTTGCCGCCCTTTGCATCGATGCCGACGGCCACGCGGCCGGGGAACAGGCGGCAGGCCTCCTTCACCAACGCCGGGTCACGCACTGCGACGGTGCCGAGAATCACCCGGCGCACGCCCTTCGATAGCCAGCTCTCTACCGTAGAGAGATCACGGATGCCGCCGCCGAGCTGAACCGGCATTTTCACGCGGGCCAGGATCGCTTCGACCGCCGCGCCGTTGACTGGCTTGCCGACGAACGCGCCGTTGAGATCGACGATGTGGAGATATTCGAAACCCTGCGCCTCGAAGCGTGCCGCCTGATCTGCCGGGTCGTCGTTGAAAACTGTGGCCTCGCTCATCTCGCCGAGCTTCAGGCGCACGCATTTTCCATCCTTCAGGTCGATGGCGGGAAACAGGATCACGGGCTCTCGCTCTTTGCAGCCGCCAGTCGCGCATGACGCGGCCTTGAGTTTGCTCTCTTCATGAGCGACAAAACGCGAACACGTGCTTCAGTCAAGTGTCCAAGTGTTGCGTCACAAGCGCTTGGTCCCCAACTGCCGCAAGGGGCACCAAGTGTCGGAGACCGCACACCAGTCCAAAGTATCCAATTCCGGAGTGTTCATGGCCGCCGCGTTCTTGAGTATGCCATCCGCAGCCGCGGCCCGCCGGCCGCTGACCGAAGGGGATGCGGTCGATATCTGGATCATGCGCTGGCTGCGCATTCGCCGGAAGGACATCCTTGCGCGCTACGGCTGCGACCCGCGCCGCATCTACGAGATCTGGGAGGGAGCACGCTTTCCGGCCAGCCGAGACCGCGCGCTCGAGGTGTTCGCCGAGCGCTATCCGGGCCTTTCGGACCGCATCGATTTTGGCCGCCACAAGCGCATCTCGACGCGCGCATCCAGCCCCGATCAGTTGGCGCTATTTGACTGAATTCGGGTCTTTTGTCCGCGCCCGGTTTCGAACTCCGGGTTGGAGCTGAAACCATGGACAAGCGTGGGCCGCATTTCGCTCCTCAAAAGAACAAAAAGGAAACTGATACTGGACACCAACGCCGACTCGCGTCATGTTCTTCTTACGTTCCATGCCTTGCCCCCGCCCCTAAGTGCCGCGTACAATCTCCCTCGTTCCCACCTCCAAGCCCCAGGAGAGCCCCATGCGCACGTTCCTCGTTTCCTACGACCTCGCCAAGCCGAACCGCAACAAGCACGTCATCGCGCAGGAGATCATGGGTCTCGGCGAGCGTTGGGCGCGTCCACTCGAGAGCACGTGGTATGTCGAGGGCCGCGTGTCGGCCGTGGAGATGGAGCGCCGGCTGTCTGAGCTGCTCGACACCGACGACGGTCTGCTCATCCAGCAGGTTGAGAACACCGCGCTGATGTCGAACACCTCGCTGCGGTGGTTCCGTCATCGCCGCGCCGGCTTCGACATCACGCCCGACGGCAATGTCATCGCCTTCCCCTCGCCACCCGCACCCGAGCCGATGGAACCCGAGCTCCCGTTCGCGCGCGCGAGCTGAACCCAATCTTGCGTTGTCGTGATCGACGTGGTGAGTTGAGTAGCGGCGCTGGATCCCCCTCGGATCCGGCGCCGTTTTCGTTTGCGCCCGAGTCCGGCGCCGTTTTCGTTTGCGCCCGAGTCCGGCGGGTCTTTGTTTGCGCCCGAGTCCGGCGGGTCTTTGTTTGCGCCCGAGTCCGGCGGGTCTTTGTTTGCGCCCGAGTCCGGCGCGCCTACCTCGCCGCGGCTTGGCCCTCGGCCAGCAGGGTGAACTGCAGGAGAATAGTCTTCTGAAGGAAGCCGTTGAAGTTGTCGTCCGAAATCATGGTCAGGATGGTCTCGCCGCGCGGTCCCTGGTGAATGGCCAGGGCTTCCATGTTGTCAATTTCTTGGCCGAGATCGGCTTCGATCAATATCTCGCCTGTGAGGACAGCACCAGGTTTCAACTCCGCCGCCGCGATCGCGCGCAGCCGCATCTTCACGCCTTCGAGCCAGCGGAAGCGGCGCTCGAGTATCAACAGCGTCCCGTCGGGAAGGCTTGCGGTATCGGTGATGTTGAACCCGCCGATGTCGGTGAGATGGAATTTCTGGGGCTTGCCCTTGACCCAGATCCAGCCAGTGTGGCGGCCAACGCTGTCCAGGAAATGCTCGGCTATGCCGATGACCGAGCCCTTGAGAAGGCCACCTTTGATGACGGTCATGGCTTCTAGGCCGTCGCCCCGCTTTTTGTTCTGCAGCTCAGCTGGCATTTCCAGATAGCCACGGGGCGGCGATACGCCACGCCCATCTATGTCGAAGCGGCCAATGCGCTGGTTCTGCTCGAACGATATGAGCATCGAGCCCTGTGCTGTGGTGCCGTCGACAATGACCACCGCTTCGGCATCTCGGTCACGGTTTTTTTTGAGGTTCTTGGCGCCGAGTGATTGCAAAGGCCCGAGCTTAGCGAATTTGATGCCGGACGGCCTGGTGCCATCGTAGGCAATCTGTCCAGTAAGCCACGTTCCGGCATCGGAAACGGCGACAAAGCCTCGACCATCAGGGTCGACGGCGAGGCCAGACCAGCCGCCGAAATTTTCCGATGGCGAGGTCAGTACCAGCCCGCCGCGCCATTCCAGCCGGCCGAAGCGCGTCTTTGAGGCATTCCCCTTGTCGAAGGTGGCGATCGGGCGGGCGGCGATATCGATTGGTTCGGCCTCGAGGTCGATGGTCTCTGGCTTCAATTGGGCGCGCGCTGCCACGGTGGCGGCTGCTGCGGTGACGAGAAGCAAGGCTGCAACGACGAGCATCCTGAAAAGTGAGCCCTTAACGAACATCACTTTGACCTGCCGTTACGGACGCGGCGGCCAGCGCCCTTTGCCAGCATCTTGGTACCCTTTTCCTCGAACAACTCGACCAGCTTGTCGGTCATCGCGCCGGCAAGCTCCGTCGGATCGGTGATGGTGACGGCCCTCCGGTAATAGCGCGTCACGTCGTGTCCGATGCCGATGGCAATAAGCTCGACCGGTGAGCGCGTCTCGATCTCCTCGATCACCTGCCGCAAATGCTGTTCCAGGCAGTTTCCCGAATTCACCGACAAGGTCGAATCGTCGACCGGCGCGCCATCCGAAATCATCATCAGAATGCGGCGCTGCTCGGGCCGCGCCATAAGACGCGCATGTGCCCAGGCCAGCGCTTCGCCATCGATGTTTTCTTTCAACAGCCCTTCGCGCATCATGAGCGCCAGCGACCCCTTGGCGCGACGCCACGGTGCGTCAGCCTTCTTGTAGATGATATGGCGGAGGTCATTGAGGCGACCGGGAAGCGGCGGCTTGCCGGCGCCGAGCCACTGCTCGCGAGCCTGACCGCCTTTCCAGGCGCGGGTTGTGAAGCCCAAGATCTCGACCTT
Organism: Hyphomicrobium sp.; assembly: GCA_002928955.1. GTDB lineage: Bacteria > Pseudomonadota > Alphaproteobacteria > Rhizobiales > Hyphomicrobiaceae > JAKAML01. The sequence goes on along the minus strand of PERT01000002.1, from coordinate 43,184 downwards.
CACGCCGCAGCGCTCGAGCGTGCGGGCGAGTATGTCCGCGCAGCACGCTGCGACCATAATCGGACGGCCGCGCATGGAGCCGGAATTGTCTATCAGCAGAGTAACGACAGTATCGCGAAAATCGGTGTCACGTTCGTGCTTGAACGAGAGCGCATGCATCGGGTCGGTAATAATGCGGGTGAGCCGCGCGGCGTCGAGCGTGCCCTCTTCGAGATCGAAATCCCAGGCGCGGTTCTGCTGTGCCAGGAGCCTGCGTTGCAATCTGTTGGCCAATCGCGCCACCACGCTCGACAGGGCGCGCAACTCCTTGTCGAGGAACGAACGCAGACGTTCGAGTTCATCGGGGGTAGATAGCTGTTCGGCTTCCACCTCCTCGTCGAAAGCGCGGGTGAACACTTTGTACCCGAACCGTTCGGGGTCATCGAGTACAGATGGGTTGGGACGCCACGGTTCCGGCGTGGACGCCTCCTCGTCGCCCTCCATGTCTGTTTCGAATTCATCGGGTGTGGCCTGCTCGGCCATATCGGTCGCATCGCCCGCCTCACCATCCTCGGCTTCCTGCTCTTGCGGCCTATCCTGACCCTCAGAGCCCTCCTCCGAATCCTTTGTCTCTTCTTCGCCACCGGCGGGCTCTTCCTCGCCATCTTCCTCGGATTGCTCGGACTCGGCTTCGACCAGTTCTTCGGCCAACTCGAGCTGCTTCAGGAGATCGCGCAGCGCGCGGCCGAACTTCTCCTGGTTGTCGGCTGCGCGGTCAAGCTTGGCGAGCAATGAGGAAGCCCGCTGGTCGATCCATGGCTTCCAGGCATCGACCAGGGCGGCTGCGGTGGCGGGCGGCGGGCGGCCGGTCAGGCGTTCGCGCATGATCAGGGCGAGGGCTTCTTCGAGCGGAGCGTCCTCGCGCTTGGTAACGTGCGAAAAGCGGCCGTGAGAGAACTGGTCCTCGGTCTTGGCGTTGAGGTTCTCGGCCATGCCAGCCATGCGGTTGGCGCCAAGGGCTTCGACGCGCGCCCGCTCGACGGCTTCGAATACCGCACGGGCCTGGCCGGAGGGCGGGGCGAGTTTGCGGTGCACGCGGCCGTCGTGACAGGCCGTGGTGAGCGCGAGGCTGTCGGCCCAGCCGCGCACCACGGCGATCTCGCGCGGGGTCGGTACACGCGACGGCTCTGGCAGAAGAACGGACTTGCCGTCGAGATCGGGCTTGCCGGGACCATATGCGACCTGGATTTCCCCGTCGCCCGCCACCGCGCGCACGCAGAGGCCAATTGCGCGCTTCAACGGTTCGGACGGGGCTTCGCGGCGTTTGGTGGGTGGGGACATCTGTTCTACCAGGCCTCAACCGAAAAGGGCGTCGACGTCGAGCGAGAGCCCGGGCGGGTCGAGAAGTACTTCGCCTCCATTGACCAGGCGCGTCAGGATCGTGCCATCGGCCTGCCGCTGGTGATGAACGAGCGGCCGCTTGCCAGGGGCAATGATAAGATAGTGAGCGATGCTCGGCTTGGAGAAATAGCCCGAGAGCTTCGGCCCGACGTCGACGTGCTGGGTCGAAGGCGACAACACCTCGACGACGATGACCGGATTGGGGACTTCGACCACGTCGTTGGCCAAGCGATCCCCGCAATAGACCAGTGCGTCCGGCTCGAAACTCACCTTCGAATCGATGCGGACCGTTGCGCCGTCGGGCAATGCCCGGCAAGGCAGTTTTGCGCGGTCGATGGCGTCGGCAAGGGCGCGATAAACCTTGCCTTTGGCATCGGCATGTCCGACCCGTTCCGGCGCCATGGCGATAACGGCGCCGTCGTGCAGTTCGTGCCGGCCCGGACGCCCTTCTGCCCAGATCAGGAAATCATCAACGGTCATGTCCGTGGGCAGACCGGGAGTGGTAGATTTCGCGGTCGACATGTGCGGCGCCTCGTCCATACCGGCAGTACGATCAACTCAACGCGACGTTGGCCGCGCTTTCCGGCAATTCGGTTCCGAAAGAGCGCTGGTAGAATTCCGCAACCAGGGGACGTTCGAGTTCATCGCACTTGTTGAGGAACGTGAGCCGGAATGCGAAACCGATGTCGCCGAAAATCTCGGCGTTCTCGGCCCAAGTCATGACCGTGCGCGGGCTCATGACGGTCGACAGATCGCCATTGATGAAGGCCGAGCGCGTGAGGTCTGCGACGCGGACCATGGCCGAGACCTGTTTCTTCTTGGCGTCCGTCTTGGCGAACGACTTGACCTTCGACAGCACGATCTTGGCTTCGTCGTCATGCGGCAAGTAGTTGAGCGTGGCCACGATTGACCAGCGGTCCATCTGGCCCTGGTTGATCTGTTGTGTGCCATGGTAGAGGCCCGACGTATCGCCGAGACCTATCGTGTTGGTGGTCGCGAACAGACGGAACGCCGGGTGCGGGCGTATCACCTTCGACTGATCGAGCAGCGTGAGCTTGCCGGACACTTCGAGCACGCGCTGAATGACGAACATGACGTCCGGGCGGCCGGCATCGTACTCGTCAAATACGAGTGCTGTATTGGATTGCAACGCGTAGGGCAGGATGCCCTCGCGGAACTCGGTGACCTGCTTGCCGTCCTTCAGCACGATGGCGTCCTTGCCCACCAGATCGATGCGACTCACGTGGCTGTCGAGATTGACGCGAATGCATGGCCAGTTGAGGCGCGCCGCAACCTGCTCGATGTGCGTGGACTTTCCGGTGCCGTGATAGCCCTGGATCATCACGCGCCGGTTGTGCTTGAAGCCAGCGAGGATGGCGAGCGTGACATCCCGATTGAAAAGGTAGTCCGGATCGAGGTCGGGCACGTGTTCGCCGGCCTTCGAGTAGGCGGGCGCCTCGAAGTCGGTATCGATGCCGAATACCTGCCGCACGGAGAGCTTCATATCAGGGAGGAGGGAAGCGGCAGCTGGGCTCCCCGCAGAGATCCCCGCAGACGATTGGGCGCGCATGAGCGTTCTGGTCCGAAGTTCGATTGATGGCGGCGTCGGGTTGATCCAGGCCCCAAATAAGCTCAGTGGGTTGAACCGCCATGCGCCCCGACGTCGGTCGGTACGCTTGGAAGTAAAGGATCAGACCAACCCAGACTGCTTGAAATAGTTATAGGCTTGGATCAACTCACGCAACGTATCCCGCTCACGCCACTGGCGCGTCATCTTCGTCTTGCGGGTAGGGGGTGCCATCGGCGCGCACCATCGGATGGTATTCGCCCCAACCGAGATGCGCGTAAAGCTGCCGCATCGCCGGGTTGATGCCTTTGGCCATGCAGTGCCACGTCAAGACATAGCCGCCGGCGATTGCCGTCGATTGGGCTTGGCTATTGTCGTCCGGAAAATAAGCATGGCCACCCAGACCTTGCCAAAGTTGCCAGCGCCGCATCGATAGCCTCAGACCAGCCCGGCTTGCTTGAGATAGTTGTAGGCTTGGATGATCTCGCGCAGCGTGTCCTCGGAGCGCGTGTCGCCACCGTTGGCGTCCGGGTGATGGCGTTTAACCAGCTCCTTGAAGCGCGCCTTGATCTCTTCCTTTGTCGCGCCCTCGGCCAGATGCAAAGCGTCGAGTGACTTTTTTTCGAGCGGCTTCAACTTACGGCGCTGCTCTGGCGCTTCCTCGCGCACTTTCTTTGCCCGCCAGGCTGCGAAGTTGTTCGGATCGGCCTTGACCCCGCCCTCGTTGGGCTTTTCTGGCCCCGAACCGCCTTCGCGCGTCCCGTGAGCCCAGGCGTTGGCGCCGACCTTCCAGGTCGGGCGATGACCGGTCAATGCATCCTTGCGGAAGTCGTTGACTTCGTTGTCGCTCATACCGTCGAAATAATTGTACGTTGCGTTGTATTGGCGGACGTGATCAACGCAAAAGTAGAAATACTCGCCGTCGCGGCCACGGCCCTTCGGCGCGCGGTGCGCGCCCGGCTTGTCGCAACCTTTCCACTCGCAGCCGGGGTGGCGCCGGGACTCGTCCGAGGTCGACCGCTTCTGGCCGACGCGGATCGAGTCGAAATATTTGGAATTGAGTTTCATGCGGTGCGAGTATGGTCCCTTGGGGTATGGACTACAAGCGAGACGCAAGCACAGTTGCGGTCGCGCCATAGAGCAAGCGGAAGTGTCGCAGATATTGTTGCGAGGTCCATGAATGTCGGCCGAGACCCTGATCCGGGAAAAACTTCTGGTTGCCTTGCGACCAACACGTCTCGACGTAGTGAACGAGTCGCACATGCACTCCGGGCATGCCGGCTCTCCGGGGACGGGCGAAAGTCACTTCCGCGTAATGGTGGTGTCGGAAGCCTTCGAAGGCAAATCACGGGTTGAACGCCACCGGATGGTCAATGCGGCGCTGGCCGATGAACTCAGGGGCCGGGTGCACGCGCTGGCACTCACGACCTATGCGCCGGGCGAGGCCGTCCGGTAGAGACCGCGGCGTCGATGTATGACTTCGATGCGACGGCCCTGCTCGCATGCCTTGTGGCAGGAGAGCAGGGCCGAATTCGAGTTCACCAACCGCAACGACGGAATACTCCGCAACGGCGATAGCCTCGGTGGTTCCACCAGCAGCGCTTCACCCAGTGGCAGCGCCGGTATCCCCGCCGCCAGTGCGCTTGTTCAACCGTGCTTTGATGGTCGAGCGCGAGTGGTGCGAGTGGCGCAAAGGTCTGCGCGGACGCGGCCTCTGCCGTCGGCGCAATCGTGGTCAACATCATCGCGCCAACCGCAACGGCCAGCGAAATACCCAGTGTCCTGTGTTTCATTTGTCAATTCTCCACTGTTCGAGGACGCGTCTGAACAACGCGCCGTGGCGTTCGCGTCCCGCATGCGGGTCGCCTGCGATGGGTGCGGTTTTCAATCCTTGTGTCCCACCGACGACATCCGTAGTTGCGCAATCCCACCGGAGGGTCGTTCGCGGCCAATGAACAGATGCTGAACGGAGAAACTAAACCTTTGATCCTGATCAATTCACCGGCGTCGACTTGGCTGGACCACCAACCGTGCCTGCCGATACCGGCTTGCGATCTTGGGCGGCGGCCACGGGCTTGACGCGAAGCGCGGTGATCTTGTTGCGCGCCTTGCGCAGGATCTCAAATCGATAGCCATGGAAGGTGAAAGTCTGGCCCGGTTCCGGGATCGTCTGCGCCTCGTGGATGACGATGCCAGCGACGGTCGTGGCTTCCTCATCCGGCAGGTCCCAGTCCATGTGCCGATTGAGATCGCGAATGGCGACGGTGCCATCGACGTTAACGGTGCCATCAGCCTGCGGGCGAATGGCGGCCTCGTGGGTATCGTGCTCGTCCGCGATCTGGCCGACAATCTCCTCGAGAATATCTTCGAGCGTAATCAGCCCCTGCACCTCGCCGTACTCATCCACGACGAGCGCCATCTGCTGCTTCTGTTTCAGGAACTGGTTCAACTGCGTCTTGACCCCCGACGTGTCGGGCACGAACCAAGGCTCGCCGGCGAAGCTCATGATGTCGAGCTTGGAAACGTCCCAGCCGGCGCGGCCCAATGCCGACAACAGGTCCTTGGTGTGCAGGATGCCGACGATATTCTCAGGCTCGTCGCGCCAGATCGGCATGCGCGTGTACTGCGTCTTCAGAAGCTCGTCGACAATGGTGGCGGGCGGATCGTCCGCGTTGACAGTCTCCATCTTGGTACGGTGGACCATGATATCGGCGACCTGGAGATCGCGCAGATCGAGCACGCCGCCGAGCATGTCGGCGTCGCCGCGTGCCACCGCTCCGTCCTTGGTTTGCAGCTCGATCGTGCCGCGGATTTCCTCGTGCGCGGCAAGGATGTTTGCCGCATCGTCGTCTGTCGACGGCGTCAGCTTCAGGATCATGCGGACGATAAACTCGATCGCCAGCACGAATGGCGACAGCACCACGATGACACCGCGCATGATCGGCGCGACGAACAGTGCGGCGGTATCGGGCGAGGCCAGCGCATAGGTCTTGGGCAGGACGGCGGCGAAGATCACGATCAGGATGGTCATGATCGCGCTGGCGTAGATGATGCCGACCTCTCCGACGAGCGTGACTGCGAGCCCAGATGCGAGTGCTGCGGCAAGAACGTCCACCAGCGTATTGCCGAGCAGCACCGCGCCGATGAGCTTTTCGGGCGACGACAGCAGGCGATTGACCAGGGCAGCGCGCTTGTCGCCCTCCTGTTCGAGGGCGTGCATGCGCGCGCGCGATGCCGCGGTCACGGCCGTTTCGCTGGCGTTGAAGAACGCCGAGAGCGCGATCAACACGACGATCGCCGCAAGAGTCAGTCCGACTTCGAAAGACATGGCATCCAGGATTCCCATTGAATTGAAGCGGTTTGGCGTAAAGAAGCTCTTACGAAGCAACACAGAACGTGCTTTGCCCCGCGCGATACCCAAGGTCGTTCACGGCGCGAGCAGCCGACAGGACGACGTCAATTCTGGCGGTCATCACTCAAGCCATCGCGATCTCGCGTCCGAGGAACGCTTCGACCGTCTCAGGCGCGACATCACGGGACACGAACGCCTCTCCAATGCCGCGCGCAAAAATGAACGTCAGCTTGCCATCGCGGACTTTCTTGTCCTGGCCCATGAGCCGGACGAGTTCAGCCGGGTTGGCGGGACCGCCGACGATATCAGACAGCCGCACCGGCAGGCCAAGAGAAGCGAGATGGGCGGTTACGCGGTCCGCGGTGCCCGCAGCGCAGAGCCCGTGCTGTTCCGAGAACCGGAAGGCAAGGCACATGCCGATCGACACACCCTCGCCATGCAGCAGCCGATCCGAATAATCGGTCCAGGCTTCAAGCGCATGGCCGAACGTATGACCCAAATTGAGCAGCGCACGGTCACCGGACTCGTGTTCGTCGCGAATGACGATAGCCGCCTTGGCTCTGACGCTGGTTTCGATGGCAGTGGTGAGCGCAGCGCGGTCACCCGAGAAGAGCAGGCCGGCATTCTGCTCGAGCCATGAGAAGAACGCGGCATCGCCCAGCAGGCCGTATTTCGCCACCTCCGCATAACCCGCGCGCATCTCGCGCGCCGGCAGCGTAGCTAGGACATCGGTGTCCGCGATGACCAGGCTCGGCTGATGGAACGTGCCGACCAGGTTCTTGCCCTGCGCCGTGTTGATGCCAGTCTTGCCGCCGACGGAGCTGTCGACCTGGGCCAAAAGCGTGCTCGGAACTTGAACGAAACGCACGCCGCGGCGCACGATCGAGGCGGCGAAGCCCGCAAGGTCGCCGATGACGCCGCCACCGAGTGCGACAACGAGATCGCCACGCTCCAAACCGCTTTCAAGGAGTTTTTCACTGAGCGGCCCGAGTTCGCGAAAACTCTTGGTGGCTTCGCCCGCCGGCAGCACGATGGAGCCCCGGTGGAGCCCCTCGGCCTTCAGGCTGGCTTCGAGAAGCGGGAGGTAGAAGCCGGCGACGTTGGCGTCCGTCACAATCGTGCACTTGGCTTTTCGCAGGCGTGTCGCAATGATCCGTCCAGCTTCTGCGAGCAGCCCAGGTCCGATCAGAACATCGTAGGCGCGGCCGGGCAGGGCGACTCCAACCGTCTTCAAGGGCGTCGTGCGGACGGAGGGCGAGTTCAAGGCGGTTGGCATGGAATGCTGTTCGGTCAATGCGGTTCACAATGGTTCGGATCACGCGGCGTCACGGCCACATGGCCCCTTAGTCTCGTATCAGAGACGCGGCTCCCGCGCCAATGGAAGGGGTGAACGCAGCCTCTCAAGGATCTCATTGACGATGACGTCGTGAGGTACATCGCGGCTTTCGATCGTCAGATCTGCTTCGGCATAAGTTGGATAGCGAGCCTCGATCAGGCTGCGCATGACGGTTTCGGGGTTGCCAACCTTGAGCAACGGACGGCTGTCGCGCTTCGAGACGCGCTTCATGAGCACAGGCAACTCGGCCCTCAGCCAGATCGAGATGCCGTGCTCGCGGATGCCCGCGCGCGTCCCAGGATGCATGTAGGCTCCGCCACCAGTTGCAAGCACCAATTGCTCAGCCGACAGCAGGCGCGCAATCACTTTCTGCTCGCGGTCGCGGAAGTATGCTTCCCCGTGTTCAGCGAAGATCTCGTTGATCGATTTGCCGGCCGCCCGCACAATTTCCTCGTCGGCGTCGACAAAAGGCAACCCGAGCCGTGTGGCCAGACGCTTGCCAACGGACGATTTTCCGCAGCCCATCAGCCCCACCAGGACGACAGAACGCGACTGCAGATTGGAGCGGACCGCATCGGCTGCTGGCGCCATTGGCTGGGCCAAGTTTTGGGGCAAACTATTGGTCTCGCCGTCCGTCATGGTGCACCAGACCCCGTCGAATCGCATAGTATCGACCGGGCGAAACACCGGCTGGCGCTCGTGCGCCGCACGTCCGCCTGCGTCAATGACTTGTGAATAGTCGAAATTCTGGAGCGTCGCCAGTCCGTTGCTTCACCTCATTCGACGGCAAGTGGAGTGCCCGCCCCCAGATGATTGATGGCCGTTCCGAGCATTAAGCCATATTCGCGTCACGTTGCAGCCCGACACAGTAATTCCGAAGCAAGTGGGATCCCATGCCGAGCCTCTTCCGGTTCTTGTTCCTGGTCGGTGTGCTCGGTGCGATGGTCGCCGGAGGCCTCTACGTGCTTGCCACCCATTTCGAGCCTGAGCAGCGTGAAGTCTCACAGCCGGTCTTGGGCGTGAAGATTCGCAAGCAATGACATCCCTTTGCCACCGCCGAAAATTCCGCCTCACGGGCAAAATAGGTGTCGCGGTGCTGGCGGCCTTGGTCGGAGCGCTCGGCACTGCGACGAACTTACCGGCGCAGGACTGGAACCCATTTCCCGAGCCCGAGGTCAAGCGGCCTTCCCGCAACCGTGATGCAGCAGTGGTCGAGCCTGACAGCCGCCCGTTCCTACCACCGATAGGTGGCCAGTTGCCACGAACGGGGCCCTTGCCGCCAGCCCAAGCGCCGCGCGGCCTCGAAGCCGTTGTCCGGGACACGCTGCCGCCGCTCGACGAGACGAGTCGGGCGATCCTGGATCGCGAGGAGTTGGCGCCGTTAGCGGCGAGCGACAGCACCGGCTTGCCCCTCGAGTTGTGGCGCGGCCTGGATTTGGTGGCGATCGAGGGGTTATTCGGTTCGCTTGAAATTCCGCCGCGTTCGCCGGCTATCGCATCGCTATGGCGGCGGTTGATAACGTCTGACGCTATGCCTTCGGGCGGAGGCAACACCGACTCCAGATTTCTGGCTTTGCGGGTCGAGGCGCTGACCCGGTCTGGTTTATTGAAGGAAGCCGGTGACGTTACCGCCACGATGCCGGGCGGCAGCGACGAGCCGCTGGCTGCGCTGCTGACGGCCCGTAACGAAGTCTCCCTCGGCCGACGGGAGACGGCCTGTGATGCGATCAAGGCCGCGCGGTTCTCGACTGGTCTGCCAAAGACGCTGAAAACCGATGCCATACTGATTGGCGGCTTCTGCGCCGTGACGAGCGGAAACGCCGCGGCGGCTGCACACACCGCAGAACTGTTGCGCGAGGAGGGCGCGGAAGGCTCCGCCGGTCTCGTGGCGTTCGACGCCTTAGCGGCCGGCGAAAAGCCCGACATTCGAGCCGTGAAGCGTATATCGCCCGTCGAATACCGGCTGATCGAACTGGCGGGCGGAGTGGATCAAAGTACGATTTTTGAAAAGGCGGCGCCTGGAGTCGTTGCCGCGATGACGCAAGATCGATCAATCGGTGCCGAGCGGCGGACCGTCGCCGGCGAGGCAGCCATCAAGCTCAACGCGATTTCCCCTCTCGAACTTGCCGCGATTTATCGCCAGGCTCGAGTTGGTGAAAGCGCCGACGCACTGCTGCCGCGAGCCTCCAAGGCGTCTGTCCCCGCCAAAGTGGATACCGCGCGAGTTGGCTTAACGAGCCGGGTTGAACTGTTCAACGCGGCCGAGGCCGAGCGAACGCCGCTCAAAAAAGTACGACTGATCCGGGCATTTCTGGACGACTCGCGACGCGCGGGGCTCTATTTGCCAGCACTGGAGATGATAGCGACAGCCGCGGCAAAGGTGACACCAGCGGCAGAGATCGGATGGTTCGCGGAAACCGCCATCGAGGTCGCTTTGGCTGCAAAGGACTACGAACGTGCGCGGACGTGGGTAAGGTTTGCGGCCGGTTCCGATCCGGTGGGATCGGACGCAGCGTCGGGCCCCCTTGGCCATTGGCTGGCGCTCGCCGATATCGCCGATAGCACGCGACCAGCCGGTGGCGCTGAAAGCCTGGCGACCGTCGAGGAACTGGCGCTGCGCGGACGCTTCGGCGCCGACCTGTTGCACCGTCTCGCCGCTGTGCTCGACGCACTTGATTACAACGTGCCGATCCCGTTGTGGGAGGCCGCCAGCCGCACACCGCAGCCAGCGGGCGGACACCTGCCTGAAACCGGCGTGCTGAGCGAACTGTTGGATGCGTCAAAGAAGAAGGAATTCGCGCACACGGTGCTAATCGCCATGAAGGCGTTGGGGCCCAGTGGCGCCGAGGGTGCGCACATGATTGCCCTCGGTGATTCGATCAGGGCGCTGAAGCGTTCGGGCCTGGAACCAGACGCCCGCCGGCTCGGTTTCGAAGCGCTGTTCGCGTCGTGGCCGCGATCGGCCGCATATTGATCCGGGGGAGACGCCCGGCATGACTGCTGGTGACCGCCATCACATCGATCAGTTTTTGGAAATGCTGGCGGCCGAGCGTGGTGCGGCGCAGAATACGCTCGATGCCTACCGCCGCGATCTCGAGGACTTTCTGAGCTACCTCACGGCCCAGTCGTCTATTCTCACGTTGGCTACAGGCCATGACATCAGCGGTTACTTGCAGTCTCTGGCGGAAGCAGGCCTATCGCCGGCATCGCGGGCGCGGCGGCTGTCGGCTGTCCGCCAACTGTACAAGTTCCTCACCGCCGAAAGCGTCATCGGCGATGATCCTGCCCACCGGTTGGCAGGACCGAAGAAGGCACGGCCACTCCCCAAAACGCTGTCGGTCGTCGAGGTCGACAGGTTGATCGAGGCTGCGCGCGGGCGGGCCGACACGATGACCGGACCTGAGCGGATGCGGGCGCTGAGGCTCCATTGTCTCATCGAGCTTCTCTACGCGACGGGGATGCGCGTGACGGAACTTGTTTCTCTACCGCGCACGGTGCTCGACGGCGACGATCGCGTACTTACGATCAGGGGCAAGGGGAGGCGCGAGCGGCTGGTTCCGCTGAACGCCTCAGCGCGGATCGCGCTCGACCGTTATCTTACGCCCGGCAAGGCGCCAGACGGGACCGGGACCGTTCCGCCGATCCGAACAAAGTGGCTTTTCCCGGCGAAGAGCGAAGCCGGGCACATCACGCGGCAGAGCTTCGCGGTGGAGCTTAAAGAGGTAGCAGAAGCGGCCGGTCTAGATCCCGAGCGCGTCAGCCCGCATGTATTGCGGCATGCTTTTGCCAGTCATCTGCTCGATCGCGGGGCGGACTTGCGCGTGGTGCAGCAACTGCTCGGCCACGCCGATATCTCGACGACAGAGATTTATACGCACGTTCTGGAAGAGCGGTTGAAAAAGCTCGTCTACGACCACCATCCGCTGGCAAAGAACCGCTGAGCCGAGGTCCGCATCCCTCCGTCCGCAAGGGTGCGACGTTCCACTGGACCCCGACCTTAAGATGTCTTTAACTAGGCCGATGGCACTTTTGCGACAGTAAAAAAACTGTCGTAAACGTTCCAGGGATCATAAATGCCGCAACTGGTCAGCCGGTCGAAAAACTTCGCCACTCCAGATCTTTATGAACGTCCAGCCGATCAAATATCATGGCTCATTGCGTCGGAAAAGCGGGCTCCATTGTCCTGCCGCGATCCGATTCTCATGCCACTCGATATACTTCGGCCTACGCAGGTAGCGGTGGGGATGAGGTCTGTGGCGTGTAAGCGCGCCAAAGTCGCACGCCGGGTCGGCAAATCCAAACAGATTGCGCGGTTCCTCGACAAGCGGCCGATCCCGTCCGTGGTTGGACCCGGCGGCGACCTCTACATGATCGACCATCACCACCTCGGGCTGGCCCTGTGGCAAGCCGAGGTGAAACAAGTCTACGTGCACATCGTGCGCGATTTTTCGGCGTTGGCGAGGCCAGCATTCTGGCGGAAGATGGAAGCGGACGGGTGCCTTTACCCCTTTGACGAGGCAGGCCAAAGGGTGCGACCTTCTCGGTTGCCGGCGGGACTGCACGCTCTGAAGGAAGATCCCTTCCGCGATCTCGCATGGTCTGTGCGCGAGGAAGGCGGTTTCGAGAAGTCGCCCATACCCTACGCCGAATTCCAATGGGCGGCGTTCTTTCGTGAGCACGTTTCCGAGCGGACTTTAAAAACCAATTACGATAAGGCGGTAGCAAAGGCCGTGCACCTCAGCCGTTCGCGGGAAGCTGCGGCTTTGCCGGGGTTCGTCGCGAACAGGCGATAATTTAACAATGTTCATTTTGATGCGCGGCGGTCCTTGACAGTCCGCACACTCAAGGCGAATGTCCCCGCGAAACGGCCGATCTTGCCGCCGTGCGTGCTCGTGCGACCCGGTCACCCCGCCGTCGCGGCGGCCACGTGCCCTTGTTCGAGAGACCCGACACCGTGACCCTGCAAAGCCCCCGCACATACCTTGACTTCGAGAAGCCTGTCGCGGAACTCGAGAGCAAGGTCGCCGAGCTGCGGGCGCTCGAAGGCGAAGACAGCGCCGTCTCGATATCCGACGAGATCAAAAAGCTCGAGCAGAAGGCCGAACAAGCGCTGATCGAAACCTATTCCAAGCTTAGTCCGTGGCAAAAGACACTGGTCGCCCGCCACACCGACCGGCCCCACGCCCTCGACTACATCGGCGCGCTGATCGAGGACTTCACGCCACTCGCTGGCGACCGGTATTTCGCTGAGGACGAGGCCATCGTCGGCGGCATGGGCCGGTTCCGCGGTCGCTCGGTAATGGTGATTGGCAACGAAAAGGGCTCGGACACTGAAAGTCGCATCAAGCACAATTTCGGCATGGCCATGCCTGAAGGATACCGCAAGGCCGTGCGGCTGATGGAATTGGCGGACAAGTTCGGCCTGCCGGTGATCACATTGGTCGATACGGCGGGTGCATATCCTGGCATCGGGGCCGAGGAGCGCGGTCAGGCGGAGGCCATTGCGCGATCCACGGCATGCTGCTTGAGGCTGGGTGTGCCGATGATCGCAGTCATTATCGGCGAGGGCGGTTCCGGCGGCGCGGTGGCAATCGCAAGTGCCAACCGTATCCTGATGCTTGAGCACGCAATCTACTCCGTGATCTCGCCCGAGGGCGCGGCCTCGATAATTTGGCGGGATTCGGCAAAGAAGGAAGAAGCGGCGACTGCCATGAAGATCACCGCCCAGGATCTGGCCGGGCTGGGCATTATCGACACGATCATCACCGAGCCAACCGGCGGCGCCCACCGCGATCGCAACCGCGTCATGAAGGCGGCTGGCGACGCCATCACCAAGGCACTCGTCGAGTTCGACGGCAAGTCTCCAGACGATATCCGCAAACAGCGCCACGACCGCTTCCTGAAAATCGGACGTTCGCTTTGATGACGTATTGAGCGGTAACGGTTTCGCGCTTCGCTCGACCGGGAGCATTTCGAGCGCCCTTCGATCGCCCCAATCGGGGTCATAGTATGGATTGACAGTGATTCGTTGGTGACTAGCAGGCATCGCGCCTTAATTGACCTGTGCGAGCGGCAAGCTGGTCGTCAAGCAAGGCGCGTTGAACGCCACACTAAACCATTGTTTTTGCTAGTGGCCTTCCTATAATTATAGTGTAGCTTTTGAACCCGGCGATTGGTTTTGAGTCCAGCCCCGCGTGGGGACCAAACGTCAGATGCGCTACACTAGTAATATCAACAGCTTGAGTTGAATTAACGGGGCGTTAACCGTGGGGCACGGAAGATGATTAGGGTGTGCCGGGGGCACTCTGTATGGGGTTGACCTTCGAGGGTTGGATGCGAGCGTTTTACGATCGGTTTGTCGCGGCCGTCGCCATGATGACGGCTGCGTTCTTGGTTGCCGCGTGCTCGAACGCGCCGCAACTGCCTCCGGCGGAGCAACCGCTGTCGAAGGAAACGCTCATGCTGCTCGGAAAGAAGGGCATGGAGCCGGGCGCGCCGATGTTCGTGCGCATCTTCAAGGAAGAATCAGAGCTCGAGGTCTGGAAGCAGCGCGACGATGGCCGCTACTATCACTTCAAGACCTACCCCATCTGCAACTGGTCTGGCGAAATCGGGCCGAAGCAGCAGCAGGGCGATAAGCAGGCGCCCGAGGGATTTTATTCCGTCAGTGCGCACCAAATGAACCCGAGCTCGCAGTTCTACCTCGCATTCAACCTGGGCTACCCCAATGCCTACGATCGAGCGCACGGCCGCACCGGTGATTTCCTGATGGTGCACGGCAAGTGCAAATCGGCCGGCTGCTACGCCATGACGGATGCTCTGATGGAAGAGATCTACGCGCTGGCGCGGGAGAGCTTCAAGGGCGCGCAGCCGAGCTTTGAGGTGCACGCCTTCCCGTTTCGCATGACGGATGCCAATCTCGCCCGTCATAAGGGTCACAAGTGGATGCCGTTCTGGGCTACGCTCAAACAGGGTCACGATCACTTTGAAGCGCATCGGTTGCCGCCGCAGGTTGCGGTGTGCGAAAAGCGTTACGTGGTCAACGTGAAGTTGCCACAGTCGAAGCCAGATCCCACCGGCTACTGCCCGACGTTCGAGCGGCCTCTGCTGGAGCCGTTCGTGCCTAAGCCAAGCGAGCAACAGATCGCATCGGAGCGTATCACGGTACCAGGTCCTAAGACCCGCACTGCGGTGGTCACCGCCTCGGATGCTTCAAACGGATCTATCGGCGGCCTGCTGTCGGGGCTGGGACTTGGCTCCGGCGCCGCCAATCCAGCGTCTGGAACTCAAGCCAGCCAACCCGCTCAGCTCGGGCTTAACCAATAGCTGAGTCATCCGAGCCAACGGGTCGCGAAACCCTCTCGCTCCAACCATTTCACCATCGGCCGCACTGTGCGTCGCCGTTACTGCTTTCTCGGTTGCAGCGTTGTCGGGGGCCGACTGGACGCGGGTGATTTCGAGGCGGGAGGGGTGAATGTCGAGACGATCACGGTCCCGCATTGTGTGGCCAGCGGTCGCAATAACCATCTCCTTCGCAGCATTCTTGTACGACTTCCTGCCCGGTGATCCGTGGCGCATCTAGGCTGGGCGAGCGAGCCGCCGCGTCAAGGCGGCGCTTGGGCGGCCGCTGTCAGGTACGCCCCAACTTGGAAAGCTCGACTATCGGCTTGCAGGGCAAGGCTCCGAGCGCCGGCGATGATTCGGATTTTCATGGCGGAATTCGAACTCGAGTTTTGGCTGCTGAAGGCGGGGAGGTTCGAGCGCCTCGCGACCTATCTCATCTGCCGCTGGTCGGGCGGCCTTGGACCAAAACTCAAGGAAGGCGACCGCCGGCTCGTGAAGGATTCTATGCGGTCGACGCCGCGGCGAAGAACCCCAAGAGCCGCTGGCACCGGTCCTTCGACATCGGCTTTCCGAATGCGTTCGACCGGGCCCATGGCCGCACCGGCACCTTCTTGATGGTGCACGGTGGATGCTCGTCGGTCGGTTGCTATGCCGTGACGGACCCGGTGATCGACGAGATCTGGACATTGCTGACCGCAGCGTTCGCTGCCAGACAGCAACGGGTGGCGGTGCACATCTTTCCGTTCCGCCTCACGGACGGCAATTTAGCGCGCACGGTTCAGCATCCTTGGCACGCGTTCTGGGGCGAGTTGCGTATCGGACATGAACTTTTCGAACGAGACAAGCTGCCGCCACGTGTGGGCGTGTGTCAGGTGCGCCATCACTTTGAGCCTGCACTTACGATCCGCGACGCTGGTGTCGCCAGTGAGCCGCAGTGCCGGCCGCGCCAACAGGCGCGTTCCCTGTGAATAGAGCCAAGCTCGTTGATCTGTCGACGTTCAACTACAAGCGATCTGACTCGACGGAACGCCTAGGTGTGGTAAAGCGTTGGAGGGTGGTCCGGGGGGTTGCAGTCGAGGTTCGGATTCACGATCGAGGGGTTGACCTCTGTATGTTGGCAAATCGCTCAATCCGGATGCCGCATCTGAGCAGGGCGCTGATTGCGTTCGGCCTGGCTGGCATCGTATCGGTGATAGTGCCGGCGAATGCCGATGCCGTCACGATCGAGTTGAAGGACGTTGCGCCCGACCGCATCGAACGGCAAAGGAAGTTCGCTGAGGGCAGTCTGCCGTTGCCTGATACGCCTGATCTTTCTAAATTGAGCGAGCGTCTCGATACGTTCGGTTCGAAGGCTGGCGCCGCTATGCTGATCCGCATTTTCAAAGCGGAGTCGGAACTCGAGATCTGGCTGCGCAAGGGCGACGTGTTCGAGCGGTTTGCGACCTACCCCATCTGCCACTGGTCGGGCAGCTTGGGGCCAAAACTCAAGGAAGGCGACAAGCAGACCCCGGAGGGGTTCTATACGGTGACACGGCAGCAGCTGCACCAAGGCGGCCGCCACCCGCGCTCGCTCAACCTCGGTTTCCCGAACGCCTTCGACAAGAGCCAGGCCCGCAACGGGTCATACATTCTGGTGCACGGCGCGTGCTCGTCGGTTGGCTGCTTCGCCATGACAAATGCCGTGATCGAAGAGATATACAATCTGGCGGAAGCTTCGATCAAAGAGGGGCAGGAACATCTGCCCGTGCACGTGTTTCCATTCCGGATGACTGCGGCCAACCTCAACGAGCACAAGGCAAGCCCTTGGATCGACTTCTGGCATAATCTCAAGGACGGGTACGACGCCTTTGAGCGAACGCGCCAGGCCCCGCGCGTCAGCGTCTGCAACAACCGCTACGAATTTGCCGAACCCGCCCCCCAGGAGGGGGGCGCATCAGGCCCTTTAGCCGTGTGCGGCGCGACGGTCGCCGCGATCGGGACTCTGGAGCCGTACTACAAAGTTGCGTCACACCAACCGTTGCTCTGGCAACGGGCGCTCGCGACGCTGACCCCGAGCCAGAAGCAAAGTTTCGCGGAGCGCAAAAGCCTCGTCGCCGCTCGGCGGCCGCTGACGTTGAGAGCGATGGAGACGGCGACGAAGGGCGAAAGAGTGCAAGCGCTGCGCGCGCCGCTCCAGGCGTCCGAAGCCGCAAGCCAGCCAGCGACAAGGATTTCCACGCTGAAGTGTTCTTTACAACGCCCTAGCTGCCGGCGGTTTGTGTCCCTCGCGCAGAAATCTGTCCACAGGCGCAGGCTGCGCACCGCCGCAAACGCTGGCTGAACTGAGCTGCGAGCGGTCCGAAATCGGCAAGAGCCGAGGGAAGCCGCCATGCTTGCCCGCGCTCATGACCGCATGTCATGGAGCATGCATTGAGTGCGCCTGGGGGATTATCCGAGATGGCCGACGTAAAAAGCCTCCTGAAAAAACTCGAGCACCACGGGGAGCAGGCGCTATTCGCTACGCGCTGGCTTCTTGCGCCGTTCTACCTCGGGCTCGGAATCTCGATCGTCGTGCTGCTGTTGAAGTTCATGGCGGAGCTTTTTCACCTCGTCACGCACGCGTTTTCATCGACCGAGAGCGAGGTGATCCTCGGCGTTCTGGCGCTGGTCGATCTCGCGCTGACCGGATCGCTGCTGATTATCGTGATCTTCTCAGGCTACGAGAATTTCGTGTCGAAGATCGACCATAGCAATCACAAGGACTGGCCGGAGTGGATGGGCACCATCGACTTCGCGGCGCTCAAACTGAAGCTCCTGTCGTCAATTGTCGCCATCTCCGCGATCCAGCTTTTGAAGAAGTTCATGGTTATCGAAAAGGTCGGCGAGCGCGAGATCTTCTGGCTCGTGATCATCCACATTGTATTCGTGGTGTCGAGTGTGCTGCTGGCGCTGTCGGATCGCATTTCGGGGCACGGCAGCGGTCACGCCCCGCCAGCGCCGGCTTCCGGCCACGGGTCCGGATCGCACGAAGGCGGCACGAAGGCGGCGGCGGCAGTGCCCGATCTCTCGAAGGACGCAGCCGCGGGCGGCAATCATCATTGATGGGTGGGTCCAGGGGCAAACCGGCATTTTTTGCCGGGCCCCCTGTCTTCAAGAGGTTGCGGGCATTGGATCGTTGGCCAATCCGGGTCTTGCGGACTGGGATGACGCCCGTGAGAGTGCCCCTCACACCCCCACGAAGCCGGCTTCGGCCTTGTCGATGGCCTGAGGGTTACGGTCGGATACGTAGTAGTCCCCCATCACGAGAACGTCCATGCCGGTGCGCAGGAAGCAGGAGATGGCTTCGGCGGGCGTCGAGACGATGGGCTCCTGGCGGTTGAAGCTCGTGTTGAGCAGCACCGGCACGCCGGTCAGTTTTCCGAACGCTTCGATGATGCCGTAGTAGCGCGGGTTGGCGGCTCGCGCGACGGTCTGGATGCGGCCGGTACCATCAGCGTGGACGGCAGCCGGGATCAGGTGCGCCTTATCCGGTCGAATGCATGGCGCCATCGTCATGAACGGGTCGGGCTGATCGATGAAGAAGAACTCCGACGCACGCTCGATGAGCACGGCGGGCGCGAAGGGCCGGAAGCTCTCTCGTTGCTTGATCTTGGCATTGATGACATCACGCATCGACGCCTTGCGCGGATCGGCGAGGATGGAACGGTTGCCGAGCGCACGCGGCCCCATCTCGAACCGACCTTGAAACCACCCGACGATCTTGCCATCCGCCAAGTCGGCTGCAACACGCGAGAGCAAACTGGCTTCAGTCAGGCGTTCAGCAACAATACCGGCTGCCGCCAGCGCCTTCTCGATCTCAGAGGCGGAGTATTCGAGCCCATAAAACGCATGTGTGAGCTCAAAGCCCCGGTCATGGCCGAGTGTCTGATGGTAGTGCCACAGCGCGGCCCCGAGCGGCGCCCCAGTGTCGGACGCACAGGGCGGCACCCAGATCGTTTCGACGTCAGTCGATTCGAGAATGCGGGCATTGGCTACGCAGTTGAGTGCGACCCCCCCCGCGAGCACAAGTTTCCGTGTGCCGATCGTCTTGGTGAGGTGACGCACGATGTGCAAGATCGTCTCCTCGGTCACTTTCTGCAGCGCGAAGGCGACGGCGCGGTGACGGTCTTCGAGCGGGGTGCCGGGCGCGCGGGCGG
Source organism: Hyphomicrobium sp. (assembly GCA_002928955.1). Lineage (GTDB taxonomy): Bacteria > Pseudomonadota > Alphaproteobacteria > Rhizobiales > Hyphomicrobiaceae > JAKAML01. The sequence goes on along the minus strand of PERT01000002.1, from coordinate 24,030 downwards.
GACCGAAGGCTTCGTAGAACTTGCGCTTGAACGGGCGGAGCTGGCCGAACCGGTCGTAACTGAAATAGTCCATGTTGACTGCGTAGGTGCCGTCCGGATGCAGCCGGATGCAGTCACGGAAACGATCGACGTAGGTGTCGTCGCCGAACGCGGCCAGTGCCATCACCTTGCCCTCGTCAGAAAACCCGCCGAAGCCGAGGTATTCGGTGATGAGCGTGTAGACCATGCCGATTGAGTTGAAGAACGACGAGCGCCACCGGCGCGTCAGCTTGGCGCCGTCGCCGGCATAGATGCTGGTGGCAGCATCGTCGCCGTAGCCATCCATTACCAGTACGGTTGCGTTGTCGAATGGTGAAACGAAGTACATTGCAGCATGAGAATTATGGTGGCCGACGTTGACGATCGGCGGCAACGTGTCGACGCCAAAATGCTGTTTGAACCTGCGGCGGATAACGCGATCGAGCAGCACGACCTCGTTCTTCTGAGGGGTGTGGGCCCGGGGCGACAGTAGCGCAAGGCTAGACGGGAATTTGGCCATAAGCGCCTTAAACGCGCTGGCCTGTAGTGCCCGTTGATTCCACGGCATGACCATCACATCAATGCTGGCCAGCCCTTCCGCGCGTTGACCAAGCGCGGCAGTGATTGCGCGCGTGGGAAAGGCCAACGTCTTCTTGACGCGGTTGAGCCGTTCCTCCTCGAGGACGAGGTCTGGCTTGCCGTTGTCAAGAATAGCGAGACCGCTGTCGTGGGTCGAACCAACGATACCGAGGATGCGCACGTGCCGTTAACCTTCCCTCTTCGGATCGGCCAAGCGCCCGAATTGCCGTTAGTCGTGCTTGCCGTGACAATGCTTGTACTTCTTCCCTGTGCCACAGGGACAGACCGCATTGCGGGAAACCTTACCCCACGTGGCAGGATCAGCCGGATCGACACCGCTTGGGGCCTTGCGTGTCTGCAGCGGCGCGCGGCGATCGGGCTCCGCGCGGGGGCGGCCGCTGGCGGCGATGGCGGCATCGACCATGGCCAGCTCGCGCGCGATCTCGGGCGGAATTTCCTGGGCGCCAGCAAACTCGTCGAGGCCGGTGGTTGCGTCGACGTGGTGGGCTTCCATGGGCGGCAGTTCAGCAGGCTGCAGTATGGGAGGGTCTTCCCCGACCGTTAACTCTACATGCATGAGTTGACCGGTGGTGGCCTCGCGCAGCTTGCCAAGCAATGCCTCGAACAAGACAAAGGCTTCTGACTTGTACTCGTTCAATGGATCTCGCTGGCCGTAGGCGCGGAAGCCAATGACTTGACGAAGGTGCTCGAGCGTCACGATGTGTTCGCGCCAAAGGTGATCAAGCGTTTGTAAAAGAACCATCTTCTCGATTTGCCGGTAAAGCTCTGGACCCATCTCGTCTGACTTGGTCGAGGCCTTCTCATCGACCTTCGCCAACAACCGCTCGATGATCTCCTCGTCGGCAATGCCTTCCTCGGCGGCCCACTGCTCGATGTCGAGTTCGAGGCCAAAAATATTACTGATCGCCTCCCTGAGACCTGCGGCATCCCACTGCTCGGCGTAGGCCTTCTCGGGAATGTGGCGGGTCACGAGCTCACGGACCACCTGATGGCGCAGGTCCTTGATCGTGTCGGACACGTCGTCCTCAGCCATGATGTCGATACGCTGGTCGAAGATGACCTTGCGTTGATCGTTCATCACGTCGTCGTACTTCAGGATCTGCTTTCGAATGTCGAAGTTGCGTTGCTCGACCTTCTTCTGCGCCATCTCCAGCGACTTGTTCATCCACGGATGGATGATGGCTTCGCCCTCCTTGAGGCCGAGCGTCTGCAAAACGCTGTCCATGCGCTCCGAGCCGAAGATGCGCATCAGGTCGTCGTCGATGGCGAGATAGAATTTCGAGCGGCCTGGGTCGCCCTGGCGGCCGGCGCGTCCGCGCAACTGGTTGTCGATACGGCGGCTTTCGTGGCGTTCGGTGCCGATGACGCACAACCCGCCGGCTTCGAGGGCGGCCCGCTTTTTCTCAGCGACGTCGGCTTCTATCTCGGCGCGCATCTTGGCCGTCGCCGCATCGTCCGGCGCACGACCGGATTCGCCTTCAGTGCGCAGCCAGTCCTTCAACCGGAATTCGACGTTGCCGCCGAGCTGGATGTCGGTTCCGCGACCAGCCATGTTGGTAGCGATGGTGATGGCCGCGGGCACGCCGGCCTGGGCTACGATGGTCGCTTCCTGTTCATGGAAGCGCGCGTTCAAGACCTTGTGCGGAACCGGGTCGGCGTTCGACTTGATATCGGCGCCGATGCTGGTCATGTAGGCGGCGATTTCGGTGAGGTAGGCTTTCAATTCGCCGTCACGGCCGTCCTTGAGGCCGGCGGCCTGCTCCGATAGCTTCTGACCAAGCGTTTTGATGTAGTCGCGGTCTTTCAAAAGCGCAGACAATTGCTCTGACTTCTCGATCGAGGTGGTGCCGACGAGAGCGGGCTGGCCGCGGCGGGAGCAGTCAGCGATCGTCGTTACGATGGCTGCGTACTTTTCCTTCTGTGTCCGGTAGATCTCGTCGTCCTCGTCGACACGGCCAACGGGCTGGTTGGTCGGGATCTCAATGACGTCGAGACCGTAGATGTCCATGAATTCGCTGGCTTCGGTCGAGGCCGTGCCCGTCATGCCGCCGAGCTTGTCGTAAAGTCGGAAGTAGTTTTGAAAGGTGATAGAGGCCAGCGTTTGGTTCTCGGGCTGGATCTCGACACGCTCCTTGGCCTCGAGCGCCTGATGCAAACCTTCCGAGTAGCGGCGGCCCGGCATCATGCGGCCAGTGAACTCGTCGATGATGACGACCTGGTTTGATTTGACGATGTAGTCCTTGTCGCGCTGGAATAGCCGGTTGGCCTTCAAGGCCTGGTTGACGTGATGGACAATGGTCACGTTCTCGATGTCGTAAAGAGACCCCTTCATGACACCCGCGGCTTCGAGAAGGCGTTCCATCTTTTCGTTGCCAACCTCGGTCAACGAAACCTGCCGCTGTTTCTCGTCGAGTTCGATGTCCTCAGGCTCCAGGTTCGGCATCAGGCTGTCGACGGCCATATAGAGATCGGCGCGGTCTTCGACCGGGCCCGAAATGATGAGCGGCGTGCGCGCCTCGTCGATCAGGATCGAATCCACCTCGTCGACGATCGAGAAGAAATGGCCGCGCTGGACCATGTCGTCCTTGCGCATCTTCATATTGTCGCGGAGGTAGTCGAAGCCCAACTCGTTGTTGGTGCCGTAGGTCACATCGCAGGCGTACTGCGCCTTGCGCTCCTCGTCCGGGAGATCATGGACAATGCAGCCGACCGTGAGGCCCAGGAACCGGTAGACCTTCCCCATCCACTCGGCGTCGCGCTTGGCGAGATAGTCGTTGACCGTCACCACGTGCACGCCGCGACCCGTCAACGCATTGAGATAGACGGGCAGCGTGGCGACCAGCGTCTTGCCTTCGCCGGTCTTCATCTCTGCGATGTTGCCTTGATGGAGCACCATGCCACCGATCAGCTGAACATCGAAGTGGCGCTGGCCGAGTGCACGCTTGGCGCCTTCGCGCACGGTGGCAAATGCCGGCACCAAGAGCGAATCGAGCGTCGCACCGTCGGTAACCTGCTGGCGGAACATCGCGGTCCGCGCCCGGAGTTCGTCATCCGATAGCGACGCGACCTCCGCCTCCATGGCGTTGATTGCTTCAACCCTCGGGCGGTAGACCTTGATCCGGCGTTCGTTGGACGAGCCGAATAGCTTCGATGCAAGGCCACCGAGAGAGAGCATCAGAAGAAATCCTCGATTGGGGGGCCGGCCCGCACGGTGTTTGACCGTCTGTGGCAGACCCTGGCAAATTTGGTTTTCGGCGCGAGCGTGCAGAGTTGAGTGCCGAAGGCCTCGCGTGGGGGGTCTTGACCGATCGAGATCGCGAACCCTGTGCAATAAACCTGCGTACGACCTTCGCTCGGGCCATTTCGAGGCAGAGATAAGAACCGCACCCCAGGATTGTCAACGCGTTCTCAAGTCCCATGATCGTTATCGGGTCACGCGCGGGCACGTCTTTGACAAGGTCGGCCGTGGGGTTCGACGTGGCGAATTGTTAACTTGGCAGGTGCGGAGGGCGTGGTTTATCTAGCGCCCGTCTGTCTAGGTTTTGGCTTGGACCGACTTCGAACCATGCCTGTTCGGTTGCCACTTACCTTCAAACTCGGCCAAAACCACGGGCCAAAAACGTTGGGAACGATGATCGTGATCCACCATGCCCGCAATCTGATTGCAGTGAGCGCATTGGCCGTGGCCTTGGCCAGCGGCTGGAGCTTGACAGCGTCTGCTCAGGACAAGGCCGCAGCTGGCGAAAAGGTGATCGCCAAAGTCAACGGCAAATCGCTGACGGACGCCGATGTAGTTCGCGCCGAAAGCGAGATCGGCAACGATCTCGGCAACCTTCCCGAAGGCCAAAAACGCCGAGCACTTATCGAGTTTCTGATTGAAAATCAGATCTTCGCCGACGCCGCCGAGGAGCAGAAGCTGGGCGCGGGTGCCAACTTCGAAGAGCGGATGCAGTATTATCGCCGCCGTGCCTTGCGGGATGCCTATTTCGAGAAGAACATTCGCGACCAGGTCAGCGATGGCGCCGCCAGGACGTTCTTTGATGATCAGATCAAGGGCATGAAGCCGGACGAGGAAGTCCAGGCGCGTCATATTCTGGTCGACACCGAGCAAAAAGCCAAAGACATCGCCGATAAGTTGAAGGCCGGTGGTGATTTCCTGGCACTGGCTAAGGAGAATTCCAAGGACCCGGGGTCGAAAGACGACGGCGGAATGCTCGGCTACTTCAGTCGTGGACAAATGGTACCGCAGTTCGAGGACGCCGCGTTCGCGCTCAAAAAAGGCGACATCTCCAAACCCGTACAGAGCCAGTTTGGCTGGCACGTGATCAAGCTCGAGGATCGCCGCGAGAAAAAGCTGCCGACTTTCGACGAAGTCAAGGACCGGATCCTGGCCTCGATGATCTATCGCAAGGCACAGACCGTGGCTGGAGATCTTAGAGCGAAGGCCAAGGTCGAATACCTCGACCCTGAGATAAAAAAGCAGGTCGAGGAGCAGGAAAAGCAGGCCGACGCCCAGAAAAAAGCGCTCGAAGAGCAGATCAAGAAACAGATCGAGACCCAGGAAGCTGCGGAAAAGGCCAAGGGTGCCGTCGAGGGACAGAAAAAGTAAGCCCTTGACCGTGGAAGCCAAGTTCGGATCGGGCCGCTTGCCATGAGCGGCCCGATGTGTCCTGTGAGCGTGTTAGTGTGCGGCGCTTTTGATGCCCAGCGTGGGTGCCATGTCGGCACCTGAAGCGCCACGCAGGAGCCTCCACGCTACATCCACACGGATCCACCATGGCCAAGATCACCGCCGTATCTCCGTTCGCGCCCAAGTCAATCCCCAAACTGCCACCAATCGAGGGCGTGCGGTTTGCCACCGCCGAGGCCGGTATTCGCTACAAGGGGCGGACGGATCTGATGATTGCGGTGCTCGATCCCGGCACGGCCGCAGCCGGCGTGCTCACCCAGTCAAAGACCGCATCGGCGCCGGTAAACTGGTGCCGCAAGAACCTGAAATCAGGTGCTGCGCGTATACTGGTGGTCAATTCCGGCAATGCCAACGCCTTCACGGGCAAGAAGGGTCGCGATGCGGTCGCGTTGACAGCGAAGTTCGCGGCCCGCGCGGTCCCGTGTTCGCCCGCCGGCGTCTACATCGCCTCGACCGGCGTGATCGGTGAGCCGCTCGACGCCGCCAAGTTTTCCCATCTTCTGGACGGTCTAGTTGCCAGCGTTGAGCCAGATCGGTTCGAGGCGGCAGCGCGCGCGATCATGACCACCGACACCTACCCCAAACTTGTGACCCGCACGACGAAGATCGGGGGCACGGACGTCACGATCAACGGCTTCTGCAAAGGCGCCGGCATGATCGCTCCCGATATGGCGACGATGCTGTGTTTTTTGTTCACGGACGCGGCTATCGCGGCGCCGGCACTGCAGTCGCTGCTTGCCGAGCATACGAAAACGACTTTCAATTGCATGACGGTCGACGGCGATACGTCCACCAGCGATACCTGCCTGATGTTTGCAACGGCAGCCGCCGCGGCGCGCGGCCAGAAGCCGGTGACGAACGCGAAAAGCCCAGCACTTGCGGCATTCTCCGAAGCGCTGCACGGGCTCATGCGCGATCTCGCCATCATGGTGGCGAAGGACGGCGAAGGGCTTTCGAAGTTCGTGACCTTCGAGGTAACGGGGGCAAAAACCTGGTCGGCCGCCCGCACGATCGCGCTGTCGTGTGCGAACTCGCCGATCCTAAAGACGGCCATCGCCGGGGAGGACCCGAACTGGGGTCGGGTGGTGATGGCCGTCGGCAAATCGGGAGAGGCGGCCAACCGCGACCGGCTAGCGATCTGGTTCGGCGAACATTGCGTCGCGCGCGACGGCGAACGGGCAGCCGAATACGTTGAGAAATCGGTCGCGGCCTACATGAAGAACCGCGAGATCGTGATCCGCGTCGATGTCGGGGTCGGCAAGGCTGCGGCCATAGTTTGGACCTGCGACCTGACCCACGACTACGTGTCGATTAACGCCGACTATCGCAGCTGACGGGGGCGCTGGATGACAAGGCGTATCGTGCTCGTGGCGGCGGCGGCACTGGTCGATCCAGAAAATCGCGTGCTGCTCGCGCAAAGGCCCGTCGGCAAATCAATGGCCGGGCTTTGGGAGTTCCCGGGTGGAAAGGTCGAGCAAGGCGAGACTCCGGAAGCGGCGCTGCGGCGAGAACTGGCAGAGGAACTTGCGATCGAAGTGTGTGAAAAGTGCCTCGCACCATTCTCCTTCGCCAGTCATGGTTACGACGAGTTCCACCTGTTGATGCCGCTCTTTTTGTGCCGCAACTGGGACGGCGAGATCACGCCGCGCGAGGGGCAGCGAATTGCATGGGTACGAGCGAACCGGCTGTCCGAATACCACATGCCACCTGCCGATCTACCGCTTCTGCCCTGGTTGCGCGATCTGCTCGGATAACGCCGTTTCGAAGGTCGCTCGCGAGTTCTGATGCTGACCAACCCCACCGTCGGTTGCTGCAGCGCACACCAGTCGCAGCCGCAACCCTTGGGAAAATATGGCGATACGGTGACACACGCGAGAATTCTCTGCTAAAGGGAGTACAGCTCGGCAACGAGTTCGAGGTGTCAAGTGCCAAAGAGGCCTGTGACAGATCCAGGAGGAGAGCATATGAAGAAGTTACTTGCGGTTGCACTCGGGGTCGCCGTTGGCGCCGGATTGATGCTGGCAACCGACGCGAACGCCCAGGCCAAGAAAAAAGCCGAAGCCGCAGCACCGGCCCAGTGGACCGATTGCTCCAAGGTCGAGCCGGCCAAGCGCGACGTTTGCATTCGTAACCTGCCGGCAGTGAAGGGCGGAGTCCCGATCGCAGGCAAGGCCGCTGCCGCTCCTGCAGCCGCCGCGCCAACCGCCAAGGCTGCCGCCGCGCCCGCCAAAGACGCCAAGAAGGCTGAGGCCCCGAAGAAGGCCGCCGCTCCCGCCGTGAACCCCAACAGCCCGTGCGCCAAGGTCGATGCCGCCAAGCGTGATAGCTGCCTCAGCAAGGCCGCAGCTTCGAAGGGTCCGGGCTGGGCCGCATTCAACAGCCGACAAGCCGCTGCTCCGGCATCGAAGAAGAAGTAGGGACGTGTGATGGCGGACCGGCACCTCGTCGTGCGGTCCGCCAAGATTGATTTTTCCATCCTCGCCTGACGTGACCTCCGGAATAAGGTGTCAAGTCGCGGCGACGTCGTCGTTGCTTGGTGGACGGCCATCATCCCGCGGGAGCCGTACTTCTGCGGTGCCCAATGCGTCAGAGAGCCGTGATTTTGCACTGCCCGGTCGAAGCGGCTTCTGCTGGCTGTCGTGCGGAACCCAAGCGGTGAGCGTCAAAATTTCGAATGTCGCCATGACACGACCGTCGTGACGCGAGTACCGGTCAGAGTAGATTTCGCACGCCCTGAGCAACGTCTGCCGCCGTGTGGGCGTGCGCCGACGCTCGACGAGAGTGTTGCTTGCACCCATTGCCTTGATCTCCTGCATCAACGCCAGCGGCGTTGCATAGCTCACGTGCACGATATCGGAATCAACCACAGGCAGCGCGAAACCCGCCCGCTGCAACAACCCGCCAAGATCGCGCACGTCTGCCACCGGGGCAACGCGTGGCGACACCCCACCCTCGATTTCCGCTTCAGCTTCCAGCCAGACCGAACGCAATTCGGAAAGAGTCTCGCCGCCGAGCACCGCTGCGAGCAGAAGCCCGTCGGGTTTCAGCGCACGGCGAGCCTGAACCAACGCGCCTGGCAGATCGTTGACGAACTGCAGACTGAGGCCCGACACGATGAGGTCCAGGGTGCCGTCGCCGAACGGCAGCGCTTCCTCATCGGCCAGTACGCGTGGGCCGCGACAGTGGGCGAGCAGGCGCGGTGACAACTCGCACTCTACCACCGTGCCGACACTATCGAGCGACCGGATGCGCCCGCCAACAACGCCGTTATATGCGCCAAGGCTCAACGCAACGGGAAACGTCCGGCGCACGATTTCCAGTCGTTCGGCCAAGTCGTCGGCCACGCGTTCGAGCAGAAAGACGTGGGCGCCGGCCAAGGACGCGGCACGGTCACGGCGGCGCGCAATCAGTGCGCGGTCGAAAACGATGGCTTGGTCAGTCATGGCGAACTCGGTAATCGGATTTCCGTCGACACGGCTTGGTGATCACGCCGCCCCCGCAAACTCATTATAGGTTGTTTCGGGAGGGCGCGTTATGACGAAACGCGACGGCGACACCCTTAGCCGATTTTACGGCACACGACTCCGCAGCGCGCAGTCTTGGCTCGCGGCAGCAGCCAAGGCCAGTGGTGATTTTCTGATCCCGCCTGTATGCGTCGCCTGCAACATTCAGGTTGCCGACCACGATATGCTCTGTCCGCAATGCTGGCGCGAGATCAATTTCATCCGTCCCCCATTGTGTGACCGACTGGGATGGCCGATGCCATTCGACATAGGTGGGACAATCATCTCGGCTGCCGCCGCCGCAGACCCGCCGGTCTATGACCGGGCGCGGGCCGTGGCGCGCTTTGATGGCGTTATGCGGCGTCTGATACGCGACTTGAAATTCCACGACCAGCACCACGCCCGTCGCCTGTTCGGCCGCTGGATGCACGTGGCAGGCGCTGAGCTCATCACAGACGCCGAGGTTATCGTGCCGGTGCCACTGGCACGAATGCGGCTGGTCTGGCGGCGCTTCAACCAGTCCGCGGTGCTGGCCGCCGAGGTGTCGCGGCTGAGTGGTATTCCGTTCCGCCCACTGGCGCTCGTGAGAAACCAACGCACGCGGCCGCAGCCCGGGCTGACGCGTGCCGAGCGACAGCGGAACGTTCACGGCGCGTTCGCGGTTCCGAAGCCATCATTGCCCGAGATCGTTGGGCGGGCGGTTCTGCTGGTGGACGATGTCGTCACGACCGGCGCGACGGCCGCAGCTTGCGCGCGCGCGCTGAAGTCAGCAGGTGCGCGGCGGGTCGACGTGCTCGCATTGGCGCTGGTGGTCGATCAAAGTATGGTTCCGGTTTGATGGCCGCTACAATGTGATTGGGTCGCCCCCGCGCGTTGATGCAACATTTCCATGACGACGACGTGATTCTGTCGCAGCGTCCTTTGCTATAGCCGACCGAACCGCTAGATTCATCGGGTCTGCGGGGAGGCATGGGGAGAGCGAGCCAATGCCGAAGATCACCATCTACACCTCGATGCTTTGTCCGTACTGCCGCCTTGCCAAAGAGCTTCTGCGAAAAAAGGGTGTGACGTACGACGAGATCGATGTCACCGGACGGCCTGATGTGCGCAGCCGGATGACGACTTTAGCCGGCGGGAGGGTCACTGTGCCGCAGATCTTTATCGGGGAGCTGCACGTCGGCGGCTGCGACGATATTCATGCGCTCGACAGGGCCGGACGGCTCGATCCCTTGTTGAGCTCGTAAGTTGAACGCGCAAGCCGCGCGCAGTGCGCCGGCATTTCGGTGATGGCATGATGGCCGTGACGGACAACAACTGGTTTCGTGCGGCGCTCGTACAGATGCGAACGGGACGTCATGTCGAGGCGAACCTCGCCGTGGCGACAGTACTCATACGCCAAGCCGCTGCCGACGGGGCGAGCTACGTCCAGACGCCGGAAGTCACCACCATCATGGAACTCGACCGCGACCGTCTCTTCGCCGAGTGCCGCAGCGAGGACCAGGATCCGGCCATCGCTCATTTTCGCACACTCGCCCGGGAGCTGTCGATTTGGCTGCATATCGGCTCCGTCGCCGTGAAGGTGCCGGACGGCATGCTCGCCAATCGCAGCCTCGTGATATCGCCTCAAGGGCAGATCGTGGCGCGCTACGACAAGATTCATATGTTCGACGTCGATCTGCCCGGCGGCGAGAGCTACAAGGAAAGCCGCAGCTATCGGCCCGGTCGCCAAGCGGTACTGGCGCCGCTTCCATGGGGGCCGCTTGGTCTCACGATCTGCTACGATCTCCGCTTCCCCAATCTGCACCGGGCCCTTGCCAAAAGCGGAGCGAAATTTATCGCCGTTCCGGCGGCTTTTACACGTGTCACCGGCGAGGCTCATTGGCACGTACTGGTGCAGGCGCGCGCCATCGAGACCCAGTGCTTCATGTTCGCGGCTGCCCAAGGCGGCCGGCACGAGCACGGACGCGAGACGTTTGGCCACAGCCTGATCGTATCTCCTTGGGGCGAGATCCTAGCCGAAGGCGGCACTGAGCCAGGTGTCGTGGCAGCCGACATCGATCTTCAGCGGCTGGCCGAGGCGCGTGCGCGCGTGCCATCGCTGACCCACGATCGGTACTTTGATTTCGGGATTGCGGAAACGCCGCCTGGAGCCGGTCGATGATCCGATATCGACTCACTTGCGCCAACTCCCACGATTTCGAAGCCTGGTTCAAAACGGGCAGCGCATTCGATACCCAGGCTGCACGCGGCGCGGTGACCTGCCCGGTTTGCGGGATATCGCAGGTCACCAAGGCGATGATGGCACCGAATCTCGGAAAGTCGCCGCGGATTGCCGCGCCCGAACCGCCCGTCCCGGCTAAGCCAAACAGAGTTCGGCCCCCTGATGCCTGGCAGGAAACGGCCGCAGTCCTGCGCCGATTGCGTCAGGAGGTCGCAGAAAAAGTCGAATATGTGGGGCCGCGGTTTGCCGAAGAAGCCCGCAGAATCGAAGCCGGCGAGGCGGTCCACCGAGGCATCTACGGTGAGGCGACGTTGAGCGAGGCCCGCGCCCTGATCGAGGACGGCATTCCCGTGCTACCGCTGCCCCGCGCCCTGGAAGACCTCAACTGATTGACGCCCGACCTCACAACGCCGTCGCCAGAACGATCAGCGTGTAGCGCTGGGCCGCATCAGCCTCGCGCACGGTATGGGTGGGTTCGTTGTAGCCCGCTGGCGTCCACGTGAACCGGTTACCGGCGCAGCGCCAGATTCCACGGGTGTGCGCGCCGCGATTGACGACAAGCCGGTCGTTTCCTTCGAGCGCGAACCTGAAATCCCGCTCGGCCAAAATCGGCTGAGCGCACAGGGCTTCGTAAAGCCGGCGTAGTTCATCGGGATTTGCCATGGGTGTACTCCAGACGCGCGTTCTCAGCTGCCAATCGCTTTGTGGGACGCTCGCCACTCGATGACCGCTTCACGTCAATTTGATTTGAACCTCTGAAAATACAATTGGGCATTTCCGGATATGCTGCAATGATTAATGGCTCTATGGGTTATCAAATTCACACCAAACGGAACGAGTTTGAGAGCAATTCCATTTCAAATTACAATTTCAGATTAAACCCTGCGCAACTACGCGCTGCGACATTATCGCCTCGGGTTGACCCTGGGGGATTCGAAGTCTTGTCGATTCGATTGACGGCTTCAGACCACTAAAACGTCAAGCTTGCCCAAGCCCTCGACGTGACCAAGCAACCGGTCTCCCTTGCCGACCGGGCCGACACCTGCCGGCGTGCCGGTCATGATCAGATCGCCGGGCGCGAGCAGGAACAAGGTCGACAGGATCGCAATCTGGTGCGGAATGTCCCAGATGAATTGCGACAGGTCGCCGGTTTGCTTCCGGGCGCCATTGACGTTGAGCCAGATCGCCCCGGACACGGGATGTCCGATCTCTTCCGCTCTGACGATGGCCGAGCAAGGGGCGGATTTCTCGAAAGCCTTGCCGACCTCCCAGGGCCGGCCGAGCTTCTTGGCGGCTCCTTGCAGGTCACGACGGGTCATATCGAGGCCGATAGCGTAACCAAACACATGGCCAAGTGCATCTTCTGGCCGGATATCGCTGCCTCCGGACTTGAGCGCCACGACCAGCTCGATTTCAAATTGAACGTCATTTGAAAGCGGCGGATAAGGAAACTCGCCATCCGTCGACAGATTGTCCGGGTTTTTCTGGAAAAAGAATGGCGGTTCTTTTGTCGGGTCGTGACCCATTTCACGGGCATGGTCGGCGTAGTTGCGACCGACGCAATAGATGCGATGCACCGGGAAGCGCAGCTCTGAACCTTTGATCGGCAGAGTGGGAATGGCGGGCGCCGCAAAAGCAAATTTCATAGCAAGCTGGTTCCATCCGTGGATGACGTGTTGACGCAGCGACATGTCCGATACTGCCGCCATGCTGTCAATCGTCCTGCCGCCCGCGCGCGGTCGGGCAACCGGTACCTTGCCACCTGAGAGCCGGACGGGTCGCGGGGACCGCACACAGTCGCGCAATCGTCAAACAGATCCTGCTAAAATGCGGCTTCGTATTGTGAAATAACAGCATGACAACGGGGCAGACCGGGGTCGCGCTTCCGAATTCACCGAAGCACCGAACTTGTCTCAACCGACTTCGACCGAGGGACGCGACCCAATGAACGGTGATGCGACAACAGACCGGCTTTCTGCCGAGGAAATCGACGACGTCGGCTCGAACGCAAGCCAGAACGCCACCATGGGCGATATTATTGCCGAGCGCCTGTCGCGGCGTGAACTGATGTCGGGGCTTCTGGCGGTGAGTGCGATCTCTGCGGTGGCTGCGCCGATATCGATGCTCACGGCTTGCAGTCAGCCGGCGTCCGCCACGCCCTCGTTCAACTTCACCGAGGTTGCCGCCGGAAGTGACGGTCGCCACCACGTCGCGGACGGATACAATGCCGATGTCCTCATTCGCTGGGGCGACAAGGTGCTGTCCAACGCGCCCGAATTCGATGTTGGCGCCCAAACCGGCGAGAGGCAGGCGACGCAGTTCGGCTACAACAACGATTTTCTGCATTTCATCCCGCTCGACGGCCGCAGTGATCACGGGCTTCTCGTGGTCAACCACGAGTACACCAACAGCGAACTGATGTTCCCCGGCATTGATCCCACGGCAGGTCCGGGTAAGTCCTACGAGGCCGCCACCCGTAACCGGGTCGACGTCGAGATGATGGCGCATGGTGGAACCGTGATCGAGGTCAAGCGCGACAAGGGCAAATGGGGCGTGGTGCCGAATTCGGTCTTCGCCCGCCGGTTGACGGCCGAGACGGAAATGCTCATTTCCGGCCCAGCGGCCGGTCATGAGCGCATGCGAACGTCGGACGATGCGAGCGGTATGCGCGTTCGCGGCATGATCAACAACTGCGGCGGCGCTGTCACGCCCTGGGGGACGTGGCTCAGCTGCGAAGAGAACTTCAACCTTTACTTCCACGGCAAGGGAGCACTCGACACGGCGCCGGGGGCCGCCGCGCTGAAGCGTTACGGCGTGCCATCCGAACGCTATCCGTGGGCGAAGTTCCACGATCGGTTCAATATTGCAAAGGAGCCGAATGAACCGAACCGGTTCGGCTGGGTCGTCGAGATCGATCCGCTCGACCCGACGTCGGTGCCCGTCAAACGCACGGCACTTGGCCGATTCAAGCACGAGGGCGCGGGCAACGTGATCAATGGCGATGGCCGCTTCGTGGTCTATCAGGGTGATGATCAGCGCTTCGACTATGTCTACCGCTTCGTGACCAAAGGCGTGGTGGATACCAGGAACCGAGCCGCCAACAAGGATCTGCTGGACCAGGGCACGCTTTACGTGGCGCGTTTCGACGCCGATGGAACCGGAGTTTGGCTGCCACTCGAGCATGGCCAGGGCCCGCTGACGGCCGCAGCAGGGTTCAAGGATCAGGGCGATGTCGTGATCTTCGCGCGCCTGGCCGCCGATCTGGTCGGCGCAACCAAGATGGACCGACCCGAGGACATCGATGTCAATCCGCGCACCAACAAGGTCTACCTGATGCTTACCAGCAACAGCGACCGCAGCAGCGCGTCCGTCGATGCCGCCAACCCGCGGCCGGCCAACACGTTCGGGCACATCATCGAGATCACGCCGGATGGAAACGACCATGCGGCCCCCAGGTTCAGTTGGGAAATCCTGCTGAAGTGCGGCGATCCGGCGGTTGCCGCCGTCGGCGCGACGTTCAATCCGTTGACCACCAAGAATGGCTGGTTCGCCAATCCCGACAACTGCGTCATCGATGGCGGCGGGCGACTGTGGGTGGCTACCGACGGCAACTCGAAGGAGGCGACGGGCCGGACCGACGGAATCTGGGGCGTGGAGACCAAAGGCAGCGCGCGAGGCACATCGAAGCTGTTCTTCCAGTGCCCGGCCGGTGCTGAAATGTGCGGGCCGGCGTTCACCCCTGACGACCAGACGTTCTTCGTGGCGGTTCAGCACCCGGCCCAAAGTCCATCTCGTGAGCAAGTCTCGACGTTCGACAAGCCGTTGCATCGGTGGCCGGAAACCGATCCCCAATCGAAGATGCCGCCGCGACCGGCTATTGTGGCGATTACGCGCAAGGGTGGCGGCAAAATCGCGGTCTGAGATGCGGCGCGAATCGGGACAGTGACCTGACGGACGGGGGAGGGCAAAAAGACGGCCTTGCCCCCGCCCCCCTAAGCGGTGCATCAATCGGGGCGATTGCGGCC
Organism: Hyphomicrobium sp.; assembly: GCA_002928955.1. Classification (GTDB taxonomy): domain Bacteria; phylum Pseudomonadota; class Alphaproteobacteria; order Rhizobiales; family Hyphomicrobiaceae; genus JAKAML01. The sequence goes on along the minus strand of PERT01000002.1, from coordinate 8,973 downwards.
GTTCGCGGCCGACGTGACGGAGACCCGCCCCCAATGCAGCAGCGCCTGGCCATCTCAACCCAAGCAGCCTCCACCGCAGCCGAGCCGTGGCCTTGCGACGGCACCGTGCGTCATAACTGGACCCGGGCCGAGGCCAAGGCGGTGCACGACCTGCCGTTCAACGACCTCCTGTTAAAGGCGCAACTCGTACACCGTGAGAATTTCAACCCCAACCGCGTACAAATGAGTCGCCTGTTGTCGATCAAAACAGGTGGCTGCGCAGAAGACTGCGGCTATTGCAGTCAGTCGGCGCATCATGCGTCGGGCCTCAAGGCGTCGAAACTCATGCAGGTCGAGCGCGTGCTCGACGAGGCGCAAAAGGCCAAAGCGGCGGGCGCCACACGCTATTGCATGGGCGCGGCATGGCGCAGCCCGAAGGATCGCGACATGGATGCGGTCGTCGCGATGGTCGAGGGTGTCAAGGCCCTGGGCATGGAAACCTGCATGACGCTCGGCATGCTGTCGCACTCCGACGTCAGCCGACTGAGGGGAGCCGGTCTCGACTATTACAACCACAACATCGATACCTCCGAGCGCTACTACGGCGAGGTCGTCAAGACGCGCTCGTTCGCAGACCGGATCGACACGCTGGCACGGGTCCGCGAGGCGGGTATCAAGGTCTGCTCCGGCGGCATACTCGGAATGGGTGAAGAACCCGATGATCGCATCGACATGCTGGTCACGCTCGCCAATCTTGCCGCGCATCCAGAGAGCGTACCGATCAACATGCTGATTGCCATTCCGGGCACGCCGCTCGAGAGCGTTGAGCGCATGGACCCGATCCAGTTCGTCCGCGCGATAGCTCTGGCGCGCATCATGATGCCAAAGTCCTACGTGCGGCTGTCAGCCGGTCGCACCGAAATGAGCGACGTCACGCAGGCGCTATGTTTCTTTGCAGGCGCCAATTCGATTTTCTGCGGCGACACGCTGCTGACCGCCGACAATCCTGGCGAGGATGCGGATCAGAGGTTATTCGAGAAGCTCGGTCTCGAGCCAGAGGCACTGCCGAACGTGGTTGCCGACACTGGTTCAGAGACCACGCTGCAGGATGTCGGCTGTGATGCCCGACGCCCATAGCCGTGCGCTGGCAGCGCTGAAGCGGCGTGGAAGGTTGCGCGCGCTCGAAGGCCGGGCGGGCCTCGATTTCGCGTCGAACGACTACCTCGGCCTTGCAGGATCAACCGAGCTCGCGGATGCCGCGCGGGCCGCCCTTGACCGGGGTGTCCCGGTCGGCGCCGGCGGGTCGCGGCTTTTGCGCGGCAATCACCCAGAGCATGAGGCCCTTGAAGCCGAGGCAGCAGCGCATTTCGGCTCCGAGACCGCGCTCTATTTCGGTGGCGGTTTCCAGGCCAACACGGCGATCTTTTCGACATTGCCCAGCCGCGGCGACTTGATCGTGCATGACGCCCTCATTCACGCAAGTGTCCACGACGGCGTGCGCGCCAGCAAGGCCGAGCACGCAATTGCCCCGCACAATGATTGTCAAGCCTTCGACGACGCGATCCGGCGGTGGCGGGCCCGCGGCGGTATGGGGCGGGTTTGGATCGCGGTCGAGAGCCTCTACAGCATGGACGGCGACCGTGCGCCGCTGATCGACATCGCCACGGTGGCGGCCCGTCACGATGCCATGCTGGTGATCGACGAAGCCCACGCAACCGGAGTGCTGGGCGACCACGGCCGCGGCTTGGCGGCGGTCCTTGAAGGCTGTGCCGAGGTTGTCTCCTTGCATACCTGCGGCAAAGCCCTCGGAGCGAACGGAGCGCTGGTGCTTGCGTCGCGCACGCTGCGCGATTTCATGGTCAACCGCTGCCGGCCGTTCATTTATGCCACCGCCCCGTCACCACTAATGGCGGCCATGGTCCGCGAAAGCCTGAGGCTCTGCCGCGACGAACCCGGGCGGAGGACTGCTGTTCTGCGCCGTGTGGGGCTGTTCAACCAGCGCGTGTCGTCCGGCATCGGCCTACCCGTATCAGGCTCGCATATTGTCCCAGTCATCGTCGGGGGCGATACCCGTGCCGTAGCGCTGGCCGCCGCGATCCGGTCGCGCGGCTTCGACGTGCGCGCAGTCCGCCCCCCGACCGTGCCGGAGGGGACGGCGCGGCTCCGGATCACGATCACCAACAACGTGTCGGAAAATGACATCGAACAACTCGCTGCGGCGCTCGGCGACGAACTAGGGAGGCTTGCCGCATGAGTGCGGGTTTTATCATCACGGGCACCGACACGGGTGTCGGCAAAACAGTGTTCGCCGCAGCCCTGGTTGCCGCCCTCGGCGGTCGCTACTGGAAGCCGATCCAGGCCGGCCTTGAAGGCGAAACGGACTCAGACATCGTGCGTCGGCTCACGGCCGCCCAGGATCCGCTCGTACTCGGCGAGGTCTACCGGCTGAGGACTCCGGCTTCCCCCCATCTTGCCGCCGAGCGTGACGGGATCGAGATTGACCTGGCACGATTGACGTTGCCGGCCGCTCGCAAGCCGGTGACCCTGGCGGCCGTCCCGGCGCCACAACAGCGCGCCGCCGACGAGACAAGCGGGCGCTCGAACGTCGTGACGATGATCCCGCGCGCGAAGGCCGGGCTCGCTGCGGTGGAGGACAGCGGTTCGGCGCCGACCATGCAGCGTCCGCTGGTGATCGAAGGGGCCGGCGGACCACTGGTGCCGCTCAATCGGCAGACCTTGCAGATCGACCTGTTCGAAAGCTGGGCACTGCCTGTTGTCGTGGTGGCCCGCACCACGCTCGGCACGATCAATCACACACTATTGACGATCGAAGCCCTGCGCCGCCGCAGCGTCATGATCCAGGGCGTGGCGTTCGTCGGAGACGCCAACGAGGACAGCGAGGACAGCGTGGCAAACTTCGGCCGCGTGCGGCGATTGGGCCGGCTGCCGTTTGTGAAGCCGCTCGATTCCACCTCACTCCGCCGCGCTTTCGATCTCAGCTTTCGGGTCGAGGATTTCCAGTAATGCCGCCGCGGTCGCCGGTGTGGCATCCGTTCACGCAGCACGCACTGCAGCCGGACGCTGTCGGTATAGCGCGCGGCGACGGGGCGTGGCTCGAGACCTCGAACGGCCGCCGTATTCTCGACGCCATCTCGTCGTGGTGGGTGGTGACCCACGGGCATTGTCATCCGCGCATTGTCGCCGGGGTCAAGCAGCAAGCCGAAATGCTCGACCAGGTGATTTTCGCGGGCTTCACGCACGAGCCCGCCGAACGGCTCGCAGCCAAGTTGATCGAGTTGGCGCCGCCTGGCCTCGCGCATGTGTTTTTCTCGGATTCGGGGTCGGTCGCGGTAGAGGTCGCGATCAAGATGGTGCTCGGGTTCTGGCATAACCGCGGCGAACCCCGCACCGTGGTCGCGGCGCTTGAACATGGCTATCACGGCGACACCACGGCGGCGATGTCAGCTGGTGCGCGAGGTGTCTTCAGCGCACCTTATGCGCCCATGTTGTTCGACGTTGCGCGGATCCCGTTCCCGCATGCGGAACGAGAACAACAGACCATTGATGCACTCGATTCTTTGTGCCGCCGATCGCATGTCGCCGCGCTTATCGTCGAGCCGCTGATCCTTGGGGCAGGTGGGATGCATTCGTATCCCGCGCACGTGCTCCGGCACATGCATGATGTCTGCGCGGCACATGGCGTCTTGCTGATTGCCGATGAGGTGATGACCGGCTGGGGACGTACGGGCACGCTTTTCGCATGCGAGCAGGCCGGGATCACCCCGGATATTCTGGCAACGGCGAAGGGCCTGACGGGCGGAACTCTGCCACTGGCTGCGACGCTGGCTCGGCCCGAGATTTTCGACGCGCACCTGGACGAGGATCGCACGCGGACGTTTTTCCATTCGTCGAGCTATACCGCAAACCCCATTTGCTGCGCGGCGGCACTGGCGAATTGCGCGATATGGGAAGACGAACCGGTGCGCGAGCGCGTTGGCGCGCTGGCGACGATGCAGGCCGAGCGGCTCACGAAGTTCGCAGACGACCCGCGGTTCATCGACGTTCGGCAGACGGGCACGATCACGGCCCTCGAACTCGCAGTGCGCGACGCCGGTTATCTGGCGGATGTGGGTCCGAGGCTCTCAGCCGCGTTTCTGGCGCGGGACGTGCTGCTGCGCCCGCTCGGCAATACGATCTACGTCATGCCGCCGTATTGCATTTCGGCCGCCGAACTCGATCTCGTCTATGAGGCAATCGACGTGGGTGCCGCATCCGTGCTGTAGTGAGCGAGATGACAGGAAGAAGAAAACCGAACTGGGCCGGAGTGGAGGTTTTGGGGCTCGGCCACCACGCGCCAGAGCGGCGGGTGGCGAACGCCGAAATCGAGGCGCGGCTGGGTCTCGGGGCTGGCTGGATCGAAGCGCGGACTGGCATTCGCGAACGCCGATGGGTCGGACCGGGTGTGGCACTGACCGACATCGCCGCTAAAGCTGGTGATATGGCGCTGACTGCCAGTGGGCTCAACCGAAGTAAAATAGCGCTCACTATTCTTGCGACTTCGACCCCCGACCACCTGTTGCCACCGTCAGCACCGCTTTTGGCGCACAAGCTCGAACTTGCGTGTTCGGGGGCAATTGATATGGCGGGCGCGTGCGCGGGTTTCCTCTATGCGCTCACATTTGCGGATGCCTTTGTCAAAACCCAACACGCGCCTGTGCTCGTGGTCGCCGCGAATATCCTGTCGCGACGGATCAATTTTGCGGATCGAGGCAGCGCGATCCTGTTTTCCGATGCCGCAGGTGCGGTGGTCCTGGGGCCGGCCGACCGTCCCGGCACCGGCATTCTGGGTGTGGAACTGGCGTCCAACGGCAAAAGCTACGACCTGATCAAGATCCCAGCCGGCGGCAGCGTCACACCGTTTTCGCGCGACCTCGGCACGGAGGAGACATTGATGATCATATCGGATGGCAAGGCCGTGTTCGCGGAAGCGGTGGACATGATGGCACGGACGACGCGGGCGGCGCTCGACAGGGCCGGTATCGGGCGCGATGACATCGATCAATGGATCCCGCATCAAGCCAACACCCGCATCATGGAAGCGACGCGACGGCAACTTGGCATCGCGCGGGAGCGGGTCGTCTCGACTGTTGAACACTTCGGCAACAGCTCGGCCGCCTCGATCCCGTTTTCATGGTCGCACCACGCGGGGGGCCGCCGACACGTACCTGGTCACCGCCTGTTGCTGACGGCAGCGGGAGCCGGAATGACTGGCGGTAGCGTCGTCTGGGGCTGCTGATCGACGACCAAGTCCGTTGGACCGACCGTCGCGGCCAAACTGGGCGGATTAGGGCTGCATGGGCATGTGTTTTTATGTTCTTTTTTTGCTTGGAGCACCGTTGGCAGCCCGCTAATGTCATAAAGATCGAGAAGTCCGATCGAGATCTTTGCCACGAGACTCATGGCCTTGCTCGTGCGTGGACCTCCCAGAACCATGACCGACCCCGCCTCGATTTTTCTCCTTGCGATGGGTCTCGTGACCTCGGGCAATCCCGAGCTTTACGGGATCATCTGGCTGTCGCTGCGCGTCTCGCTGACCGCTGTCGCCATCAGCTGCTTGATCGGCTTGCCGCTCGGTGCGGCACTGGCGGTCGTGACATTTCCCGGCCGCGGCGCCGTGATTGCCGTGCTCAACGCCTTCATGGGACTGCCGCCCGTGGTGGTGGGGCTCGTCGTCTACCTGTTGCTGTCGCGATCGGGACCGTTCGGCGTGCTAGGGCTGCTCTACACGCCGACCGCCATGATCATCGCCCAGGCGCTGCTCGTGACGCCGCTGATCGCGGCGCTTGCCCGTCAGAGCCTGGCCGATCTCCACCTCGAGTATGACGAGCTGTTCCGCTCGCTGCGGCTCGGCGCGACCGACAAGATCGCAGCTTTGATCTGGGATGGCCGCTACAGCCTCTCAACCGTCGCCCTTGCCGGTTTCGGCCGGGCCATCGCCGAGGTCGGCGCGGTGATCATCGTCGGTGGCAACATCGAGCACGTCACGCGCGTCATGACCACGGCCATCGCGCTTGAAACGTCGAAGGGTGATCTGGCGCTTGCGCTGGCCCTCGGGCTTATCCTGGTGGGCCTCGCGGTGGCCGTCAATGTGGCCGTGCTTTCGCTCAACCGCGCCGCGAAGAGGCTGGCCTATGCTTAAACCGCTCGACGAGAACACGGGCTATGGCCTCGGTCGCCGGCCGATCTTCCCGCTCGACGCTTGCAACGTGGGCTTCTCCGATGGTGGCCGGCAGCTGCTGGATCGAGTATCGCTGACCCTGACCCAAGGCCTGAAAACCGTCATCATGGGAGCCAATGGCGCGGGTAAGAGCCTTTTGATGCGCGTACTGCACGGTCTCGTAAAACCCGAGGTCGGCGCCGTGCTGTGGGCCAGGGTTCCAGCCGACGCCGAAGTCATGTCGCGGCAGGCGATGGTGTTCCAGAAGCCGTCGCTGCTGCGCCGGTCGGCCGAAGGCAACATCCAGTTCGTGCTCGGCCATTTGAACCGCAGCGAGGCCGAGAGCCGAACGCGCGAGATACTCGAACGGGCGGGCTTGTCCGCTGTCGCCCGCACCCCGGCCCGGCTGCTTTCCGGAGGCGAGCAGCAGCGGTTGGCCGTTGCGCGCGCGCTCGCACTCGAGCCAGACATCCTGTTCCTCGACGAGCCGTGCGCGAGCCTCGATCCGGCTTCCACAATGGCCGTCGAGGAGATGATTGAAACCGCCCACCAGACCGGCACCAAGATCGTGCTGGTAACGCACGACATCGGCCAGGCGCGGCGGCTCGCCGACGAGATTGTGTTCATGTCGGGCGGCCGCATTGCCGAACACACGGCTGCGCGGCAATTCTTCGACGGTCCCGTCTCTGCGGCCGCGCGCGACTATCTCGCCGGACGGCTGCACGTTCCCGGATACTCAGCCGGAACATAGGGTCGCGGACCGATCCCCTCACAGTGCAACAGACGTCATACAGAGAAATCCGCATGCGCCTCACATCTATCGCCGCGACCGCTCTCGTCGCGTTGGCCACGGCCAGCACCGCGGCCCACGCCCAGGACCCGTTCATCATCCTTCAGTCGACCACGTCGACCGAGAATTCGGGGCTGTTCAAGCACATCTTGCCGATCTTCAAGGCCAAAACCGGCATTGACGTCCGGGTCGTCGCAGTCGGCACGGGGCAGGCACTCAAGAACGGCGCGAAGGGCGATGGCGACGTCGTGCTGGTCCACACAAAAGCGGCCGAAGAGAAGTTCGTGGCCGACGGTTTCGGCGTGAAGCGCATCGAGGTCATGTACAACGACTATGTGATCGTGGGGCCCGACAGCGACCCGGCCAAGGTGGCGGGTTCGAAGGACGCGGTCGCCGCCATGAAGAAGATCGCTGACGCCAAAGCGCCGTTCGCCTCGCGCGGCGACGACAGTGGCACGCACAAGGCCGAACTCGACCTGTGGGCGCCGGCCGGAGTCGACGTGAAGGCTGCGAGCGGCGACTGGTATCGCTCGACCGGCTCTGGTATGGGTCAGACGCTCAACACGGCATCGGGAATGAACGCCTATGCGCTGGCTGATCGTGGCACGTGGATCAGCTTCAAGAACCGCGGCAGCCTCAAGATCGTCGTCGAGGGCGACGCCAAGCTGTTCAACCAGTACGGCGTGATGCTGGTCAACCCGGCAAAGCACCCGCACGTCAAGGCCAAGGAAGGCCAGGCCTTCATCGACTGGCTGGTTGGTGCCGATGGACAGAACGCCGTGCGCTCGTTCAAGATCGAGGGCGAGCAGCTGTTCTTCCCCAACGCCGCGACCGGCGAGCTCAAGAAAGCCGGCTGAATGGTCCGCGCTTCGCGGTCATGCGCATGCGAGGGAGAGATGGAGGGCTCAGGGCCCGTTGAAATGAACCGTGCCCGAGCCCGAAATGTCATAGCCGCCGAGCGCGTCGGCCTGCTCGCGAAATGTGGCACTCCGGCTGAACGACAACAACGCCTGCACGGCGGGCTCGAAGGCGGACCGACGCCAGATCACCAGATCATAGCGCTCTTCCACCAGCGGCACGAAGCCCAGGCGATACTGTTTGGCGACGGCCGCAATGGCGAGGCCGGCGTCGGCGCGGCCCTCGGCCACGGCGGCAGCGACGTCGCTCTCCGTCCGCGCGGGCGATTGAACGAACGCAATATCGCCGATGGCCAGACCGCCATCGGCCAGCAACCGTTCGAGCAGCACATACGCGCCCGCCTCGCGCTGCCGGCCGATGATGCGGCGACGCTTCAGGTCGGCGGCGCTGGCAAGGCCAAGCGGATTGCCAGGCGGCACGATCAGACCTTGGGATCGCCTCGCCCATTCGATGACCACGACCGGCTGCCCCGGCAACTGCCGTCGCACGTGCCCGAGGTTGAACGACACGCCGAGGGCCGCGTCTTCATCGGCCAGGTGTGTGCCGGCAATTATGGCCTCGCCCTTCGACAAGCGCCTCAGCCCATCGAGACTGCCGCCAAAGGCCACGGCGAGGCCGGAGCCAGATTCGCGGATGGCCCAGTCGAGCAGCGGTTCGTGACTGCCGCAGCAGATCAGCGGGCGATCCTTCAACCCCTCGACGCCGCACTTGAAATCCAAATGGCGGGCGAGCCACGCCTCCACCAGATCGCGCGGGAACAGCAGCTTGCCCGTCACCTTCACGCACGGAATGGCGCCCTCGGCCACGAGGTCATAAACCTTTCGCTCCTTGAGCCGCAGGAGATCGGCGACCTCGCGGGTCGTAAGGTAGGAGGGCGCGGCATTGCTCATGCCCCGGTTATGGCGTGAATGCCCGTGACAGTCACGGTTTGGAACGGGGGTCGTCCGTTGGATCTTTGTCGGGATATAGTGTATCGGCGCCGACTTTTGCTTCCCATTGCAACGCGCTCCAGATCAAATGTCGGCGCCGTAAGGAACAGTAAATATCCCCCGGCAAAGCCGGGGGCCTT
>PERT01000001.1 GCA_002928955.1 Hyphomicrobium sp. | reverse complement strand
GTCGCCTATCAAGCGCTAGTCGACAGAGCTCCACTCGACCTTTCTGGCCTAGCCTTCACCTACAAGTCCTTTCCGCCTGACTTTTATTTGTTCTTCGACTTGGAGGCGGGCCTGGCGATTGTCGGTGGAATAACAGGTCGCGCATTACACACTGATAAGGGGTGGATGAGCCTGATATCGCCTGACATTAACAGCAAGAGCATTCCATCAAGACTTCACGAGAGGACACTTTCTAGCCTCAATCCAAACTCAGTTCTTCAGGTAGCAGAGCTATCCAGGAAGACCTACGGTACCCGAAGCCTGGAATGGTTCGTTCAGGGACAGCGTGTTGCATTGAGCCATCACTGTCTACCTGCAGCGAATGGCCAGTGTGCGAGCCGTGAGGAGTTGCGCTTCGCTGAACTTCGTGTGGACCATCAAAGCGTTCCTACTAGCAGTCTTGGGGATTGGGCCAGAGAGAGCGCAGACTATAGGCTGGCTGGCGTCCGCACCGCAGTTCATCGCTCCAACACCCGTCCGCCTCAAGACCGCGGGGGCGCCGGCCTTTCGAACAAAGTATTCAGCAGATTAGAGGCGCTCACTCGGACAGAGATCACGCCGCCCACTTCCGCCGAGTTGGCAACGCTCACGACACGACACGAAGATGTGATTAAGAGTTGGGAGCTTCGGATTGCGGAGTTTCGACAGCTCGTCGAGCGCCAATCGCAAGCCGCCGCCGCCCTTTTGCCGCCGGCTACCGAGGCAATACGACTTTACACGGAAACATCAGGCGGTTGCATTGCTGAGCAGGGGATTAAAGTCCCGTTGGTCAACGAAGTCGAAACAGTGTACGTGGCGAAGTCACCCAGCTTCACAGCATGGATGCTTCGAACCGACTGCACGAATGGGGCCAGCGGCGCATATTGGGCTTGGCTGCTGATAGCTCCCAAGGCGCGACCTCCGGCACTCTTCGATCTATCGAAACTAGTTCGTCCATCCCTCGACAGCTCGGACGCAGACATTGCACCTTATCAGCGCAGGAACCCCGGCAAGACTGATTGGCCAGGAACGATCGACGGAGTAGGGATTGCCCTTGACCGCTACCTGATTGCAAACGGCACATGGCCTGGCGGACGTTGGGGTCTTGTGTTTGATATAGAGCAGGGCATCGTTAAGTGCTTCATAAAGAACATGGCGAGCGCCGACGGCTTCGGTGCACTCGCAATCACGCGTGATGGGACTCGATTGATCCAAGCAAATACCGATGGCCAGATTGTATTCTATGACGTCGCGGGCGGTGAGGTTGTCCTGCGCGGGGTCGAGACGGACGATGAACTGATCGTCTTCGATGACAATGGCTACTATCTCTCCACCCCGGATGGCGCACAGTTCCTCCATCTCAAGTTCCCTGGCGTTCCCGGCTACAATACGGCCGGACAATTTGCACGGAGTCTCAATAGGCCTGATCTCATTCGTGGCATACTGGCTCATCGATTGAAGCCACCGAAGCCGGATGTGTCGGCACCACCGTACCTGCTCTTGGCATCAGTCAGGGTTAGTGGAGGCGGAAGCCGCCAAGTGCAACTGCCCTACAGTGCATTTTCGGTGACCGGACTGAAAGAGCTTCTGATCTACGTCGACGGACGACCTACGCTCCAATTCGCGCTAACTGGCGCTTCAGCTGAGGGTACGGTCGACTTGAGTGTGGAGTCCGAGGCACGATGGATTGCTGCTGTGGCCGTCGACGCAAAGGGATTTCGCAGTATCCCTCGCGGACTACCTCTGGATAACGCTCGTCCGGCCACCAATGGGCGTCTGTTTGCGATTAGCGTCGGCACTAGCAAGTACCATGATTTCGGGCCTCTGCCAGGCGCTAGGCGTGACGCCGAGCAATTTTCCGGGCTGGTAGCACTTCAGGGAGGACACATATACAGCACCCCACCAACCGTCGAGTCGTTGCTCGATGCTCAGGACCTCCGAACCGTACTGCCCGCCAAGATTCGCGAGATCGTGGCAAAGGCGACGGCCAATGACACGATCTTTCTGTTTGCCGCAGGACACGGCGCAACGGGGGCCGACGGGCGCTTCTATCTTGTCGCGGGGAACACCCAGCGAGACCGACTAGACAAAACAGCACTAAGTTGGTCCGAAATCGCAGCCGCCCTGGAGGGAGCCCGTGCACGAATTGTCGTCTTCATTGATGCCTGTCGCTCGGGCGCAGCGGGGCTGTCAGGTACAAATGATGAAGCCGTCAATGCACTTCTCGCCAAGAAGTTGGCAATAACGATTATCGCCGCATCCAAGGGATACCAGGACAGCAACGAGACCAGCGATGGCGGGTTCTTCACAACTGCGATCCTTGACGCTGTTCACAATCGGCGGGAGGCAACGGATACGAACAAGAATGGCGCTATCGAACTGGCCGAACTCTACGCGGCAATCAAGCCACGCGTTGTTGAGCAGTCGCTTGGCGGAAAGGATAGCAGTAAACAGACGCCTTGGATCGCGCGCAACGAGATGGTGGGCGAGATACCGCTATTCTGACCACGCGGTGAAACGCGTGGTCACTCCATGAGTCGTTGACATTTCCATAGTGGTCGACGACGCAAATCTGCGTCAATCCTTCCCTGATCATTATCATTCAACTCCCCGTTGCGAACTACGCCGCTGTCTGACAGTATCCTCCGATATTTTGTGCGGTGGCGGGTGTGGCGGGGGCATTCCTGCTGCGGGGCCGCAATGTGATCTTGGTCGCGGTCGTGGCTTATTTGACCGCAGGTTGCTCGGTAGCCAAGGACCAGCTGCCGCAGTTGCTCGCAAATCTGCCCTCGCAGAACACTGACGGAGCGACCCAGTCACTGCAGCCGCTGACAAAGGCCCTGCCGGCCAAGGTGATCCGCGCCGAGGGCTCGGTCAACGCCGCATGGCCCACGCAGTGCAATCCGACAGCTTGGCCCGCTCCGATCTTTCAATCGAATGTTTCTGCCGAGGCCGTGCTGACGGGCGTCGCAAAGGTAGCTGGCCTTGGCAGCGCGGTGACCGCGCTTCAGAAGCTCGACAACCTTGCGAACGTAATGACTGACTCGGAGATGAGCGTTCCGGACCAGTCGAAGCAACGGTACATTTGGCATGCCTTGGGCTCGGAAAAGCATCTCGTGAGCCCGCTTGCGGCGTATCGCTTTGGCGACTTCACGCTGGCCCAGGCCAAAGCGCGGCAGGAGGCAGAGCAGGTCAAATCGCAATCGGGGCCGCGGTCCGCCAACTATGCTGCGGCGCTTGGTCAGCTCGCGATGGTCCACACCGACACCGGCTTCTCGAAGGACAACGAAACCGCTGCGGCCTACTGGCGCGAAGCGATCAGCATTTTCCGCGATTTGAGGATGCAGGATCAGGAAGGCGAGGCACTCGTCCGCTACGGCGAGCTTGAGGCACGTCAGGGTCGTTTTGTCGCAGTCAAGCAATCGAGCGATCGACTGCTCTCATTGAGCGGCCTGCCCCAGCCGACTTCGATGCGATCGCTGGCGCTGGCAGCACGCGTCGACGCCTTCGAGGGACGTATGGCTGCTGCAATCCAGAAACTTGGCACTGCCCATCAGTTCTGGGAAACGCGCAAGTCCGGCCAGCAGGAGGCCAACGACAAGCTGATCAAGCAGGTTTTCATACCATTCGCACCCAACAACGACTTCGAGCTCATTCCCGAGCTTGAGACTGCGCGGGTATTGGCGCAGCTTGGCGAGGTGATGCAGGCAACGGGGCGTCCACAGCTCTCGGCGATCCTGCTGGATAAGGCGCTCGCAAAGACCCGGGCGACACCAGCCCACTATCGACCCGAACGCGTCGACATGTTCATCGAGCTGGCCGAGATGAATGCGTTGGCCGGCAAGATCGCGGAAGCGAGGGCAGGGATCAAGACGGCCCGCAACATGAACCGCTGGAACCTCGTCCTCTACAATCGCGCTGTAGCCAATCAAAAGTTTGCAGAGGGCGTGGCTGCGCTTGAGCAGAACGATGCAGCCGCAGCAGAAGCCGGCCTGCGAGGGGCGCTGGCGTGGTGGCAGGGAGAGTTGGGAGCGGCACCCGACGCCCTCCGCCCCGCGACAAAACTCGCGCAATTGTACCTCGCGCAGAAAAACAGCCAGCTGGCAGATCAGTACGCGAGGCAAGCGGCATGCTTCGCCGATGCGACGCGAGGCGCGACATCATTCTCCCTGGATGGTCGTGCCGGTCAGGCAGTTCGTGAAGCTAACGAAACCTATCTGGAAGCCGCCCTTGCAGGAAATCTCAACCCTGGCGATCGTGTCGCTCTGGCCTTCAAGGCAGCTCAGGGAGCCGCGCGCGGCACGTCATCGCGCGGCATCGAGGCAGGTTTGCTCAGGCTATCGAGCCGTGACCCGAAAGTAGCCGACCTGCTGAGCAAGCGGCACAAGCTCAGCTCCGATCTTGAACGCGGGCGCAGGCAGCGTGCCGCACAGTCGATCGCACAATCGGGCCTCTATCACGAGGTCAAGCAGGCTGCGCTCAAGGAGGGCGGCAAGGATCCCCAGACGCAAGCGATCCTGCTTAGTCGGACGCTGCACACGGATGCCAACGGTGGACCTGCAGTGGCCGTGGATCAGGTCGCTGCCGAGCTGGATCGGGTCAACGAACAACTTGCGAGTGTTGCATCAACAGGTGCGATGATCGCGTCGCGGGACGTCTCGATCGACCAATTGCGTCAGGTCATGGCCGCTGACGAGGTATTCGTGCAGTACTTGGTCGCGAACCGAAAGACGTTCATAGTCGCGTTCGACCGCAAGAGCGCCCTTGTTGCTGAAGCTGCAATCGGCAAGAGGCAATTGGCTGGCGCTGTTGCTCGCCTTCGGCAAAGCCTCGAAGGTGAAGGACGAAAGCCATTTGATGACGCACAGGCGGCAGAACTCTATAACGTGCTACTGCAGCCCGTCGCCGAGCTTCTTCCTGGCAAGAAGCGGATCACGGTCGTCAAGGACGGCGCACTTTCTGGAATTCCGTTTGCTCTCTTGAGAGCCGGAACTCCTGTGTCCCCATGGCTGATCGAGACTTTCGCCGTCAGCACGTATCCATCGGCTTCGGCTCTTTGGCTCGCCCGGAAGCAAGTCCGGCCCAGTCAGGCCAAGCGCCCCTTCCTCGGCATTGGCAATCCCGAGCTGCCGGGAAGCACTGGTGCCCCGGCTCTATCCGGACTGGCGCTACCGAAAAGCGCGGCACCAACGATCGCCGACTCGCTCCGCCCAATTCCGGCGACCGAGGGCGAGGTCAAGGCGTTCGCACACATATTCGGTGCCGGCGCCGACAGTCTTCTGCTGCGACAGGGGACCAGTGAGAAGCGACTGCGCCAGATGCAGCTCGCGGATTATCGCGTTATCTCGTTCGCCACCCATGGGCTGATGCCAGGCGAGACCATCGACAACGAGGAGGCCGCGATCGTTCTGTCATCACCGTTCGCGTCCAAGCGCGACGACGAGGACGGCGTGCTGACCAGCAGTGAGATCGCCGCACTAAGGCTCGATGCCGACTTGGTCATTCTATCGGCCTGCAATACCGCCGCGGGAAATGATGCATTCGGGACTGAAAAGCTTGGCGGGCTGGCGCGTGCATTCTTCGCTGCCGGCGCCAGATCCATGCTCGTCACTCATTGGAGCGTGAACGACTTTGCCACACGAGAGCTGATGACGAAATTTGCTGCCAGCTTTCGACAGAATGCCGGCAAGTCCCAGGCCCTCCAGTCCGCGATGACTGCTTTGATCAAGGCCGACGGAGGGAAGTTCGCGCATCCCTTCTACTGGGCGTCGTTCGACCTTATCGGCAGCTGACCAACCGCATATTCCGCGCTATGGAATGCGGCCGACGGGCGCTCAGCAAGAACCCGGCTTACGTTCTCAATGCACCACCGGCCCCGCCCCGCTTCCCCCACAGCACTTCTTGTACTTCTTGCCTGACCCGCAGGGGCAGGGATCGTTGCGGCCGACCTTGACTGAGCGAGCCGGCGCCGTGCCTGGCGCCGCCACTGCGCCCGGTCGCCAGGCGGCTGCACAGCGCAGGATGGTGTCGGGCAGATCGTCGAGGATCTTCTCACGTCGGGACGCCGAAATTCGGCTGCCGTAAACCTCGGGACCGGCGAGCGCGAGAATGGGCTCGATCAGCCGGTCGGTGTGCTTCTCGATCTTGCCCGACGCCGCGAGGCTCTCGTGATAGTCGAGTCCCAACAGGAATCCGTCGGCCCAGTCCTGTCCCGTGAGGGTATCACCGAAGTCAATGATGAGCGCGGGAGCCGGGTCGCCGATCATGATTCCCTCGGCGATCGCGTTCCAGCGGCGCATCAGCAGGCCCATCACATATTCGGCCTGCTCTTTGGTGTCGAACGCCGGCGCATCCCGCTCGGCGCCACCCCAGATCGCGTCGAGATACGTCGAGGGACGGATAGCATCAGGACCGGCAATGAGCGCGGTGAAGAAGCCGTCGACCATTTCGAGGCTCATGGCGGTGTCCCGCACCTGTCGGCTGGTAAGGAACCCGCAGAGCCAATCGACCTCGTACTCGGTGAGCCCCATGCGCGGATCGCTCGCGTGGTCGCCTTCGCCCGAGCCCATCTCTTGGATGCGCTCCACCCACCGCAGCGCCTCGACAGGATCGTCGATGGCGCGGATGCCATGACGATCGAGTTCGTGGGAATCGTTCGGATCGGCCACCGCTGCAGCCAAGATCCTCAGCGTCTCGGCGCGATCGGCGTCCGTGTGGTGCGCGCACACGCGCTTCTGCCACACACGATGCAGCGCCGGCTCGAGGTCGGCGAGACCGGCGTGGCTCATGGCGTCGATCCATCCGATCCAGGCGAGGCTGTCCTCGTCCGCCATCTCCTCGCGCTCGAAGCGGGAGAGGGTGTTGGCGACAAGCGCCCGATCGATACGGCCGTCGATTGCGAGGCGCGCGATGGCCTGGAACAGCGCCCACTTTGCGCGCCAGTCGACAGCCGGATCGGCCACCAGCGCGGGGAGTTCCGACGGCGCGCCAGCGTGGCAACTCAGGATGAGCCTTGCGAGAGTCTCGACCGCGCCGTCACCGAACGTGCGGTCGATGTCGGCGTCCGGGAGCTTAAGGATGTCGGCGAGCCGCGGCCAGATCGCGGTGTCGCGCTCAGCAGCCAGGACATTCAGGCCGTAGAACAGTAGCTGCTCGTCCTCGGGCACGAGCCAGACGCCGTCCACGAGCTTCGCCGCGAGGGCGTCAATGCGCAGCCTGAGTGCGGGCGCTTCCGCCACGCCAGCGCGCATTGCTTCTTTCGGCACACCAGTCGAGGTGCGAAGCTCGTGGATGATGTCGTCGAGGGTCATTCTGTTCCCTGGATCGTGTGCAAGGATACACAACTGCATGAGAAGAGGGGCGTCGCCGGGCACACCGCATTCCGTCGAGCCGTCGGCTATGCTAGCCCAAGTCTCGGCAGCGGACGATCCACTGACCGATGTGCGGGATACTGTCCGCCCAGTGAATTTTGTCGTGCAACGAGTTAACGTTTGGCGATGCCGCTGCGATTCGGCGATCATTGCATGCTTTCGGTTCCAGCGAAGGCGACGCAGCCCAGGAGGGCCGCATGAGCACGCCTCCGGGCGATAGGGCAAGCGGTAGCGGGGCGCTGATCGGGCGGCTAGCGCGCTACCTGTTCTCCAGGACCTCTCCCACTTCGGAGGCGACCGTTGAGCACGATCAGTCAGCTGCGATCGAAGTGTCTCCGGAAACGGTGACGACCGTTGAAGCCGTCGATGCGGGTGGCTCGAGCAATGCCCTGCTGGACGACTACATCGCATTGACGAACGGCGGTCGCCCGGAACCGTCGTCACAGTCAGAAGTGCATACGACGGATGGTCAAGGCGCGCACGCAGCAATGACCGTTCGCGACTACATTCTTGCCCGCGGCTGCTCGGTCCGATTGGGCAATCTGGTCGTCAACAGCGAACTCTTCGAGCAGTGGCATGTAGGTGCAGCGCTCAACGATGGACAATTCGAGAAGGAGCTCCGGTCTGTGCCCCAGATGGGCAGGAAATCCTCGACGGAGCTCATGGAGTTGCTCCGAGACGATACAGCCCTCGCCATTCCTGCGCGTTCATCAGCCATAGTGGGCGCGGCTGCCGGATCGCCCATCCAAGAGGGGGCGAGCGTCGTTATCGATGATCGCATGAGGGCCGTCGCTCTGGAAACGGCACTTCGATTCCATGGAACTTCCGCACGCCTTGGTCGTGCCATCACCGAAGCGCGCCTCGCTGACGTCTCACTCTCCGATCATCTGACGGATCCCGGCAGCTTGAAGCGTCGCCTCGAGGACTGTCGCGGCATCGGTCGCACGACGATCAACGAAGCCTACCTGAGAATCGACGAATTCCTTCTGGCAGCAGAGCGCGGGGACCCTGGCGTTCTCGCGATCCTTGACCCTGATGCCGATGGCGCGGCCGACGCAATTGGTGACAGCACTCCATCTGCTTCCGAAGCCTCACAGGATGTCTGCGAGCCGGATCAGACGCGACCTCCCCGCGACACCCGTCCGCCTGGTGAGCGACTGCGTGAACTCGTTTCCCGCCTGTCGGAAAGGGAGCAGTTCGTCCTCGTCCGACGCTATGGCCTCGATGGGCATCCCGCCATGACGCTGCAGGAAGTCGCCGAAGATCGGCACGTAACGCGAGAACGCATCCGGCAGATCGAGGCCAAGGCGCTGAGACGGCTCCGTCTGCCGGCCAACCAGCCGCTGCTCGCCGAAGTCTTGAGACGGGACAGATCGGTGATCTGGTCGCGGCTGGCCGAGGACTACGACCTTCTGACCGCGCCGATGTTGAAGGCGAGGCGTTCGCTGCTGGATGCCTGGCATGTCCTGGCGATCGACCTCGTCCACGAAGGTCTGGATGGATGGCTTGAAAGCGTCGCCCGCCCGATCGATGCCGGCTGGCTTAGACAAGGGGTCGATGAAGCGGAGTTCAAGGCGAGTCGGGAACAGCTCGCCGAGGCAGCGCGATCCCGTCGCCTGCCTGTTCCCATCGCAACTCTGGAGGTCCCTGGCCTCGACGCAACTTCGATCGAGGTCGCGGTGGCCGGGACCGGCGCATTTTCGGTCTTCGAAGGCTACCTGTGCGAAGGACGCGCGGGCTTGCAGACGAGGCGAACCATCCGCCTCCATGCCCTCGCAATTTCGCATCTGGATGGCCAGCTGTTCGATATTGCTACGCTCGCGGCGATGTATCGGGACCGACACCCGGACGATGACGTCGCGCCCCGCATGTTCCAGATGCAGATGGAGGAGGCGCCCCACCTGTTCTGCCGGCTCTATGATGGCCTCTGGTTTGCCATTCCACAGCGGCATGTGGAGCCCGTCGACGGCAGAATGCCCTGGGAGATCGCACAACCTCTCGGTCCCGCATTCGAGCAGGGTTCGATCGGCCATCGCCTTGTCGAACTGCTCGGCGATGGCCCGCGCAGCCTCATGGACCTGCGTTCGGCGATCGCAGAGGACATGCAAGGGCGGGTGGCTGAGAGCAGCGTTGGCGCAGTCCTTCTCACCAACCCCTGCTTCCGACGCGTGGCTCCCGGAATCTTCGATGTCTGTGTTCCCGGCGGATCGTACGAAGACGAGGGGCGCGTCAACACGGTATTCCTGAACGGCCGGCACGCACGGTTCTACTGTCTTGCACGGTACGGTGGCGCGCCGATCGACTGGTATCCGGCCTGGGGCGCGCATCTGGGACTGTGGCTGGTTCGATGGGCCCGCCTGCATGCGGACGACGAGCTGCTTCGATCGCTCCTGTACGTCGCCGAGCCCTCGGTCTGGCCCGCTCCGTCCGATGAGATCGCCTACTGGACCCGGCTCAAGGCGACCGATGGTGCGTGGCTGATCGGTGCCGACCGGCGCAGTGAACCAGGCCGGAGGGCTCTCGACGCATCACAGCTGCTGCCGACCATCGCGCAACTCGCCTGTTTCGGCTGGACCAGCTGGGTCGCCGTCAACCGCACGACCGACGTCCGAGGCGATATCCATGCATCGGCAGACGTGCTCGCCTTCCTGGCAAAAGCGGGGCTGGTGCGTGCCCCGGAGGACTGGCAGAAGCGCCACGACGCGACCGATGTCGTCCACGAGGTGTTCGCACGAGCGTGCCAGGAAATGCACAAGCTTGGCGCCCTGGATTGGAATGAAGGCGTCCTGTCGGATCTCTGGAATGAGGCAGAGCGCAACGCCAGTGCGGACGCCGAGGGATGGGTCGACAACGACGAACTTGTTGAAATTCTCGAGTCGCTGCGCTCGGCCGACGGCCGCGGCTCCCGAGCCTTCTCCAGAGGCGACAGGGAGCCCGTCGATCCGAGCCCGATCTTCGGGACAAACGCCTGGATCGAACTCTTCGATGATCGCTAGCCTGTGCCTGCGGCCTCGTCATTGCCGGCGTCAAGAATACCTTGCCCGAGAGCGAGGTTGATGATCGCACGGCCATCTCGGGCCTTCTTGCCCGTGAGTTCCTTGTCCCATCCTGCGGCCGCCATCCTGGCGATCTCGGACGCAAGCGTCCGTTGTCGCGGCTCAAGCCGCCCCGTCGTGGTGCCCCACTCGACGATCTTGATCCAGTCGGCGGCGGAGATCTCCCGGCAGCGGCGATGTGCATCGATTTCGTCGGGATCGATACCGCGGCGGATTTCGCTCGGTCTCACGCCCCAAGTCCCGCCTTCCGATACCGTGCGCTCGAGTTCGGGCGGAGGCGTCTGCGGCCAGGGCAGATCGATCTCCTGGATGCGGCGCCAGCACTCCGCCTTCTTGCACCACTCGGAGACATTGCGGCTGCCCGCGGTCTCGGCTAGGGCGCGCGAAATCCGATGTGCCCAATCCCGAAGGACGCTCTCGAGTTCCAGTGAGATCGACTGGCGCGCCCATACGAGACCGAGATCGAACTGCTCGCCCGATCGATCCGACAAGCTTGCCGCCATGTAGGCGGCCACCTGCGACCTGTAGCCCTCGAGTTCCCGCCGCGTGATCCTGGAGATGGCGTTGAAGGCTATGGTCTTCGCAACAAGGTTCTTGAAGAAGGCGTCATCCGGGCGCCAGTTGGGCGCCCGGGTCTCGCGCATCCTCTGGGTGAAATTCACGAAGCACTTCTGACCGCCGAGACACACGATGTGCGGCAGCTGGTCCCAGGCGCTCAGGACCTTCGCGACATCAAGCTTTGTGAGCTTGCGTTCCGGTGCGTTGATCTCCTTGAATTTGCGCTTGCGCGCGTCCGTGTCGCCCTCCTTCGCGAGCGACGCCTGGTATTGGCCACGGGCTCGCTCGTAGAACCACCTGCCGAGCTGGTCCGGTGTCCAGATCGAACCGGCCAGTCGCTCAAGCTCGACATGGAAGGCATCGTTGGCCGAGAAGTCCGCCATCTGGATCGGGTTCTGCGTGTTCGCGTACTGCGCGATCAGCGGCGCGATCAGGTCCATGTTCGGCGGCTTGATGACCGTCAGCTTCGCTTGGATGAACACATTCGACAGATCGACCCGGTCCGTCCGGGAAGCACGATGGATGGATGCTGTCGTCTGTCCGCCGTTCACGATCTGCAGCCCGCGCACGCGCACGAGGCTGGCACTGCCGTTCTCACCCTGAACCGCATCGACGGCATCGGCGGTCATCGAGATCCCGTTGTTGTAGGCGAGGAAGCGCCCAGGATCCTCGCGAAGCGTCTTGCGGATGCCGGCATTCACCTTGCCTTTCGCCTGCAGGAAGGAGCGCACGTTCCTCTCCAGCAGGCGCGCGCCGTAGACATCGTAGATCCTCTGCAGAAGTGTTCCCGGGATGATCGTCAGATAAGCCTCGTACTCGGCCGACGAGCCGGTGGCCGTGACGCATGCGAGCGGCCGGCCGTGCAGCTCGACGACATCGATGTCGATCTCCTCGCGCGGCTGGCCGTGGGCGAATGCCCGCGCCATGCGCTCGATATCCCAGAACTCGATCTGGATCTCGATCGGCGAACCATCGGGTCTGGCCGTCCGGGGCTTGCCACGGGCCAGCTCCGTCACGCCATCGGTCAGCACGAACAGCCGGGCCCGCCTGATCCTACCGGCGGCCGCATGGATCCGCTGGCACATGCCGTGGCTTTCGCTCGAAGGATCGCGCTGCTTGTGAAGACCGCCGATCGCGCCCATGAGGAACCGGATCGCCTGCTCGGACGCCTTCTTCATGTCCTCGCTTGCGACACGCACCAGATCGTCCTGTCCTCCGTAGAGACTGACGAAGAGGTCGATGGTCTCCTGTTCCGCGCTGTCCTCGGCGAGCGCATAGCCGTTGACCCTCGCCTTGCCGCGGTGAATCTCTCCCTCGAAGTAGATCGCTTCCGCTTCGTCGATGATCCCGACCTCGCTGGACAGCAGCTCGATGACGTACTCCGTGAAGACGTTGACCGTGAAGTCCGGTGCCTCAACGCCTCCACCGAGCGCGCGGTCCCGGACCTCCGCCTGGAAGCGCCTCAGGAACTCCTGGACATCGTTGCTCATGCGGTCCTCGTCTCGATCAGGCTCAGGGCCCACTCCGCTCTGGTCCCGAACGGTGCGCAGCTCGCCAACGATATCGTGTAGCGACCAGAAATCACGCCGTCGGGCACACTTGCCAGCGTAAGTCGCGGGAAGCCCTCCCGCACGTCGTACCAGCTGATCTTCCGGACGGCGAACCGTCGATCCGCGTAGCTGGCCGAATGAATGTCGAGATATCCGGCCTCGATCAGGGCTGCATCGAACTCGACCGCGGCCCCGGCATCGACTGACGAAAGTTGCGCCCTCAATTTGTGCACAAGATCCGGGAGCGACAGATCACTTCCCGCATTCTCCAGCAGTATGACGTGACACAGCAGAAGGCTGGACGCCGTGCCATGATCCAGTTGCTCCAGGTTGGACACCGGAATTGATGCGGCCGCAATCGCCGTGGTGGCCTTCACCTCGATCGCCAAGGTACCCAACCGGAAGTCCTGGGGCTCGCCGAACGGGCCGCGCCACACTTGAACCGCACTCGCTGCTCCAAGCCGCGGCAGTATCTCCGTCTCGAACAGGTGCAGCTCGGCGAACAGGCCGGTCTGCTCCTCGCGCGACAGCGTGGCTGTCCCGAAGCGTTCCAGGAATCGTTGCCAGGTGTTGAGACGCCCGAGAAGGGCGCGCACGGCCGTAGCCTCGTCGGGCGACGCCACCACGCGATCGACAACGTCCTGCGCCAGTGTCGCGAAGACGTCGAGATATCGCCGATCCTTGAGCACAAGGCACAGGCGACACCGTCCACCGGGCCCGGCCTCGATCGGCTCGATCCCGACCTGGAAGCCTGCACAGTCCGGTAGCGAGGTGCCGATGGGCAATGACCGCGGGGCAATCTCGAAGATCAGGGCTTCGGCGTTGTCACCGCCACGCCGGGCCGCAAACAGCCCGAATGGGGTCACGGGATGCAGTCGGCGAACCTGCCATCCCGCTTCCGGTGGTGCCGGCGCAATCTCCCTCCAAGTCTCGGCCACGAGGTTCATGCGTCGCCCGCGTATTCCTGTTGCCAGTAGACATTGTTGACGGTGTAGCGGACGAGGACCCGCTCGCCGCCCGACGGGAAACTGGCGCCGAATCCGATGATCGGACCGGTGAACTCGATACCGGGAATAGCCGGATCCAGCGGATAGAGCAGCAGGAGCCCGCGCTCCGGATGGTGGCGGCCGCGGATGGCCCTGATGGCGGGGCCCGATGGCACATCCGGCGGCTGTTTGCGCGCTGATCGCCCGGCATCCTGCTGGAAGGCATTCACGGTTTCCGCAAGTGCCGCAGCGTACTCGCTCGCGTCCAGGTCGATGGCTTCGTCGCGTGGCGCCAGCAGGCGCCGTATGATATAGACACCGCGCTCCACCTGCTCCTCGTCGCTGTCGAAGCGCTTTCGCACCCGTCTCTGCATCAGCTTGTGGGACGACGTGCCCGTGTTCCACGTGCGTTCGGAGTCGCCCGACATGACGGCGACCTGCCAGCTCGTCAATTCGTTCCTGGCATTCTTCTTCTCGATGAACTCGGCCAGCTGCTGTGCGTTGACCTTCAACGACTCCCGATGGGTCTGGTAGGCACGGAAAAACCGGATGATCGCCTTGGCCGGCACATCGGACCACAGGCACGCCCCTTCCCACCGGTGCTCGCGCCCATTCCGCGGACGGACCGGGTCCAGCTCGCTCGGCTTGCCCAGCTCGTTGACCAGTTCAGTCGCGGCATCGAGATTGAGGCCAAGAACGACGCTGCTTCTCGGGAAGACGATCGTCTCGGAGACCGAGCCGGCAAAGTCGATATCGACATCCGTCCCGTGCCGCATCTTGACGCGCGAGGTCACCATCAACTCGGGATGCGACTTAACCCTCAGGCCATAGACCTTGGGCGTCTGGTTCAGCCGCGCCATGAGGTCGAACTCGCGTCGCAGTTCCTCGGACGCCTCGGTGATGTGGCAGAACCAGTCGCGGAGATCCCCCGTCATGTAGAGGCGGCAGAGGTCGAGGTAGCCCGGTCGATACCCGAACCAGCGTCCCATCTGCATCAGCGTGTCATACATCTTCGATGCGCGCAGGAAGTAGCTGACGCTCAGGCCCTCGAGTGTCAGGCCGCGCGCCAGCTTGTCGCCACCGACGGCGATGACGTTCAATCCCACGGACTTGTGGGAGTCGTAGTCGAGAATGTCCTCGGCCTTGCCGTTGATGGTCCTGACCTGAATGGCCTCGATCACGTCCTCGAGCTCTGCACGCACGCCGTCCCAGGCGATCGGCTTGAACTCCCGGCCCGACAACAGAAATCGCACTTCGGCCGACTTCGGCTCGAAGTCCTGCTCCCACAGGTGTTGCAGCGCCCGCAATTCCTCGTCCCCGTACCTGATGCCCCGCTTGATCAGACCAAGAACAGATTCCACCTGGGAGCGGACGGCGTTCTGAACGCTGGTGAACCGCGTGACGTGGATCAGCATGGAGTTGTGCGCGTTGGCCTGACCGCGGGCGCGACGCGCGGCACACACGAGGATGAAGGCCCGCATGGCCTCGATCAGGGAAAGAGGGAGCGTATCCTCGCTCCGGAACCGCGGCCGATGCCGGTTCTTGTGGCCCTGTGGCATCCACGGGGGCGAGCCGCTTTCCTCGTGATCCGTCACGATGCGCACGAGCGGCAACGGGTTCACCCGGTCCTGGTCTTCCGAAGGCTCGAGACCGAAGATGCGAACGGGGCCATCGTAGTTCGAAGGGGCCGGCAGGTTGATGATGAAGCTGCGAGGGAAGAGATCCGGCCCGTCAGCAGCCGTTTCGCCCTGGTCGTGGATGTAGATGTTCGCGAAGGGCGTTGCCGTGTAGCCGACGTAGGCGCTCTTGGCGAACTTCCGGAGCAGTTGTCGGATCAGCCGATTGATCCGGGTCGGATCATGATCCTCGTCGGGCCGGCCATTCTCGTCATAGGCCTGCTCCTTCGTATCCACCGAGGCGTGATCGGCCTCGTCGTCGATGACAAGCAGCGGCACATCGTTGATGACGCCGTGCCCCTTGAGGCTGCGGTCGATCCACTTGTGCAGATTGCGAAGCACGCTCCCGTTCTTCTTCACGACGAACAGCAGGGGGTTTCCGCCGGGATTAATCCCGAAGTTCTTGCCGCGCGTCAGCGTGAAGTCGCCCTTGTCGGCGCGCGTCGTCACGTAGTCGAGCTTGATTCCCGGGTCGGGATCAATCTCGCCGACACCGATCACGTGCGCCTGCCGCCGACCGCTCGCGTCCCGCTCCTCGGTCTCGTAGCCGAGGAAGCCTTCGTCCAGCCGCATCTGGGTCTGGCTTCGCAGGTTGTTGTGAAGCCCCGCCAGCACGACGATGACCTTGTAGCCGGCATCGACCGCCTTGCAGATCAAGCCGGTGTAGCTCGACGTCTTGCCGGACTGCACGTGCCCCACCACCATCCCGCGGCGGTCCCACTGGCCGGATCTGCGCGGATCCTCGAGTTGGCCGAGAATCTGGCTGGTGCTCTCGTCGAGCTTGTCGACTGCAATTGGCGACCAGCTTCGTTCGAGGTACTGGCGATAGCGTGCCCAGAGGCGCCAGTCCCGCAACCTTTCCGGCGTGAGCCAGGCCTCGTGGCCGTCATTGTCCACCAGGATGGTCGGCGCCCCGATCCACACATCGTAGCGGGCCTCGAGCTCCCGGATCAGCGTGTCCCGATCATCGCGACCGAGCGGCTTGAAATGCGGAATGCCGAGCACCTGGTCGACCACGGCTGCGATGGCATCGGACGTCAATCGGCCGTCATCCCCGCTGCGCATGGTTTCCAGCATCGACTGGGCCATCTCCATGGCCGCCTGCGGCAGGCTCTTCTTCATTGTCCAGCCTTCGTAACGTTGGCGTTCATGACCAGCCCCTCGACGAGGGCCGGGTAGCTGTGGAAGGGATCAGTCGAAAGCAGCCGGCGGCGGGCCTCGTCTGATGTCATGCCCAGGCGGCCGGTCCAGTGCGCGACGAGCGAACGCCCGATGTCGGCCAGCTCCGGTGGAGCCTCCGCAACGACGGCCCGGTCACTGACCTCGCCACGCTCGGCCGTATCGAGCCAGATGCGCTCGACTGGAACCGACAGCTCGATCAGCTGCAGTGCAGCCTCGATTGTCGCCCGATCTGCCGGTGTTTCGAGCGCCGCCGCCACCAGAGGATGGCGACGGTTGATGCGATATCGCGCCGTTGTGCTTGCCGAACCGGTGAGCCAGGTCGCTTCAAGGTCGGTCACGGACTCGCGTTTCCCGTAGCTGCCTCTGTGAGCAAAGACGTCCCTCGCCTTGCCGCGCACGATTTCCGCGAGTGCCGTCATGCGCAGGCGGAGTTGCCGCGGCGGGCGCGCCGTCGATTTCTTGACGTCGATGTCCCAGGTGGCATCGGACCTGTTGCCGAACTCGACGCGAAGCCGGGCCAGCCTGAACGGCTCTTCCATCGTCCACGGTCGCGGAGTGCCTAGCCCCAGCCAGCCGCCTGCCACCAGAAGACGGCCGCCTCTGTAGACGTAGAACCCCTGCTGCGCGGCCCAGCCCTGCGTGCCGCCACCCTTTAGCGCGTCCTGCTCCGATAGCTGATCCTTGTGCGGCAGGACGAAGCCCTGTAGCTCGACTCCGCCATCCGCCGCGGGAATGACCTCGGCCGGCGTCGCCTCGGTTGCCGGATGCGATCTGATGAAGGGGTCCCATGCCTTGATCCGCCTGCCATTGATGAACAGGCGCACGGGGTCCTTTCCGTCCAGGAATTGATGGAACACCATCGCGAGGTGCCGCTCGACGTGCTCGATGACCTGGAAAAACGCATCCTCCGATCGGCGATCGCCGGCCAGCATGCCCGCAGTAATGCGATCAAGTGCCTCCCAGACCACGACAGTCCCGGAAGACTGCTCGTCGAGCGCGCCCAGCAAATGCCCGGAGCCCGGACGCGGGCCCATCAACAGCCGCCATTCGTCACCCGGCGAGTTCGCGATATAGTCGAGATCCCATCGCCGGACAGTCGTGACGCCGTTCCGGCGTGATGCGACCGTCAGGCACCGGCACTGCGAGAAGGACGCGGTCTTGAGGCCCAGTCCGAAGCGCCCGAGATCCTCGCTCCCTCGCGCATCGCGGGGGTTGCGCGCGCCTAGGATCATAGCGTTCCTCAGCTCCGGCTCGGTCATGCCTACGCCGTCGTCAAGGAGCGCGATGCAGGAACTCGGGCCGTCGAAGCGGCAATCGAGCCAGATGTTCCGGGCGCCAGCCGAAATGCTGTTGTCCACAAGATCGGCAATGGCAGCGCCGGTCGAGTATCCGAAGCCCCGCAGCGACTCGACAAGTGCCCCGGCTCTCGGCGCCGCAATCTCGTAGTCCACAGTCCCCCCGAACAAATCAGGCCCCGATCCACCCCGGGTGATTGCCCGCGCAACATGCCTCGATGCATCCTGCACCAGGCAGGGTGCCCGAAGCGAGGCCCGGGAGCGATTATCC
Organism: Hyphomicrobium sp.; assembly: GCA_002928955.1. GTDB lineage: Bacteria > Pseudomonadota > Alphaproteobacteria > Rhizobiales > Hyphomicrobiaceae > JAKAML01. Next base: position 193,969 of record PERT01000001.1, on the reverse strand, counting down.
ACCGTCGTCGGACAGATCAGGAACAAAACCGATGGAAAGTGATGCTGTGCGGCTGCACCGCGGCGACATCATGAGCGCGGAGAAGCGAAGCACCCTGATGGCGCGCATCAAGGGTCGCGATACGGCACCGGAAAAGCAAATGGAACTGATGCTCAAGCGGTCCCGATTGCGGTTCGAGACACATGCGCGCGATCTGCCGGGGCGTCCGGATTTCGTTTTCCGACGCGCACGGGTCGCCGTTTTCGTCGACGGCGACTTCTGGCACGGCTGGAGGTTTCCGTCCTGGCGGCTCAAGCTCTCGGAGAAGTGGGAGAAGAAGATCGAAAGCAACCGACAGCGGGATATCCGGAACCATGCACGCCTCCGACGCGGCGGCTGGACTGTCGTCCGGATATGGGAACATCAGCTCGACCGCGACGCGACGCTATGTCTCCGACGTGTCCTGACTGCAGTGAAGGTCGGCCGGAGCCGCAACCTGGTCTCGGCCCGCGAAGGACGGTAACGTCGTGTCTGGCTGATTCGCGAATAGTCGGGGCATGGTTGATGGGGCTGAGGGGAATAGATCTATTCTGTGGCGCAGGCGGCAGCAGCCGAGGTGCGGCCGATGCCGGCGTCGAGATGGTCGGAGCCGTCGATCAGTGGGAAATCGCCACCCGGACCTACGTCGACAATTTCCCGTCGGCGCGCAGGAACATGGTCACGACCACCCTCTCCGACACCTCGGGCGCCGACATTTTCAACTCTACCGGCAGGATCGATCTTCTGATCGCCTCGCCGGAATGCACGCACCACAGCCTCGCGCGTGGCAATCGTCCGCGCTGCGAGTTGAGCCGCCGCTCGGGCTGGTATGTCGTGCGCTTCATCGAGGATCTCGCCCCGGAATACATCGTGCTCGAGAACGTCGCGATGATGCGTCACTGGGACGGGTACCGGGAACTCCTGGAAGCGCTCGAGAAGCGCCATGGCTATCGGCTTCGCGCCCAGGTCCTGGATGCCGCCGACTTCGGCGTCCCCCAGAGTCGCAAGCGCCTTTTCATCTTCGGCTCGAAGCATCGCTTGCCGCCAGAGGTCCGGCCGTCAGTGCAAACGCCAAAACCTGCCCGTACGATTCTTGACCCCATCGACAAGTGGCCGGCGGGCCCGCTCGAGAACGGCCGACGCGCGGAGGCGACGATCGACCGGGTGCGCCATGCGATCAAGGAGATCGGTTCCCGACGCGATTTCCTCACGGTGTACTACGGCTCCGACAAGGCCGGCGGCTATCAGACGCTGGACCGCCCTCTCCGGACGCTCACCACGCTTGACCGCTTCGGCCTCGTGCGTTGGGACGGCAAGACGCCCACCCTGCGCATGCTCCAGGTCCCGGAGCTGATGCGCGCAATGGGGTTGCGCAGGGACTTCCTGCTCCAGCACGGGACGCGTCGTGACCGCATCAAGCTGCTCGGCAACGGCGTCTGCCCGCCGGTGATGGAAATGGTCATACGGACACTTGTTGGCACGGCGCGAGGCCGAGCAACAGCGGCATGAGCTATTGTGCCACCTTCTTTTCTTGAAGGGGTCGCGAGGCCTGGATCCGCTGGACCTCGCAATCTGATCCGAACCGAACATGCCCATGACCAACAAGCCGCCGTCCAAGGTCCGCCGCCCCACCAGATCTCAGAAACTCGATTTGCCGCGCGCCATCCAGGGAGGACATCCCATGGCCGCCTGGATGAAGGGCGGACCCGGCCCCCTGCTGCGAAAGCTGGCAGTCGAGGGGGCCGGTGGCGATGTGACGCTGACCGCCGACGAGCTTGCACGCCTCGTCGAGGAGTTCCAGGGCGAGCCGCTGCCCGAGACGCTCAGGATTGCCGTCACCCAGCATCTTCGAGGCAGGCGTGTGCGGCGCCAGGGGGCCCCGAGAAAGCGCCAGATCAACCGTGAACTGGTCGAGTTCGTCATGCTGCCGAGCGCCTATGCCGAGGCGCTGGAGGACGCGAAGGTCAAAGTGACCCGGCTCCGCGACGGCGGCATGAAGCGAGGTCGCTACGACGACACGCAAAAACGTCCGACAGCAAGCTCGATCGCATGTACCCTCGTCAGGAAACGGCTGCCCACATTCAAGGACCAGTCGGACCGAAGCATCTTCAATCTCGTGAGCAAGGCCAGGAAGCTCATCGCGGAAAGCGATGACGACAGTTCGGCGCCTCCGCCTGACGGCGGGGATTGACCCGCGAAGGGCGCACGGACCTTCACAAAATCCATTTGTCTTTCCAGTGAAAGGAGCGATCGGGGCCCGCCCCCAGGTCGCCGGTTGGACTCTATTCAAGGAGGTTCAACCGATGTCCAAGCCCTCGCTCGTCATCGAGCAACTCCCCCTGTCGGCCTTGCGGCCTTATGCCCGCAATGCCCGCACCCACAGCCCGAAGCAGATCGCGCAGATTGCGGCCAGCATCCGCGAGTTCGGCTTCAACAATCCCGTCCTGATCGACCGCGACGGCGAGATCATCGCCGGTCACGGCCGCGTTGAAGCCGCCAAGAAGCTCGGCCTCGACACCGTGCCCTGTGTGCGGCTCGAGCACCTGACCGAGGCGCAGAAGCGCGCCTACATCCTCGCCGACAACCGCCTCGCCGAAAAGGCCGGCTGGGACCGCGAGATCCTGGCCATCGAGCTGCAGCACCTGACCGCGATCGACGTCGACTTCGACGTAACGCTGACCGGCTTCGAGATGGCGGAGGTCGATCTGCTGCTCGGCGCCGGCCAGGTTGCCGAGACCAAGGCCGACCCGGCCGACGCGGTTCCCGAGGTCGCTGCCGGCCCCTCGGTCACGCGCACCGGCGATATCTGGCAGATCGGCCGCCACCGACTGATTTGCGGGGATGCTCTCGCTCCTGAGACCTATGCCCGACTGCTCGCCGGCGAGAAGGCACAGATGATCTTCACCGACCCGCCCTACAACGTGAAGATCGACGGCCACGTCTCCGGCCTCGGCGCCGCGAAGCACCGCGAGTTCGCGTTCGCCTCGGGCGAGATGAGCGAGGACGAGTTCACGCGCTTCCTCGCGCGCATCTTCGCCAACCTCGCCGGCCACGCGGTCGACGGCGCGATCCACTTCGTCTGCATGGACTGGAGGCACCAGGGTGAGGTACTCGCGGCGGCGCGCGGCACCTACTCGGAGCTGAAGAACCTCTGCGTGTGGGCGAAGTCGAACGGCGGCATGGGCTCGCTCTACCGGTCGCAGCACGAGCTGGTGTTCGTCTTCAAGTCTGGTCGCGCTCCACACATCAACAACGTCGAGCTCGGCAAGCACGGCCGCTACCGGACCAATGTCTGGAGCTATGCTGGTGCCAACGCGTTCGGTGCAACCCGCGACGACGACCTCGCCATGCACCCGACCGTGAAGCCGGTCGCGCTGGTCGCCGACGCGATCCTCGACTGCTCGAAGCGCAAGGGGCTGATCCTCGATGCCTTCGGTGGCTCAGGGACGACGCTGGTCGCCGCCGAGCGGACCGGCCGTCGCGGCGCCGCGATCGAGATCGATCCGGCCTACTGCGACGTCATCGTCCGCCGCCTCGCCAAGGTCTGCGGTCTTGGCGCCGTGCTCGAGGCCACCGGCAAGTCGTTCGACGAGGTCGCCGCCCTGCGCCGTGCCGAGGCCGCTGCCGAGGAGGCCGCCTGATGCGCGACGACGATGACAAGCCCGAGGACGACTACGAGGTCGGTTACGGCCGGCCTCCGAAGCACACGCAGTACAAGCCGGGCCAAAGCGGCAACGCAAAAGGCCGGCCGCGGAAGTCGAAGGAGCTGCACAAGCTGATCCAGGCCGAGCTTGATACGACGATTCCGGTCCAGGAGGCCGGCCGCGAGAAGCGCATCACCAAGCGCGAGGCGATCATCAAACAGCTCGTCAACCGCGCCATCAAGGGTGACGCCAAGGCGTCGCAGTTCGTGCTCGCTCACCTTGAGAAGCACCGCGAGGTCGAGCCATTTGCCGCAACAGATGCCGACGATGCCGCGCTGCTCGCGGCTTTCCTCGGCCCCAACGACAAGGTGGATGACCATGGCAACAGCTGAGCAGATCGCCGCGCTCTACCGCACGCACTTCCCCGCCTTCCTGCGCTTCGCGTTCCACGAGCTGCACCCCGGCCAGCGTCTCGTCGAGGCGACGCATATCGATATTCTCGCCGACCATCTCGACCGCATCGCCCGCGGCGAGATCACGCGCCTCATCATCAACATGCCCCCGCGCAGCCTGAAGTCGTTCTCGGCCTCGATTGCCCTGCCGACCTGGCTGCTCGGCAAGGATCCGACCCGCCAGATCATGTCGGTCGCGGGAACCAGAGAGCTTGCAGCCGACTTCGAGACCGCGACCAGGACGCTGGTGGCTGCTCCGCGCTGCCGCGCGCTCTTCCCGCATCTGAAGCTCGAGGGCCGACCCGGCGATCTGCGCTCGCCCCATGGCGGCCGGCGCATTGCCGCCACGGTCGGTGGCACGCTGATCGGCCGCGGCGCCGACCTGATCGTGGTCGACGATCCGATCGCGCCCGCGCACGTCCACGACACCAGGCGCCGCAAAGCGGTCAAGACGTGGTTCGATGCCGAGGTGATACAGCGGCTCAACAACAAGGAGACCGGCGCCGTCATTGTCGTGATGCAGCGGCTGCACGTTGACGACCTCGCCGGTCATCTGCTCGGCGGGGAGCAGCCTTGGGTTCACCTCAACATGCCGGCGATCGCCACTTCAGAGGAGAAGTGGGCGCTCTCGAACGGCCGCGCCTACGTCCGCGAGAAGGGCCACGCCTTGGCTCCCCATATCGAGGGTCGACAACAGCTCTTCGATCGCATGCTCGACATCGGCGCCTACAATTTCGGCGCCCAGTACCAGCAGGCGCCGTTCGAGCACATGAACGAAGATGAGGCCCGCGGCGGCTGCTTCGGCGGCCCGGACGACGAGTGGGGCTTCCCTGCCAAATGGTTCGGCATGGTTCCGGAGAGCGTCATCATGGCGTACGAGCTGTTCGGTGTCGGCAAGCATCATCCGGCCGCGCCAGCGCGCGAGATCACCGCGGAGGAGTTTGAGCGCTATTCGCGCTGGTGCGAGGACTACCAGCGCCGGCTCCAGGACGACCCTGCCGCCGAGTTCGGCCCGCCCGCGGGCGAGACATGGCCGCCGGACCCGGACGCGCCGCCGCCCGCGCCCTGGGTTCCTCCGGACGAGGAGGAGGAGGTCGAGTGACCAAGGTGAGCGCGTCGCGGTAGCGTCTCTGCCAGATGCGCGCCGATGACGGCTGCTACTCCGCCGGTAAGGCGGCAAATATGACCGGCCGGAGCCACAAAACATTCTGGCCATGGTCCAAGGCGAAGTCTCGCCTCTGTTTGACGGGATCACCCGCGCAGCGCAGGAGGCGAAAGTCGGCGATGCTGGTCAGGACTTCCCGTCCACCACGTGCGCACCATCCAGATTGCCGGGTGCTCAGGCCGCGATCGCGTACCGCCCGGAAAAGGCCGTGGCCGTCATGGGACGGTGCCTTCTGAGGCGCGGACCGACCTTTGCCGTTTCCTCGATCGTCCAACCGGCGGCGCGGACGATGTCGCGCACGATGACGTCGGCGTGACGCTTGCCGGAGCGCCAGACTTCGAGGCGCCCGGTTACGCCGCGGGCAGCGAGTTGCCGGCAGGCGTCGTAGATCGGCTCATCGCTCTTGCCGAGCAGCAGCTCGCCGGGTTCAAGATGGACATCGTACCTGCAGCCGCGTCCGGCAGACGACGGGTCAGATCGTGACGATACGGCGATTATGATCCGCGTCACGGCAGTCGAGTCGATCCCGGCTCCTTCATCGGACTTGTCAGCTCCAAAGTCGCCCCTGGCGGTGCCGCAACCATCGACCATCGCGTTCCTTCTTTCCCGAAGTTCACTGGACAGCAGCATCCTTCCGACCCCTGGACACATCAGAATGGGACAGAACCAGATTGTTGCTGTCGACGGCTGCAGACCGCGTGCCAGCTTCAGGGTCAAAACGCTCCCCACCGTGTGCAGGGTCAGCATTCGGCGGCGTCTCTCGGCGTCCTGCCAGCCCCCCCCCGATTCGAAGGGGGCGGCCAGATTCTTCGACCTGCACAGGCTCCTTGGCCGCTTCGGGCGGTCCCATCGCCGGGCCTTCGAACCTCGCTGCGAGCGCGACATGCGCATTCCGGCGAATGCCGGACACTGAATCGGATTGAAGGCGGACAAGGGCGGCAAGGACCGGTACGTCATGCTCTCGCCGACCCTCCTCGAAGCGTTGCGCGACTAGTACCGCATCGCTCGGCCCAGCATCTTCCTGTTTCCCGGTCGGGACAGGATCGGTCCGATGACGACGCGCCAGTTCCATCGCATCTGCCAAGGCGCCGCCAAGCGCGCCGGCCTTCCAAAGTGGGTCGCACCGCACACGCTCAGGCATTCCTTTGCAACAAACCTGCTCGAGAACAACATCGACGTGCGCGTCATCCAGGTGCTACTCGGCCACGCACAGTTGGACACGACCGCCCGCTACACGCAGGTGGCGACCAACGTCATTCGTCGCGTGATGAGCCCGATCGACCGGCTCATACCTCTCGACGCGCCGCCAGATGAGGCGCCGCCTCTGGACAACCTGCCGCCGGCATAGCGGCGGAACATGGCTCGTCCTGCTCTCGAGGTCGCGGACATCCTCCGCGACCTCGGCTCCGCGTGGCGTGACGCCAACGCAGGCCACCTGGGTCTCGGGCAACTGAAGGTGATCAGCGCGATCGAGAGCTGCCGCACGGCGGCCCTCGGCGGGCATGTTGCGCGCTGTGAGAACGCCGCGTGCGGGTACACGACCATCGCCTACAACAGCTGCCGCAACCGGCACTGCCCGAAGTGCCAGGGCGCGGCGGCGCGGGAGTGGATGGAGGCGCGGGCGGAGGAGTTGCTGCCCGTTCCGTACTGTGAACCGGCATGCAATTTTGACCCCTGTTGCGGGGTGATCGGCGCGCAATTTTGACCCCACCCGTGTTGCGGTGAACATGGCCTCCTGTGCGTGCGTCGGCACGGGAGCGGGGGATGATCTCGGTGGATACGATCGCGAGGGTGCGGCGCGCGCATTTCGTTCAGAAGAAGTCGATCAAGGCGATCGCACGCGAGCTGCGGCTCGCGAGGAACACCGTGCGTTCGATCGTGCGGACGGAGACCGAGACCGAGCGACGATACGAGCGGCGCGAGCAGCCGATGCCGCAGCTCGGGCCCTATGTGAGGACGCTCGACGAGATGCTGGCGGCCAACGTGAAGCGGCCGAAGCGCGAGCGGCTGACCTACCAGCGGATCTTCGAGGAGCTGCGGATCGCGGGCTACCGGGGCGGCTACGACAACGTCCGCCGCTATGCGCGGAGCTGGGCGGAACGCGAGGGCGAGCGGACGGCGGAAGCCTGCGTGCCGCTGAGCTTCGCGCCCGCTGAGGCGTATCAGTTCGACTGGAGCCACGAGTGCGTCGTCATCGGCGGCGTGACGACTTTTGTGAAGGTGGCGCAGGTGAGGCTCTGCCACAGCCGCATGTTGTTCGTGCGCGCCTATCCGCGTGAGAGCCAGGAGATGGTGTTCGACGCGCACGAGAGAGCGTTCCAGTTCTTCAAGGGCACACCGAAGCGCGGCATCTACGACAACATGAAGACGGCGGTCGAGGCCGTCTTCATCGGCAAGGACCGAGCGTTCAATCCTCGCTTCAGCCGGCTCATGAGCCATCACCTGATCGAGCCGACGGCGTGCACACCGGCAGCAGGCTGGGAGAAAGGGCAGGTCGAGAACCAGGTCGGCTTCGTGAGGAAGCGCTTCTTCTCGCCGCGGCTGAAGTTCAAGAGCTACGCGGAGCTGAATGCCTGGCTCTGCGATCGCTGCATCGTGCTGGCACAGACGCATCCGCATCCGATCGAGAAGGAGCGAACCGTCTTTGAGATGTTCGAGGCGGAACGGCCGCTGCTGATGCCGTATCGCGGTGCCTTCGACGGCTTCCACGCCGTGAGCGCGTCTGTCTCGAAGACGTGCCTCGTGCGCTGCGACAACAACAAGTACTCGGTTGCGTCATCCGCCGTCGGCCGTCCCGTCGACGTGCACGCCTACGCCGACGCAATAGTCATCAAGCAGGACGGTCGCGTCGTGGGTGAGCACGCCCGCCGGTTCGGTCGCAACCAGGTCGCCTACGATCCCTGGCACTACGTGCCGGTGCTGGCGAGAAAGCCCGGCGCATTGAGGAATGGCGCGCCGTTCAAGGACTGGCCCTTGCCGTCATCGATCGAGAAGGTGCGCCGGAAGCTCACTGGCAGTGCCGACGGTGATCGTCAGATGGTCAAGATCCTCACCGCCGTGCTGACCGACGGCCTTCCAGCGGTCGAGGCCGCATGTGCCGAAGCGCTCGACGCCGGCATCGCCAGCGCCGACGTGATCCTCAACGCTCTCGCGCGGCGCACGCAGCCGGAGACGGCAGCGACGATCGAACCGCCGGAACGACTGGCGCTCACGCAGCCGCCACGTGCCGATTGCGGCCGCTACGATGCACTCAGGACAACGCTGGTGATGGAGGCCGGCTGTGGAGCGCTCTGAGATCCTCGACATGATGGGGCAGCTTCAGCTCGCCGGCATGCGCGCGGCCTACGACGAGATCGTCTCGGTCGGCGTCAAGCGCCAGCATGGCATCGAGAAGGTGATCGGCGCGTTGCTAAAGGCGGAGATCGCGGCCAAGCAGGCGCGCTCAATCAACTATCAGATGGGCATCGCCAAGCTGCCGCTGGCGAAGGAACTGGCGGACCTCGACTTCGCTGGCACCCCGATCAACGGTGAGCTGGTCGAGCAGCTCGCCTCCGGCGGCTTCCTCGACGAACAGCGGAACGTGGTCCTCATCGGCGGCACCGGCACGGGCAAGAGCCACATCGCCATCGGCATCGCACGCAGCGTGATCCGGACCGGGCGCAAGGCGCGCTTCTTCAATGCCGTCGACCTCGTCAACAAGCTCGAAGCCGAGATGAAGCTCGGGCGCGGCGGACGTATCGCCGACGGCATCGCTCGCGTCGACCTGCTCGTGCTCGACGAACTCGGCTACCTGCCGTTCGCCCAGTCCGGCGGCCAGCTGCTGTTCCACCTGATCAGCCGCCTCTACGAACGCACCTCGATCATCGTCACGACCAATCTCGCCTTCGCCGAGTGGCCGCAGGTGTTCGGAGACGCCAAGATGACGACGGCGCTGCTCGACCGCCTCACGCACCACTGCGACATCGTCGAGACCGGCAACGACAGCTGGCGCCTCAAGCACCGCTCCTGACCGCGCCCGCCGGCCAAGCCCTCCACTGCTCCGCTACGCTCCGCAGCTCCGGTCTCGGCCGGCGCAACGACGACGGACGGAAGGGGTCAACATTGCAGTTCGATACGGGGTCAAAGTTCGACGCCGATTGACACCGTACTTCCATGTCGTGTTCACGCTGCCCTCCACGATCGCCGACGTCGCCTACCAGAACAAGGCTGTGATCTACGATCTCTTGTTCAAGGTCTCGGCCGAGACGATGACGACGATCGCCGCCGACCCGAGGCATCTGGGGGCGCGGATCGCGATCACGTCGGTGCTGCACACGTGGGGCTCGGCGATGACGCATCATCCGCACGTCCACATGATCGTGCCAGGCGGGGGGATCGCTCTCGATGGATCAGGCTGGGTCGCCAAGCGGCCCAACTTCCTGCTGGCCGTCATGGTGCTGTCGCGATTGTTCCGGCGGCTCATGATCGAGCGGCTGACGGCGGCGCACGCAGATGGCCTGTTGAGCTTCTACGGCACCCACGCGCACCTCGCTGACGCCGGAGCGTTCGCCGCATATCTGGCGCCGGCCAAGAAGACGCGCTGGTTCGTCTACGCCAAGCGTCCGTTCGCAGGGCCGAAGTCGGTGCTCGCCTATCTGTCGCGGTACACGCATCGGGTCGCGATCTCCAATCGCCGTCTAATCAGCGCGGATGATCGAAGCGTCACGTTCAAGGTGAAGGACTACCGGCTCGAAGGCGCCGGCCGGTACAGGACCATGACGCTTCCCACGCACGAGTTCATCCGCCGATTCCTGTTGCACGTGCTGCCGAAGGGCTTTCACCGCATCCGCCACTACGGCCTGCTCGCGAGCGGCGTGAAGGCCGCCAACCTCGCCCGAATGCGTGAGCTGCTCGACGTGGCGCCGCCGTCGGAAGGGCTACCTGCGGAACCGTCGGCCACCGAGGGCGGTGACCTTCTTCCGACACGATGTCGCTGCTGCGGTGGCCGCATGCACGTCATCGAGCGCTTCGAGGCCGGCAGCCTGCCTCGCCACCACGAATCGCCGTCGCGCATCGGCATCAGGATCGACACGTCATGAGCGCCAGCGGGTACTACTGTCGCAGTGCCGACCCAAACGCTCGCTGGTTCTCGACCGGCGTCGATGGTTCTCGACCATCATCGCGAGCCGAGCACGCAAACCCAAGCTCGATCGATGACATTGCCCGCAGTCCGACCTTTCAAACCGCATGTCCGACGCCCGGGCCCGGTCGTGACGCGGAGCAACCGGCCGCCGAACGTCGTGCCCGACCACAGTCGGCAGTCATCAATCGCCATAGTCCCTGAGGCACCGGCTCGCCCTCATCCCCGCGGGTTCCTTCACTGGAGGCTTTCCGACGACGGCCCCAGTGCCAGGGGATGCCGCGTGCGAGGGCCATCGTCCGAAACCCTTCACAATAGCGGAAATATCTGTGCGCGCCTTATGGGCTTCGAATCGAGATACCGTCCACGGTCGCTATCGGAGGTTGACCAGAAGTAGAGGGTTTGGCTTGCGGGCTACATGAAATAACGGAACTGATATGGCGAACTACCGAGCCCGCTCATGCGCTTGATCACGCGCGCCAGCACTTGCGCATAGCCCATCGTCACCGGCAGCGGATCGTAGAGCGCGTCGTTATTCCAGTTCATCTTGGACAGCGCTAGCGCCGCCCCGGCCGTATCGTCCCAGGAGCCGTGGCCGGCGTGCCTGACGAGCTTGATCGGTCGTGGCGTGCTCCGCCCGCCCTGGAAGTATGAGCCCCGGTCCTTGATGCCCGATACGTCGCCGTGCATCCACAGCAGCGCCTCGCGGGCGCTGAGGCCGATAATCGTGCCCCGCGACACTGGATAGCCGGCCGGCTTGTGGTGTCCCTCGATGCGGGCACCGCGCCAGCCCGTCTCGCTGACGACCTGCACCAGATCCACCGCCTCGCACAGATGAAACGCCTCCATGCAGCCGTCGATTTCGTCCGGCTTGAACTCGGTCGACTTGTGCACGATTACCCGGCGCGGCGACTTCCCGGCATGGCGGCGGCGGTAGAGATCGAGCGACCGCGACATCACCTTGAACATCTCCGTGCGCGACAGGAACGGATTTTCCCGTTGCATCTCTATCTCGTGGGCATCGTACGCGACAAATTCGAGCCCGGAGCCCTCGCCGTCGAATACCTGGCTACAGCAGGTCACAAAGCGCGGCTTGTCTGAACTCGGCGGACGCACAGCGTAGGAAATGCCGATATGCGCCGTCTCCGGCTCCGCGTCTGCAAGCTTCCACGGCACGCCACCGGCTTTGGCATAGAGAGCTAGGCCGATCCTCCACATCACGCTCGCCTTGTGGGGATAGGCGAGCGCACGGTCCTCGCGCACGATCTGGATTGGGATACGCCGCGCCGCCGTCACGGCCTTGAGATGATCATGCAGGTCGAAATCGTCGTCGTCCCTGCCCACAAAGCCGCGCGACCAGCTCGCCGGCATGCAGATGAAAATCACGTCGAATTCTTGCCGGGATCGCTCGAGCTCGTGGATTGCGCGCAGCAGCCGTTCGGCCAGCACCGCGTGTGGCCTCTCCGACGCCTCGAACTCTCCCTCAAATGCCGCGTCCAGTTTAATGTGGCAGCCGGCGGCCGCCCCCGTCACCCGCGTTCCAAACACTGTCTGGAACCCCGGCCACTCCGGCAGGTAATCTTTGCGCTCGGTTGCTTGAAACTTTCCCGCCAAGCTTCGCATGAACGCATAAAGCTGCTCCGCCTCGGCCACAGGCGCAATGGTTGCCACGCGGATGGGATCAGGTACCAAGCCTTTGGAATGCGGTCCGAACCGCAGCAGGCCCCGCAGCGGATGGATGTCATGATCCGACTTGCGATCGGCATGGAACGACAACCGTGGCTCCGGCAGGCACACGTGCGCTGCGATCTCGCTGCTCATGCCGATACCCTCCGGGAAAATGCCGTCTCGACGCCAAAGCGGAACACAGCGTCGACCCCGTCGCCGATGCCGAAGCTCGGCAGGTCCGCGCCGCCGTTGGCCAGTCGGGCAGACCAGTAGCCGATCAGGGCGTTGAGAGGCGCGTTGTACCTCCTGACCGTACGTTCCCGTGCGTAGTCAGTCGCGCGAGCTCGGTTCAAGTCCGTGATCCCGTCGAACACGACGCGCGGCTCGAGCAGCAGCCACAGGCGCTCGTCGGCCCAGTCGAGGCGCACAGCTACGCCTTCGCGCCAACGCAGAGATTGGTCTCCTGGCACTGTGCCCATACTAGCACCGACCAACTCACGTAGCTCCTTCCACGCATCATGTTCTGGCGCCACGGGCGCCAGGAGATCGCCACTGCGCCGACGCGTGACCGTCATGCCGAAGCCGCGCGCGAGCGCGATCGACACTGCCTCTCGCAGCAGACCGCGTTCTCCCGAATCGTAACGGAGCCGTCGCATCTCGATCGCGTGCAGATCAAAACCTCTGATACCATGTCTCTCTAAAGCCTTCCGCAGATCGGCATCCGGTCCGAAGGCGAGCACGCCGGATCGCGTTCTAGCCGCGATCGCTTTTGCGCTCGATGCTGCAAGCGCCTCTCTGACGGCCCCGGTGCCCCCGATCTGGCAATCGATGCGCCGGCAGTGTCCTGGAGTCTGCACAATTTCCAGCGCGTTCAGGCGCACCACCGGCCAGTCCTTTCGCCCTCCTAGTGCCGGCGCGGCCGTCCACCGACGCCGTTCGGCCGAGAACGCGTCGAGCGCGGCAGTATCGAGCCCTTGGCAAAGTCGTACCAGATCGCGCATCGTCTCGTCGAAACTGACGATCCGCACGAGCCCGCTGTCAATGCCTCTCTGTTTCGCTTGAAGGAGAAGCTCATTGACGTCAGGCATGGGATCGCCGTCGCCCTGGTGCAGCCAAAAGAGCCCTCCCGGGAAGGCACCGCCAGCCTTGACGGCGTCCGTCAGCGTTTTCATGATCGACGCGTCGCGACCGCTGTAGCCGGCTACCACCAGACCGAACCGCTGGCTAGCGTCGACCAAGGCGCGGCGCAGGACCGCGTCCTGGCGGCGCAGTTCATCGGTAGTATTCTTCAGCCGGCGAGACCGGAAGTCGCCGTGCAGCTTCACTTCGACTGGCCAGCGTTCTGCTGCGATCGACTGCGCGGCGAGGTCCGGAGCGTCGAGCGTAACGGTCGTCAGTGCGCCGGTGCTGTCGAATAGCTTGGCACAGGCATCCGCAATAAGAGGGTCGAAGTTGGTCGTCCAGACCAGCTTGAGCTTGCCGGCTTTCATCAGGCTCGCCATCGCCATGTGGCCGTAGGATGGCTTGGCCCCCTTGAGCTTGCCGTCCAGATAAGTCTGGCGGTCCCGCTCATCCGGCCAGACCGTCTCAAACAGAGCTGCATATTCGTCGGCCGCGCCGACAGCAGGCAGCTTTCCAGACGCGTCGATGTGGCCTTGCAGTAGCTGCCGGATTGCGGGATTCGACAAGTCACCGACGCGCCCGATCGCCACGCGCCTCTGGCTGACGTAGAGCTGCTGCTTGAAGTCCCAGACCATGTCCCACGCGGTCGGAATGCCCGCGGAGGCCGACGCACCCGCGCCGAGCAGCCACATGAGACGGCCGCCCCGCATAGAGAACCGGCGCGCAAAATCATCCGGCTCAACCGTGGGCAGCCCCGTCATGATTCGCATGAGCAATTATGTCGTTCGGGAGAAACACAAGCTCCGTCTATGACGCACCATCCCCAAGAAAGTCTGGAGTTCGATCGAACGACACTTCACTCGAGGCGATAGCCAGCCCAAAACTCTGTGGACGAGCAAAACGACTACCATGTCGCAGCTTGGGAGCGGTGGCCTGACGGCATACTGTGGTCATCGTAACCAATTGACAAGCGTGGAAGCGGTCCGTGGCAAGTCCGAAGACGAAGAATGCTCCGCCCGTAGCTGCGGCCAATGATCCACTGCCAACCGGCGTCGAGGTCATTAAGAGGTCGCGCGCGAACGAGTTCTTCATCGCAATCGTAGCATCTGCCGGAGCCGGTGCCGGCACTGCTGCCAACGTGATCCGTGATTTCCTCGCACGCGCCAAGGTTGACGATCAGCCCATCGAAGTTTCAATCATAAAGGCGAGCCAAGCGATCAGATCATGGGCAGTCGATCGCGGCTTGGCCGTGCCGGATGGGGCCGCTGGTCGGAAGACCCTTGCCGACATGATCGTTATGCAAGACCGCGGCGACGACATGCGTCGCCAAACCGGTGACAATGCGGCCGTCGCGCGCGCTTCAATAAGGATGATCCGAGAGCGTCGCGCCGAGCTTTCCAAGAAGGAAGAAGGCGTAATCGACGGCAAGCCGCGCGCCTACATCATCGATTCGCTGCGCCACCCCGACGAGGTGCACCTATTGCGTAGCGTCTACCAGGACGCATTTTTACTCGTCGGTGTAGTGGCCGATCCAGACTCCAGGGATCGGAGGCTCCGACAGCTGTTCGATATCAAAGTACGCACGAAACTCGAGACTACGAAGGCTATCGAGGATTTCGTTCTCCGAGACGCCGACGCCGACGTCCCTTTTGGGCAGCATGTCACTGCTGCCTTTCACGAGTCCGATTTTTTCGTCGACAATTCGAAGGATGCTCAAAAGGACGACCTGAAAAATACAGAGATGAACGAGCCGATCCGCCGCTTCGTCGACCTTATAACCGGGAGCCGAATATTGCGCCCAAAGATCGAAGAAACTGCTATGCACCACGCGCACTCCGCCAAGTTGCGGAGCGCATGCATGTCGCGGCAGGTGGGCGCAGCGGTCGTAGACGTCGGCGGAAACATTGTCGCCACGGGAACCAACGAAGTCCCAATGGCTGGCGGAGGAGTTTATGGCAAGGCCGAATCCAACGCTGCAGTTCATGACCACCGCTGCGTCTTTAGGGAGACTAAATTCTGCTCAAGCAATCGAGAGCAGAACGAGATCATTGACGAATTGGTCGACACTTTCCCGACTCTTCTCCAAGACCAAGGGCGAGCTGCCGTAGTACAAAAAATTAGGGAGACCAAGCTCGGAGGCTTGATTGAATTCAGTCGTGCGGTCCATGCGGAGATGGATGCGCTTCTGACCGCTGCGCGCATAGGCGTGTCAGCTATTGGAGCACGGCTGTTCGTGACCACGTTTCCCTGTCACTATTGCGCTAGGCATATCGTCAGTGCCGGCGTCGACGAGGTGCAATACATCGAGCCCTACCCAAAGAGCCGCGCGCTAACGTTGCACAGCGACTCCATCACGACAACTGACAAGGATTGGAAGCCTCCTTCCTTGGCAACAGGCCCTTCGTCGAAAGTTCTGTTTCGGCCATTTGTCGGTGTTGCGCCGCGGATGTATCAAGCTGCGTTTCTAAAAGACCGCGGTTATAAGGACAATGTCACCGGCGAGTTCAAGATGAGTCCCCCACGCTGGGGTGCTTCAACGGAGCTCTCGTCGGTGCACTACACTGATCTTGAAGCAAAGCTCGGGAGTCTCACGCCATGAGGAAGCCGGAGCTACGGCTCGTCGATGCGGATACTCCACCGAGCCATTGTGAAAAGGGCCAGTTGTCACTCTTCCCGCTGCACGACGTTATGCGGCTGATTTGTGTGCCGATGGCAGAGATCCATGGCGCAGCCTTTCTGCGTCACCTTGAATTGGCGCGCGCAGCTGCGGTGCTCGACTTGCGTCCGTATCCGTTCTTCGATCTGCTTGGCATCAATCGCTCACTAGCTCTGGATAAGATCCACCGGTCGACGCGCAGCTACCAGCATCACTCCCTCGATTTGCGTTCGCCGCGCGATCAATTGGAGCGATGGCGGATACGCGAAGACGTCATACAATTCATGTCCGAGCTCACATCTTACAAGAAGGCTCATGGCACAGCGATCATCGTGCTCGTCAACACCACCGAAGAAGCCGAAGTTCTCGCTCAATCACTACAATCTATTCAAGATCGAGCCTTCGGTGAGAGTACGGTTGAGCTAGCTCGATAGCGAGCCGTCCACGACTATGTGATGTCCGCTAATCGACGCATCGCGACGGCTATGTGACTCGCTCTGCGAGCGGTTCAGGATACTACGCCGATGTCTGCAAACTCCGCACCTCCACCGTCACACCGCCGATCGACAACGCGTCGGGCCCCGAGCTGACTGCCAGATTTCAACCAATCCGCCCATCACGCCCTACCTCCCTGCGCCACCCTCGCCCACGACAACGAACGGTGCCCAGACGGACGGGTGCCAAGCCGGCACCCAGTCCTTTGGCCGCGACGTGTCGGCCATCACGGCGAGCATGGCGCGGCGCATGGCCTCGGCGCGGCCGATGCTCTTGTCGTGGGTCATCTCGCGCATTGCACCGGTCACGAGCTTCACCGCCGCGTCACTGTCGACCTCCCAGTGCGAGGCGAGCAGCGCGCGGGCTCCTGCATAGAAGAACACGCGCGCGAGGCCCGACAGCGCCTCCGCTGCCTCGCCCTCACCAGCGCCGCCGGCGGTATTGCAGGCCGACAGGATCACCCAGTCGGCATCCAGCTTGAGGGCCGCGATCTCGCTGCCAGAGAGATAGCCGTCGTCATCCTCGGTTGCCGTCGCGGGCGGGGTCAGAATGAGCCCCGGCTCGCGCGTGCCCTTGAGCTGGCCCGCCAGCGTGCCGTGGGTGGCGAAGTGCAGGATCCGATACTTGGCGAGATCTCCTGATACCGAGAGCCGCTTGACCTCGGTCTCGGTCGCCCGCGCGCCGATCCGCATTTCCTCCGCGCTGCCACCGATGGCGCGCACCACGTCGCACACCTCGTCGGCCGTCTCCGGAAGCGGAGCCTGCACGCGCAGATGGTCGAGATTGGCGAGCGCGCCACCAGCCACGGCGGCGGTATCCAGCGAGCGCGACACCATGCGCAGCGCTGCCGTGCGCGTCTTTGAAGAGGTCGCGCAACCAGTCTGGGCCCGCGCCGTCTGCGCCTGCTGCTTGAAGTACTCGCGGTACTTGGGATTGGGATGCGCCTGATTGCCGTCGAGCAACGGATTGGCAAACCCGATCATCGGCTTCGGCGCCGCGCTCGGCTTTCCGATGCGGCGAAGAGCCTTCAGCGAGGCGACGGAGGGAAGTACGGTGATCGCGTTCTCCTGCCCGAGCCATTTGACCTGCGGTGCGTTCGAGGCGTCTAGGAACAACGGCTTCCAGTCCGTCACGGTGCCCGCAGTAAGAGTGACAGGCAGATCAATGCGCTGGCCGTCGCGCACCAGTGCCAACGAGACGGTGCGATCGGCGCCAGCTGCTTGAACGGCTGCGACGGCCTCAGGCACGGTCAGAAAACCCCGGGCATCGACCATGATGAAGAGATCCCCTGCTCGCAGCCCGGCGGCTTCGGCCGGTCCGCCCGGAACTGGCTTCACGACCCTCACGCCGCCAGCGGTTCCGGCCGGCAACGCCATTCGATCATCGTCCGATAGAGGGCCCAACTTGGCGCCCAGCCGACCAACCCTGCGCGGGATCGCGCCAGCCTCGACGCCCACTGGCAACGACGTCACCAGAACATGGAACGGCAGCGTGGTGAGCGGCCCGGAGGGCACGATCAGCAGGTGCTTGCCCTTGATGAGATCGGCTGCTTCGCCGAGCAGGCTGTTGTAGAGCGCATGTGCGCGTGCGGCGTCGAAGGGGAGGGAATCGCCCTCGCCCGGAGCTACGCCGACCGGCAGATTCAAGTGATCGGCGCAGCGTTTGGCGCCTTCGCCATGCCATGCCGTCGCATCAAGACCACAGCGCAATGCTGCCACCTCACGCTTGAGTGTCGGTGTGCCAGCCGGCGCTGCGATCCAGCGCACCTCTCCCTTCGTCACTATCCAAACAAACGTCGTCTCTGGTAGCAAACGCCCCTTGGGCGTATCCAGGAACAGCACTAGTGCTTCATTGGGGTTGAGTTCGTTCTGCGCGTCCTCGACGGACACAGTTTTCGGAGTTGTCAGCGAGGAATAGGCCGGCAGCTCCATTGCTATTCGCGCGTCGATTTCGGCCACTTCTCCCGAGATGACTCTCAGTCGCTCTCGCAACTCGGCCTCCGTGTCTGCATTTCGATGGCTCGCCGGTTGCGAAAATGCTTTAAGCTGACGTGCATCGAGCTGTTTCCACTCCGACACAATATCTTGACGCCGGCGAATAAGTTGCTGCGATCCAATATCACGCATTGCACCTCGAAGAGCCATCTGTGACAGCGCCGCGGAAACCTCCGATTGCAATGCGCTTTGCGCTGCGGTGAACGACTCATGAGCAAGCGCCGGGCGCACCTGAGGGTTCTCGGCGGCGACAATTTGCGAAATCAGAACAAATCTTATGAGCACATCCCGGCTTCGTTGATTTTTCTCCTTCGATCCAGTCGTCAGTCGCTCGACATGCATTTGTGTGCCGTCAGCTCGGCTCGATAGAATCGCTACACCCCGACGAGAATGGTCGAGCGCAGCGTCCCAACGCTTGGCTGCCACATGCAGCTCAGCCGCAATGTTGTGGCTATAGGCCACCTCCGGATGCTCCGGCCCGAGTGCGACCTCAAACATGCGTATCGCTCGATCCAAGAAAATCTCTGCATCAGAGTGACGGCCCGCCTCCAGATAGAGAAGCGCGAGATTGCTCAGTGATCGTGCAATCTCAGTGTGCACAGGCCCATAGGCACGTTGGTATTTATCGATCGCCTTCAAATATCGTTGCTCCGCCTCGTGGAAGTTGCCCGCCTTGCGATCGCGTTCAGCAAGATTGTTGAGACGCATACCAACATCTGGATGTGCATCCCCCACGGCAGCGAGCGCGACGGCAAGTGCGCGCTCGTCCGCCGCAAGTGCCTCAGAGTGCTTTCCAAGGCCTTCAAGAATTCCAGCCAGGTTGCCCAGAGCGACTGCCACGTATAGATTAGCGCTGCCAAAGATGTTTTCCCAGAGGTGGAGGGCGCGTCGTTGCAGCGGTTCCGCCTCAGAAAATCTCTCCACATCTATATAGAATTTGGCAAGGTTGTTGAGATGGGCCGCTACACTTGCGCTCTCTGTACCGTGCGCGCTTTCCGCCAGCTGGATGGCGCGCTTCATAAGCGGCTCGGCTTCGTGGAGCCGGCCCTGTTTCAAATATATTGCGGACAGAATGCTGAGTGGGGCCAAAACTTCTCGCGGGTTCGGATCGCGTACAGCCATGCTGGTCTCGACCGCAATCTCAGCTTCCTTCAATCGATCACTATGCGAATAGAACCAGGCCAGATTGTTCATTGCCGTAGCCCAGAACGGGTGTTTCCGACCGAGTGTCGCTTCGAAAATTGCAATACTGCGCTTATATAATGCTTCGGCCTCGTTGAAGCGACCTGTTTCCGATAGCGTGGCCGCCAGAGCACCGAGAGCTGTCGCGGTTTTGACATGTGTCGCTCCGAGCGTCGCTTCGTAGATGTCGAGCGCCCGGCGGGATGCGATCTCTGCGTCTTTCGGGCGCGCCGTTCGTCTTAGAACGAGGCTCAGCTCGTTCAACGCCGTCGCCACTTCGTGATGGTCCGGGCCGCGTACACGTCCAAACAACTCGATACATCGTCGCAGGATGGGCTCCGCCTCAAAATCTCGTTCGGCCTCGACATAGACTCGCGCGAGCGACGATAGGCGCGCTGCGAGGCTGATTTCCTCGGCTTTCGCATTCTCAGCAATTTGAACGGCGCGCCGAGCCATGTACTCCGCGTCTTTATATTGTCCTTGCTTGGCCCGGAGTTCAGCTGCATTCGAAAGCACCGAGGCAAGCGATAAATGATCGGGGCCGCGTGCTGCCTCCAATATAGAGAGTGCGCGCCGATAGGCTCGGTCGGCCTCGACGTAACGCGCTTGGTGATGATGCAACATCCCTACGACGTTGAGCCCGACGGCGACCTCCGGATGTTCCTTGCCTCGCAGCTTTTCAGAGATGGCCACCGATCGCGCCGCGAACGGGTCCGCCTCAACGTATCGACCAAGACTTCGGAGAATCTCTGCAAGATGGTATAGTGCTAACCTAACCGGAGCCGAATCGGGTCCCTTCGCTTGCTCGAGTATTCGGAGGCACCGTTCGAACATGATGCGGGCTTCGTCCAGTCGACCGAGCTTCTTCAGGTGGAGTGCGCGCCACTGCAATGCTTCGACAATCTGGGGATCCTCGGGGCCGAACGCTGCCTCGCGAATTTCGAAGGCTCGTCGATAGGCTGTCTCGGCCTCCAAATGACGGGCTTGAGTCTCGCGCAATCGAGCCAGATACCCCAGCACGTCGCCTGATCTTACGCTCGCCGCTCCTTCCGCGCGCTGGTAGATTGCCAAAGCGCGTTCGAGTAGAGCCTCTTCTTTGTCGTAGCGTTGTAATTGGCTATATGTGCCGGCAAGGGCTACAAGCGCCTCTGCCGTCAGTGGATGATCCGAACCAAGCGTGCGTTCGCGAATGGCGAGCGCACGCTGCTCCAGCGCCTCACACTCGGACGCGCGACCTAGGCCCGACAGAACTTCGCACAGCACGAGCAGAGCTGCGGCAACCTCTGTGTGATCGCTGCCATACTGTTTCTCGGCGGTCTCGACAGCATACTCGGCGAGCGGGAGCGCCTCTGCAGCACGACCAAGTTGTCGCAGACGACTGACCTCAGCATCCAGCTTCTGAACATCGCTGCCTAGTGCGTCCTCTTTCATAGTCCGGCCCTGCGCCAACACATTGCTCGGAGTGACGACGACCACGAAGGCCAGAAACGCAAGTCTGGCGGCGGTACTGAAACGCATGTCGGAAAACTCTCCGTGTCAACAACTCCGGACGGACGGCAGTTCAAACTCGTAACAGGCCTTTGTTGCGGTACCATCACGCCGGCCGCTCATCCGAGCACGGCGGAAACGACGATGCAATCTGCAAGAGGTGATGGAAGTACCCTGTTCGCCGCTCGGCGATCGAAGTCAGTCCGTTGTCACCGATGGTGTTCAGATCCGCCCGCCCGCGATCAGCCTTCAGTAACCTACTGAGCAAGAGGGCCTCGATCGCCCTCAAACCTGCTGGCTTTCGCGCCCATTGCGACTGGACTTCGGGTCCCGTTCGAGCGGTACTGTTGGCGAGCGCGGCAACGACTCCCCGCGGGTTCGGCCTCGGGTGAGCAACTTCGGGGTTTCAGGTGGTACCGGCATCGCGATTGGCGCGATGTCCGAACCCTGGAGCCCACACTATGACCGCGAAGCGCCGCAAGTCCCTCGAGCCCGGCAACGCGCCCACGAAACGCACGACGCCGGCCGAGAAGCCGGTTGCCGCCAAGAGCACGCGCCACCCGAAGGCAGCCGATCCCGCAATTGAGCCCGCGATCGCGAGCAAGCAACAACGGTGCCTCGATCTACTCGCACGCCGCGATGGCGCAACGCTCGCGGAGCTGGTCGCGGCGACGGAATGGCAGCCGCACAGCGTCCGCGGCTTCCTGTCCGGCACCGTCAAGAAGAAGCTCGGTCTCACGCTCGTCTCGTCGCGGGACGACAACGGCAACCGGCGCTATCGGCTCGACGGCATGGCGAAGCCGGTCGCGCAATCGCGAGCGAGGGGCTGAGCCATGTCCGATCTGTATCCCTCGGAAGTCTCCCATTCGATCGTCGGCGCGCGCAAGCGCGCCGACCACGACTCGCTGCATGCCCAGTTGGGCGCCCTGTCGGAGATGGACGCGCCCGCGCTCCGCGCGGAATGGCGCCGGCTCTATCGTTCGCACCCTCCCAAGTTGCTCCGGCGGGATCTGCTTGAACTCGGCGTCGCCTGGAAGCTGCAGGAGCGTGTGCTGGGTGGGCTCAGTGCCGCGACCAAGCGCCAACTCGACGAGTTGGCGCGGACGATGGCCACGAAGTCGGATCTCACGAAGGCGCGCAAGGTCACCCTGAAGCCGGGCGCGCGACTGGTCCGGGCCTGGGGTGGGGAAACGCACGAGGTCCTGGTCGTCGAGGACGGATTCCAGTGGCGGGGCGCGACGTGGCGCTCGCTGTCAGTGATCGCGCGCGAGATGACCGGCACGCATTGGTCGGGCCCGCGATTCTTCGGACTTACCGGCGCCACGACCAAATCTGTCGCCGCTGCGGGAACCGAAGGCCACGATGATGAGTAGGAAGCGGGACGCCCCTCGACCCAACGGCGCAGCGGTCGTCCGCTGCGCCATCTACACGCGCAAGTCGTCGGAGGACGGGCTCGAGCAGGAGTTCAATTCGCTCGATGCGCAGCGCGAGGCGTGCGAGGCCTACATCAAGAGTCAGAAAAGTGCGGGCTGGGTTGCTCTACCCGACATGTATGATGATGGCGGCATCTCGGGCGGGACGATGGAGCGGCCCGCCCTACAGCGGCTGTTGGCCGACATCGGGGTCGGTCGCGTCGACACGGTCGTCGTCTACAAAGTCGACCGCCTGACCCGCTCGCTCAACGACTTCGCTAAGATCGTCGACGCGTTCGATGCCAAGGGCGTGTCGTTCGTCTCGGTGACGCAGCAATTCAACACGACCACGTCGATGGGCCGGCTGACGCTCAACATGCTCTTGTC
Source organism: Hyphomicrobium sp. (assembly GCA_002928955.1). GTDB lineage: Bacteria > Pseudomonadota > Alphaproteobacteria > Rhizobiales > Hyphomicrobiaceae > JAKAML01. Next base: position 171,167 of record PERT01000001.1, on the reverse strand, counting down.
GTTCGCGCAGTTCGAGCGGGAGGTCACCGGCGAACGCATCCGCGACAAGATCGCCGCCTCGAAGCAGAAGGGCATGTGGATGGGCGGCATGCTACCGCTCGGCTACGACGTCCAGGATCGCAAGCTGGTTGTCAATCAATCCGAAGCCGAAACCGTCCGTCACATCTTCCGCCGGTACGCTGAGCTGAAATCGGTGCTAGCCCTCAAGGAGGATCTCGACGAAAATGGCATCGTGAGCAAGGCCCGGCTCGACCGCCTCGGACATGCAAAGGGCGGCGTGCCGATCGCCCGCGGCGCGCTCTACCTGATGCTACAGAACCGCATCTACCGTGGTGAAATCGTGCACAAGGACACGAGCTATCCCGGGCTGCACGAGCCGATCGTCGACGAAGCGTTGTGGAATGAGGTCCAATCCGCCCTCTCCGAGAATCGCGTCGAGCGCGTGACCCGTTCGACGGCCGCGGCGCCAAGCCTGCTGGCCGGCCTCGTTTATGATGACAGCGGCGAGCGCATGTCACCGACGCACGCCAACAAGAAGTGCACGAGGTACCGCTACTACGTCAGCCAGTCGCTGATCAAACGCGGCCGGCCGCAGGCGTCGGAAGCGGCGTGCCGCGTCCCCGCCGCCGATCTCGAAAGCATCGTCGAGGATCGCATTTGTGTGCTGCTGCGGGACGAGACCGTCATGCTCGAAGTCGCCGGCTCCACGACCGTCGCGATGAAGAAATCGCTGATCGAGAACGCCGCCGACCTCGCGCGACGCTGGCCGGCCCTGCCGGCGTCTGCGAAGCGGACCATCCTGCATGCAATTGTCGCGCGGGTGGACATCCGACCAGATGCGGTCGACGTCTCTGTCCGCCCCTCTGTGCTACCTGCCGTCGTGAAGCCCGACCTCGACATCCGGCGGCTGCCGGAGAAGCCGGAGGGACCGACACAGGTCCTCTCGGTGCCGGCCCGGCTGCGGCGGACCGGCATGGAGACGAAGCTGCTGATCCAGGGCACGCTCGGAGCGGAGCCGACCCCACGGTCGGACCGCAGCCTGCTGCGGCTGATCGCGATGGCGCACCGCTTCAACGAGTTGGCCTTGACGGGCGCTGGCCTGACGATCACCGAGTTGGCAACCCAGGCAGGCGTCAGCCGTTCCTACTTCTCGCGCGTCCTCAGGCTGAGCTTCCTGGCCCCGGAGATCACCAAGGCCATCGTCCAGGGGCGGCAGCCCGCCGACTTCAGCGCCATCAAGCTCATGGGCGCGGGCCAATTCGAATCGGCATGGTCAGACCAGTGCCGCCACCTCGGCTTCGACTGACCGCGACGGCGACATCGGATTACTGACACCCTCCGTCGAACCGCGACGGCGGGGTCGCCATTTCCCGCCGCATCAGTCCGACCAAATTCAAGCCGCACCCGCCGACAACGGTACCACTGGAAACCCGATAGGAGACTTTGGACGGTGCAGCGCCGCGACAACGGCACCAAAGTGGTCTCTGCGTCGCACAGCGCAGTTGGCGCCGGCGCAACCCGCCGGAACTACGGACAGAGTTCAGACCCCACCAGAAAACACGAAAAAGCGTGTAGAATCAATAGTTTATGGCGGAGGGGGTGTCTACTCAATGGCGTTGTTATTGCTTATGTTTCTGCCATTTTTCAGGTCTTAGGGCCGTTTTAGGGGCCAATGGGTGCGGTGTATCCACGCGGCTCCAGATGCCTACAGCCGACCACTCGGCGTTCGAGGCCACTCGTCAAGCCGTTCTTGACGCCCTGCCGTTCCCCGCCTATCTCCCCGCCAGCATGACGACGGCGCACCCCGCGCTGGCCAACCGACGATCTCCTCGCACGGTGGCACCCACGACGGGCATGCGCTCGACCACGGTCGAGAAACGTCAGGAGCTTTCCCCAATGTACGGCAGACTTGACCTCTACGCGGGCCGTATCGCGATCCGGATCGACGCTACGTGGCACTGGGCTGAGCTGCCGCCCGGGGTCCTGGCCGTCGGCCCGAGCGTCTGGCCGAACACCTTCGACGCTATCGGCCCCGCCGACTGCATCCTCGACCGGGAGCTTCGGGCGGTGTTCCGCTGCCAGCTTCAGCCTGACGTCGAGAACCCCTGGCTCACCATGGGCGACCCGATCGCTGCCGACGATCTGAAGCCCTTGCGCAAGGTGCGCTTCGGGCGCGTGGCCGTGGTCCTCCACGAGGGGATACTGACCGACGGCGGCGACATGGACTTCGGCGACGATGACGATTTAACGCTCGGATTAGAGACGTAGACTGTCGATGCGGTCGCCGAGCAGGAACTTTTGGCTGCGCGGGAACTTCTCGACGGTGGGGACAAGCCACATCAGAAACTGGAAGTGTGCTTCGACCGCCGTGCCGGTCTTTTTCGCGTTGTCAGCCATGGCGATTCCGTAGCGACCAGGGGCTAACGCCCCTGGACCCCAAGAAGTAAGGATTTAAAGATCAAGGATTTAACGTTCTGGCCAACCGAAAGCCGAGATTGATGCCCCGGTTGCCGGATGCGATCCAGTTGCGACAGGCCGAGCGAGAGTTCTGGGATGAGTTGTACCAGGACCCGCCGCGGACCACACGGCGACCATATTCTCCGCCTGCGTCCCATGTTGCTTGCCCCTGAGGCCGCCCCTCGTGGTTCAGATGATACGGATCGCCGCACCACTCGACGACGTTGCCATGCATCTGCCAAAGGCCCCAGTCGTTCGGGTCGAAGCTTTCGACGTCCATCGGTCCTTTACCAGACCGCGTCTCGACAGTCGCAGCCTTGGTCTGATCCCACTCGTTGCCCCACGACCAGCGTGTCTTGGTTCCGGCCCGACAGGCGTACTCCCATTCCACCTCGCTCGGTAAGCGATAAGCCTCGCCGGTTACGGCCTCCAGCCAGCGGCAATAGGCCATGGCATCCCGCCAGTTGACCTCGATGGCCGGCCAGCGCCGGTTGGAGGCGTGCGGCAGGGGTTTCAGACCTGTTGCAACGCTGAAGATCAGGTACTCTTCCTGCGTCACCGTATAGCGCCCGATGGCGTAGGGCCGCGCCATGGTGATGGGCTTCTGCGGCTTCTCCTCGGAAAACGCCAGATCGTCGTCATCGCCGGAGCCGAGCGTGAACGTCGGCTTGAAGTCCCCTTCGCCTGGCGCGATTCTGACCATCTGGTTGAGGGCGGTGCTAGGCTCGCGCGCCTTGGCAGCGTCGATGTCCATCGGCTCCGCCTGGATGCAGGCGGCAACGGCAGCAAGCTCGCGCAAGGGCTCGGCGAAGGCGCTGGCGATGGCTTTGGCGTCAGTGCCGGGTGCGCAACGGGCGAGGGCGTGAGCGGTTGCCATCGCCGCCATGATGCGGTCGAGGGGCAGATCGCCGCCGAAAGTGCCGGCCAAGTTTTCCAACTCGCCAGCCGCCTCCTTTGGCCTGTGCCTCGCGAGTGCCAGGGCGGACGCAGCCCGAACCTCGACGCTCTCGTTCGGTGCTGCCAGCCGCTCCTGGAGAAGTGCCGTCGTTGTTGCATCGTGCGGCATCCGGGCGAGACGACGCGCAGCGGCAGCCCGGATCGGCATCGCCTCGAAGCGATCCTCTAACAACACCTTGAGCCGCGCCCTGTCCGCCGCGTGGTGAGCCGGATCGCGCTCGCGCGTGACGCCCGTCGCAACATTCACGATCCAGTCGCAGACTTCGGGCAAATTTTCGGCTTTCTCCTGCTCGGTGAAGAACTGGTCTGTCGCTTCATTCGCATGCTTACTCGCGAGGAGTGCGAGGGCGGCTTTGCGAGCCTCGACCGGCATTTTACCGCTGCGGTCCTGAATGACCTCCTTCAGCCGCGTGTCTTCGTAGGCCGGGAACGAGGCTATAGCGTGCTGCTGCGTCGGGTGCTGTTCAAGACCGGGCTCAATGGCCTCGCAGGTGCTCTTGAACAGTCGTTTCTCGGTATGCGGCTCCAGGATCGGCAGGCGGCTCGCGCCGAACGCTGTCCACTGGTCGCGAAGCCGGCTGGCGATCTGCACCGCTTGCAACACGGCAGCGAGCAAGAGGAGGTCGAGCGCCGCGCGCATGGCGAACACGATCTGCGCACCGTCCGCGGTTTGCGGTTTGATGGGCGAGTCGTTGGCAACGTGGAACACCTCCGACCAGTCGACGAAGGGCACCGACTTCGCCAGCTCCGCGCCGAAAAAGCCGAGCCAGGCGATGGACTGGCCGAGCGCATCCGGCGGCAGCGTCGCGCCACCTTCAAGCGTGAACGCGCAGGTTCCCACCTCGCAGGTCGCAAGTTGGATTTGCCTGAGACCGATGGGGATGAGCACGAACAGGAAAGTGATGGCGACCAGCGCCTCGTCGCGCAGGTCCTCCTTGAAGCCGACGCGCATGGCGCCCTTGCGAATGCCGCGCTCGACGAGGAACGTCTCGCGGTCGGCTTCCGACCAGCTCCAGCGGCGCACGATGGCCAGGATTGCGACGAGCCCCGCGATGACGCCGTAGAGGCCCCAGGGTGCTGGCGCGTAGAGGCCGGCGGCAATGGAAGCGAGTATGACGACTGCGCCCCAAGTGTAACGGACACCCCAGCCTTCCTGCGTCACGCCGACGAGCCACGCGATGGGCCGGGCGAGGATAGTGTCGATGAGGCTGAGGACAACTGAAGGAAGCTGCCAGATGAAGCCGATCACCGCGCCGACCGCCGTGACCGGGAGCCTGACTGCGGCATGGCTTCTGCCGAGGCCCTTGCGCCAAGTGTCGCGCTGCTTGCCTAGGAACCGCGACAGGAACGGCTCGAACGCGACGGCCAGCGCGATGAGCGCGACCGTGATAATCGTGATGTAGCCGGCCTCGACTGTGATCACTCCGGACGGATCAGCCCCGTGCACCTGCTTGGCGCGCTCGAACGCGCCCGGCGCATAGACGAAAGTCAACCAACCGACGAGCCCGAGCAGGCCCGAGAGCAGCCAGCCCGCCAACGGCTGCACACTGCGCCGGGAGCCGAGCACGTCGGCTTGGATTTGCTCCCAGCCGGTGAGCAGGCCCTCATCGCGGGGTGTAGCGGTGGGCGCTGCCTTCTGGTCGCTGGCCCGACCGTCTGCGCCAGACGCGCCCCCTTCAACCAGTCCCGGTGCGCGCTGATCCATCTGGTTCCCCGACAATACGCTGCGATCCTGGCTCGACCCGCATCTGATAGGAGAATTTGTACCGTGGTGTGACGGAGGTGGCGAGGGGCAACGTCAAAGCCGGTCACAGGGCTGTAAAGTGCAGCGGGGCCACGCGTGGGGCGCACCAGTCACATGGCAGAGGCGGGCCAGAAGGGTGCATCCCGCCCCAGATCACGGAGAATTCTTTGCGACAGCCTTTCGGGATAGCAGCGGACCAAACTTGCCCGTGAACCGTAGCTAATTACTGGCTGACCGGGCTGTTGCGAGGCCGGCTGCGATAAGCAGTGTGGCACCCGCCCGGTTGAACCACGCAATTGCTTTTGAGTTCCCAGCAATTCGGCGTGCGCGGGAGGCGATCACGGCGTAGCCGAGTGCATTGGCGAAGGCGAGGACAAGGAACGTCGTTTCGAACACCAGCATCTGTGTCACGAAGCTGATCTCGGGGTTCAAAAATTGGGGAAGGAAGGCGACGAAAAATGTGATGCTTTTCGGATTGAGTGCAGTCACAAGCCAAGCGTGCCCCATCATTTTGAACGCAGACGTGCGATCGGTGCGTGGCTCCGCCTCAAGCGTCCCGCCGGCACGCCAGAGCTTGATGCCCAACCAAATCAGATAGGCAGCGCCGAGCCATTTCAGCACGGTGAACAGCCCGGCTGAAGCCGCCAAGAGAGCGCCGACCCCGAGCATTGAAAGCGTCATAGCGGTAAAATCGCCAAGCGCGACACCGACTGCCATCGGCAACGCAGCTCTCCATCCTTGCCCATGCGCGTACGACACAACCAACAGTACCGTTGGCCCCGGAATGATCAGCAAAATCGTCGCAGCCGCGACGAAGGCCGCCCAAACTTCAATGCTCATTGAACGCTCCTTGAGTTTCGAAGTGCCAACCATCCGTAGGTGTGACGGAGCGTCAAGCCTGCGTCGTCCGCTTGTGAGAATTGCGACCGTGGAAAGCCTACGCTGGAACAAAAAGGCACTGGGTCACCTGCAGGCCTTCGTTGCTCGTGCCGGCGCTGGCGCAATGCCCCCGATACCCGCCGTCGAGGTACCATCCCAGATGTAGGCCCGCTGCCGTATGGGTGGCGATATGAGCAGATTCCGGGGGATCGTGCACATGAGGCGTCCGACATGTACACCGCGGTGCCACGAAAGACGATCCTAAGTAACGGCAATTCAGCAAGCTCAACAGACTAACGTTGTTCTGTGATTATATTTCAGGACTACATGAAAGGAATTGAGATAATTCGCGAATCACAATAACGTGGCAATCATCAACAGCTGTTACTGGGTTGGCTCGCTGTAGTGGGCACTACCTTAGGGGCGTCACCTGACGATCGGTGGCGCCCTGTTTGTTCGGGCCGCCGCTACAATCTTCGCCCGCTACTTGCGGCGGTGCAGGTCCACGATCCGCTGGACTGCGCGGTCGTCGGCCAGGACGGCATCAATGATATCGCGAAGAATCTGACCGCGCGGCACAAGCGGCGGTGAGCGCCCCTCGTTGGCGTCTGCCGTCATCTCGTCGATCCGCTCCATGACCGGCTTCGGGAGCCTGAGCTGGACGAGGGCCAGCAGGAGATCATCGCCCTTCGGGGGGCGCCCCATCCGCTTAGGTGTGACCTGCTTCTGTGCCATGCCCGCGGAGTAATGTAATTTTGACAACTACGTCAAGCATTGACTTTCGTAATTGCTGCAATGACGATTGTTCGTATCGGCGCTCAGGCCGCACACCCCGCAACTGGACCCGTCGTCGTTGACGGAATGCTCAGTCGGTGCCTAAGGCACGCCGGTTCAACGCAACAGGAGACCTCCATGAACGCAGGACAGCGACTGACGATGATCATCAACTTCGAGGCCGACGGCAGCGACGCCATCACGGTCGTCTCGGCGCCGAAGGGTGTCATGGACCACTGGGCCGGGGCCATCGAGGCCTACCGCATCCCGGTGGACCGCGACCTGATGCTCGCCATGCTCAAGGCGACCTATGCCACCCCGCCCGCGGTGGAGGGCTGACGGACCACTTTGACCCGACACGGGAATCTTGGTATATCTAGCTGCTAGCATATATTTCTACCACTTATTATTAGCAGCTAGATATACGCTTGCGGGACAACATCTAGCAATAACATCTAGCAGCTAGATAATTCAGCCAGCGTTTAACGGTAGGAGCCAGACGATGATCACGATCGTGGTAGCCGCGACCAAGGGAGGCGTCGGCAAATCGACCCTTGCGGCGTGCCTCGCGGTGTGTGCCGCGCAGAATGACCGCGCCACCGTCATCGACCTCGATCCGCAGCAGTCGGTCGAGTTCTGGCATGCCCGCCGGGGTCGCAAAAACCGCTACCCGTTCATCGCCAAGGGGGTCTCGCACAACGACCTCTCCGAGAGGCTGAATGAGATTGCCCGCAGCGGCCACAAATACACGATCATCGACACGCCACCGGCCATGCTCGACGTGATCAGCGCGGCCATCTACGAGGCCGACTTCGTTGTCATCCCGGTGAAAGCCTCCGCGCTCGACATCACCGCGATCAACGTCACCGTCGACATCTGCCAGGAGTACGACAGGCCCTTCGGGTTCGTTCTGAACGACGTCGAGTCACGCTGGAAAATCACCGAATCCGCCCTCGATGCGCTGTCGACCATGGGGCCGGTTCTCGGCACAGTGGCCCACCGCGAGGCCTACGTCACGGCGATGACTGTAGGCCGGTCGGGGCCTGAGACGGCGGACAACAAGAAAGCCGCAGACGCAAAGAGCGAGATCGACACCCTCTGGGCCGCCGTCCTTGATGCCGCACGGGATGCCGTCGAGATCGAGGAGAACTGAGCCATGAACCACGACGAGCTGGTCGACGAGAACGATCTGGCCGCCCTCCTGCGCCCGATGGCTGCGAAGCCGGCCGCGACGACGCCCGCCGCCCCGGCGGGGACAACGCCTGCGCCGCCCCGCCGTCCCGCGAGGGTGGCGCAGGGCAAGCCCCAGACGGCCCTGCAGCAGCGGCGGGAGGCGGAGAAGCGAGCCAACAAGAGGCCCGTCGCCGTCGATGACGGCCGGCGGCTGCGCGCTACCGGGCGCACGGTCCAGCTGAGCCTGCGGGTCACGCCCGAGACGAAAGAAGCGCTCCTGGCCGTCCAGCGCGAACTCAATCGCACCGGCACCTCGCTGATCGAGGAGGCCATCGCGGCGCTTGCGGACAAATACCTCACGGAGAAGACCTGATGCTGCGGGCCATCCTGCTGACCTTCGGCCTCCTTGGCTGCGCCCTCGTGGTCTCCGCCACGGCGCGCTATGCCTACCTCACGACCGACACGGAGGCCGACGGCCTCCTCACGGCAGCCCTGTTCGCGTTCGTCGCAACGGCCGGCGTCGGCGGCCACGCCGTCGCTGTCCGCATCTGGCGCCACAGCTGGGCGTGGTCCGTGATCATCGGCCTCGTCTCTCTGTCGGCCATGCTGATCTCGCTGACCAATTCGCTCGGCTACGTGGCGCTGCGCGGCTCCAGCGCACAGGATGCCGTCGCCGAGGCCAACCGGAAGGCGGGTCGCGCCGCCGCCGAACTCTCCCGCCTGACCAGCGAGCGGGCGTTGATCACGGTCGTGCCGACGTCGGAGGAGCAGGTGAAGGCGGCGCGGCGCGCGGTGACTGCTGCCGAGCGCGACCGCGAAGCCGAGTGCACCCGCCGCGGCGACCGCTGCCGCGAGCGCGAGGGCGACGAGCGCAGGGCGCGCGAGATGTTGGCCAGCGTCGAGGGCAACCTCGCCAAGACGATCGCAGCGGCGGAGCTGGACGCCAAGATCGTAGCGGCCCAGCAGGCGATCGCAACGCTTGGCCCGCAGCGGTCAGAGAATGCCCACGGACGGGTGCTCGCCGCCATCCTGAGCCTCCCCGCGGATGCCGCCGCCCGCGTCGCGACGTGGCAGCAGGCGGCGTTCGCCGTCGTGTTCGAGCTGGTCATCGTCACCAGCCTCGTCGCCGCCGAGTTGATGGGTGGTCACCCCGTTGGCCGCTCACCGGCCGGACCCGCGTCCACTGTGCGGACGGGCGCGACGCCAGCCCCGCCGCTGGCTGCGGTGCAGTCCCTGGCGCAGCTACTACCGCTGGCCGGTCCCGCCACCTACGGCAAGCCGTCGCGGTTCTTCGGGGAGTGCGTTGCCCTCGCTCAGGATGCCAGTGTGCCCGTCTCGGCGACGCTCGTCGCCTACCGCGACTGGTGCCGCCGCGAGGGGCTTCAGTCGGTCGACACGGAGGCCTACGCCAAGGCCATTCAAACCATCTGTGAAAAGACCGGGATCGGCATCGAAGACGCGGACGGAAAGGTGGTCCTGGTCGGCGTGAAGCTCGCCGAGGCCGAGGTCGTCGCGTAGGGGGCAGTGGCCTCCTCGATCGCCTGCCGCTTGAGGCCCTGCGCGGCAACAACTTCGAGAACGCGACGGCGACCAACGCCGTTGCCCTCCTCGAACTCGTTCCTGATCTGCGTGATGCAGCGCTGGTGATCACTCTGGCGGAAATCCGCCATAGTGCGCCCAAGCAGCTTCAACAGCTCCTCGTCCTTGCCGGCATACAGCAGCTCGGCGACGAGCGCCGTTGCCCCTGCACAGGCGTCGAGTGCCGCCGTTGTTGCGGTGACGCTGCTGCCGCGGGTCTCGGCTGGCACGTCGCCTCGCTTCCGGAGAGCAGACAGTGCCGAAGCCGACAACCATCCGCGACAGCGACACCCTCGTTCAAGGCATTGACGAAAGTCTCATATGGGATTAGTTTGCGTCTCTGGTGAGACAGACAGGTGCTAGCGATGTACAGCTTCGAGGGGCAGTCCGAGCCGGTTCAAATTGCGACTATGCTGGGTCTTCGCAACCCCGGCACATTTACGCCCATGAAATTGGCGAGCGCGGTTGAAGCTGGCATCCCCGCAGAGGCAGCGAAGCGGGCTGTCCACAAGCTGGACCCCACCGGGAGCTTTGTCGACATCCACCGCATCGTGCCACGGTCGACGCTGGCGCGTCGGGTAGCCGCGAAGGGAAGACTCGACAAGGACGAGACGTCTGCCGTCGTGCGGCTGCTGCAGGTGCTGCTGGCTGCCGAGCGGCTGTATCACGATCGCGACGAGGCCCTCGACTTCCTGGCGCGACCGCATGCTCTGCTGGAGATGAAGGCGCCAATCGAGGTGGCGATCAGCACCAGCGTCGGCGCCGACGCGGTACTCGACCTCATCGCCTCCGCGGAGGCGGGCACAGCCGTCTGATGGCGAAGCACCGCACGCTGGCTCAGCCGCTGAAGGGCTACCGCATCGGGGACCCCGCAGGAGAGTTCCCCATCTTCAGCGGCGAGGGCGCCAAGAAGGTCGCCGCCCGCTGGCATCAGAAGGGGCAAGAGGTCATCTATGCGGCTGATCACCTCTCGCTCGCCATGTTGGAGAAGCTGGTTCACCACTCGGGCCGCTTGCCGCGCGGCCAGCACTACATCGAAATCACGATCCCGGCCGGCACAAGCTACGAGGTCGTGACCGCCGACAGCCTCCCCCGCTGGTACGAGGCCTCTTGCGCGACTTCGCGGCCATTCGGCACCCAGTGGCTGGAGGAGAAGCGGACTGCGATCCTAATCGTCCCGAGTGTTGTCGTCAGGCTGGAGCGGAATATCCTGATCAACCCGCTCCATGCTGACTTTAAGGCAATCACACCAGGGCTAGAGACGCCGATCACCTGGGATGACCGCCTGTTCGCGCCGTGATCAGGGCGGGGAAGACGTTAAACTTCTCCGGCTCCACCATGGGCGAGGGCGACGCGCGCCGCCTCCGCCTCCTGCGTCAGCCGCTCCTGGTGCCTCGCCGCCACCTCCTTGATGATGCGGTCGTCCTCGTTGGCGGCCTTGAGCTGGGCCGTCACCTCCTGAAGGGCGGCGGCCTTGAACCCCTGACTGCCGACCACCTTCAGGATGGCCTCGCGTCCGACGCCGACGCCGCTGTCGATCTGGCCGCGGACGGTTGCGACGCAGTCGGAGTGTTTTGAACCCTCTGAAGAATCCTTCAGAGGGTCTCCAAGGAGGACTTTCAAAGACTTAACATCGTTGGCGTAGTGCAGCTCGGCGATGAGTTCCGTGCCCTTAAAACAGCGGCAGATAGTCGTCGGCCGTGAACGGCGGGACGGCGGTGTCGGGCCGCACCTCGCGGGCGGCGCCCCAGTCGTAGAGAGCCATCTGGGAGCGGGCGGCGATCTCGTCGCGGTCAGCCATCACGCTGCGGTGGATGTCGGGGGTGACGCTGCTGCCGCGGGTCTCGGCTGGCACGTCGCCTCGCTTCCGCGCAATGCCGACCTCCTTGGTCGTCGCCGGTACGCCCGCACCCCGCATGCGGCCAGCTTCCGCCATCAAACGGTTGTGGCCGTAGGTGTCGAGGTAATGGCGCAGCGCCTGCTGCCGCCGGTCGGCAACGGCGATCTGATGCCGCATCTGGTTGGGGGTGTACTCGCGCCCGCCCGCCGACAACGTCTTGGGGCCGAACATGGCGACGATCTCGTCGGCAGACTTCCCCTGCTGCCGTAGGCGGGCGGCCTCCTCCAGTACGTCCGCGTTGCCGGCCAGCTGCGAATAGATCGCATGCCGCGAGGGCGACCCCAGCGGCGTCATGAACCCCTCCCGCGGCCCCGCCACGTCGGCCACCCGCGCCTGCAGCGCCGCGAGCATATCCTCGCGGATGGCATCATCCGACATGGTGCCGAGCCGCTCTGGGTCGACCATGAGCTTCGGCGGCGCTCCGGCTGCGGTGCGATAGTTGACGGCGCGCGGGACGGTGTCGAACTTGGCCACCTCGACCGGTAGCGCCAGAGCATCCGGGTAGGCCTTCGAGACGGTGGCCGCCTGGATCAGGTCCTGCAGCCTGAGACCGCGATGGGTCGGCTGCGACGGATCGATCGGCCTGCTCTCGGTCAGCCTCTTGACGAAGTCGCCCCAGGTGCCGGAGGCCGGCTTCAGACCGCTCGCAGCCTCAACCACCTGCTGCCCGCCGGGGAGCGTCAGGCGGGCACCCTCGATACCACCCCTGGCCGCTGCGGGCAGGCCCAGGAAGATCGCCTTCGAGAAGGGCGCCACGGCCTTTGCCGCCACGCCTGCGGGGGTGTAGCTGGCCGCCTCGGCAGCGGCCCAGGCGGGGCCGTGCTCGCCTGCCACGGTCTGCCCTGATCGGAAGGCCATGTCGGGGAGGAAACCAGCGACGCCACCCCGCTTGCTCGCCTGCTCGCGCGGGATGCCCCAGCCGTAAAGCGTGTCGCCGATACGGTCGGAGAACGTCGTCTCCTGTGCCCCGATCTGGGGGCCATAGCCGGCGTAGGCACCCCCGAAGGCGGTGTGCTTGAACGGCGTCTTGTCGTCGGCGATCTCGTCGTCCATGGCGTCCTCAGTGGCGTCGTTAATCCGTGTACTCGAAGCCCGCGTCGAAGGGGTCGATCGTTGCCGCCTCCCGTGCGGCGCGGTGCTGGTCGGCGATGCTCTTCGCCTCGCCCGGCATGCGCCCGTAGCCGCGCCAGTTGTCGCGCGACCAGCGATCGGCCGGCGCCCAGCCTTCATCCTCGTCGTCCTTGTCGATGATCGAGCGCATCGTCTCGATGCCGTCGGCCATGGTGTCGAACGAGCTGTCGAACTCGTTGCCGCGGCGCAGATAGAGGATCACGGACGTCAGGCAGTCGACCAAATCGTCGTGGTCGGAGCGCGGGAACTCAAGGCAGTTGTGAACGCAGCCGCCGGTCGTCGTGTAACTGTGATCCTCCGCGACCTCGATGTTGTAAACCGCCGTCGGCGTCGTGGTCGTTGTCTTGCTCACCTCGCCGATGCTGTGAACCCAGGAGCCATCGTCGAGCGGAATTGCCGTACCGTTCTTGGTGCGGCAGGGATAGCGAACGATCTCCCAAGCCTCGCGCGTCGCGCATTCGCCGTTCGGGAACGTGTAACTCTCCTTCGCCGGACGGTGAGACAGTGTCACCGTCTCACCCTTCTGCAGGAGCAGAAGGCGCATCCCCCAGGCGAGGTTGCGGGAGATGGTTGCGGCGCTGATGTACCCCTTTTTGTCGACGTGGCCATCACCCTCGAAATAGCCGTCAATCAAGCCGTCGCGGAACGCCTGGGGAGCCCCCCAAACCCAGCGGGGCAGGCGGCGATCCCCCTGAAGGCGACCGAACTCTTTGAAGTGCAGACCGAGGGCGCCGCAGTTCAGCGACACGACAAAGCTGCCACTCCGACTGTCGACGCGAAGGCTGGCCTCGGGAACCAAGTAGTCGCGGACGGTGCCGCGGACCTCGTCCACGAGGTGTTGTTCGTCGGCGGCGCAGAAGCTCCAGCGGATATGGTCGCCGCCCTCGCTCAGGCTGCCTTCGGCGAGCCACAGCCCCATGAGGCGGCCGAAGCGGTAGTCGAGGGGAACGCTGCGCCGGATGCTGTGGGAGCTAGGATGCGTCGTGGTGATGGTGTCGTCGCCCCTGCAGATCGAGCGGCGATTTCCGCCGACGGTGGCCCAGTCCGCAAAGATCGTAAGGTCCAGCTCGGAGCGCACGGCGCCGGGCGTCACGGTTGGCGTCGGAAGGATGATGCCCATGTGCGGCTTGTTGGCCGCCTCGGTGTACGTTTTGTCGCCGATGACCCGGACCCGTGTCGGCCTGGGCTGGACGTCGCGGGCGGCGATCCAGTCAGGTCCACCGTTGACCGCCTTGTTGAAGCCGATGTTGACGCCGTAGACTGGGTGCCCCGGCGTGAGTGTGATCGCATCGAGGCTCTTGGCTTTCATCGTCACCAGTTCGCAGCTCTCGCCCCTGAACGTCTTGGTGACGGGCATCCACCGACCGCGATGGGTCAGTACAAGGTCGCCGACCTGGACATCCTCGATGTTGCGCAGCCCATCCACGGTGATGATCTCCGTGCCCGCGGGCATGCACTGCTGACGCGCCGCGACGATCTCGGCGTCCTTCTCGTCGTAGAAGATGGGCGACTGCGCAATCATCATGGCGGCCAGCAGGGCGCGCTCCTCCTTGCCGCTCTTGCCCTTCGGCAGTCTGCGCGGATTGAACGCGATGACGGGGAAGCCCGCCCGGTTCAGCTGCTGGATGGCCTGTATGCCGGAGGCCGCATCCTCGATCAGAATCTGGTTCGGCTTCCAGTCGACGTAGAGCCGCTTGATCTCGTAGACCACATCGGCGGCCTCGACCCGCGCCTGCCATGCCCGCTCGATGATGATCGAGTTCTGAACGTAGTCGGTTCCCCCACGGCGCACCGTATGTGGAACCACGCCGATCAAGAGGGCCGCGCTGTAGTCGTGGCGCTCGTCCGCCTTCAGCGCAAGATCACAGACCATGATCCTGTAGTGGATTTTCTTGCGGGCCTCCGCGAGCATCGTCTTCGAGAGCCCGACGAACATTCCGGTGCGATAGATCGAGCCGGTCTCCGGCGTCGGCGATTGCAGGTAGAGGGCGCTGTATTGCTCCGCCGGCAGCTCGGCCCGCTTCTTCTCGACGAAGTCCATCGAGAACCGCTCAGGGGCGCAGGTGCCGCCGGGGGTCAGCAGCTTGACGCGTCCCTCTTCAAGCTCCGCCTTGAAGATCGGGTCGCGGAGCGCCGCCGCGTTAATCTTATCGGCCTCCTCCTTGGAGACGACGATCGGCACCTTGAAGACTTCCCACATGTCGCTCGCTTCGTCGTCGAAGCTCTGCGCGATCACGCGGCCGAACAGGTCATCGCGCGCCCAGCGCGTGCCGAGCAGCAACACGCGGTTCCACTGCGGATCGAGACGGGTCGTGAAACCGCCGGTCCACTTGTTCCAGATGCCATCCTTGATCTGCTTCGAATTCGCATCCTGCTCGGTCAGCGGGTCGTCGACGATCAGGAAGTGAGCGCCATGACCTGACGTCGCCCTCTTGATCGAGGTCACGAAGTAGCGGCCCCACTCGCCCTTTTCCTGGCGGCGGTCGCGGTAGTTGATGCGGTTGGCGCTGATATCGAGGATCTCGACCCAGGGGAAGATTTCCTTGAACTCCTCGCTCTGCAGGAGGGCGACGAGCTGCTCCGCGAACTGCCGCGTCAGGTCGAGGTTGTTACAGAGCGCGATGATGCGGCGGTTGGGGTATCGGCCGATCAGGTAGGCCGGCAGGATCACCGAGGCGATCTGACTTTTGCCCAGGCGGGGCGCCAAATTCACTTGCCCCTTGGTGAAGGTGCCGTTCTCGCCGTCGATCAGGCGCTCGATAAACTCGAAGATGGCGACGTGGCTGGCGCCGTAGATGAAGCTCGACGGCGCCACGAGCCGGGCGAAGTCGGCGAGCGATCGGCGGGCCAGCTCGACCTGGATCTTGCGCAAGTCGACGGCATCCACACCCGCATCGAGGTCGATCGTGGTCATTGCGGTTAGCCCATCAGTGCGGCGTGGTTGGCGTCGCGCTCGTCGTGAGATGGCCGCCGTCCGGTGATGAACTCGACCGGCAGCTTGCGCCGCGTGTCGGCCGGTGTGCGGATAATGTAGGTCGTCCAGGAGCCGTCAGGCTCAGGCAGCGTCACAAGGTTCAAGAGGTAGCCGCCGAGGGCTTCGGCGTAGCGGGCGACCGTGCCCAGCTTGGGGTCGGTCGACGCCTCGTAGCCGGCGATCGACGACGGGGCGACCTTCATCCGCCGCGCCAACTCGGTCTGCGTGATCTCGCGCATCTCGCGAACCTGCGAGAGTTTGAACATATGAACGGTCTCGGCGATGCGGCTGCTGAGACGCCGGTCGGTAGTGCTCATGGGGAACGCCCTCCACGGGAACGCGGCACACGTTCGTTTAAGCCGCTTGTTCGCGTCAAAAGACAAGAGCCCGCGGACGAAGTTCTCCGTCTGCATCCGAGAACTGATCGCGAACCCCTCGACGGATGACGCGAACAAGATCACCGACGAGATCGAACAGTTCGCGTCCTCCCCCCGGCTCTGAAAACACAGAAGGACTTTAAAAAATGGCAACGCAGAAGCTCGACGACATCATCACCGATCTGGCCCAGGAACTCGGCATTCCCGCCGTGAAGCTCGCGTCGATGGACTCGAAGAAGATCAAGAAGCTGATGGAATCGGGCGACCTCGACCCGGCCCAGAAGGCCCGCCTCGTCCGCGCTCACCTGGAGCGGATCAAGGAGTCGTCCGAGATCGTCGACGCCTTCGTCGATGGAACCGTGGATGAGGCCGAGGGCCGCTTGATGAAGCCCACGAGCGACGAGGCCAGCGACGACAGCTATTGATCGGCATGTAACAAAAAAGAGGCGCGGCGACGTCGCCCCGTTTTCCTCGGCGAGCGCCAGGGCAAGTGTGGGGCTCGGCAGTGCGCGCGATCGTCGAGGACGTCCGCGCCAGGACCGCCCTCTCGATCTCGCCCTTCATGCTGCGCAACGACGGCTAGCTCTAGGCCCAAACTAGACGCGCAACCAGCAGAAGGGCGAAGAAGACAAAAATCCCCACTACGACAAACGTCTCCCCGGCGTCGTCGTCCGTTGTGACTAACTTGCAGAACCGCTGCCACGCCGTCGGGTGGTTCTTGCGCAGCCACGCCCGGTGCTCCGCCTGCTGGCGCTCCAGCTCGATGCGGTGCTTGGCCTCCGCCAGCTCGTCCTCTCGCCGTTTCTCGGCGTAGGTCTTGTAGGCGGGACGCTCTGGCGTCACGTCGATGATGTCGTCATCCTCGTCGACGCGAGGGCGTATGCGTACGAGCTTGGTCATTGGGCTAACCTTCTCCTTTCACACTGGAATGACGTTGCAGATGTCGGAGCGTTCACCGCGAAATTATCGGGCCGCATTCTCGACGGAAACAGCCGCGACGGCTACGCCAATCGGAGTGAGCGCGCACAGAACAAAACTGATGAACTTGGTCATGTCAGTGCCTCCGGCCGACGAGGACAGCATGTCCAGCGATGCTGGCAATGAACAAGATGCCGAAGGCGGCCTCAGGCTTAATACCTGCCGCCTCGCAGGCGGTGTAGAAACCGCAGACGACCAATGCTCCAACAATGAGCCAAAAGACGAGCGCTAGCGCGGCGCCGATAAGAGTCACGAAACCATCGCTGCCAAGGAGCAGCACAAGAAGAATGGCGATGAGCAGCGCGATGATCAAGGGATTTTCTCCTTACGTTTCTCGACCGAGGTCGAGCGCATGCCCTTCATGGGGGTTCCACCGTGCGAGGAGTTCGTCGGTTGGCTGGAGCAGGTGCTCCGTCTACATGCTGGCGTGGGAGATAGTGGCAGTCGCCCAATCCGTCAAGCTGATCCTGGCACGGACGGCTACGCCCTCGACCCAAACTTCAGCTTTTCTCAACGCCAACGTTGAGCGACGTGCTCAGAACGTAAAGGAGCTAAGGGGTAGGATTTAACGTCCTCGCCAAACGGAAGCCGAAGTACCTGCCGAGGTAGTCCGGTAGGAGCCAGCCGCGGATAGCCGAGCGGAGGAGCTGAGGACCATTGCTCCAGGAACCGCCGCGAAGCACACGGGAGCAATCCTTCGTATCCGGTGCCTTCGTGGCATTTGTCGGCGCGTTCGCGTAGCTGTTGGCGTAACAGTCTTCGACCCACTCCCATACGTTGCCGTGCATGTCATGAAGGCCAAATCCGTTGGGTTGGTTCAGGCTGCCGACCTCCACGGTCTTTCCACGATAGTTGCCCTTCGTGTCCGAGCCGTATGTGTAGTTCCCGTCGTAGTTGGCTTGGTCCGGGTTGATGGTTGCGCCGAAGGAAAACGGTGTCGTCGTGCCGGCCCTGGCCGCATATTCCCACTCGGCCTCGGTCAGCAGGCGGTAGGGCTGCCCAGTCTTCTTCGACAGCCAGCCAGCGTAGGCCTTGGCGTCGTTCCACGAAACGTTGATGACCGGCCGCTTACCCTTGCCCCAACCCTGGTCGCCGCCCGCCGTAGCGACCGGTCCGTTGTCGCAGGCCTTTGCCGCTACACAGGACTCCCACTCGGCCCACGTCACCTCGAATCTGCCGACTGCAAGCGGCTTGGTAATCGTCACCCGGCGTTGCGGTCCTTCGTCGGCCTCGCGACCCTTCTCGCTCGCCGGCGAGCCCATCATGAAGCTGCCCGCCGGCACGACGACCATTTCGGGGCAGTCGGCGCAGTCGCGGAATACCTGCCCAGGCTGCGTCGGATTGGCCGCCTCGGCACGTTTGCGTGCGGTTTCCGCTTCCACGCGCTTCGTCTCGGCGTCCTGTTGTTGCAGCATGGCGAGCCGCTGCCGTTCGGCGTCCGCTTTCGCCTGAGCTTCGGCGGCCTTGGCGGCGGCCTGCGTCGCTTTCAACTCACCCATCCTGGCCGAGATGCAGTCCGCCGAAGGTGTGCCGGCATGCTGGCGCTCCAGAACGGCCAGCATCGACAGGCTCGTCATTGTTTCCACCTCGCGGCAGACGCGCACCACGTCGGCGGCGCCGCTAAGCAGCGACGGCGCTAGACCGGCTAAATGCACGCGCTGCGACAGGCCATTCAGCTCCCACGGCACCTGCTTTCCGCCGGTGGCAGAAGACACCGCTTCCTTCACGTTCTGGAACATGTCCAGGTGGCTCAGGCCGGGCTTCACCAGTTCAGCTGCGAGCGCAGCTGCATAGGGTCCGCTGGTTGCTCCCACATCGGAAGCCGTTCGACCGAATTCGCTGGCGAAAGCTACGTGCATACCGCGCAGCGTCGGTACGACCGCGAACCCTTTGCTTGAAGTCTTGTCCGGAAGTTTCAACTCGTTGCGGCAGGCATCGAAGACAACGAAATGCGCGGCATGCGGGGCGCGGTCACGCAGCAGGGTCGTGAGCTCATCGAGCTTTAGGGCTTCGTCCCAGAAGGCCGGGTCGTTTGGGTCCCCTGCGTCGACCGGAATGAGATAGTTGACGGTCGTGCCGCCCTCGGCCGCGCCGTGTCCGGAATAGTAGAGAAACCCGATAGCCGCCGGACCCGCGGCCGCTAGTCGGTTGGCGAACTGGCGCACCGCGACAAGGATTTCCGATCTTTTGCGGTCGGTGACGGCAACGATGTCGCCGCCTTTAAAGCCGATCGAGCGAAGCGCATTGGCGACAATCTTGACGTCGTTATGCGGGTTCTTCAGTGGTCCAACCTTGTCGTTGTAGCCCTTATTGCCGATCAGCAGCGCAAGGCGCGCCGGCTCTTGGGCTGTGGACACAGTCGCCGCGAGCAAACTGCCCGCCGCCAGTATGATCGCGAGAACACGCCGCATGCCGCCCCCGTACTCCGACCTAGGCCACCTGACGAGCGTTGGCGATCTCGCGGTCCTCGACCGGTCGTATGGCGTCGGATTCCAACGTCACAATAGCAATGGTCTTGCCCTTGACGGTCATGAACTCGACGGTGAAGCCCTTGCCGCCGTCATAGACCATCACCACCGTGCCCACGTCCCCGGCGACTAGCCCGTATTCCGGTACCGGGCGCGTGAGTGCCACGACCTCCAAATCCTTGATCATCTCTGCAAACCTCACGCTGGCACGGCGGTGACGAGGCGCGGGACGTCCTCACCATTTCTGATCGCCCATACTACCAGAACCCTGGGGCTGCGGCCATCTGGCGCTGGCAGCGGGCCAATGACTTCGAAGATTTCGCCAAATTCCGTCGAGACCGTCCGGTCCACGGGATTCATCGCCGCATGGGAGCGCAGCGCACGGCCAAACAGTTCCCAATCGGCGACGGAAAAGCCGAATTGTTCGAAGAACGCGGCTTTGGGCCCTCCACGCGGATGCCCGTGACACAGCAGATAGTCGACGATCTTGGCCGGATCGATGTGCGCCCTGTCCGCGTTCTTCAGAACGGCCATACAGCGCCCCTCACCGCACGATCTCGTATTCGGCCACAGCATAGCCCCAGCGGGCGAGTTCGTCAGCCCGGGTTCCGCGGGCAGCCGACCGTCGCGCCAGCTCGATGTCGATCTGTCGAATGAGTTGCATCAGATAGCTCGGCGGATCATTGCGCGGCACAAAGCCCTTCGAGACGACCGCGCGATCAGCAATGAAGCGCTCGATCGCGAAATCCTCGGGCAACACCAGGGCAATGATCCGCCCTTTGCCGACCGGCTCGACCGCCTGAAAGCTCGTGAAGCCCGGATAGTCCGGTCCCGGCACCGCCACCCGCGCGCCGACCGCAATGCGACCGATATCGGCCTCGGCCACATACTGGTTGGGGTAGAGCAGCAGCACCTCGTTTTCGGCGTTGACATCGATGAGCACGAGCCGACCGGCGATATCACTTGCGGCGTCGAAGACGACCTTGTCGCCGAGCCGAACGCGGTTGCCGCCGCGGATGCCGATGCGGACCCGGCCCCTCGCCGGGCCGAGCAGCGCATCGAGCTGACCGAGGCTCTGGTCGAGTTGCTCGGGGGTCAACGCACGGCCGTCACGCTCGCCTTCGGAACGGGCGCGGGGCTTGAGCGGTCCGGTCTGCTTCTGGATCCAGTCGGCGTAGTGGGACACGCGCGTGTAGACGCCGTAGGCCTTCTCCTCGGCGCACCCTTCGCCCCAGTTCACGACGCCGATCTGCCGCGGACAACCGCGCGCGCCCGGCACGACCAGCGGTCCGCCGCTGTCGCCCTGGCAACTGTCCTTTCCGCCCAGTTCGAGACCGGCGCAGATTTGGCCCGAGCCGATCATGCTGCCGGCATAGCGCTTGGCGCACACCGGCGTGGCGATCGTCTCGACCGCGGTTTCCAAGAGCTTGGCGGACCCGGCGTACAGCGCCCCCTGGCCATCGGCACGGACAATCTTTTCGAGTTGTTCGCTGTGCAGGTTGTGCTCCGTCGTGCCGAAGCCTGACACGCGCACCTGAGCGGGCGGCTCGGCGGCTGGATCGGTCGAGGGCGTGAGCGACAGCTCGGCCACCGCGCCCGTCCAGGGCGTGGCCAGATAGAGCAGCGCGATGTCGTCGCCGACTGTGGGAGCAATCAGGGCCAGCGCCTTGCGGCGCTGCTTTGCATCGGCGATCGCCAGCGCCTTTTCGACGGCGGCCTGATAGCGGGGATGCATGACCACGCGCTCAACCGCGATCGCGTTGGCGGCGGAAGCCGTGGTGAGATCGTCGGCACCAAGCATCACTTCAAGCCGTCCCTCGTGCGTTTTGTCTTTGCCGTCGCGCACCGGCCCTGTGAGCTTCGACAGAAAATCGGGCAGGCAATGCGCGGCAGTCAGAACCCAACGATCGCTGATCGCGGTGCCGCCACAGAAATAGAACGACACGCGCGCCTGGGCGGCATGCAGCCGAAGCGCTGCCTGACCAGGCCAGTTCGCGCTGCTGGCCGGCTCGCCGCCGACGACTTTTCCGCGCTTGGCTCGGCATGACGCGCCCTGCGCCTCCGCCGCGGCGGGCAGCAGGATGAGTGCCATCGCGGCCATCACCACGGTGGCGAAAGCTCCCGTCCGATTCATCAATACCTCGAATCAACAGCTCATCGAAATCCGACATCAAACTCCGATCCCGACTTCAGCACACGACGGTTGCCGTGTTAAGACATGCCGGTCGGGACAGAGAGCGGTGGCTCATGCTGCGTGCCGGATGGCAACGCTGGATCGGTGGTCTGGTGCTGGGGGCTTTGTTGGTGCTGCCAGGGCGCGCCACGGCGGAGCCGCGCATTGCGCTCGTCATTGCCAACCAGGGCTATACGCAGCCAGGGGCGAAGCTGACGAACACACATCGCGATGGCGATCTGGTCAAGGCGGCGCTGGAAAAAGTCGGGTTCAAGGTCACTGTCGTGCGCGACACCCGGAGCGAGGGCGCGCTTCTGGCCGCAATCGGCGAGCACGTGGAGCGCCTCGCCGTGGCCGGTCCCGACGCGGTCGGCTTTCTCTATTACAGCGGGCACGGCGCGGCGGACCGGCCGGACGGCGCAAACTACCTGATCCCCACCGAGGCGCCGCTGACCCATGTGACGCAATTGCCGTTGATGGCCGTGCGACTGGACCGGATCACTGCCACCCTGGCCGGCGCGGCCAAGATGAGCTTCGTCGTGTTTGACGCCTGCCGCAACGTGGCCCTGCAGCGCGACGGCAAGGACTTCGGCTTCAAGGGCTTCGCGCCGATCCGCGAGCAGCGCGGGCTGCTGGTCGCCTATGCGACCGAGCCGGGCAACGTCGCCGTCGACCAGAGCATTTACGCCAAGGCTCTGGCCGAAGAAATCGTGAAGCCGGGACTCGAAGCCGGACAGGTATTTCGGACGGTGACGCAAAAGGTGGAAGCCGCAACCGACGCCAAGCAGTCACCGGAGTTTCTCGACAAGCGGCGGTATGATTTTCATTTTGCGGCGGCAAGCGCATCCGCCCCTCTCGCTGCCGCCAAGTCCGAGACGCAGGTTGCCGCGGCGGCACCGCCCGCGAAACCCGACCTCCACCAGCCCATCAAGCCGGTGGTCGGGATCGTGACACCTCCAGCGGGCTGCTCTGGGATCGAGGCGGCGGTTTTCGGCACAACGCAATGTCTCCAGATTGGCAACACGTTCACGGACTGCCACCGTTGCCCGGAGATGGTGGTCGTGCCGGCGGGCAGCTTCTTGATGGGATCACCAGAAAGCGACGTCAGCCGTCGGCCGGACGAAGGACCGCAACGCCGGGTGACGATCGCTCGGCCGTTCGCTGTGGGCCGCTACGAAGTAGCGTTCGCGGAATGGGATGCCTGCGTCGCCGACGGCGGCTGCACGTATAAGCCGCGCGACGAGGGCTGGGGTCGCGGGCGGCGTCCAGTGATGAACGTGTCGTGGAACGACGCACAGGCATACGTCAGATGGATCAGGAGCAAGACGGGGGCACCCTACCGTCTGCTCAGCGAGGCCGAGTGGGAGTATGCCGCTCGCGGCGGCACGACGACCGCATTCAGCTTCGGCGAGACGATCAAAACGACACAAGCGCAGTTCTCCGAAGGTAAAGTTGGCAGCGCCCAGAAGACAGTCGAAGTTGGCACGTTCAAACCCAACGCCTTCGGTCTTTTCGACATGCACGGGAACGTTTGGGAATGGGTCGAGGACTGCTATGCGGCCACCTATGCCAACGCTCCAACGGATGGCTCCCAAGCTCCAGACGAGAAGGATTGCTCCCGTGTGCTTCGCGGCGGTTCCTGGGGCAACTCTCCACAGCACCTCCGCTCGGCGGTCCGCCTCGGGGACCCTCCGGACCACCGCATCGGGATCCACGGCTTCCGTTTGGCGAGGACGTTAAATCCTACCCCTTAGCTCCTTTACGTCCTGAGCACTTCACTAAGACGTTGGCGTTGTGATGACCAGAGAATGGGTCCAGGGCGAAGCCCTGGTCCCTACGGAATGGGAGCCCGGCTCCGGCCACCGGGCCCGAGCGTGGCGATCGGCGATCCGATCTGCGGACGGAGCCGAGGCGGCAGTCGGCGTCTTGAAGTCGATCGTCGGCGAGGACGGCAACGTCGGCGAGAAGCACCTGCGGGCGTTCAACGAGCAGATGGGGACGCAGCTGTCGCTCCCCCGGCTGCGGCGGCTCAAGATCGAGCTGGGGCTTTAGCTGCGTGCCTGAGGGGTGGGCTTCACCGAGCCAAGGACTCCCGCCCCCTCGCGGTCAGGACCGACGATAGTACTCCGCCAGACGACGCTCAAACTCGGGAGGATCGCAAGGATCGCCGTTGATCCAGCACTTGAAGCCCCGAACGCCGACGTAGAGCGTGTTGTGGACCTTGAAGACGTCGCCGTCCGGGGCAGTGAAGGTCTGGCTTTTCCTCATCAGGTCGAGCGCCCAAGCCTCGGCGTCGCTTCGCTCCCTGCTGAAGTACTCGGCCGTCAGGCCGGGCATGATAAGTGGAACCATGCGTCCTCACGCCGCCTCGTGGGCGACCCGCTCCGGGTCGTGAGCATTAGTGAGTGTGGTCATGGGTGCGCTCCTGAAAGTCTGACGGGTATAGAATAGATGGTCCTGGCGGCGGATTCGAGGCCCTGCGGGTCCAGCGCGCCCCAGACGACGATGCTGATGCCGAGGACGGTCACCAAGGCGATGACGGCCCTATCGAAGGGATCTTGCAGCATGCTGGCACCTCACAGCTGGTAGCGGCGGAGGAGCTTTAAGGCATCCTCGGCCTCGATCCCGAGATAGCGCTGGGTCGCCGAGATGTTCGCATGACCGAGTAGCAATTGAACGGCGCGGAGGTTGCCGGTCTTGCGGTAAAGGGTCGTCGCCTGCGTTCTCCGTAGGCTGTGCGTTGAGAACGCCGACGGATCGAGGCCGACGAGCCCGGCCCAGCGCTTCACGCTCTGGCGCAATGCCCTGGTCGTCAACGGCTCGCCGTCGGGCTTGCGAAGCGCCGTGAACAAGTAGCTCGACCCCATCTTGCCCTCGGCGTCGATCAGTTGGGCGAGGGCATCGCGGGCCTTGGGCGACAACGAGACGGTGATCGGCTTGCTGGTCTTCTGCTGGCGCACGGTGACGGTCTCGGCAATCTCGCCGTCCGGTGAGCGGACATCACTGACGAGGAGACGGCGGACGTCGGAACCGCGGAGCATGGTGCTGATGCTGACTTCGAGAAGCGCGAGGTCACGGAGGGCGCCATCCTGACGAAGCCGGAGGCGGAGCACTTGGAGATGGTCCTCGGTCAGCGGCTTCTTGGCGCCGACGGCACGACCGCGGTTCCACGGGCCTTTAGGGACCGATCCCGCCTTGCGTGCAGGGGCGGCTTTGTTGCTCGCTTTGGTTGTCTTGGTCGCCACGTCGGATGTCCTCGAATCGAAGTCCGCTTTCATCTCTTATAGCACAAAAGCGGCAGCATTGCGAGGCGCATCGATCTTGATTCCAATAAGCACGGGCCTTCGCTACTTCCGCTAATGAACAATAGCGGAAGCTTAAGGTACGAACGCCTCAAAATTTGAGACAATCGATTGTAGTTGACACAATAGAACGTCCGTAATACGTTGGCCCAAGTTAAGACACAACACAGCGAGGTTGACACATGGCGCCATACACCCAAGACCAAATTCTCGACCTGACCGGCTGGTCGCGCTCGACCCTTCACCGCCGCAGGGCGGCGGGTGAGTTCCCCGAGGCGATCGACGATACCGCCAAACCGCTGAAGTGGCGGTTTGCGGATGTTGACCGTTGGTTCGCTGAAAACTGGGAACCGGACGAGGCCGATCAGCAGCTGATGGATCGCTACCCCGACGACTACGCGACAGCGCTCGCCGACGCTCGCTATGAGCTGGCGTCCGAAGTCAGTGACTTTTACAAGGACGAGCGCGACGAGGTCATCCAGGAGGTTTACGATCGGAACAAGGATACGGCCTGGGAGGCGGCCAAGGCTGAAGTGATCGAGGAGACGATCGCCGACGACGCCGATCGGGAGATCGACGATTACGAGGCCGCGGCCTACGAGGCATGGTCCACCGAGTACGACAGTGATGCCTATCGCTGGCAAGAGGCGACCGAAGAAGCCGACACCGCGGACATCGACAAGGCGATCGAGGGTCGCCTGCATGCTGCGGCGCATGTGGAGGCCATCAAGCAGCTGCGCAAGGAGATCAAGCAGCGTGTGGAGGCGCGTCGCGCGAAGGCGGCAGAGTGATCGACAAGGACCGGGGGCGGCGCAGGTCGCCCCCTCCACTTTTCCGTCGCATAGGGTAGGAGCCACGAACGGAGATCCCCCATGCTGAGACTTGAACCCGCCGACGCCGTCCGGTTCATCGAAGAGCGTGCTCGCCTGAACCTCACCCCGGTCGAGCGGCTGGCCGTGGCCCGCGCCCTGATCGAGATCGTCGAGGGTGAGTGCCAGGAGGCGTTCAGGAAGATGCGGCAGGCGGGTGCAGGCGATCCGGTGGCGTTCTATGTTGAGGCCATCGCGCCCGCCTATCGGGCCGACCGGGTCACCACCCGCGGCCTACTGATGGCCGCCCTTGACGCGCGAGACGGGGTCGGCGGTCCGCATCGGTGGTCTTCGCAGTAGTTGCCAGAATGTAGCCTTTAGGATACACTTCCCGCCATGCTCGAAATTCGCCAGACCGACGCGTTCGCCGAGTGGCTCGCCGGCCTGACCGATGCCAGGTCGAAGGCCAAGGTACTGTCCCGCATCGAGCGGCTCGCGGACGGCAACCCGGGGGACGTGGAGCCGGTCGGGGACGGCGTGAGCGAAATGCGTGTCCACCACGGACCCGGCTACCGGGTCTATTTCCAGCAGCGCGGGCGAGACCTTGTGCTGCTCCTCGCTGGTGGCGACAAGTCCTCGCAGAAGCGGGACATCGTCAAGGCGAAGAAGTTGGCCAGAGAGTACGAGGACTGAGACATGGCGACCAAGCGCAAGAGCAAGCCCTTCGATGTGGCCGAGCACCTCAACAGCGAGGTGGTCATTGCCGCCTATCTCGACGAGGCTATGGCGACCGGAGACGCCGCCTATATCGTCAAGGCCATCGGCACCGTCGCCCGCTCGCGCGGCATGACCCAGATCGCGAAGGACGCCAGCATGTCGCGCGAGAGCCTCTACAAATCCCTGGGTGGTGACGGCAATCCAGAATTCGCGACCGTGCTGCGTGTCCTGAGTGCGCTCGGCCTCCGGCTGTCGGTCGAGCTGGAGCGAGCGGGCGCATCAACCTGACGTGAACGGCGACTGGCCGACCTGCTGCGGCAGCTGGCCATCGGCCATGGCCTGCAAGAGCTGGATCGCTTCCTCGGGCGAATAGCCGCCCAGGATCAAGCTCTCGAACATGGCAGCGGCGCTCGGGTCGTCGAGGATCGGCGACGCGACGAAGCCCGTCCGTGGGTTCACCCTCAGCGCCTCGCGGACGGGTGCGCCCACGGCGGGTGCTGTCGGCGGCCCTGCACCTTCGGCACCGGCTGCTGCGAAGGGTGGACGAGCGCTGGGCATCAGTTGGGTTTCCTGACTTGGGCTTCCTCGGCACGGAGGACAGCGAGAAGTTTCTCTGCGGCGGCGGCGCTGGCCGCGTCGCCCTTCGGCTTTTGCCGCTCGCTGTCACTCAGGGCTCGACCTTCGAAGAGAGCGTGTATGCCCGCCAGCACCCTCATGCCGCCGGTCAGGGCGTTCAAGGCAGACGCCGCCTGGGCGGCATCCAGCTCGGTGCCCATGTTCTCGCCCTTGGCATTGACGATCGGCGTCAAACCCTTCGCGAGCCTCGCCTGGGCAGCGTTGATCAAGGCCAGCTGACGCTCGATCAGTTTCATCGTGCGCGCTGGGATTTCGCCAGGGGTCAACGAGACGATCTCGGCCTCGTCGATCTTGCTCTTAGGTCCGGCCATAGCCCCGCCTCTTGGTGTTGTACCCCACGTCGATCCGCTCGTTCCGCCGGTCAGGGAGCGGCTCGGCGCCTGCGATGAGCCCGTGAAGATAACCCAGCAAGCCCGCGCCGTTCTGGCGGCCTGGGGCTAAAATGGAGAACAATTCCTCGCGGCTCATGCCGAGCGCGTCGGCGGCTCGGGTTAGGGCTTGACCGGTGTCGCCGCTTTCGAGGCACCGCTCGATCCCGGCCAAATCCTCCTGGAGAACATCGAGCCGAAGTGGCCACACGCCAGACAAGCTGACCTTGCGGCCGATCTCGAACTCGGCGTCGAAGGCCTCCCGCGCTGCGTTGTTGCGCAGGACGGGGCGGCGCTCTGAAAGTGGTTTGGGTCGACCTTGCCAGGGCATCAGCGATGACTCCCCTTGGTGAGCACCCGCTGCGCAAGAAGGACTTGGGCCTCCCAGGCCTTGCGGAGAATGCGCCGACGCCGCTCGGTGCGGGGGCCGCCGCTTTCAAACAGGTCGAGAGCACGCTGCACTTTCTTCATCGTGGCGTACTGATGCGGCAAGCGGCGCGTCTCGGGTTTGATGCCAAGGCATCTGATGCAGGCGAAGGTGGTCACCGCCCAGTACAGCATGCGGGCCTTCTTGCCGCAGTGGGGGCATTTGGCCATGTAGCCGGGTATCGTCGGTCTGCCCGGCGCAGGTTCGCTGCCCAGCGGCGGCTTGAACTGCACAGGCGTGAGGGCTGCCTCGACGCGGTGCGCGACGTCTTCGTGGTCCCACATGATCCGCAGGCGGGCGTCGGCACGAGGGTCGGCGGGGAATGTCGCCCGGGCGGCCACCGTGACCGTCAATGGACCTTCGAGGGCGTCGAGCTTCAAGATCAAACCGTTCGCGACACCCATGCGGTTCAGTGCCTGGATTTCGATGCGCGGCACGTGCTCGGTGCTGGGTCGACGGCTGTGCGTCGCGCGGACGCCGACCCACATGCCGGCCCGGTCGAGAAGGGTCGACAGCGGCCGCCACGAGACACGGGTGGGCGACGGCTCGTAGTAACCCGGTCCAGCTTGTTTACCGTCTGTAACCCTTGGCATTTCTAATGCCCTTTAGTCGGAATTAGACCCGACTCGCCTGCTCTCATTCGCGTCACTTGGCAAGAGGCCGCTGCCGAATACTCGCTCGCGGCTGATAAACTGCGCCTGCGCCCGAACCGCCTCAGTGCTTGTCATTCCGAGCGACCTTGTCAGCGTCCTGCCGGTAGAGCAGCCAGAGCCCCTCGATCGCCTTCGGATCGGGACGCGGAATCCTGGACGCAGCTTCGTCGGCATATTCGGGAAGCAGTGTGCGCCGAATGTCGAGATGGCTCTCAATCTCGATCAAGATGCCGTTCTCGGCTTGCCGCTGGAGCATGCGGATGATCCCGGAGACCGCAGACGGTACGTCGCGCGTGGACGGCTGCTGAGCCATCAGCCATGTCTTGAACGTCAGCTTGGCCATGTCGAGACCCCTTGGTTGGCGCGGGCGTGCCTGGACGTCGTTTTTTCTGCCCTCCGACGTCCGGCCGCTATGACACCCCCACCCGAAGACGCGAGGGCAAAAAAAACGCGGTTCACGTGGCTATGTGCCCATCTCTGGAACATTCGCAGGTTCATCCTCGGTCTCGCCGGAGCACAGCAGGGCATTCATCGCCTGGACGTAGACCTCGTGACCGATGCGGTGCCAGAGGGCGCGGCGCTCTTCGACGTTGCCATCGTCGCGGGGGTGGTTCGGTCCGAGCCGCAGCGGGTAGAGCGGACAGCGCCACGTGGTGCAGGCTGCGATCTCGCGGCGCTCGTAGCCGACACAGTCGAGGCACTGCAAGCGGATCGCTGTGCGCCGCTGCCGGGAATGGTCCATCACGTCGCCAAGTGTGAGACCGCGTTCCGGCGGCAGCAGGAGGATCGAGCGATCGACGGTTGCCGGGTCTGGCTTATGGCCGAAGCGGAACGCATGGAGCGGACAGACGACGTTGTCGCAGTCGCCGACCAACCGGGCCGCAGTCCGCCGGTCCTTCCCATCGCGGGAGCCCATGCAGGCGAGGCAGGCTTCGCGGATCGACTTGAGCGCCGAGGCGCCGCCCTCTGACTTGGTCTCGTCGTCCGCGGTCTCGGCCGGATCAAGTCCGAGGTCGATCTCGTCGCCGGGCTGAAAGTCTGTCGGATTGCCTTCCATGTGACATGTCCTTCGTTTGGGTTCGGCTCTGGTTTGGTCGCGGTCAGTGGCGGCGGCTGCCGGGTGGCGGCAGGTGCCCGAGTGCTTCCAAGCAGACCGTGCGCTCCTCCACGGCGGTGGCTGGTGCGGCCAGCTCGTGGTCGGGGATCGGCTCGGGTGTTCCGTCGAGAAGCAGGGCGATGTCTTCCGGTGCGCCGTGCCTGCGGAGCATGGTGCGCAGCTGGGCGGACGTGATCGTCTCTTCGAGCTGGGCGGCGAGGTTCGCGAGGCGGGCCGTTGCCAGGATGCGCGTCTCGGTCAGGTCGCGGGGGCGGTCCTTGGCGAACGGCCGGCTCAGCGCAATCTGCAGGAGCGAGAGTTCTTCGAGAATGGGCGTCAGCCCTGGATCGATGCGACCCGTCAACGTCTCGATCTCGCGACCGATGGCCAGCAGGTCGAACTGCGTGCCGATGAACTTTTTGCGGAGCTGGCGCAGCCGTTCGAGGTCGGCCTCGGACTGGGTGACGGTGGCGGGTTCAGCGCGGGTCAGGTCTTTGGTGCGTGCCATGGGCGAGATCCTTTTCGGTGAGGGTCAGTCGAACGGGTCGAACTCGGGCTCGGCCTTCGCAGGGGATTGCCAAGGGCTCGCCCTGTTTTGAAATCCTCCGCCGCCTGCGTAGCCGTTCGGCCCTTGGCTGACCTTGCCGTTGGCGGCTGACGTTGCGGCCTGCTTGGCGGCTTGGGCGGCCTCCGCGGCGCGTCGCTTCTCCAGGCTTGCGGCGAGGGCTGCGAGACGCTCCCGCAGGATGGTCTCGACCTGCCCCTGCAGGCCCCGGCCGTAAGTGGCGATCACGTCGACCGGTTCGGTGATCGTCAGGCTGGTATCCTCGGCGAACATGGAGTTGCCCTGATACTGGTGGTCGGGGCTGATGGCCGCGCAGAAGCGGCGCACCAAGACCACGAGATCCTTCGTGCTGCTGGCGTCGGCCAGGATCGGGTGCTTGGCCAGAGCCTCGTCGATCAACCGCTGCGGCGGCACGAACCACTGCGCATCGACAGGTCCGCCGGGGAGCGTCTCGACGGCGGGCAATACCGCGACCGGCTGCCCATTCAGCTGGGCTGCAGGCGGGCCATAGCTCAGCTTGACCAACTCCCGCCGGGCCTTGCGCTTCGCCACGTCCAGCGTTGGCCTTTGGGGAAACTGATCGTTGCTCAAGCGGCGAGACGGAGTGACCGGCGCGCAGGACCGGCTGATGACTTCCCGCAGAACGGCAATGGCGACGTTCGGGAACTCGTCGGCCAGATCAGCGGCGTCGCTGTTGGCGAAGGGCTTGTCGGCGTAGGCGTCGTCAGGCCTGTTGCGCCACTTGCGCACGAAGGCGGCGCGGTCATCGCCGCTAGCGCCATCAGTCGGCGACCCGGCACCCGACTGAACGCGAAGCCCAGGGGTAAGCCTCCCGGAGTCGATCTTCTCCTTGGTCCAGCCGGCTTGTTTGGCCAGCGAACCGGCAAGCTCGCGGCAGAAGCGAACCGCCGGCACCTGATGGATTTCGGGGTCGTCGACAGGCTCGCGCTTTTTCGCCTTCTCGTCCGACCAGCACTTGAGGACGAATTTCGCGGCGTCGAGCACGATCGTCCGGATCTGGCCGTCGTCGAGCCCCAGCACCTGCAAGTTGCGAAGCTGGACGGCGACTTCCCTCGGGGCCTTGCTGCGGTTGGCCACCGCGACCCGAATTCGCTCCACCACCTCGTCCGGGATGGCGCTGCTCGCGTCACCCGTCACCCAGGGCATGACGTCACCAGCAGTCACCGCTGGCGAGGCTGCGATCAGGACCGCCAGGGCCTGCCCGGCAGGGGTCAGTGCCACGGTCGGTTCGGCGGCTGGCTCGACGAGTGGTTCGACGACCGGCTTGGCGTTCAGGTCCGGCCGGTCCGCGGGCTCGGCATCAGCCACGGTCAAGGTGCGCGGTTGGCTACCGACGGCCCGGCTAACAGCCCAGCTCTCCCCCTCCTCGTACACTGTCTGGTAGTGTATACCCCCCTGGCGGGGGGTATTGAGGGCTGTCACTCCCCCTGATACCCCCGTGGAGAGGGTGATCGAGGGGTGTGGCTCACTCCCCTTAATACCCCCCTGGGCGGGGTGATCGAGGGGAGTGCCATTCCCCCCAATACCCCCTTGGGGAGGGGCATCAATGGGGGTGCCGCGGGGGGTATTAAGGGGTGTGGCCTCGTCTGCTGCGGGCAGTTCGGGATCGGGTTGGCTCGAAGCGTACTGCACCCATGCCGTGTCTTCGTCATGGTTCATGAGCAGACGACGGCGAGCGAGCGTCATGTCCCAGGTCCAGTTTGGCGGCGGCGTGATGCTGTACATGGCGCCGCGTTTGCCGAGGACGTTCAGCCCCCGGCCACTCGAAAGCTTAAGGAAGCCACTCTCTGCGAGCGCACGAACGTGTTCGCCGACATCCTCCGTGTCGAGCAGGGTCGTCGCTGTGTCGACTGCCGTGTTCATCGCGAGCCGGCGGTATCCGGCCCAGCCGTAGCCGAGTTTCAGGTTGATGAAGCGCGAGACCGCCTTGGCGACGCGGATGCGGGGCACGGACCTGGTGCCCTCGATGACAAAGTCGAGCCAGACCTCGCGAACCTCGTGGAACGTTGCGTTGCGCGGGATCGCGGCGGCGGCGGCCAACACCCCGGCGACGCCTTCCGAGACGGCGCCGCCCATGACCTCACGCATCGACCCGAGGCCGAAGCGCTTCCGGCGAGAATCCCAGCCGTGGTCCATGGCGAACCGGAACAGCGAACCGATCCGGACGCGACGCCCCGAGCCTCCAAAGCCGGCCCAGGCTTGGCCTTGCAGGGCAGTGTCGAACTTCGTCGAGCCCGCAAAGCCGCGCTGGACGTCGCCCTGGCTCCAAGCCGCCCAGAGCCGATAGGCCCAGTCGTCGCCGCGGCCGTAGTCGTGCAGCGCCATGCCGACCTTCAGCCAGACATCACGATCATCCGCCGGGACTTTGAGGAGTGCATCCTCCACACGCTTGAGTTCGCGCTCGTCGCCGTTCCACCGGTCGGCGTCGTTGGCCGAGTAAACACGAGGCAGGGCAACTGCTGCAGGGACAGCCTTGCCGGTCGCCGCCGCATAGGCCGACGCAAGGCTCTCGATGCCGAGCGCGGTTTCAATCGCGTCGATGAGCGCTTCCGGCGCGACGGCGTCATTCGTTCCGCGGCGCTCTGGATCGAACACTACCCCTTGTGGCTCCGTGGGCCTGCCGCGCTCGATCTTGACCGGCTTCGGGTAGTTCAGCGTTCCCGCGACGCGCCAGACATGGACCGGGTCCGCCGTGCCGCCATCGGTGTCCTGCGCGATCTGTGCGAGGCCCCAAGCAATGGGTCTCGCGGCCTCGACTGTGATGGCGCGCGCCAATAAATAGACGCCCTGGAAGTTCTCCACCGGCTCCGCAGAGGTTCGGGTCGCCAGCGTCGGCGGCAGGGGCAGATCTTCTAGCCGCACGAGCCTGCCCTTGTCGGCATCGAGATCGACGCCGAACCCGAAGACGCGGACCGCGTCCTCGGCGCCGCCGCGTTCGGTTGCCTTCAACCCCTTACGATTGGCGACAAGGGCCCGATAGACGTTGGCGCCGTCCATTGTCCACGTCGCGGCGGCACTCGCCATCGCCGCGTGATCGCCGACCGCGAAATGCTTGTGCCGCGGCTTCTGATCGCCCACGGCGTATCCCGCGAGCGTCAATACGACCGAGTGTGGATCGATGCCATCAGCCTTGAGTGCCACGCCGGCAGCCTCGTGGATGCGGCGGCAGTCGGCCGCGATGGCCTTGTCGTCGATGGGGGTCATTTGCTGGCCACCTCGGTCACTACCGAGGCCGCGCGCCGCAGCTCGCGCTCGAACTCGTCAAGCTCGTGCACGGTCACGTCGTCGACTGGGGTGATATCGGTGCCCGGTGGTCCGTCGGTGCGATCGATCGCAAACGTCGATGCTTGACGAGCGGGCAGGAAATCAGCGATATAAGTCATGTGATTCGCCCTCGCGGCGATGTGAGTTGCTCTTCAGGGGTTCCGATCTCTGCCTGCCAAAGCTCGATCGGCACTCACGCAACACAGACTCCGAAGCCCGCCCATCAAACGGCGGGCTTCATTCGTTTTGGGCGGCACTCAGGCCGCGTCGGCGCCTATTCGCTGACGCGTCCGGCTTTGGCGCTCTGGCAAAACGCATCCCAAAGTCCGGCCGCGAGCCGAAGGTCGAGTTTCTCGCGCTCGCAATGGAGGCGAATATCGCGCCAGTCATCGCCGCGGATCTCGCCCTGGGCGAAGTCACGGCGGAGCACCTCGATCAAGTCGCCGAGCGAGTCGGATAACCGAATCACCCGGTCGAGCCAGCGGGCGAAGGACGGTTCCGGCGCGCGCTTGCCGGCGAGCCAAGGGCGCCCCTTCGGCTGCAACTCCGACGACCCGGGGGCAGCCTCCAGGGCGTCGGCCTGCCGCTGCAGGACGCGCTGGACCCGCTGGCGTTCGCGGAAGCGACGGCCTGCCTCGCGGACGCGCTCGCGGCGATCGGCGAACTCCTCGGCGATGGTCTGGTGGGGGCGGTTCATGCGGCACCTCCGGCCTCGTCATCGACCGGCAGGAAGTCGGCCACGAGGCGGTTCAGCTCGTCAGCGCCGCACGCGGCGACCGCGTGGATGCTGTAGCCGGAATCGCGAGCCTCGATGCCGTATGCCTTGATGTCCGCGAGCGTCATGTCGAGCGCTGCAAGGAACGCGGGGGTGACGCGCTCGCCTGCGGGCGCTTCGGGCAGGGTCATCGAGGGAATGTCGCTGATGTCGGTCATGCGGCCCTCGCGCGCTTGGCAGCCTTGCCGGTGGCCGCCACCCCGTACAGCTTCGGAGGCTCGGGCGAGACCTCGACGAGCAGGGCGTCGACATCTTCGAGTTTGAATCGGTTGTGGCTGCCGATCTTGAACGCCTTGAGCCGGCCGGCGGCCATGTGGGCGTAGAGCGTGGCTTCGCTGATGCCGAGGTATTCGCGGACTTCCTTGCTCGACAAGAAGCGGGAGGCCGGCGGCGAGGCCGCCTTGGCCAGTGCGTCGCCGACGGCGCGGCGAACCGCGGCCTCGACAGCTTCGATCAATTCGGGGGTGACGTGTGGGTTTTCCATGCGCTAAACGCCCTCCATCCAGAATAGGATGGGGGCAATAAGGCACACGTATGACGGCGCAGTCAAGCACCAGTAAGACACTGTTTAAGGCAAGCAGGGATCGTTGTCAAGCTGACGTTGACAGATTTTTTGCCGATGGATCAGCGATGAGCCCAATAAAGTGGCCGATGCTCATGGTTTGTCCGACGTTAGAAAAATTCCCCAGGCCTCCATCGCGTTCCGCCTTTGATCGAGGAAATCGTCGCGAAGATAGGCTCGGCGGACCTTGTTTTCGTCCTGGTGAGCGAGACATGATTCGGAGACGCGGTCGTCGACCCGCTCATTGGCGGCCCAATCCTTGAAGCACGATCGGAAGCCATGGCACGTAGCCTGATCGCCGACGCCGAGGTCGCGCAGGAGCTTGGTCAACGTCATGTCGGACAACGCTCGACCTGAACTCGGCCCTGGGAACACCAGCCCGTCGCTCGATCGCAGGTCGAGCCCCTGAACCTCGGCCAGCAGTTCCATCGCGGCGGTCGACAGCGGCACGCGGTGGGGCACCCGGCCCTTCATCCGCTCAGCCGGGATCGACCACAGCTTGCCGGTGAGGTCGATCTCGGTCCAGACCGTGCCGCGAGCTTCACCGGACCGTGCAGCCGTCAAGATGGCCCAGCGCAGGCAGAACCGCGAGACGGCAGGCCGCTCACAGAGGCGGGCGTAGAAGGCGGGCACGTCGGCGAACGGCAGCGCGCGAAAGTGCTGAACCCTTCGATCAGCCTTCGAGAGCGAACCGTTGAGTTCCTTGAGGATGCCGCGCCAGGGCAGGGCGCGTTCGGAATTGACCCGGATCTGGTGGCTCTCGATGACGGCCCGCAGCCGCTGCAGAGTTCGTGAGGCGGTCTCGTTCTTGGTTCGCCAGATGGGCGCAAAATTTCGGATCACGTCGTCGGCCGTAATCGTCTCGACGGGCCGGTTGCCCAGCACTGGGAACACGTAGGTCTCCAACGTGGTGCCCCACTGGGCCGCGTGCTTGCCGTTCGACAGGCTCGCCGCTTTCAGCTCCCAGAAGGTTGCGAAGGCCTGCCGCAGGTTGGCGCCCTGGGGTGACGATCGCTTCTCCTCGGCGACAACGTCTCGCCCTTCCTTGGCGCCCTTGCGCAACTCCGCGGCACGCTCGCGGGCCTCCTCCAGGCTGACAGCGGGGAACCCTCCGAGCCCCCGCTTGACCCGCTGCCCGTTGATCGTCATGCGCAGAAGCCAGCGTCGGGTCAGGCCCGGGTCGACGATCAGGATCAAGCCACCGCCATCGGGATACTCACCCGGCTTGAGATTCGGCGAGCGCACCTTCGTCGCCGTCAATCGGTTCAGGGTTCGATTACTCATGAGCGCCTCCGCCACCAGGGTCCACGGCGGCAATCTTAGGGGCCTAATTAGGGGCCTTCAAGATGCCCATATCGGGCGAGGTCAGCTGGAGACGGATGGAGGCTCAAATCGCAGAATTGGCTGATTTTGCTAGTGTTTTTTGTGCTTTAGGTGGGCTTGTTTGGAGGCATTTGGAGGGGTCGGTGGCGGAGGGGGTGGGATTCGAACCCACGGTGGGCTTGCACCCACGCCGGTTTTCAAGACCGGTGCCTTAAACCACTCGGCCACCCCTCCGTAACAAGGCAATCAACAACCTAAGTCGTCCGTGCTCGAAGTGAAACCCGGAAAACAGGACCAGCGTAGGCACGGTCGCCCGTTCATACGTGCTGACGACCGCGCCGACAAGCCACTGCATATGGCTGGCCGATGCCCTGACCTCGTCCAGGTTGGCTGTTTTGTCCCGCAGCGCCCCTGCCGAGCAGCGCTTTCGACGGGATGCACGACGTTGAGACAAAGCCACCCAGGACCGGCCGCAGCTCGACGAAGCCGGTCGTGATGCAAAGTTCGGCTGCGCGGAACGCAACCGAGACTCCGTCTGAACCCGCGTCGAGAACGAGCACGTCGCGCCAGACGTCGGCTGCCCCCGACCCTGCCCATTGACGACAGAAATTGGGTGTGGAGGGATACGGCGCCTCAAACATCTCGCCGCATTCCCAACTCTTAGCCCGGCATCACGGCTTCGGCCTCGAGTGCTGCCACCGCTTCATCCAACCCCATCACTGTCTGATCCTGCGAGCCGAGACGGCGGACGGAGACGGACCGGGCGTCGGCATCGCGCTTGCCGACGGCCAGGATGATCGGCACCTTGGCCAGCGAATGCTCGCGCACTTTATAGCCGATCTTCTCGTTGCGGAGGTCGGGCTCGACGCGCAGCCCCGCCGCCTGCAGAGCGCGGACGACCTCGTGCGCGTAGTCGTCAGCCTCGCCGGTGATGGTCGTGACGACCACCTGCAAGGGCGCCAGCCACAGCGGGAAGTGACCAGCGAAATTCTCGATCAGGATGCCCGTGAAGCGTTCGAGCGAGCCGAACATGGCGCGGTGGATCATCACCGGCGTCACCTTGTTCGAATGCTCGTCGATGTAGAATGCGCCAAGGCGACCGGCAAGATTGAAGTCCACCTGCGTGGTGCCGCACTGCCAGTCGCGCCCGATGGCGTCTTTCAAAACGTATTCGAGCTTCGGACCGTAGAACGCTCCCTCACCCGGATTGATCGCGGTCTTGACACGCCCGTTGGACCGCCGCCTGACCTCATCGAGCACGTCGCTCAGCGCCTTCTCCGCCTTGTCCCACAGGTGGTCGGCGCCGACGCGCTTCTCGGGCCGCGTCGAGAGCTTGATGAAAATGTCCTCGAAGCCGAAGTCCTTGTAGATCGCCAGCATCAGATCGTTGATCTTGAGACATTCCTCCATGATCTGGTTTTCGGTGATGAAGATGTGTGCGTCGTCCTGAGTGAAGTGGCGCACACGCAGCATACCGTGCAGCGCGCCCGACGGCTCGTAGCGGTGCACCTTGCCGAACTCGGCGATCTTGAGCGGCAAGTCGCGATAGCTCTTCAGACCGTGCTTGTAGATCTGCACGTGGCCGGGGCAATTCATCGGCTTGCAGCAGAACACGCGTTCATCCGGGAGCGTGGTGGTGAACATGTTCTCACCGTAGTTCTCCCAGTGGCCCGAAAGCTCCCAGAAATGCTTCTCCATCATGTCGGGAGAGTTGACCTCTAGATATCCGGCGCGTTGCTGCTGGCGGCGCATGTAGGCGATGAGCGTCTGGAACAACGTCCAGCCCTTGGGGTGCCAGAACACCGAGCCGGGCGCTTCCTCCTGGAAATGGAACAGGTCCATCTCGCGCCCCAGCTTGCGGTGGTCGCGCTTCTCCGCCTCCTCGATCTGCTTCAAGTGGGCGTCGAGGTCCTCCTGCGTCGCAAACGCGGTGCCGTAGATGCGCTGGAGCTGCGGGTTGTTGCTGTCGCCTCGCCAGTAGGCTCCTGCGAACTTGGTCAGCTTGAACGCTTTGCCGATGGCGCCAGTGGACGTCATGTGCGGGCCGCGGCAGAGATCGAGCCAGTCGCCCTGCTTGTAGATCTTGAGATCCTGGCCTTCGGGAATGGCGTCGATCAACTCGACCTTGAAGTGCTCGCCCTTGTCGCGGAAATACGACTTCGCCTTGTCGCGCGACCAGACTTCCTTGGTGAACGGATCATTCCTGGCGATGATCTCGGCCATCTTCTTTTCGATCTTGCCGAGATCGTCGGGATGGAACGGCTCAGCCTTGGCAAAGTCGTAGAAGAAGCCGTTCTCGATCACCGGTCCGATCGTGACCTGCGTGCCGGGCCAAAGCGCCTGTACGGCCTCAGCCAACACGTGCGCGGCGTCGTGGCGGATCAATTCGAGCGCGGCGGCGTCCGTCCGCGCGACGAAGTTGATTTTGGCGTCGGTCGTCAGCGTATCGGAAAGATCGGCCAGCGTGCCATCGAGTTGCATGGCGACCGTGCGCTTGGCCAGCGAGGGCGAGATCGATTTGGCAACCTCGAAGCCCGTGGTGCCGGATTTGACCTTGCGCTGGGCGCCGTCGGGGAACGTGAGTGTGATTTCGGCCATGGTCGCCTCCTCTCAATCGCTGCACACCAAGCAGGTAAGATGCTGAACCGCCTCAATCGGCGGCTTTGTCGAGGAAGTCAACACGTCCTCCTCATCGGGGTGCACGCGAACGGTAACTAATACTCAGTGCGAGAGTTTTCTAATTGAATTCATTGTGTTATAATTTCTGATCGCGTCTTCCGATGCGGCTCGAGGCAAAAATTTGTCCCGGCTTGTTCGATGCAGCGGCGGCAGTCGCGCCCTGACTGGTCCCGCCGTTCGTCCGTCTCAGTACTTCAGTGAGTGAGGTTTCCCGTGCGTGTGTGTGCTTGCCGTTTCGCGGTTGCATGTTCGACGACGTTCCTCGCCCTGTTCATGAGCGTTTTCCGCGCCCTGCTTCTCGGCGCAGCCGGCGCCGCGACAGTCCTGGCCATTCCCGCCAGCGCTCAACAGCCTCCAATTCGTCCTCCGGGCCTGGCGGCCGCCAACCGCCCGGCGGTACCGCCCAAGCCGGCACAGCTCCAGCTGACAGAACGGATCAACCAGAACACGGTCACCATCATTTCCGGGAACCCGAACGGCGCCTACCTGTTCGTCGCCTATGACATGTCTGCCGTTCTCGATGACGGCGACAATCTCCGTGTGCTGCCTGTAGTCGGCAAGGGCGGTTATCAGAACGTAAAGGATGTGCTGCACCTGAAGGGAGTCGACATCGGGCTCACGCAATCAAACATCATGAGCTATCTCAAGAGAACGGGAGAGTTTGGCAGTAACATCGACCAGCGGCTGACCTACATCGCCAAGCTGCACAACGAACAGCTGCACATCCTGGCCGGCAAGGGAATCAACTCGCTGCAAGATCTGGCCGGTAAGAAGGTCAACCTCAGCGACGTCGGTAGCGGTACGCAGTTCTCTGCGCGGCTCATCCTTGAAATCATCGGCCTTAAGGTCGAGGAGATCAACGTCGGCCAGGCCGACGGATATCAGAAGGTCAAGACAGGGGAGATCGCCGCAACGGTCTTGATCGCAGGCAAGCCGACAGGAGCCTTTTCGAAGTTCAAGCTCGAAGAGGGCATGAAGCTCTTGCCCCTGCCCTACAAAGATGTGTTCGGCACCGACTATTTCCCCGACCAACTCACGTCCGACGACTATCCTGGGCTCATAGCAAAGGGTGAAACGGTCGAAACGATTTCAGTCGGCGCCGTTCTCGCCGCCTACAATTGGCCGAAGGATACAGACCGCTATCGCAAGGTTGCGCAGTTTGTGAACGCGTTCTTTGGCAAGTTCAGCGAATTCCACAAGCCGCCGCGGCTCGCCAGCTGGAAGACGATGAACATCGCCGCGAACCTCAATGGCTGGAAGCGATTTCCCGCGGCGCAAGAATGGCTCGACGTCGCCCAGCAGGCGAAACAGGCCTACGACAGGTCGACGGCAGTACAGCAGGAGCCGGTCACGGGGCCTGCCCCTCAGACCCTCCAAGCCAAGGCTGCGACCGTGGTCGATCCCGCAATTGCCCGCGAACAGGCCCAGCGCGCTGCGCCCAACGATCGGGCGGCGCAAGAAAAACTCTTCAAGGACTACATGGAATGGGTTCAGCAGAACAAGAAGCCGTGACACGGCCGGTGCGCCGCTTTTGCGCCATGTGATTGACTGGGGAGTACTACCGATGACGAGCCGCAGCCGGCGTCTCGCAAGACGGCCCCGTCGGGCCACCGTGTTACGTGTCTCAGTGTCTCGTGCGAGCCGGTTTGTCGTGGGTCTCACGGCCTGCTTTCTTGTGTTCCAATTCGGCGTCCATCAAGCGGCGGAGGCCCAAGCGCCTGCGGTGAACGCGCCGACACCCAACCCTTTCGACATCAAGATTGCCAGAGTGATCACAGCCGAACCAGGTGCCGAAAGCCGGGTCGTCGTCCAAATCGGACTGACGGGCCCGGCGGCGGAGGACACGGCCCTATTGTTCCGCGGACTGCCGCGCGACGCGCGCCTCACTCAAGGCCTTACGGACGGAGCCGGGACATGGGCTGTTCCCGTGACCAGACTTCCGCAACTGGCAATCGTAGTACCAACAGGTTCCACGGGACAATCGACCATCACGTTGGAACTCGTCGGCAGCACGGGCGCGCGGCTCAGCCACGCCACCACTGCGCTCGTTATCGCCCCGCCGGCATTCGTGAAGCCCGAAGTGGAACCGCTAACGATCACCGTACAGGGCTCGGCTGGTGATCAACAGGGCGCCGCGCTCGCGACGGCGGCAATCGGGGCGGTGAAAGGCCACGCAGCGACTGTGCCGCCAGCTGCCCAGGCGCGACCGCCTGCCGCCACGGCAGAGCCCACCGCCGGCGCACTCGGGTTGAGCGGGGCCGGGCGCGAACAGGCGCTCAAACACATGGCGCGCGGGGATGCGCTGCTCAAGGATGGAAATGTGAGCGCCGCCCGGCTGTTCTACGAGCGGGCCGCGGCTCAGGGCTGGGGCCCCGCCGCCCTCGCCCTCGGCGCAACCTACGACGCATTGGAACTCTCAAGGATGGGTACCCTCGGCGTGGCAGCCGATCCGGCCAAGGCGCGAGCCTGGTACGAGAAGGCGCGCGAACTTGGCGCACCGGAAGCCCTCGCGCGCTTGGGCCGCATTCGATAGCGGATGGCGCTCGTGCCGCAAGCAGCCGATGTCCCACGCCGCCCGTGGCGGGTCCCGTGTGCGATCGTCGCTCACCACCCCAATTCAATGTAAGTGCGGAAAAACCGGGCACCTTGGCAACAGAATACGCGATCGCCGATCGCCGTCCCTGCCGGTCTGACGCTAATCAATTGATTCTGCATAAAATATTTCGCTCCCCTAGAGTGGCACGGAACTTGGGAGGTTCGATCGGGGCTGAGGCCGTCATCTGCCGTGCCGCGTGCCGGGCAGCAGCAGCCCGGGGGATACCTCACGATGCACATGGACCGCAAGACTCGCCTCGTCATTGTCGGCAACGGCATCGCGAGCCTCAAACTGCTCGAAGAACTCGATCCAGCGATTTTTGATATCACGGTGGCGGGCGCGGAACCGGAACCGGCTTACAATCGCGTGCTGCTCTCGAGCCTGTTGGCTGGAGACAACACCGTGGATGAGGTCCGCTTCCATCCGCGAGCCTGGTACGACGAGCGCGGGATCGATCTCCGAACGGGTGATCCGGCCACGGCCCTGCGTCCGGCCCGTCGTGAAGTCGTTCTGCAAAGCGGGGCGCGGCTCACCTATGACAGGCTGGTTTTGGCCACCGGCTCCGACGCGATCCGGCTGCCGATCAACGGCGCCGGACTGCGCGGTGTGACGACCTTCCGAGATCTCGCCGACGTCAGGGCGTTGCAGGCCGTCGCGGCGGGGACGCGCGCGGTGGTCATCGGTGGCGGGCTGCTCGGTATCGAAGCCGCCTATGGCCTCATTCGGCGAGGCCTCGACGTGACACTGGTTCATCTGATGCCAACGCTGATGGAGCGCCAGCTCGATACAACAGCGGCCGCCATGCTGCTGACGGCGCTGGAAGCCAAGGGCATCCGTGTCTTGCTTTCGGCGGAGACAGAAAAGATCGAGGGGAACGCGGGCGTCATGAGCGCGGTCATCCTGAAAGACGGCCGCCGGCTGCCTGCGGAACTGATGGTGATGGCTGTGGGCACGCGCCCTGCGACCCAGTTGGCAGCAACGGGCGGCCTGGATATCGGTCGGGGAATCAAAGTCGACGACAAGCTGGAAACCAATTGGCCCCAAGTCTACGCGTTGGGCGAGTGCGCCGAGCATCGCGGCCAGTGGTACGGGCTGGTTGAGCCAGCCTGCGATCAGGCGCGCGTGCTGGCGCGCTATCTATCGGGGCGACCTGCGCGCTACGAGGGCACGCTGCTGTCGACAAGCCTTAAGGTGTCAGGCGTGCCGGTATATTCGATCGGTGACTTTGAAGGGCGCGATGCCGAGACGATCGCGTTCCATGACGAACGCTCCAGGTGCTACCGCAAACTCGTCATTCGCGACGGCCGGCTGGCGGGCGCGGTCCTGTTCGGCGATACGTCGGACGCGTTGTGGTATCGCGAATTGATAACGTCCGGAAAGCCGATCCAAAGCGTGCGGACCTGGTTGCCATTTGGACGCGCCTATGCGGAGGCGGTGTGATGGACGGAACGGTTGCGGCATCTGTGCCGCGCGCTGTCAGAACCACCTGCCCCTATTGCGGTGTCGGTTGCGGGGTTCTGGCACGGCCGGACGGCCGTGGTGGCGCAGCCATCGCAGGCGACCCGCCCCATCCGGCGAACTTCGGGCGGCTGTGCTCGAAGGGCTCTGCCTTGGGTGAGACCCTGGGCCTCGAAACGCGGCTTCTTCATCCGATGCTCGGCGGCAGTCCCGTTCCGTGGGATCTGGCACTCGACCATGTCGCTCGTCGGCTCGACGAGATCCGTTCTGCGCACGGCCCCGGCTCGATCGCCTTCTATCTCTCGGGCCAACTGTTGACCGAGGACTACTACGTCGCGAACAAGCTGGCGAAGGGCTTCATCGGCACGCCGCACGTCGACACCAATTCGCGCCTCTGCATGGCGTCGTCGGTGGCAGGCCACAGGCGTGCGTTCGGCGCCGACGTTGTACCGCAGAGCTATGACGACCTTGAACTCGCCGATCTTGTGGTGCTCGTCGGCTCCAACGCCGCCTGGTGTCATCCG
Source organism: Hyphomicrobium sp. (assembly GCA_002928955.1). Taxonomy (GTDB): domain Bacteria; phylum Pseudomonadota; class Alphaproteobacteria; order Rhizobiales; family Hyphomicrobiaceae; genus JAKAML01. The sequence continues at coordinate 127,829 of PERT01000001.1, read as the reverse complement.
ATCCTCTATCATCGCATCCAGGCGGCGCGCGGCGAGCGTGGCATGCGGGTGGTCAACATCGATCCCCGCCACACAGCGACCAGCGAAGGCTGCGACCTGCATCTGGCGATTGTGCCCGGAACAGACAGCATTCTGTTCAACGGACTCCTCGTCTGGCTTGCTGACCGAGGATTGTTGGACCGAAACTTTCTGGAGTTGCATACGAACGGGTTCAACGACGCCCTGGCGGCCGCACGCCTGACATCTCCGAACATCGCACGCGTGGCCGAGAGCACCGGGCTCGGCCGCGCCAGCGTCGAACTGCTCTACAGCTGGTTCAGCTCAACCCGGCGCGCCGTCACTTGCTACAGTCAAGGCGTCAACCAGTCGGCCCAGGGCACCGACAAGGTCAACGCGATCATCAATTGCCATCTGGCGACGGGCATGATCGGCAAGCCAGGGTCGGGGCCTTTGTCATTCACTGGCCAGCCCAATGCCATGGGCGGACGCGAAGTCGGCGGTCTCGCGAACATGCTTGCGGCCCACATGGGCTTCTCGGAAATCGAGCGCGAGCGCGTGGCCAGGTTCTGGTCGGCACCGAATCTCGTCAGTGGCGAAGGGCTCAAGGCCGTCGCGATGTTCGACGCCATCGCGCGCGGCGAGATCAAGGCGCTGTGGGTGATGGGCACAAATCCGGCAGTGTCGATGCCGCGTGCCGATGCGGTGCGGGCAGCGCTCACCAAACTCGAATTGTTCGTCGTCTCGGAAAATGTGGCATCCAACGACACATTGAACGCAAACGCCGTGCGGCTACCGGCGGCCGCATGGGGTGAAAAGGATGGGACTGTCACGAACTCGGAGCGACGGATTTCACGCCAACGCAGCTTCTTGACGCTGCCGGGCGACGCCAAGCCCGACTGGTGGATCATGGTCGAGGTCGCCAAGCGCCTCGGCTTCGGCAATGCCTTCGCCTACGCCTCACCAGCTCAGATCTTCGACGAGCATGCGCGACTTTCAGGTTTCGAGAACGCGGCCGGGGGGCAATCGCCAGAGCGGGCGTTCGACATCTCAGGCTTCGCCGGGCTCGCGCCTGTGGCCTACGACAGCCTCGATCCTACTCAATGGCCATATCGCGCGGACAAGGAGCCGACGGAACGACTGTTCGGCTCCGGCGGCTTCTTCACGACTGACCGGCGCGCGCGGTTGATCCCGGTCTCAGAACCGCGCCTCGCATCACCGGTGAGCACGGCTTGGCCCTTCATCCTGAATACCGGGCGCGTGCGCGACCAGTGGCACACAATGACGCGCACCGGCTTGTCGGCGCGGCTATCGACCCACATTGCCGAACCGTTCGTTGAAATCCATCCCGCGGATGCGAGCCGCATGGGCCTCGAACAGGGCACCATTGCGGCCGTTGAGACGGAGCACGGGGTGGCAAGGCTGCGTGTGCTGCTCAACCGCGGCCAGAGCCGCGGCTCACTGTTCGCTCCAATCCACTGGTCGGCGGAGAACAGCGCGGCAGCGCGGGTTTCAGCCCTGGTGCACGGCGTGGCCGATCCGATTTCCGGGCAGCCCGAAGCCAAGGCTACGCCCGCGCGCATCGAAGCCGTCGCGGCCTCGACCTATGGCTTGATCGTGTCGCGCGCGGCCATTCGGCCGGCAAACGCCATCTTCTGGGCTTCGTCGCCGACGATGCTCGGCGCTGTCCCCGGACACCTGCTGTACTTCGCCTTCAACTTGCCGCATCGGGATGTGCTTGCCTGGCAGCGGGAAACACTACCGGCCGGCGAATGGGTCACCCTCGAGGATGCAAAAGTGGGGACTTTCCGCACAGCCGTGTTCAAGGATGGCCGCCTCGATGCCGTGATGTATGCGGCGGCGTCTCCAAGGTTGCCGAGGACGGATTGGCTCCGATCCCAATTCGGCGAGGCGCAACAGTCGGGTGCGGCGCGGCGCGGACTGCTGGCAGGCCGACCGACCGCGGGCGGCAAGGACGAAGGACCGATCGTATGCGTGTGCTATCAGGTCGGCAGCCTGACGATCGAGGCGGCCGCGCGCGACGGGTGCACGACCACCAAGGCGATCGGCGTGAAGCTCGGAGCTGGCACAAACTGCGGATCTTGTTTGCCTGAAATCAGCCGCCTCCTCGCTGGCAAGAGTGCGAAGCCCGCGGTGGCGACGTAGGCGAGGCGCGCCACCTCAGACGGCTGTCGAGGACAGCTACCCGCGGCCGATCGATCGAATGCCGACAACCAGGCGCGCAATTTGGTAACCAACGACGGCTATGGTCAGACAAGGATACGCGCATGGCCGGAGCTTCCTCCGGTAGCCGCGCACCTTGGGGGCACGGCACGATGGAATCGCCAAAACTGATTATCCGCAAGGCCTTGGTGGACGTGGGCGGCAAGATGCGCCCGATCATTCAGGTCAAGGCCGTCGTTGATGCTGATCAGGCGGCCAAGCTCAACGACCTGTTCGGCGCCGAGGTTCTGTTCAAGCGAGCGGTATATGCTCAAGGCTTCCCCGCCGGCACGCCAGTGCCGTCGCCCGGAATGGCACCAGCCCTCGGCGCGTTCCTGAAGAACGACGCCTGCCCCGAAATCACGGTCAAGACACTGCTCGCCGGCCAGAAACTGCAGACCAATTCGCTGTGGGACATCGTCGCGTTCGAATACATCGCCAAGCGGGCGTTCGATAGCCTGTGCGAGTTTGCCACCACCGCGAGCGAACTTGGAACCGAAAAAATCTACAACGGCGACGGGACCGCAGACATTTTCTCGTTCCGGGCAGATACCCTGGCCGAGGTCGCAGCGGTTGCCGCTGCAGCAGCCTGATCGCCTGATCCTGAGTGCCCTGGCCAAACGACAGGCAGCGACGCCCAGGCCCGCTGCCCTTTCATTACATGGCCGGTAGCCGGCGCTTGGCGTCGCGAAGACCGTCAAGGCTGGCCGTCATCTGTGCCAGGACGCGGGCTGCCGCCGGGCGCATCGCCGCGTGCAGCCCCGTGCCATCGATCCGCGACAGCCGTTCGATGCCAGCTGCGTGCGCGGCGATCTGAAAATCCAGATACTCGTGCTCGAACTGGGTGTCGAAAGACGACAGCAGCAGTTCGGCCTTGTCGGCATGTTCGAGATCCATGACGGTCGGCAATTGCGTCGCCAGCCCCGCCGCAGACGCGGCCTGCTTCCACTCGGCGATGGAAGCCGTGTAGGCCGCCGCAAGCTCGTAGGAAATCGTCTTGAGGGCGGCGGTCGGCGCCTTCTCGACGGCAGTGATCGCGATATGCCGCGCAAACATCAGCGACATCGCGGTGGCCGCCACGACACCTGTCTCGGCAGCTCCCGGCCTGAGCGGCGCGGCGGTGGCGGCCGCGGGCGCAACACCCGCCGCACCACTCGTTCCTGCGGTCGCCCCCACAGCACCCAAAAGCAGCAACGCTGCGGCGGAAGAAATGGCTCTCATTTCGCACCCTCAAATCGATAAATCATGACCTTGGTATTCGGTATGCCAGAGAGACGGCAAAACCATGTCGTGGCAATCGGAAAACGCTGGCATCGTTGGCGCCGGATCGAGCAAAACCCGGGGCTCGAGGGTTTGCGCCGCCCAGACAGATCACCGCGTCTCGCGGGTCCGCTCGGCCGCGTGCCGGCACTGCCAGCGCCCATAGCGCCACGGTGCAAAGGAATGCCGGACGTTCGAGAGATCGGGGACGGGATCATATCCGTGCGTACCCCATGGCTGGCAGCGCGCGAGCCGTGACAGCATGAGCCATCCCCCCTTCCACGCGCCGTTGCGATCGATCGCCTCGAGCGCATACTCCGAGCAGGTCGGCAGATGCCGGCATTGCCAACCCGTCCATGGCCGGATCGTCCAACGGTAAAGGTGGATCGGCAGTTTCAGCAGGAATGCGGCGAGGTTCATCGTTCGGTTCGGTCCAAATTCGAATGCACGACAGTTTACCGCATCGGACGGAGATTGTGCATGACGCTGACTTCGCCCACGGCGATCTGAATATGCGACTGATCGAACAAAAAAGTTTTCGTACAGTATTGCGTGCCAAATGTGAACGGCGCACGGATGCTGCGCGGTCGGAACTCCTGACGCGCCGTCAACATTCACAGCGCGTTCAAGATACTGCAATCGCTTCGAATCCTGCGGAACGTGTCCATCGGCATGTCATAGTCTGCAACGACGACCGATCGTCCCGACGCCGTTTTGAGCACGAGACCGTGCTGGCGCTCGATCAGCCTTGCATCCGTCATCTTCGCCACGATGTCACGAATGCGCGGAGCCCACTTGGGGTCGCAGAGATCGATGCAGTCGGTCAAATCGATCTCGGCCGCGAGAAAGCGCGGGCTCGGCAGAGTACCCCTTCTCTCGGGCACGTCCGACGGCTTTTCTCGCGTAGATCCATCCGAGGTGGACCGAGGCCTCGAAGAAGTAAATCCCGTGACCGAGCCAATCCTCATTGCCAGTCGTCGGAATGAAGCCTTCGTCGAGAATCTGCGACGCGCTCTCCAGTGTCGTGCCGTGGTAGCACGTGACAAGAATAGACATGATTGAATTGAGACCCGCTAACCACCCCGGACCGTCAATCGACTACTTGCTCCCACGGGCCTTGGCAATGCTCTCGGATAAGACACGCGCGCGCTCTGCGTCGGCGCGTTCGACGAGTTCGCGCAGCTCCTCAGGGCTAGCACTGGCGATAAAATCCCTGACTGGATCGGCAGCAATACTTCCGTTCGCAGCTTTGATGCGCGCATCGGCCCAGGCCAAATCATCAGCGAACTGGTCGGCGGCGGCGGGCTCATTTGAGCCCCGATCACCTCTGCGCAAGATTTCGACAAGTTGCTTCCGCAAGCGCTTATTCTCCAACCGGAGCATTCTCGCATTCCGGTTTTCACGAAATTTGAGCCCGTCCTCGCGCGGGGCTTTTTCTGCCGGCGACCTGCCTCGTCGGACAGTTAAACCGTCAACGACCTGGTAGACCGGTTTCGACGCGCGGAGCAAACCCGCACCTGAGGCGGACTGTCCCGCGCCTGAGGCGGACTGCGGCTCGGCAGACGCACGATCGACGAGCGGCACGTATGATACCAATTCTCGAACCTTCGCTGGCTCGTGGGATTTCACGAACTCTCCACTTGTCCACTTGGTCCGGACCCGACGCGCCATTCGACCGCGGATAGGCGACTGTCCTGTCGGTTCAATTTTTCTGGTCACAACCTGCAGCCCTATCAAAGACGCGGTAGCAGCCTACCGCGGAGCACGGAGTGTGTCACCGTCAGAGCGACAAATAATACAACATTTTCAATGCTAGCGATTCTGGCCAAGTCCGCCCAGCAGGGATTGTCAGTCACCGATGACTCCCCCGAACTGTGGCGCGCTGGTGACAGCGTTCATCGGCGATGGTCAACCGGCAGCTGAAAGGCCTGGGGCCGGGACGTTCGCGCCTCGATCTCACCCATCGCACGCTCCAGCGCATCGAACACCAGCATGGTCGAGGCGTGACGCGCCTTGTAGTCGCGCACGGGTTCGAGCAGCGCGAGATCGGCCCAGCGTCCCGTTGGCGGTGGGCCATCGCCGTCCAGCATGCGGCGCATCTCGGCCGCGACGCGGTGGATCTCCCCGGGCGTCGATCCTATGGCTTCGCGGCCGACGACCGATGCAGCGGCCTGCCCGAGAAGGCACGCCTTCACGGTTTGAGCGAAATCGGCAATCCGCCCGTCCCGCATGACGATATCAACAGTCACGGTCGAGCCGCACAGCTTGGAGTGCGCGGTGCCGCTCCCGTCGGCCAGAGCGAGCCGTCCGGAGCGCGGGATGGACGCCGCCAGTTCAAGAAAGACCGAGTTGTAGATCGCGTTGAGTTCTGCCATTCGATCCGCCTCGCTTGCTCCAGCATCCGGGTTTTCGCTCCGGGCCTGTATCGCCACAACCGCGACCGTTGTGGCGATCCGATAGCATATATAGGCTGGACGGCACCGGACGCGAAGCCCCGGCTTCGAGCCCCCGCCCATCGCTCGCAACCGCAACGGGCGCAAGCACCGGTTCATGGCCGGCGAAATAAGCCCGAACGACCACGCAACTGAGGACTTAGCGCGCCCATGGACGAACAGAAATTGCCGTTCCTTGACCGTCCTTCCACACCGCAGGAGATCGAGCGGGGCCATGCCTTCATGCCGAAGTTCGATGCTGATGGCCTGATCCCTGCGATTGTGACGGATGCCGGTTCAGGGGCCGTTCTGATGTTCGCCTGGATGAACGGCGAGGCCCTTCGGCGTTCAATAGAGTCACGACAGGCGTGGTTCTGGAGCCGATCGCGCAAGGCGTTCTGGCGAAAAGGCGAAGAGAGCGGCAATACGCTGTCGGTCGTCGAAATGCGCACCGATTGTGATCAGGACGTGGTGTGGTTACGGGTCGAGGTCGGTGGTAGCGGAGCCGCCTGTCACACCGGCAAGACAAGTTGCTTCTACCGAACCGTAGCACTCGGCCCACCTGATCTGCCCGTCTCGGGAAAGCAACAGGCGATCGCCCTCACGGTCCCTGCCGAAACACCAGTTGCCGCACCGCCGAAGCTATGATGCACCGCACACGTGATGGCTGGGGCAGGATCACGAATATGGTAGCGCGGCTTTAATCTCCGAGGCGCACACTCCATTAATATTACCGGGCTCGCGATCCCGCCTTACGCACGAGCGGTCGCAATCGTGCTGGCGGCATAGGTATTGCTTACCCGGGGTGCGGGCCGGTATTCGACCGGCAGTGATGGATCGGCTTGTACGCGCCACGGGCGTGGCATGCGACCGGGAAAGATTATGGATCGAGCTTAACGGCCAGGAGGCCGACAATGGCGGCGGGCGGCAAGATCGGATTGGCTCTGGGCGGCGGCGCAGCGCGCGGCTGGGCCCATATCGGGGTGCTCAAGGCACTCGGCGAGATCGGCATCAAGCCCGACATTATCGCCGGAACGTCGATCGGCGCGGTCGTTGGCGGCTGCTACGCAGCTGGTCACCTCGATGCACTCGAAGAGTTCGCGCGCGAGTTGACCCGGCGACGCGTATTTGGCTACCTCGATTTCAATCTGGCGGGGACGGGGCTGATCAACGGTCAGCGTCTTTGCGAGCGCCTCGACCGTCATCTCGGAGATCGCGCCATCGAGGAACTCGACGTCCGCTTCACCGCGGTCGCGACAGAAATCGGCTCGGGCCACGAGATCTGGCTGTCGCGCGGTAAGCTCGTCGAGGCGGTCCGTGCTTCCTATGCCATCCCCGGGATCTTCCGGCCGGTCAAGATCGGCGGGCGCTGGCTGTTCGATGGCGCGCTCGTCAACCCGATCCCGGTGAGCGTCTGCCGGGCGCTTGGCGCGCGCTATGTCATTGCAGTCAATCTGAATGCCGATGTTTGCGGACGCGGCGCTGTCGTACCGCATCCCGATACCGTCGACGAGACCAACGGTGTCGCCGATCTTCAGCCCGTGAAGGGCAAGAACGGGGTCGCGGTGAGACGGCTTCTGCAACGGCAGATTTTCGGCAAGGGCGAAGACACGCCCGGGATGTCGACGGTCATGATCGACGCCTTCAACATCGTCCAGGATCGCATTGCGCGGTCGCGGCTGGCCGGTGATCCCCCGGACGCCTTGATCAACCCGCGATTGACGGGCGTCGGGTTGTTCGACTTCCACCGCGCCGAGGAATTGATCGCGCTGGGTGAAGCTGCGGTCAAGCGAGATGCCGACGACCTCATTCGCGAGATCAGCTTCCGCCGCCGGGGCGAGCAGCGTGTTTCCGTTCCGCTGTGAGCGCCAGCACCGCAGAGCTTGACGCGAGACCGCGGCAGGTATGCCCTTGAATGGCTGGCAGGTCTGATCGTGGTTTACCCGTGTAGCGCAACCGAAGTTTGCCAACCTCTCGGCTGGTCTCGCCCGGAAGGGTCGGGGACTCGAGGAACACGAGCAACTCTATGATTCGAATGTTGCTTTCGGCAATCACGCTCGGCAGGCCACCCCGCTACTACTGGGGACCAAGCGTTCGTGGCGCACCTCCAACGGGCTGAAACGGCGTCAGCCCGTGGCGAGGTAGCCGCGCATCGCCGACACTTCCATCTCGACTTCCGCGATGTGATGCTTGACCACGTCGCCAATCGAAATGATGCCGACCAGAGCCTCGTTGTCGTCGACGACAGGCATGTGCCGGAATCGGCCTTGCGTCATCTTTTCCATAAGTTCGTCCAGTGTCGCGGCCTCGTGACAGGTGACGACGCTGCGGGTCATGATGTCGGACACCGGCCAATTCAATGCATCGGCGCCCTTTTCGGCGATGGCTCGTATGACGTCACGTTCTGACATGATGCCTTCGATCTTACCCTGTTCGCCGATGACAACGATGGCGCCGATCTTTTTGGCTGCCAGTTTGCAGGACAAATCCATGAGCGTCGCATCGGCACGTGCCGTCGCCACCGCGCGGCCCTTTGATTTCAGGATTGTTGCAACGTTCATTGACCAACCTCCTTGGATAGTCCGTGACGGGCTTTCGCGCCTGGTCCTCCAAGGGCGAATTGCCGGCCCCGGCGCCCGGGCCTACACGCCGCCATCGAGGCATCCGACGACCAGTTGAGACCTGATGGGCCGTCGGGCCTCACACGAAGCCCCCGCACGGAGTCTTGGGATCAACGGAGCATAGCCCAATGGTGCGGCAACTTGGCTCATAACGCAAGTCTTCAGTGGGAGGGCTCCCCGTCGACTTCCGCTCGCCGGCCCGGCCGATCGAAGAACCCGTATCCAAAAAGGCCGGCGAGGTAGCCGCCAATATGCGCCTCCCAGGCGATGGGACCCTGCGCGCCGCCGGTGCCAATGCCATACATCGCGAGAACGTTAAGCAGCAGGAAAACAGCGGACGAAAGCCGAACGCGGCGGTCACGCAGCGTGTCGGCTAGCGACATCAAGGGTATGTTGCGAGGGTTCTCCCGCAACTCCCTTAATCCGCCCCGGTCGAGCGCCTGGAACAAAAACCGCATGGTGCCGCCCATCAGACCGGCGACGGCGCCGGACGCACCGACCACCGGCGCCAGCAGGCCTGGGTTCAAAGCCCAGAAGGCCAGTGCGCCGACGACCGCGGTGGCTGCCGCGAAGGCTAGAAAGCGAGCACCACCCGCGCGAAGGGCAATCGCCCCGCCGAACGCCAATAGCCAAGCACCGTTGAAAGTCAGATGCGTGGCGTCCGCATGAACCAGCGCATGGGTCAAAAATGACGTGACCGACGCCAGAGCCCCGCCAGGCAAATCCGCCGCCATTCCGCTATAGCGCGCCGGGATGAACGCGAGACTGAGCACCATGATCGCGTCGCTTTCAGGCGAGAGTACCTGGCGCAGCAGATGCACGCCGGCCAAGAGGGCCAACACCCCGACCACGGCCGCCGGCACATTGAAGATCGGCTCACGGCGCGCCACGGTGCAATCCTCCAGCGGGACCCAGGCAAACCGATTACCCGCGCAGAGGACCCGACACAACCGGGTTGTCGATCGCACAGGCCGAACCGAGCCAATCCGGCCCTCGAATTCCAGATTGCATGGCGTGGTGTCGCGGCTCCTTGCAGCTGGCATGGAAGCTGCTGAACAAGACCAAAGCTGCCATGAGAGCCAGCGTGTCTTGCCCCAGGATGAGACAACCGTTGGACTTCCCTTGGTGAAACGCCCGCCACCGATCTCGGTCGGTTTAAGTCCACAGGTTTTGATACCCGCTGGTCGAAGTGGACTTGGTAGGCGCGGCCATTGCCAGGGATCGACAATGAAGACAACAACAAGCCAGATGCTGTTCAATTACTGGAACAGCGTGCGCGGATCGCGCCTTGCGCCGCGCCGGTTCGAGATTGAGCCGGGCTGCATCGCAAGCATTTTGCCGGAAACGTTCATCCTCGAGCGAGGGCCGCAAGCCGACATTCGCTATCGGCTGGCGGGGACGCGGATCTGCGAGCAGTTCGGCGCCGAATTTCGCGGCACGAGTTTTCTCGACGGCTGGCCGGCGCCCGACCGGACGGCGCTTCAAAACAACATTTCGCGCGTGATGATGGAGGGCGCCACGGGACTACTTGCGCTCGAGGCGGTCTCGGCTCGTGGACGCAGGGCGGAGTTCGAAGCGCTGCTGCTGCCGCTGACCCATACCCGTGAAACCATCGACCGTCTTCTCGGCGCGTTCGTTCTGGTGAATGGCGAACCGTGGGTCGGAACTGAGCCATTGACCAGCCGCCGGCTCATCGATCAAAAAGTCATCTGGCCGGACGGGCAGCCCCATCCCAGCGCTGAGACCCTCAACCGACAAGCACCTTTTCTGCCGCACATCCGCACGGCCCGCATCGTCCGGTTCGACCGCCGCCAGTTCCGCGTTTACGATGGCGGCCTCAGCAAGACGCCACGCGAGTAAGCTACCGAGCTTCTGCCTCGATCAGGATACGAACGATCCTGGGAGCCTGCGCGGCAAGCGCCAATTGGCGATCTTCGGCCGCCCGCTCCTTACCCCCCTCCTAAAGGCTGCCAACCACCTGTTTTCGGAGTGTAGCGAGAGGCGTGTCGAGAATGATGCGCCGATTAGCCCTTCATTAAGTCGCCTGCCCGATAGTGGAGGCGTGGTCCCCGGCATCTAGTGTAGCGCATCTGACGTTTGGTCCCCACTCGGGGCTACCTCGAAACCAAACGCCAGATGCAAAAGCTACACTAGAATCATAGGTTTTCTAGTGTTCCTTAGGCGCCGACATTTGATCTGGAGCGCGTTGCAACGGGAATCAAATGTCGGCGCCGGAACACTAGGCCTCGTGGGATGTCCGGTGCCACAGGCGACCGTCGAATATTCGACCACCATGAAGGTTCTGTGATGTCGATTGCCTCTGTCCAATTCGCCCGCCGGGTACAGCCGGCCATGTCGAAGATCAGCCCCGACCGCCGCCGCCACAAGCGGGTCGGCATAACGCTCCTCGGCCGCTTCATGCGCGCCAACAAACTCGAATATCCGTGCAAGTTGAACGATATTTCCGTTGGCGGGGCATCGATCATGTCGCCGGTGGTACTGCGCGAAAACGAGCGTGTCATCGCATACTTCGATCAAGTTGGCGGTATCGAAGGCACGGTCGCGCGGCTGTTCGAGGGCGGCTTTGCCATGAAGATCATCGCCACGCAGAACAAGCGCGAGAAACTCGCGGCCCAACTCACCTGGCTGCTCAATCGCCACGAAATGCAAGGCGCCGACGACCGCAAGCACGAGCGCGTGACCGTTCCGCTGAAAACGATGCCGCTGAAGCTCAGCGACAAGATTTCGGTCGAATGCCGCGTTCTCGACTTCTCGCTGTCGGGTGCCGCCGTTGAAACGACGGCTCGCCCGCACATCGGCGCCGAAGTCGTCCTAGGCAGACTGCGCGCGCTGGTCGTTCGCCATCACGAAACCGGCATCGGCTTGCAGTTCATCGATATTCAACCGGCGGATGTGCTGCGCCGCGTCTTCGGGTGAAACGCGGGCGGACCCTGGAACGTCTGCAATTTGACACACATTAGCCTGGCCTTCTTCAGGGAAAAGCCAGGAATTTTCGGCAACTTGGAGACTTACTGTCGGGGTTGAGTATGAAGCGTCTCACAATCGTCTTGCTGGCGTTCCTGCAAACCGTCATGACCGCAAGCCTAACGGCGGCAGAGACACGGCATTATCAACGCAATGCCGAACGCTCCACGGCATTCATGCGGGTGTTCGGCAATGCCCAGCCGCCCTACGGGTTTGTGCGGTTCTGCGAGACCCAACCGCAGCATTGCTCTAGCCCGTCGCGCGAAGCCACACGCTTCCACGCCTCGCCCGCACGGCTTTCGGAACTCGATGACGTCAATCGCATGGTCAACACGACCATCGAGCCGCTTACCGATCTCGATCTTTACGGCGTCACAGAGCATTGGACGATGCCGGTCGACAGGGGTGATTGTGAGGACTACGCGCTGCTGAAGCGCAAGATGCTGATCGACCGGGGCTGGCCGGCCAGCGCGCTCCTGATGACCGTAGTACGCGACGAGAAGGGCGATGGACACGCGGTGCTGACCGCCCGAACCGCCCAGGGCGATTTCATTCTCGACAACAAGATCACCGATGTGCGCATTTGGACACGGACGCCTTACGAGTTCGTCATGCGGCAGTCCTATCTCAATCCGCGGGTTTGGGTTTCGCTCGACCCGCTTCAAGCGCCAGGACCGAGCAATCTGGCCGGCGTCAACCAGGACCAGTAGCCGAAATCCGGACAAGGGGGTCGCGGGCGGTCCATCCTCATGCGACCCGCGTCCGGCTATGTCCTCGCTTTGGTTCGCCGATGGCAAGTGCGGGTGTCTCGCCCCGCGACGGGCAGGCACGCTATGGTCTTCCGGTTCGGAACTTTGCTCGCCTTCGGGAAGCGTTCGAAAGTCCAAAGCCAAATCCAAATCCAAACCACAAGAAACACGAGCAACGAACGGCCTCAAATGTCGTTTTGGATCTGACGTCTGATCGCGAGACCAGCCGCCAAGTGGCAAATCGTCAGATGTGCTGCACAGGCGCGAGACCCGCAACATAGCGCTGCCAGTTTCTGACGTAGTGCGCCGCGCCACGGTGAATTTTCGGAAGATCCTCGTCACTGAGCTGGCGCACGATCTTGCCGGGCGATCCGAGCACCATGGATCGCGGCGGAATGACCTTGCCCTCGGCGATCAGCGTATTCGCTCCGATCAGACAATCCTCACCGATGACGGCGCCGTTGAGGATGATCGATCCAATACCGATGAGGCTTCCGCGGCCGATGGTGCAACCGTGGAGCATCACCATATGCCCGATGGTGCAGTCTTCTCCGATGTGCATCGGAAATCCCGGATCGGTATGAAGCACGCATCCATCCTGAATATTGGACCGCGCGCCGATACGGATCACGTCATTGTCGCCCCGCACGACAGACCCGAACCAGACGCTGGCGTCTTCGCCGATCACCACGTCGCCGATGACCACGGCGTTTGGGGCAACCCAGTAGCGGCCGCTGGACGGCGTACTGACCGCGACATCACCTAACCGATAAAGCGCCATGCCGCACCCCCATGCGTCGCCTGCGATCAGGCGCCTTCGAGATCCATCTCAAGGATCGCCATCTGGAACTGGTAGGAGACCTCGCCCTCCTCGTCTTCTCGGAACAGCACCGCAATGAAATCCTCGCCCAGATATACTTCGGCGGAATCCGTCTTTTTTGCCCGCGCCCGGACTTCCAGTTTGGGGTTTCCAAAGGTCTTCCTGAGGTAGGCCTGGATCTTCGCCAACTCTTCCTTGTTCACCGTATTCTCCTGGGTTCGACTTTGCCCGCTCGCCGTGGGCAAGCGGGGAAACAATGCGAGAGTACCGGCAGTCCGCGGGGCGGCCGACGGCGAAAGATCAATCCTCGGGGTGCTGTTCGCCGCTGCCGCGGTCATCGGGATCGATGGCTTGATCCATGCTGCGAGCAGGCTCTTTGCAGCCGGCTGGTCCGACAACCTTGGCCGGCACACCGGCAACGGTGGTGTTGTGCGGCACATCCTTCAACACCACGCTGCCAGCCGCGATCCGTGAGCAGCGGCCAACGCGAATGTTGCCAAGGATCTTGGCGCCCGCGCCAACCAGAACGTTGTCGCCGATCTTCGGGTGACGATCGCCGGTCTCCTTGCCGCTGCCGCCGAGTGTCACAGCATGCAGGAAAGAGCAGTTGTCGCCGACCACGGCCGTCTCGCCGACCACGAATCCGTTGGCGTGATCGAGCATGATGCCCTTGCCGAACTGCGCGCCAGGATGGATGTCGACCGAGAAAATGCGCGAAGCCTGGCTCTGGATGTAGAGTGAGAAGTCGCGCCGGCCGGCAAGCAGCAGTTCATGGGCGAACCGATGCGTCGCGAGCGCGTGGAAGCCCTTGAAATAGAGCAGCGGCTCGATGAACCGGTTGCAGGCGGGATCGCGGTCGAAGACGGCAGCGAGGTCGGCGCGGAACGTGGCGCCAAGCTCGGGCTTCTCGGATACAACGTCGCTGAACGTGCGCGCTATCAGGCCCGCGTCCACGTCCTGGTGGCTGAGCCGCTGGGCGATGCGATGGACGACGCTGTCTTCGAGCCTATCGTGGCTCAGGATGGTCGCGAAGATGAAGCTGCCGAGGGCGGGCTCAGCAGCCATTGCGTCCTGCGCTTCCTTCCGGATCTGGCTCCAGATCGGGTCGTAGGCCTGAATGTTACCCCGCGTGAGGGTCGCCTTGCCTTGAGCCATTGACGCCTCCATCAGTGTGGCCGAAAGAAACTTGGGCCGCGCATCAAGTCGTTGGTGCCATCGACAGCTGGACCCGCGGGCGCGATCCGACCACGCGCTCAGTTTGGCGATAACGGTCTTGCGAACCCTCGTCAACGCCGTCCCTTGAGTGTAGGTGAGCGCTTCCAACCCTGAAACCCATCTTTAGGCCGGAAGACCGGCCGTTTGCCTGGGCCAGCCGGATATCTGGCGCATGCTCGTCGTTCCAGGCTGCCGGAGTTGCATCGCCACAGAATTGCCGCAACCAACGGATCGACCACCGAAGAGATAGGACGGTATCGTGACAGAGCAAGGCCCACGACCTCAAATCCACTGCGCCATCGCCGATGGAATAGCCGTGCTGACCATCGCCAACCGGAGCCGGATGAACGCCCTGACCGCCGCCATGTGGCAACAGTTGCCGGAGCACATCCACCAGGCGGACCAGAACCCTGAGGTCCGCGTCGTGCTGGTGCGGGGCGACGGCGAGCGCGCGTTCTCGGCGGGCGCGGATATCAGCGAGTTCGAGCTGAACCGCCAGGGCAAAGCGGCCACGGCCTACAACGACCTCAATCACCGGGCCTTCGATGCAATCCTGACGTGTGCCAAGCCGACAATCGCCATGGTTCAGGGCTTCTGCCTCGGCGGTGGCTTGGCCATTGCCGCGTGCTGCGATTTGCGGATCGCGGGCGCCTGCGCGAGGTTTGCTATTCCGGCCGCCAAGCTCGGTATTGGCTATGACCCCCGCTGGCTGAGGTCGCTGCTTCGGCTCGCCTCACCTGCTTCTGTAAAGGAGATCCTATTCACCGGCCGCAGGTTCGATGTCGAAGAGGCGCATGCGATGGGGCTCGTCAACCGCATCGTGCCAAGCGCCGAACTCGAAGGCTCGGCCCGCGCGCTGGCTGCGGAAATCTCGGCCAACGCCCCGCTGACGATCCGCGCGGCGAAGGCGTCGATCGATCAGCTGTCGCAACCCGCCGAGACCGCCGATATTGGAGCGCTCGACAACCTCGTTGCAGCCTGCTTTTCAAGCGACGACTATGTCGAGGGGCGGCGCGCCTTCCTTGAAAAACGCACGCCCAGGTTTCGCGGGCAATGAGAGAGGCTGCCGTGATGGACACCATGGGGCAGATGTCGATCGGGGTGACCGCGCTCGTCCTGGCTATGACGGCGCCGTGCTATGCAGCCGCTGGCGGACAGGCGCCAAGCGCTCAGATCCAGTGCGTTTCGCCGGCCGACCTCACCGCCCGCCCCGGCGAAAAGGTCCCTGTGAAAGGCAATCGCGCGTTCGACAGGCCCGAACCGGACCGGCCACTTAGAACAGCCCAACCCGTGGCTGCGGGGCTCCGCGGCGCGATCCGTCGGGTCGACCTGCCAAGGGGCAAGAAGCTGATCGCGTTGACGCTTGACCTTTGCGAGCAGACCGGCGAGGTCGCGGGTTACGATGGTGCAATCTTTGACTACCTGAGAGCCGAGCGGATCAAGGCCACGCTGTTCACCGGCGGGAAATGGATGCGGAGCCACGAGGCGCGCACACGCCAATTGATGGTCGAACCGCTGTTTGAATTGGCCAATCACGGCTGGTCGCACCGCAACCTTCGCCTCTTGCAAGGAGCAGAACTCAGTCGCGAAATTCTCGGCCCGCAACGCTCCTACGAGGCGATTCGGGCCGGCCTGGTCATCAACCAGTGTCTAGCGCCGAAGGACGCAGAGCGTATTCCGCCGCGTATCGGGCTCTTCCGATTTCCGTTCGGAGCATGCAATCCGGCGGCGCTCGACGCGGTCAACGATGCAGGGCTGCTCGCCATACAGTGGGACCTGTCCACGGGTGATCCATCACCATCGACATCGGCGAAGGAAATCGCGGAGGCCATGGTTCGCAATGTGAAGCCTGGCTCGATCATTATCGCCCATGCGAATGGCCGCGGGCACAACACCGCCGCCGCACTGCCGCTGGCCGTCCCGCGGCTGAAGGCACTTGGCTACGAGTTCGTAACCGTGAGCGAGCTGCTGGCGGCCGGCCGCCCTGTCGTTGCCCAGACCTGCTACGACAGCCGCCCTGGAGATACCGACCGCTACGACAGACTATTCACGCTTCGGGCGCCGCGCCCACCACCGCCGGGCACGCCATGATGCACAGAGGGGTGATCCGATGCCACACACCAAACCCGACGCTGGCCTGTCGATCCATCTTGGCGACGACCTCGTCCTGGGTCGAGCGCGCACATTGGCGCCGCTTGACCCCGCTCTGGCCGACCCGCTCGGCGAAGCTTTTGCGGCACTCTCGCCGTGGCGCGACTATCCGTTCTCCGCGGCGGCCCTCGCGGGCTACTTTCGCGGTATCCAGCCTGATGCGCCGCGTCTCGCCATTCGGGTTGGCGACCAGGTTG
Source organism: Hyphomicrobium sp. (assembly GCA_002928955.1). GTDB lineage: Bacteria > Pseudomonadota > Alphaproteobacteria > Rhizobiales > Hyphomicrobiaceae > JAKAML01. The sequence continues at coordinate 111,179 of PERT01000001.1, read as the reverse complement.
CGGGCATCGCTGGACTGAGGCGCAGTTGGCTGCGCGGGCCGTATCTCCAGTTTCTCGGCGTGCTACCGGCGTACCAGGGACATGGCCTCGGCTCGGCTGTGCTCGACTGGTTCGAGCGCGATGCCCGCGCGATGGAGGAACGGAACCTTTGGGCGGCCACCTCCGATTTCAATGGGGACGCGTTCCGCTTCTACACCCGTGCCGGATATCGCGAGACGGCCCGCATCGACGGCCTCATCCGCGATGACAGAACCGAGATCCTGATGCGCAAGCGTCTGGACTGACTGGGGCGTACTATTCGCCCTCGTGCGATCAGGCAACCTCGAGGACGACGCGCCCGCGCAGCTTGCCCGCCAGGATTTCGGGTGCCAGCGCGACCACATCCTCGACCGGGCGCGTAACGGTCAACGCCGCGAGCTTGGCAGTGTCCAGATCTTGAGCGAGGCGGGACCAGGCTGCGATCCGCTTCGGCTTTGGACACATGACGCTATCGACGCCAGCCAGCGTAATTCCGCGGAGGATGAACGGGGCAACATTGCCGGACAGATCCATGCCCTGCGCAAGCCCGGTCGACGCGACGCAACCGCCGTATTGGGTCGCCGCGATGGCGTTGACCAGGGTGTGACTGCCGGCCACGTCGATGGCTCCTGCCCAGCGCTCTTTCGCGAGCGGTTTTCCCGGCGACGACAGTTCAGCCCTGTTGATCACTTCGGCCGCGCCAAGGGATTTGAGATAGCCCTCCTCCTCCGGCCGACCGGTCGAACCGACAACGTGATAGCCGAGCTTGGCCAGCACGGAGACGGCGATACTGCCCACGCCGCCAGCAGCTCCCGTGACCAGCACCGGTCCCTTGGCCGGCGTGACCTCGTGGGCCTCGAGTGCGAGCACGCACAACATGGCGGTGTAGCCGGCTGTGCCGACGGCCATGGTTTGCGCGGCGCTGAGGGCCGAGGGTCGCTTGACCAGCCAGTCGCCCTTCACACGCGCCATCTGACTGAACCCGCCATGATGGCTCTCGCCGACACCCCATCCGTTGAGGAGTACCGCGTCGCCCGCCTGGAACTCGGAATTCGACGAGGCCACCACCGTGCCAGCGAAATCGATACCGGGGATCAATGGGTACTTGCGGATGATCGGCGCCTTGCCCGTGAGCGCGAGCCCATCCTTGTAGTTCATCGTGGTGTGAGTGATGCGGACGTCGACATCCCCGGGCATCAAATCGGCCATGCCGAGTTCCGTCCAGGCAACCGAGAGACCGGTATCGCTCTTGTTGGCTAGAAGAGCCTTGAATCTGTCCATGGAGTGTCCCTCGGGTGATGGTCGACGTGGCCGGACGACCGGCGAACCCTGAACATGTAATCAAGACGATCCGATTTAGAAAGGCAGGCCGAGCCGTGCCAATTGAAGACTTGATGTTGCCGGCTCAGCTTGTCACAAGTTGTTCCAACGGCGGCACTGTGAAGCCGAGTATTTGGAAGTATGATTTCCAAACGATTTCGAGAGAACGGACCACTATTCACGTTATACTCGTACCAGCTCAAGCCGGTTGAAAATTTTTCTTGTTTCGGATCTTGGGACACACTGGTGCACGCTTGCATGTTGACCAAACCGTTCATGCGCTGCGACGCGAAACCGCTTGCACTATTGCATCGCAGCATCTTTTTCGCTTGGCTTGAGACCTTAGTCGCATCTATGGTTCGGGCTATCGGTGCACCGAGTTCACTCGCACCGACGCTGAACCTGCCGGCTGCGCTGGCATTTCTATGGAGAGGCAACGATGGAAATGAAGATGCGAATGAACGTGCTTGCAGCACTTCTCTCATTCGGCTTCGTCGCTGCGGTCGTGTTCGGGATGGTTTAGTCGCGGAATCCTGAGCACACGTGGGGTTCACGCAAAACGTCTAGCTCATAGCCGGGATCTCCCCCCGATCCTGTTACAGCAACGAAGGCGTGAGGTCCAAAAAACCTCACGCCTTTTGCATTTTCGGCCGAAGTCCAGCGGATCGCCCTCAACGGCGCACCATGTAACCGACGATCGCGCCGGCCAGGGGAAGGAACATTCTGTCGAACCGGAACGGGATCGCCTTCATGATCTGCGGTACAAACAGAATGCCGGCGCAGATCAGCGCGAATACGAGGGAGCTCGCCAGCACGGCCGTTGACGGCATCCGCACATCCTTCAGCGCAAACGACCCGATGACGCCCGTTGCCCACACCAGTCCCGCGAAGATCGCCGCGTGAACGAACAACTTAGGGTCGCCGGAGACCGGAATGTATTTGAGCAGGAACGGCGCGCCGTACCACGCCGCGGCGGTCTGTAACGCCGCCAAAACCAGATAGCCGACCATCACGAGCCTCCCCAATTGGCCAGCCAGACGCAAGCCTGTCGGCCGAAACTGCACGACGGCTTCTAGAGCGATCAGGGATGTCTGTGAAGATGAAATCCCCTTCGGCCGGGGACCTGTAGGCTCGAACGTGCACCTCGCGCCACCGCTCCGAGGTCGGGATGATGCCGTGGGGATGATGCTGTTCTGGCACAGGCGGGAGCGACCCGAGGCAGCTTGGGAGTGGTGGGTGCGGTAGGATTCGAACCTACGACCTATTGATTAAGAGTCAACTGCTCTACCAACTGAGCTACGCACCCGCATCGTCCCAGATCACAACGGCGGCCAAGGACGGCAAAGGGGCCCGACAGTGGGCCCCAACTCCCGTGTCACTAGCACCGGGTCTGCCGCCTGTCCAGTGGTGCATTCGGTGGGAACTCACCGCAGACCGCGCCGCGTGAGCGCAATGACGCCGTACCCCAGGCCGCGCAGCAGGCTTCTCTGAGACAATCCACTTTGGCCACAGCGGGACCTTCAGAACTGGGGGCGCCCCACCTGTTCCTGACCATGTACGTGCGCCGACATGGCGAGGCCCAGGGCAACCATGATCGTCGTCATGGCCGTGCCTCCATAGGAAAACAACGGCAATGGGACGCCCACCACGGGCACGAGGCCGGTGACCATAGCCATGTTGACGAACGCGTAGGCGAAAAGCGTGAGCGCGAGACCGCCGATAAGCAGACGTCCGAAAACGCTGCGACATCCGTGCGCCATGCGCAGCACCATGCCGATGAGCAGAATAAACAGCAGGATCAAGATGGCCGCGCCAGCAAATCCCCACTCTTCCGCGAAAATGGTGAAAATGAAATCAGTGTGCTTCTCGGGTATGAAATCGAGCTGACTCTGCGTGCCTTGGATGTAGCCGCGACCGGAAACCCCGCCCGAACCAAGCGCGATCTTCGATTGCGTGATGTGGTATCCCGCACCCAAGGGATCTTTCTCAGGATCAAGAAAAACTTCGATGCGACGGCGCTGGTAGCCGTAAAGCCCATTCCAGACCAACGGCGCACCAATCCCGATGCTCGCCGCGGCGGCAATTGCATAGCCCCAATGCACGCCGGCCAGACCCATGAGGCCGACGCCGACGCACGCAAACAGCGTCGCACTGCCGAGGTCTGGCTGACGCAGCGTGAGCGCGACCGGAACTGCGATCATCAGGAGTGGCAACAACACCCAAAACGGCCGCGAAACGCGCTCGGACGGTAGCCATTGATAATAACGGGCCAGCGCGACGACGAGCGCCACCTTCATCAGTTCGGAGGGCTGGAATCCGACCGGGCCAAGGCTCAACCAACGCCTCGCGCCCAGTGTCTCGACGCCGACGATCGGCACCAGGCACAACAAAACGAGCGCGCTCGCGAACACCGGGTAGGCAAGGCCGATCCAGATCCGAAGCGGCACCGCAGCCATGGTCAAGACGAGGCCGAGCCCGAACAAGAAACGTAGGGCATGGTGCTCAGCCCAAGGCGTGACCGAACCACCCGCGACGGAATAGAGCGTCGCCGTCCCGAGCACCGCAATGAGCGTTGCCACCAGAAGAACGCCCCAATGCACGCGCAGGAACTTCTGCGTGAGGGTATCAGGCCGTCGTGACCAGAACATGTTGCCCATGGTCAGTCGCTTCTCTCGGGCGCCGACCGGCCGGCCGCATCTGCGCGCCTATCGGCATCGGGCTGCCGATAGGCCGGTTTTGCAGCCGGGTCCTCGGCGATCAGCATACCCAGAACATCGCGAACCATGGGGGCCGCAACCGCGCCACCGCTGCCACCATGCTCGACCACCGCGACGGCGGCATAGCGCGGGCGGGTTGCCGGAGCGTATCCGACAAAGAGTGCGTGATCGCGCAGATCCCACGGCAACTCGCCCTGGCCGCGCTCGCTCGACGCGCGGCTCACTTGCGACGTGCCGGTCTTGCCGGCGACAACAATGCTGGACCCGTCGATCTGCGCGTTCGACGCGGTGCCGCCGTCCTCGTTGACGGCGGCGACCATGCCCTTGCGCACCGCATCCAGCCATTCAGGCGCGATATCGAGAACCTGGAAAGCGTCGCCTTCAGCGGCCGGCCGCGCGCCCGCGTTGTGGCGGATCAGCGTTGGAACGATTTTGCGCCCGGTCGCAAGCCGCGCTGTCATGACCGCAAGCTGCAGCGGGGTTGCGGTCACAAAACCCTGGCCAATGCCGGTAATCACTGTCTCGCCTCCGAGCCAACCACGCTCGAAAGCACCGCGTTTCCAGACGGGGTCGGGCACGACTCCTGCCTTCTGGAAGGCAATTCCACTCTCGAACACCTCGCCGAAACCCAGCCGCCGCGCCATGCGTGAAAGCGCGCCGATGCCAACCCGCCGCGCCATCTCGTAGAAGTAGACGTCGCACGATTCCTTGAGTGCGCGGTGGAGGTCGACCCGGTTGTGTCCGCGGCGGTGCCAGCAGCGGAAGCTCTGGCCGGCGAACTCGTAACTGCCCGCGCACTCGACTCTTTCTTTCAGTGTGACAGCCCCGGCCTCGAGCGCCGCCAACGCCGTCACCATCTTGAATGTGGAACCCGGTGGATAGAGACCGCTGATGGCCCGGTTGAGCAACGGCTTGTCGGGATCGTTGAGGCGGGCCTTCCAGGCGTCTGCTCCGGCGCCGGCAACCAGTTCGCGGGGGTCGAACGCCGGGGCCGAAGCGAGTGCGACGACCTCCCCCGAGTTCACGTCCATGGCGACGACCGCTCCTCGCCGCTCGCGCCCGAGGCGAGCCATGACGCGCGCCTGCAAACCGACATCAAGCGAGAGCACGACATTGCGGCCGGGCCGGGGGGCGGTCTCGCCGAGGGACCGCACGATGCGTCCCCTGGCATCGACCTCGAGCCGCTCCGAGCCCGCCACGCCGCGCAGCTCATCCTCCATTCCAAGCTCAACCCCCGACTTGCCGATGCGCGTACCCGGAAGCCGCAGCACAGGATCATCGTCCATGGCCAGACGCTCGACGCCGCCGACGTATCCGACGACATGGCCGACGCTGTCACCATGAAAATAGGTCCTCTTGGGCGCGGGTTCAGTCGCGATGCCGGGGAGACGCGGCGCAAGCACGCTCAGTTCCGCCACCTGCTCGAACGACAGATCCCCGGCCAGCACCAGAGGCGCGCTACGGCTCTTTCGCTGCGCCCGCTGCACAATGCGCTCCTGCTCGTCCGCGGTCAGCGGAACGATCCGCGCGAACATGGCCAGCGTCTGCCTGAGATCGCCAGCGCGGCTTGGAATGAGCGTCGCCCGGAACCCTTCCTGGTTCGAAGCCAGTACCTCGCCGAAGCGATCGAGGATGTGCCCCCGCTCCGGCGCCCTCAGATGGACGCCGATGCGGTTGCCCTCGGCCAACGGGACATAGCGGCCCTCGTCCATGACTTGGATCTGGTAAAGCCGTGCGCCAACGAGGCCAAAGCAAACAACTTGGCCGACCCCGAGCAACATCGCGCGCCGCGTGAATGTCTGGTGCTTTGCCGCCTCGTCGTCGTCATCGGGGGTGAACATCGGGTCAGCTGCCGCGCTCGAGCCGCGCGCGCGCCGTGTCCCGATGCCGGTGAGCGTCCGCCTCGCCGACGGCACCGCGCAGCCCTCCGAGCATCATCACCACAATGGGGTAAAGGAGCACGGCCCACGCGGACGCGACTGCCACTGACCACGCATCGATCGCTTGGTTGAAATAGGCGATAGAAAGCAAGACCTGGGCACATGCCAGAATCGCGATCAGAGCTGCAAACAGCGCCCAGCGGCCGAGACGGCCCACGCCTGCCCAGGGCAGCGCCGCAACCGTCATCGCATACCCCGTCAGGTATATGAGCGACCAGTAGCCAAGCGGGCCGTTGGTGAGCACATCGAACGTGAGGCCAGTCGCAAACACCAGCCATTCAGGAACCAGATCCGGCCGTCGCAGCACCCAGTAATGCACGATCGCGAACGGCAAAAGCGGGAGTACGAACCGCCCCGCGCCCGGCCATCCCCACGGCAGAGCTGCAAATAGCGTGACGATCAGGATCGTCTGTCCAGGCGCGATGGCGCGCGGGCTCAGCATGGCGCGGGACGTCCTGAGCAAAAATCGATCGTGGGCCTGCACGTCATGGCGACCGTGCTCCGGACAAAACCGCTCCTCCGCGTTCGGGCACTGCAAGGCCTTGCTGCGAGCCGGCAGCCGGACGCAGGGGCCGGTCGTCGCGCGGACCCGGTGACACATCGCCGTAGAGCTCGATCATAGGGGAATCGTGCAACAACACCGAAACATGATCGAGCTCGTCGAGCGCCGCGAAGGGCTCGACCTTGAATGTCCCGCCATCGTCAACAACTCGCCCAAGCATAAGCCCGCGCGGAAAGAGCCCGCCAGCACCCGACGTCACCACCTCGTCACCCGCCGCGATCGTTGCACCCCGCGTGACAAACAACAACCGCAACCGTGGTCCGCCGTCGCCGGTTGCAACAGCACGCAACGAACCTCGGCCGACGAGTACAGGAATGCGGCTGGTCAAATCAGTGAGCAGAAGCACGCGGGCAGCGCTTTGGCCGGTGTCCACGATGCGGCCGACAAGCCCGTCACGGTTCACGACCGGATAGCCGCTGCGAACGGCGGAGCCGCGACCTGCGTTGATCGACACGGTGCCCGCGACCGAGCTGCTGGAACTGGCGGCTACGCGCGCGGTCACGAACGGCAGCGCCTGATCAACCACCACGCGGGCCAGAGCTGTGATGTCTGCAAGCTGGCGCTCAAGTTCGCCGATGCGGCCCTCGGCCGCCTTGAGCCGGCGGTTCTCGTCGCGGAGGGCCTTGATTTCGCCCGTCAGGTTGTTGATCTCCGATACCGCGCGCCCGGCCGACCGGAGCGGGGCAAGCGCATCGGCCACCGCGGACTGCACCGGCACCATCAATTCCGAGACCTGCCAGCGCGCCTCGTTCACCCACGACACATTGAGCCGGCTCAAAGCGAGAAGTGCAACAGACAACAGAACAAGCACCAGAAATGTTCTGCGGATGCCGAACCGGCGCCTTGGATCAATCCCGCGCCGGGTCAAGTTCAGGTGGTCTTCGCGCAATCGCCTCATTGCGAAATTGGTCCCCCTCCACACCGCGGGCCCCGCCCCGCGGACCAGTCCCCGGCCACTGTCGCGTCGAAAGGCCGAATTATGGCCGTATCAGAAGATGCTCGCGCTCACTGAGCGAGCCCAACACCATCGCCGATCCTTTGACCACACAGTGCATGGGGTGCTCTGGCCGAAGGAACTTGACGCCGACGCGACGTTCGAGTTCGACGTCGAGCTGGTCGAGCAGCGCGCCGCCGCCCGTCATGTGGATCCCGCGCTCGCAGATGTCGGTCGAGACTTCCGGCGGCAGGTCTTCGAGCGCACGCTGAATGAAATCAGCCATCTCCTCGATCGGACCCTCCAAGGCCTCGGCAATGTCATGCGGCCCGAGCACGATGCTTTTCGGGCGCCCCTGGCGCAAATCCCGGCCGCGAATGTGTATCTCGGTATGGCTTCCATTGACCCTGGCCGCTGCCGTCCCTGCCTCGATCTTGATGCGCTCGGCATTTGCCTCGCCAATCAGCAGCTGATGTTTGCGGCGAACATAACGGATGATGGCTTCGTCCATAGCGTTCCCCGCCAGCCGCAGCGAGCGGGCTTCGACCACGCCGCCGAGCGACAGGACCGCGATATCGGTGGTGCCGCCGCCGATGTCCAACACCATGGAACCAGTCGGCTCATCGACCGGCAGGCCCGCGCCGATCGCCGCCGCCACCGGCTCCTCGATCAGATAGACCTTTCGGGCACCCGCCGACACGGCGGTTTCGTAGACCGCACGGCGCTCAACCGGAGTTGCACCCGCGGGCACGCAAATCAGGATGCGGGGGCGGCGGAAGCCGAGCATGGTTTTGGCACGCTTGATGAATTGCCGCAGCATTTCCTCGGTGGCGATGAAATCGGCGATCACGCCGTCCCGCAGCGGGCGGATGGTCTCGATGCTTTCGGGTGTGCGGCCGACCATCTGCTTGGCTTTCTGGCCGACGGCCAGCACCTCCCGTGTAGCACCCCGCGACCGCACGGCGACGACCGACGGCTCGTCGATGATAATGCCGCGCTCAGCCACATGAACCAGCGTATTGGCCGTGCCCAAATCGATGGCAATGTCGTCCGAGAAGGCGCTGGCGACCCGCAGAACCATCGTAATAGTGCTCTCTAGAACCGCGGACCGGAAATCGACGCCGCATCTCACCCCCCGAGCGAGCCTGTCGCCCTGGGGGCATACACGCTGACATGATAGCGCAGCCAGCCTAACGAACACAGTCCTTCCGCAGTTTCCGACCGGACGGAAGTGCCGGCCAGGCAAGGAAATCCCAGATCCGCAGCCCAAGGAATTGGATTGTTGTGCACAGATCAGGTTTCAAGTCAGATAAGGAAGCGGCCAAGCGCCGAACCTTCAACCGAGTTGCATCGCCTGGGCGGTCTTCTGCCGTTTGACCATCAGCTTGTTGAGCGCGGCCACGTATGCCTTGGCGGACGCCACCATCGTATCGGTGTCGGCGCCGCGGCCGGTGACAGCGCGGCCGTCCTCTTCGAGCCGGACTGAGACCTCGGCCTGCGCGTCGGTTCCTTCCGTCACGGCGTGAACCTGATAGAGCTGTAGCTTGGCCTCGTGGGCCACCAGCATCTTGATGGCGTTGAAGGTTGCATCAACAGGTCCATTGCCGCGCGCCTGAACGGTGTGCGACATGCCGTCGATGTCGAGTGTCAGGGTCGCCGATTGCGGACCGAACGTACCGGCAATCACCTGCAGCTCCACAACCCTCATACGGTCGTGGGCATGCGCCACTCCATCGTCGACCAGCGCCTCGATGTCCTCGTCGTAGACGTGCTTCTTGCGGTCCGCCAACCCCTTGAAGCGATTGAAGGCGTCTTCGAAGGCATTCTCCCCCAGTTCATAGCCGAGTTCCTTGAGCTTCTGCCGGAAGGCGTTGCGACCGGTGTGCTTGCCCATGACCAGCGACGTCTTGCCGACTCCGACGCTCTGGGGTGTCATGATTTCGTAGGTATTCTGGTGCTTGAGCATGCCATCCTGATGGATGCCACTTTCGTGGGCGAAGGCGTTGCGGCCGACGATGGCCTTGTTGTACTGGACCGGGAAATTAGTCACCGCCGAGACGAGTTTGGACGCGCGCGTCAACATCGTGGAGGTGACCCCGCACTCGTAGGGCAGGACGTCGCGGCGGGTCTTCAACGCCATCACGACTTCCTCAAGAGCGGCGTTCCCTGCCCGTTCCCCGATGCCGTTGATCGTGCATTCGATCTGCCGTGCCCCGCCAGCTAAGCCGGCCAGCGAGTTCGCGACCGCCAGGCCCAGATCGTCGTGGCAATGCACCGAGAAAATCGCCTTGTCACTGTTGGCCACGCGCGCGCGCACCTCGCGGAACATGGCGCCGTACTCCTCCGGTGTCGCATAACCCACGGTATCGGGCAGGTTGATGGTCGTCGCGCCTGCCTTGATAGCGGTGTCGACGCAGCGGCACAGGTAGTCGAGCGGCGTCCGGGTCGCGTCCATTGCGCTCCACTCGACGTCGTCGACCAGGTTGCGCGCGCGGGCGACGGTACTCGCAATGATGGCGAGCACCTCATCCTCGCTCTTTTTCATCTGATGGGCGAGATGGATCGGCGATGTCGAAACGAAGGTGTGGATGCGGCCGCGCTGAGCATGACGGACGGCCTCGCCTGCGCGGTCAATGTCCTTGTCGATGGCGCGGGCAAGACCCGCGACGCTCGCGGTCTTGACCCTGGTTGCGATTGCCGACACGGCCTCGAAATCGCCGTTGGATGCGATCGGGAAGCCGGCCTCGATGATATCGACGCCCATTTCGTCGAGGAAATCGGCAACTTCGAGTTTTTCCTCAAAGGTCATAGTGGCGCCCGGGCACTGCTCCCCGTCGCGCAAGGTGGTATCGAAGATCACGACGCGGTCGGCGTCGGAGGCGGCAGGGTTTCGGATGGCTTCGGTCATTGGGCAATCTTTCTCGCGGGCTTTCGTCGCGGGTTCCGCTGCAAGCGCACCTGTTCACGACGAACTGCTGTGCGGTGGCGGGCGTTGATCCTTGTTCTCGACCTTCTTACCCCTGAGCGCCCGCCCGTTGCCGAAGCCCGGACAGCCGATGCTCAGGGGCTGGTAAGAAGCAGACGCGAAAGCAGGCACGCGCGATCGCCGGGCGCGCGCATGGGGCTCGCGGGTTGCGCGTGATGGCCGGACGTCTGTAACGCGAAGCGCATGGACGGGCTCGGAATACGCTGGTCGGTGCTCAGTCCGCAAAGTGCAGGGCTTGGAGACTAAGCCAAAACCGTTGATGAAATGCAAGCCTTATCCCGGCGACGCTCAGCCGGAGGATGCAGAACAGCGGCGTGGACTTAGACCTGGATTACCCCCTCGGCAACCCGAACCGCCTGGCCACCGATACGGACTGTCGTCAGCGAGCCTCCACTGACCACGAGCGTGAGCGCAATCTGGCTCGGCCGCCCCATAGCGTAGCCCTGCTCCAGTCCGCGCTTGTGCGTTCCATCTGGAATGCCGTCGAACCGGTGCACCACACCCGCGAAGCAGACCGCAGCCGACCCAGTTGCAGGATCCTCTGGTATCCCGGCGGATGGTGCGAACATCCGGACGTGAAAGGCCGACGAGTTGTGCACACACTGGCGCGTGTAGAGATAGGCGCCAACCACGCCCTGATCCTCGAAAGCGTGAGCCCAATCTGAACCGTTGACATAGGCCCGCTCGATGACCTGGCGCGTGCTGACCGGAATAAAGGCAAACGCGTTACCCGCGGCAAAGCAGGACGGACGGTGGTTCTCAAAACCGATCTCGCTCGGGATGAGCCCGAGGCCAGCGGCGAGCCTCTCGAGTGGTTGCAGTATGCCGGCCTCGACCGGCAGTTTCGGCGCGTCGAATTCTGCAAACGTCGCCTGGCCGGCGCGCATTCTGACGCCCACCCTTACCGTTCCGATAGCTGCTTCAAGCACGATCAGTGCCTCGTGATCACCCGAAATGCCCGCAACCTTCATTTCAGCGAGCAGGATCGCGGTTCCAACCGTCGGATGGCCAGCGAACGGCATTTCCTTCGTCGGGGTAAAGATCCGAATACGGGCCGAGTGCGCTGGGTTTTCCGGTTTGAGCAAGAACACAGTCTCGGACAGGTTGAACTCACGCGCCATGGTCTGCATTTGGGCGGTGGGCAAATCATCCGCGCCGTGCACGATGCACAGGGGATTGCCTCCGAAGCGCTTGTCGGTGAACACATCGAGAATGTGAAAGGAAAGTTTCATCGGGTCCCTTACCCTTGAGGCCGGCGCTGGGGAAAAGCGACGTGCCTGACGCATTGACGAGCCTACCTTGCCTCATGCCGCGCGAAGCGAGAAGTGCGGGCGGCGACTTCTCCCAGGTTTTGGCGCATCTCAGCCGAACAGAAACATGAGCAGCACGGCCGTGAACTCCGGCATCGTTTCAGGTGCCACATCTTCGCCCCCCCCGATAATGACGATATCGGAGAGCTCCGGCTGCTGATCGGCCGCGATGTGCTCGAGGATCTTCTCCCGCAAGTCGTGCGCCCTCAGTGTCGAGGCGAGTTCCATCGCGATCGAAACATGCGCGCCCATGTGGGTGACGATGAAGCCGGGACGCGGGTCGAGATCGCCGTCACCAAGCCCGGTCTCCTCCCGGACCTCACGCCGCACGTTCGCCGCAATGTCGATGCGGCCCTGTTCGTCCACATCACGCGGATCGATGAACCCTCCGGGCAGATAGGCAAGGCCCGTATTGAGGTTGCCCGTGCTTTGAACACCAAGCAGAACATGCCCCTCGACAGAACGGATCAAGGCTGATCCGAAAGCATCCCAAACCGAGGGGTCTGGGTATCCCGTTTCGCGCCAGTAAAGAAAGGATTTGAACTCCACGGGTCGGAATTGGGCCCGGAACTCCTTGTTCCGGAATTCGCCACTGACCATCATGTAGACCACACCGTTGAAGAATCCGGGGGTCTCGGCCGACCGCTTCGCCCAGTGGGCGTCGATGGCGGCTCGATTGGCCGCGGCAAAACTCCACGGACGATCGCAGACGGTCAAGATGCACCGCTCGACGCGCTCGACCCGTCCGCCCTTCTCCACCAGATCGTGCGTTCCCCGACGCTTGCTCAAACACCAAGCCCCCTCTTAACTCGCAGCGTGAACCGCAGCGTGGCGCCACTTCTCGAACCGGCGCTCGGCTGCTGCCGCGTCGGCATATCTTGCAACCGGCGTATCCGGCCAATCCTTTCCTGGCAATTCCACAAAACAGCGCTTAGGCAAATTCTAATTTTTCCTGGATTGATGATATTGTTTTACATGCGAGCATATCTGTTTTCAATAAATCATATTTTCGCCTTTTAGATATCATGTTCAGGACATGATCAGACGCTCAAATCTTTTTCATTGAACGCGTGATGCCGCCGTAAGCTGGGAGAGAATTCGAACGCTGCGACTTTATCGATCTCGGAGGGGTCTCGTGGCGCAATTGACGAAGGGGCAATTGAGGATCGCTACGTGGCGCACGAAGGGATCATAGGGAAAACAATCGTACGACAGCTTTGTGCGACACGGACATAGGTTGAGATCAGGCCGTCAACACCAAAACGGGCTCTCTCGCAAACTGACGGAAGGTTCAATGTGGCCTGTATGCCGGCGGTTGTTCGCCGCGGCGACTGGCTCAAACATGAACGAGGTTTTGCCACAGAAGGGCGCTCGGCTGCAATTCCGCACCAGTCGACACCCGGTGTCAGAACCTCGTTTCTGGACGGCATCCTAGTTCGGGTGCCGTCTGGAACGGGCGGCGGGGTTCCCCGCTTCTTCGCCGTCCGTTTCCAGTTTGGTGCGTGGTTCGGATCTCGCATCTGGCAGCGCATCATAAACCCGGAAGGCCTGCGGCGGTTGCACCGCCACACACCTCCCTCCCCGACGCAGTCGTCGTGGGTCTTCCGGTCTCTCACGGGTTAGCTCTTCGGATGCCGACACGCATCCGCGGCGGGTCTTTGTCGCGTAGCCAGGGGCGCGTACCGGCCATGAGGCGGGTGCGCGCCCTGTTAGCTCCCTGGCATCCTTAGTCCAAAACGCCTATTGCCCGCATCCGGTTGCTTAGAGGCAGCCGGTGACCGTGGAGCCGCACTTCACGTAGTAGTTGAGCTGTTCCCATTCGCAGCAAGGCTGGGCCTTCTCGCAGATCCAGACGGTGCGCTCGCCATTCGAGAACTTATGCCTGCAGACTTTCTCGTTGGGCTTCACCGATCGCGTCGGTTTTGGCCACGCGATCTTCGAACGCGCCTCGCCATCGGCTGCGTACGTAGCAGGGGTTGAGATGAAACTCAGCGACAGGATGAAGGCTAAAGCTGCGATTGTCTTCGTCATCGTCGTCACTCCTCGGCGGTTGAGTCCGAGCAGTATGGCCCATGACCGCGTACGCAAGCTATACCCACCGCGCCGCTCTTGACGCAGAATCACCGCGTGAACATAAAAAACACCCGCCGCACATGTTGCAACGGGTGCCCTTTCGATGCCTAACGGCGTGCCGCGGCCACCGCTCAATTCCGGCCTTTGTCGACGAGCTTGTTCTTGGCGATCCAGGGCATCATGGCGCGGAGTTTAGCGCCGACTTCCTCGATCTGGTGCTTGTCGTTGTTGCGGCGCGTAGCCTTGAAGCTCGGCTGGCCGGCTTTGCACTCGAGCATCCAGTCACGCGTGAAACGACCCATCTGGATGTCGTCGAGAACGCGCTTCATCTCAGCCTTGGTCTCGGCCGTGACGATGCGCGGTCCGGTTTGGTACTCGCCATACTCGGCCGTGTTCGAGATCGAGTAGTTCATGTTGGCGATGCCGCCCTCGTAGATCAGGTCGACGATCAGTTTCACTTCGTGCAGACACTCGAAGTAAGCCATCTCGGGCGCGTAGCCGGCCTCGACCAGCGTCTCGAACCCGGCGCGGATGAGTTCGACCAGCCCCCCGCACAGCACAGCCTGCTCGCCGAACAGATCCGTTTCGCACTCTTCCTTGAACGTCGTCTCGATGACGCCCGAGCGCCCGCCGCCAACGGCCGAGGCGTAGGACAGGAACAGGTCGTGGGCGTTGCCGCTCTTGTCCTGGTGGATGGCGATAAGGCACGGAACGCCGCCGCCCTTCTGGTATTCGCCGCGGACGGTGTGACCCGGCCCCTTGGGCGCTACCATGCCGACATCGAGATCGTCGCGCGGTTCGATCAAATTGAAATGCACGTTCAGGCCGTGGGCGAACATGAGCGCCGCCCCCTTCTTCATGTTGGCGTGCAGGTGGTCGCGGTAGATATCGGCCTGCAACTCGTCCGGCGTCAGCATCATGATGACGTCGGCCCACTTTGCCGCGTCGGCAACCTCCATGACCTTGAGCTTTTCCTTTTCGCACTTGGCCGCGGTGGCCGAGCCCTTGCGTAATGCGATCACGACATCCTTGACGCCGCTGTCACGCAGGTTCAGCGCGTGGGCATGACCCTGGCTGCCGTAGCCAACAACGGCGACCTTCTTGGACTTGATCAGGTTGATGTCGGCATCACGATCATAATAGACGCGCATGGGCTTCCCTTCATGTTCGGCGCAACCGGTTCGGTGCGGTGCATTGCGTTTGATCTGTGGGCGTGAGGCGAGAGCAGCCGCTGGCGCGGTCACAATCCTGTCTTGATGCCTCGAAAGAAGGCCGGACTTAATACCAGCCGCCCGTCAAGATCAATGATTTCCGACTAACGCACTCACCGTCCGGCGCCGGCGACAATTCCCCCCCATCGGAGGGCCAGCCGGTTAGCGTCACGTTAACCGCTTCCTAACGCGCTCCCGGTATGAAGGAAGCCTTACCGAGCGGAGGTTTTGTACCATGGGTCTCCTCAAGAACGTGCGCACCGGCTTCGTGCTGGCTGCCATAGCTTTCGCCCTGGCCGGATGCGGCGGCGAAAAAAAGCCATCTGCGGCAGCGGCATTCCGCGGTATCTACACAACCTCCAGTGACTGTGCCGGCAGCGGCAAGATCAATGCCGAGCAGTGCATCGAGGCAATGGAGAAGGCCGTCATCGAGCACGAGAAAGCCGCGCCCTCCTACACATCACTCAGATCGTGCGAGAATACCGAAGGCAAGGACCGCTGCGAGCGCACGCACACCGGCTCCTTCAGGCCAGTACTGCTTGCCTTCCTGGTGACCGCGTCGACACCGCCCAAGGCTACGCCGCTCTACGCTCCGGGCGACAAAAAGGTCGGCTTCCGCACGGCAACCAAGGAATTCTTCCTGACCAGCGATGACAGCGTGGCCATGTCCCAACACGCCCAGACGCTCGCCGAGGCGAATGTCGACAAGAAGTCTGCCGGCAAGTCGAAGGGTCTCTGAGGACGCGCGTCACGGATTCCGACCTATCACCTGCTCCGTAACACCATGGGTCCGCCGGATGGGGTCTGGCGGCCTTTCGAACTTGCGACCGCCAACCGCGCGGCTTACATGCTCGATGCGCCCCGCCCGATGGCCGCGATGCCGGTGCGGCTGACCTCGACCAGGCCCAACTCCATCATGATGCCGATGAAGGTTTCGATCTTCGCGGTTTTGCCGGTGATTTCGAAGACGAAATGCTCGATCGACGTGTCGATCACTTTCGCCCGGAATATCTCCGCCAGGCGCAGCGCCTCAATTCGCTTTTCGCCCCTCCCTGCGACCTTCACCAGCGCCAGCTCACGTTCCAGCGACTGCCCCTCGATGGTCAGATCGCGCACCCGGTGAACTGGGACCAGCCGTTCGAGCTGATGCTTGATCTGCTCGATGACGGACGGCGTGCCCCGGGTCACTATGGTGATGCGGGAGACGTGCTTCTCGTGCTCGGTTTCGGTCACTGTCAAACTGTCAATGTTATAGCCGCGGCCCGAAAACAGGCCGATGACGCGCGCCAGCACGCCCGGCTCGTTGTCGACCAGGATCGACAGCGTCCGGGAAACAACCTCCTGGTTCATGGCCGGGGCGGAGTAGTGGGACTGGGGGTTGGCATTGGGCATGGCGGGCTCTCTTCTTCGTCAGCGCTGATCGCGTGGAATTCAGAAACTCAGGTCGTCGCCGGCTCGGGCGCCAGGACCTCGATCACGGCGTGTCCCGTCTCGTACTCGGGGATGCGCCACGGCTCGCGGAAGGCGTCGGCCTTCCATTCCAAGAACGACGGCTCCGCAAGTACCGCGGTCATGTAGGCGCGGGTGTCGGCTGCCACCGGAATGGCGTAGGTATCGAACCGCGTGACGATCGGCGCGAACATTGCGTCCGCCGCCGTGTAATGTCCGAACAGGAACGGCCCGCGGCCGCCCCCGAACCGCTTGCGGCTATCGCGCCACATGGTCTCAAGCCGATGGATGTTGGCCTTGAGATCGTCGGTCATCGGCGGCGCGGCAAAACGCTTGCCGAGGTTCATCGGGCAGGTCTGCCGCAAGGCCTGGAAGCCCGCGTGCATTTCCATGGAGATGGCCTTGGCGTGAGCAAGCGCCCCACGCCCCTTCGGCCACATCGGCTTTTCGGGAAAGCGATCGGCGAGATACGAGATGATCGCGAGGCTTTCCCACACCACAGCGTCGCAATCCACGTCCGAGCGATCAATCAGAACCGGCACCTTGCCGGTCGGCGAGTAGGCGAGAATTCGCGTCGCAGTATCCGGCTGCTTGAGTGGGATCACCGTCTCGGTGAACGGGATATCGAACGCCCGCATCACCAGCCACGGCCGCATCGACCATGACGAGTAGAGCTTGTTGGCGATGACGAGGTGCATGGCGATGACGTCCTATCTCGACGTGCCGCCGACATCTGCTGCGGCATTCGGGAATGCTTCCTTCAGAACAATCGGCATAGCGTGGTCGTCGATCAGCTTTTGAAGCATGTCCATGTCTGCGGGCAACAAGGCATACTGGCGGATTACGACCGAGACACGCGCCTGCAATGCAGCGCCAATCTGCTCGGCGGTCGGCAACGATCGTTCGACCCGGACCTTGGGCGGAACCCTTGAATAGACCGCCGAAAGAACTCGGGAATACATGACGTCCTGCGCCACGCAGCCTTCGACCGCGGTCGTGTATTTCGAGGAAAGCGTATGCGTTCGGTAACAGGCATCGAGGAACTTGAGCACGCCGTTTGGGCCACTTTTTCTGTGCAACAATCCGAGCCGCTCGGCCGATTCCTTCACGTTCTTGACCTGATCCCACGCCGGCTTGGCACCGTGGGCCGGAGCCGCAATCGTGAAGACAGCCAGCATAACGAGCGGGAGTTGTCGGAGAGGTCTCACACCAGCACCTTGCCTTCATTGCTGATGACGCGGCCGACTTCTTCGCCGGAGACATCCTCGCCGAGCAGCATCTCGTTGTGCGGCTTGCCCGATAGCTTCATCGCATCAACCCCGCCACGCTCAGATCCTCGTCGAGGTCGGGCCAATGGATGCCTTCTCCATCGCCCATCAACTCGTAATGCTCCAACTCTGGGCGCGACGCCCGCGCCAGTCTCGGAAACCAAGCCAGCGGGACACTGAGGCTACGCCCGTCGGCCAATCGGACCGTCATCTCGTTGGCCCCGAAGAGGACTTCGGTCGCGAGCGGCGTGCGCTCAACCGTCGTAGTGTTCATGCCATGCCTCCAACAGCGACGTTCTTTTTTCCGCGATAAGCCGGGCGATATCCGTCAGCTCATGGGCTGCAAAGTGTTTCGATTTCGACAGGTTTCCGGTTTCCAGCCAGAACTTTGCGAGCGCCCTGTCCCGTTGTACGTGGATGTGCGGCGGCTCGTTCCCTTCGTTACTGTGGAAGAAAAAGCGATAGGTGCCAATTCTGAGGACAGTTGGCATCGTCTGGTCCCCGTCACACCAGCACCTTGCCTTCTTTGCCGATCGCGCGGCCGACTTCCTCGTCGGTGATGTCCTCGCCGAGCAGCATCTCGTTGTGCGGCTTGCCAGACGGGATCATCGGGAAGCAGTTGGCGAGCTTGGCCACGCGGCAATCGAACATCACCGGAACCTTGGTGTCGATCATCTCGATGATGGCGGCATCGAGATCGGCGGGGTGGTCGCAGCGCATGCCCTTCCAGCCATAGGCCTCGGCGAGCTTGACGAAGTCCGGCAGCGCCTCGGTGTAGCTTTCCGACAGGCGATTGCCGTGCAGCAGCTGCTGCCACTGGCGCACCATGCCCATGTACTCGTTGTTGAGGATGAAGACTTTCACCGGCAGGCGGTACTGTACCGCCGTCGAGCACTCCTGAATGTTCATCAGGATGGACGCGTCACCAGCCACGTCGATCACAAGCGACTTGGGATGGGCCAGTTGCACGCCGATCGCGGCCGGCAAACCGTAGCCCATGGTCCCGAGACCGCCCGAGGTCATCCAGCGGTTCGGGTCCTCGAAGTGCATGAACTGCGCGGCCCACATCTGATGCTGGCCGACCTCGGTCGTGATGTAGGTGTCGCGGTCTTTGGTCAAGGCCTGCAGCCGCTCGAGCGCGTACTGCGGCATGATGTGGTCCTTGGACGGCTTGTAGCTCAGCGATTTCCGCGCCCGCCAGCCTTCGATGGATTTCCACCACATCTTGTGCGCGGCCTTGTCGACGACCGGTGCCTTGGCCTTCCAGACGCGCAGCAAATCCTCCAGCACATAGGCGCAATCACCGACGATCGGCACATCTGCGCGCACGTTCTTGTTGATTGAGGAAGCGTCGATATCGACGTGGATCTTCTTCGACCCTGGCGAGAACGCGTCGAGACGGCCGGTGATGCGGTCATCGAAACGGGCGCCCAAGTTGATCATCACATCGCAGTCGTGCATCGCCATGTTGGCTTCGTAGGTCCCATGCATGCCGAGCATGCCGAGCCACTGCTTGTCGGATGCCGGGTAGGCGCCAAGGCCCATCAGCGTTGACGTGATCGGATAGCCCGTCAGCCGCACGAACTCGCGCAGCAGCTGGCTGGCCTTCGGCCCCGAATTGATGATGCCACCGCCGGTGTAGAACAGCGGCCGCTTGGCGTTGGCGATCAGCTCGACCGCCTCGCGCACGGCGGACTGCTCGGGCTTGAGCTTCGGCTTATAAGTCTTGTGGGCGATGTTCGAGGGCCCGACGTAATTGCCCGAAGCGAACTGGATGTCCTTCGGAATGTCGACCACGACCGGTCCCGGACGGCCGCTCTTGGCGATGTAGAACGCCTCGTGAAGGATACGTGCCAGATCGTTCACGTTCTTGACCAGCCAGTTGTGCTTGGTGCAGGGCCGCGTGATGCCGACCGTGTCGCACTCCTGGAAAGCGTCGTTGCCGATCATGTGGGTCGGGACTTGACCCGTGATGCAGACGACCGGGATCGAATCCATCAAAGCGTCGGTGAGGCCGGTGACGGCATTGGTGGCGCCGGGACCCGACGTCACAAGAACGACGCCAACCTTGCCGGTCGAGCGCGCATAGCCCTCAGCCGCATGGACAGCGCCGCCCTCCTGGCGAACAAGGATGTGCTTGACCTTGTCCTGCTGGAACATCTCGTCGTAAATCGGCAGCACCGCGCCGCCCGGATAGCCGAACACGTGCTCGACACCCTGATCCTGGAGTGCCTTCAACACCATCTCGGCACCGGTCATCTGGCGAGCCATGCCCCTACTCCCTCTCCTCACCCCGCCCGGCAGGACGAGGAATTGCAGTTTTGCCTCGACCGACACGGGTTGCGCCTCGATCGCCGCGCGGGCCGCACGTTAAGCAACCGAAGATGAGGGGTCAATCGTCAAGGATCAATAAACATCATGCTTTCGGCCAATTGGCTTTCCATTTGATGCGAAAAAAGCCAGTTCCACGAAACCATATGACCGCGCAACCATGTTCTCTGCCGTTTGGTGAACTGCCGGGTCTCTGTCTGGGCCTTTGCAACAGCAGCGTCACGCGAGAGCGAACCGGCCAGCATCTGGGCCAGGGGCCGGACGCCGAGCGCGCGCATTGCCGGTAACGCCGGATCGAGGCCCAGTCGCAGAAGATGGGCGATCTCGTCAGGAGCGCCAGACGCCATCATGGCGTGGAAACGGCTGTCGATCCGCTGATCGAGCAACGCGATCTCAGGCATCACCACCAGCCGCACCGTGTCCTCCTGGCACACGACCGGATTGCCCGGCGTGCGCTGCCACTCGGCCAGGGAGCGGCCGGTCGCGTCCAGGACTTCGAGTGCGCGTACGATCCGCTGGCTATCATTGGCCGACAGCCGATTGGCCATTTCCGGGTCGCGCGCAGCCAGCACTATGTGCAAGGCCACCGCCCCATCGACGGTCTCGCGGTTCCGCCAGTACCGCCGCACCTCCTCGGGAATTTCGGGAATGGGCGAAAGCCCTTCAAGCAAGGCCGTGAAGTAGAGCCCTGTTCCGCCGACAAGGATGGGAACAAGCCCGTGCGACCGCGCAGCGGCAATCTCGATCGCGGCCTCGCGCACGAAACGTCCAACCGAATAGGCCTCGGCTGCCGGGACGTGGCCATAGAGACGGTGGGGAAGGCGGCCCGCGTCATCGTCCGACGGGCGTGCAGTGATGACACGCAGCTCGCGGTAGACCTGCATGCTGTCGGCATTGATCACCGCGCCGCCGATCTGCTCTGCCAAAGCCAGCGCCAGTGCCGACTTGCCGGACGCAGTTGGCCCTGCGATGAGGATCACGCGTTTCGATAGGGTTTGGACCTGTTCGGCGGCCTGCATCGCGCTCGTTGCACCGGTGTTTTGACCAGTCTAGTGTTCCGGCGCCGACATTTGATTCCCATGGCAACGCGCTCCAGATCAAATTTCGGCGCCGCAAGGAACACTAGCAACTCTATGATTCAAGTGTAGCTTTTGCATCTGTCGTTTGGCTTTGAGTCCAGCCCCGAGTGGGGACCAAACGTCAGATGTGCTAAACCAGACTGGACGAAATTACTCGGGCTGAAGTTAAATCGGGGCAGTTGCCATGTCCACCGCTGTAGGAGCGTGCGAAGCCAGGGCCAAGCTGTCCGAACGTCTCGGTAGGGTCGAGCACGGCGAGCGCATCCCCATCGCTCGCCATGGCCGGGCAATTGCCGGCTGAACCGTAAAGACACCGATGCCCCCCACCAAGTTGCACACCCGCAAGCGCCTGCTCGTCGCCGACATGGAGAGCACGATCATTGAGCAGGAGATGCTCGATGAGCTTGCGGACTTCATCGGCGCCCGTGAGAAAATCGCCACCATCACCGAGCGCGCCATGCGTGGCGAACTCGACTTCGAGGCGGCATTGAAAGAACGCGTGGCGTTGCTGGCGGGCCTCGACGCCAGTGTTCTCGACCAGGCCGCCGAACGGATCACGGTGATGCCGGGCGCTGAAACGCTCATTCGCACCATGAAGGCCAACGGCGCCTACTGCGCGCTGGTCTCGGGCGGGTTCACGGTGTTCACCGAGCGCGTCGCCCGGCGGCTCGGCTTCAACGAGCACCAGGCCAACGTGCTCGAGATCGCGGGCGGCAAGTTGACGGGGCGGGTCGTGGAGCCGATCCTTGGCCGCGAGGCCAAGCGCCTCGCGCTGCTTCGGTTGACCGCGATGCTCGGGATTGACCCGAGAGAGACGATAGCTGTGGGTGATGGCGCCAACGATCTCGCAATGCTGGAAGCCGCGGGGCTGGGAGTCGCGTTCCGCGCCAAGCCCAAGGTGTGCGAAGCCGTTGCCAACATGCCGAATGGAGCGGTGGTGACCCGCGGCGACCTCACCGCGCTGCTCTATCTCCAGGGCTATGCAGAGAGCGAATTCTCCAATTGAGCATGGTCGCCCGCATCGCCCGCATCGCGAAGCTCCCCTTGCAGCGCAACAATCAATCCGCTTACTGCTTTTCGTGGCTTTCACCGTCCTCACTTGAGCGCGACCGGCAACAACCGAGTCGCGTCATCGGCTTACACGCCCGCCCTGCCAACCGTTCTCAGCATCCACGCGCGGCGCAAGGGCATGGTGCATCGCGAGACTACTTTCCAGGGACGATACTTTCCCTCTCGACGGCTCCACGCAGAATCGGCACCATCTCAGTGTGAGCGTCCTCTTCAATGCACATCAATCCGCTGGGTTCTCCTATGCTGAGAAACGTCCTCTGCGCCGCGCTTCTTACAATGACCATCATCGGCACGGCCGATATCCTGCGTTCGGCCAGCACGCATTTGACGACGTTCCTCGCGGTGTCGGCCGCCGAGGCCGCGTCACCCGTTCGCGTCAGCGAGGTTCGACGCGATGTGTGCGACCCAGCATACATTACGTCGCCTGCTTGCCAGCGCCGTTTGCAGGTCGCTGGCCGCTATTGAGAGCAAGCCGCTCTAAATGCCAAGGCGCGTGCGCAGACCGCGCAGGGATGCGCGCGAGAGCACGCGCAGGCGCGTATTCAGGATACGCGCGACCTGCTTCAGTCCGAGCCAGTATCTCGTGGCGCTGGGCTTCAGGCGGCTCCATACTCGCTTGGACCTCAGTCTGACAACGTTCTTGATCAACCGTCCATATCGCCATGTCCATGATGCGCGGATCTTGGCGAACAGCGCTTCCTTCCAGGGCATGAATTGGGCGTAGCCCCACGCGAACCAGCCGATCCGCATCAGCGCCGGTTTGGTCAGCATGAATATCCGGGCGACCAGGGCTGTCGAGACAATCTTGGCGCCAACCAGCATCAAGCCCGCGATAAGCGCCTGCCCGTTGGCCAGAAGCCATAGCCCGATGAGCTTGACCGGGAGCAGAATGGTGGTCGGCAGCGCAAACACCAAGAGCGCTCCGTAAGGTGGCAATCCTGCTATCCAGGTTTCGACCCTCGCCCACGGTTTCAGCCGGGCAAGATAGCCGAGCAGGTCGGAGAGCGGCTTCCAGCCCCATTCCTCGAAGATCAAGATCAGCGCGGCCAGCACGTTGAGAATGCCGAACAGCGGCGCCCTGATGACGTGCCATAGACTGCGCAGCACGCCAGCCCCGATCCCGCCTGAGTTCCGGAGCCATGCCAAGCCGGCGGTTCTGATCCGGTCTATGATTTGACTTGGCATGATCGGCGTTCCCGTGTGGTCGGTCTCGCTCGAGCCGGCACCGGCCCGTCAAGACAAAAACGCTCCATCTTGAAAGTTGAATTTGGGGCTTGCCCGCTCAAACCTTGGCATCCGCCGGACGCAGCGCACCCGATTTCTCGGCTTCTTCCAAGGTGCGGGCCAGTTCCTCGCGTGCCTTTTCGGCCTGCCGCTGCCGGTTCCACAGCGAAGCGTAGAGGCCCTCGGCTGTCATCAACTCGGCATGCGTGCCCTGCTCAACCAACTTACCCTTGTCGAGCACGATGATGGTGTCGGCATGCACAATCGTCGACAGCCTGTGGGCGATGACAATCGTAGTCCTGTTTTTCGAGACCCGGTCGAGGGCGTCCTGGATCTCTTTCTCGGTGTGGCTGTCGAGCGCGCTGGTCGCCTCGTCGAGTAACAGGATCGGCGGCCCCTTGAGGATCGTGCGTGCGATGGCCACGCGCTGCTTCTCGCCCCCCGACAGCTTCAGGCCGCGCTCACCGACCATGGTCTTGTAACCCTGCGGCAGCGTGGCGATGAAGCCATCGATCTGCGCCAGCTTGGCGGCGTCCTTGATCTCGGGCTCTGTGGCGTCCGCGCGGCCATAATTGATGTTGTAGGCAATGGTGTCGTTGAACAGCACCGTGTCTTGCGGCACCACGCCCATGGCCGCGCGCAGCGACTTCTGCGTCACGTCGCGGATGTCCTGGCCATCGATCGTCACGCGGCCGCCGGCCACGTCGTAGAAGCGGAGCAGGATGCGGCTGACGGTCGATTTGCCGGCGCCAGATGGACCGACGATCGCCACCATCTTGCCCGCGGGTACGTCAAAGGAAACACCATCCAAAATGGTGCGGCCGGCATCGTATTGGAAGCGAACGTTATCGAAGCGGATCGCCGCGCCGCTGACGGCAAGGTCTTTGGCGCCCGGCTTGTCGGCCACCTCGGGCGACTGGGCCATCACCTCCATCATTTTCTCGATATCGGTCAGGCCCTGCTTGATCTCGCGGTAGACCATGCCCATGAAATTCAACGGTATGAAGAGTTGCAACATCAGCAAGTTGACCATGGCGAAATGCCCGACGGTCTTGGACCCCGCCACCACGTCCTGCGCCGCCATCACCATGCACAGCGTGAGCGCGAAGGTGAAGATGATGCCCTGGCCGATGTTGAGTGCCGCCAGCGACGTGTAGGTCTTGATGCTCGCCGCTTCATAGAGCGCCATCGACTTGTCGTACCGCTTGGCCTCGCGCTCCTCGGCGCCGAAATACTTGACCGTCTCGAAGTTGAGCAGGCTGTCGACTGCCTTGGTGTTGGCGTCGGTGTCGCTCTCGTTCATGGAGCGCCGGATCTTGACCCGCCACTCGGAGGCGACGATGGTGAACCACAGGTAGGCGACGATCATCGCCAGGATGGTGACGACGTAGCGCCAGTCGAACTCGATCGCACACACGGCGAGCACCAGCGCGAATTCGACGATGGTCGGCAGCAGCGTCATCAGTGCCATGCGCGAGATGTTCTCGATTCCGGCACGGCCGCGCTCCAATACGCGGGTCAGTCCGCCGGTTTTTTTCTCGAGGTGGAACCGCAGCGACAGCCGGTGCATGTGCTCAAACGTCGATAGCGCGAGCTTGCGGACAGCGTGCATCGCCACTTTCGCGAACATGCCTTCGCGCACCTGGACTAGCAGTGTCATCAGGATACGGGAAAGCCCATAAAACGCAGTAGCGAGAACCGGCGCGCCGATGAGCCAGCCGACCATCTCAGCGGGCGGGACCTTGCCGCCAGCCACAGCGACGAGCGCGTCGGTCGCCCACTTCAGAGTGTAGGGCATTGCCACGGTGACGACCTTGGCCACCAGTACCAGGACCAGCGATATGACAACCGTGCGCTTGAGATCGGGCCGGTCGTGCGGCCACATGTAAGGCCACAGCGCATCGATGATCTGCCGTGGTGTCATGCCAGCCGTTTCCGGGGCAGGCTTGCCCCCGATGCCATCACCCGAAGGAGCGGCGCCTGTCGCGAGTTTCTGCATGGCGCCTGTTTAAGGGGCGCGGGCCCGCCTTGTCGAGAGGCGGTCAGTCGCGGGCCAGCGCATTAGGGCAGCCACAGCCGCAAGCACGGCTCGATCACGTCCGGGTCGCTGATCCGGCCGGAATTGACGCGCGCGATCATCCTGTAGCGCTCACCGTTCGAATAATGCCGCTCGGCGATCTCCCACAGCGTATCGCCCCGTTGCACGACGTAGGTGCCGGGCCGGCCGATACGGCGGCCTGCCCGCGCGCAAGATCTGGCTTTCATCTGTGACCGATCGGGTGAACCGTCGCGCGAAACTACGGCCGCCGCCTGAGCTGGGTTCGCCGCACCACCCGGCCCGCCGACCCCCAATCCCGAGCGCTCGCTGCGGTCGAGCGGCTCGCGGCTGCCGGTCGGGAGGTCGACCGGACCCTTCTCGGCGCTGCCCTCGGCGAGCCGCTTATCGTTGGGGCGCGGCAACTTGGCGACGGTTGTGCGGGCTTTCCCGGCTTTCGCCGCGCCATCCTTCTCGGCGGCGACCGCGCGGCTTGCGGCGGCGCGGGCCCTGGCTGTCTGCTCGGCGAGTTGGCGCTCGGCGGCGCGCTTGGCCGGGCCAGACCGCGCGGCGTCGACGGCCTGCCGCGCAAGCTCTGCCGCTTTTGCAGCGGCCGTCGCCTTGGAAGCTTCGGCGGATGCAGCTTCGGCGGCGCGCGCGCGTTCGTCGGCCGCCCGTTGCGCGGCGGCGGCGCTGCGGCTCTTCTCGGCCGCCTTGCGCTGTTCCTCAGCGGCCTTGGCCTCGGCTTCCCGGCGCTTTTCGCCGGCCGCCTTGATGTCGGTTTCCGCGGCAAGCCTGCGCGCGGTTTCGGCGGCCTTCAGAGCAGCATCGCGCTGCACGTCGGCCTCGCGGGCCTGTGCTTCGGCGGCCTTGCGCTCGGCCGCGGCTCGGTCCGCAGCCTCGCGCGCCCGTCGCGCCTCATCGTCGACCAGCTTCTGGGCCGCGGCCCGCTGCTCGCCGAGCTTCTTCGCAGCCGCTTCGCGTTCCTTGGCCTCTTCCTCGTTCTTCTGGCGGGTGATCTCCTCGGCGCGGCGTTGCCGATCCTCGGCGAGCTTCCTAGCGGCATCTTCGGCGGCGCGCTTGGCATCGGCGGCCTTTCGAACGGCCTCATCGGCCTGACGCTTGATCTCGGCCTGACGCCGGGCGTTGTCTTCGGCCTCAGACCTGGCGGCGTCCTCGGCGACAGCTCCTGCATCGGCGGCAGGTTGGGTCGCGGCGCGCGCCAAGGGTTGTTCCTTACCAGCGACGCTTATGGGCCTGGCGTCAGCTGCGCGCTGGGTCCCGTCCCGTTCATTGTCCTCCGGGGCAGACGGCGTGCGATCCGCCTTGGCCTTGGCGCGGGCCTCGTCCGTGGACGGGCCGGGCACCGTTTTCGCGGCCTCGACGGGTTTCGGTTCCGATTTTGGCCTCTCACCAGACGCGACCGCCAGCGACCCTGGCGCGGGCGTCTCCAGCCGGCGCATGATCTCGGCCTGATACTCACGGTTGGCCCGGGCCAGCCAGTCTTGCACCGCGGTCTGTACATCCGTGAGGGCATCGAGCGGATCGGAGGCCAAGCCGGAAACAGGACCGGAGACCGATTGTTCTGCCGGTTGTTGTTCAGTCGTTTTAACCGACGGAGCCGGGCGTGGCGCAGAAGGCGCTGGCTTTGCCGCCGGAGCAGGAACAGAGCCGGCACCGCCAGCGGGCTCAGACAGGCCTTTTACAACCAGGTCTTGATAGTCTTTCGCCGATCGCTCGAGCCAATTGGTCAGCGGTGCCGTAAGCCCGGTATCTCCGGCGGGCGGAGCTGGCCGCTGCGCGGCAGGCGCGGGCTTCGCTGCGGCCGGCGGTGGATGCTGGATCGGAACCTGCGCCAAACGCGGCTGCGCCGCCGTGTCCGGGATAACTTCCGAGAATTTTTCACTGGCCGCCTTCGCCAAGGCCTCGGCCCTCTGCCGCTGCGCATCGCGGATGGCCGGTGGCGGGCCAGCCGGCGCTTCGTAGGCAACGATAGCCTGGCCTTGAAACTGCTCGGGAATGGAAATCCTGACGTCCTGCCCGGCCAGATCGCGGCTCTGGTCGTGCGACTTGGATGACGACGTGATCCGGTGGTCGCCCGGTTCGAGCGGCTTGTCCAGCAACAGCCGCCACTGGCCAGCGGCATCGGGCTTGGCAGTTCCGATGACACGGGGCCCGAGGTTCAGCGTGACGTCGGTGCCTGGACTGCCCAAGCCCTCGAAGATCGAGGTGCCCGATGCATTGATGACGATCCTCATGAATGTCGGCGCGTGGTCGGCAGCGCCAGTGGCGTCCAGGCGCCGTGCGCCTGATCCGGGATCGTCGGTGGACTGTGCTTTCGCAGCGGCCAGTTGCAGCAGCCTCTGTTGAGCAGCCGGGCGCCGGGCCTCGGCAAGATAATCGAGCTCGGCGGTGCGGTTGGCCTCCCGTTGCCGGGCACGTTCGGCAAGATCGCCAGCACTCACGGCCAGAAACGGCGCTGCCAGCAGCGAAAGTACGATAGCGGGGATACCCAGGTTGTTCATGCGGTGCACCACTCGACGCTACGATCCCGCGGATTTGACCAGTTGGAACCGCGAATTGCGATGTTACACTCAGACCGCAATGCAGGGTTGCGGAGCCATAAAGCACAAATATGTCATCCACGCCAACTCGTGTCCTGATGGCGAAGTCCGACCGGCACCCATCGCGGTCGGGTAACGAAATTCATCAAATGTCTCGTGTTCCTCATGGTTCCGAAATCTGCCCTGGAGCGCTTCACGAGGTGACGCAAATCTCTGAACCCGAACACGAGCCGTCATGAAAGGGGGTCAAAATTACAGCTAAGATGCTGCGCTATGATCGTCGCCCGCCGGCCAACTTCACCCCAAGGACCCATGAAACAGACGTCGATCGCACCCAAAGCAGCCACGCTCCGCAACATCTGCGTCTACTGCGGCTCAGGACCCGGCAACAACCCCGCTTATGCCGGAGCTGCTAAGGCACTCGGACAAGCCCTGGCTGAGTCCGGAATCGGTCTGGTTTATGGCGGCGGCAGCCTCGGCCTCATGGGCACGGTCGCGCGTGCGACCCTCGATGCCGGCGGCCGTGTTACGGGTATCATCCCGGATTTCCTGTCCGAGAAGGAACACATGCTGCGCATCGTCGACGAATTGATCGTCACCGCCGACATGCACGAGCGCAAACGATTGATGTTCGAACGATCGGACGCGTTCGTTGCGCTGCCGGGCGGGATAGGAACGCTGGAAGAACTCGTCGAGCAGTTGACCTGGTCGCAGCTCGGCCGCCATCAGAAGCCCATCGTCGTCGCGAACATTGCCGGCTTCTGGGCACCGTTCCTGAGCCTGCTGGCTCACATGAAGGCCGATGCCTTCATCCGTAGCGGTCTCGACGTCTCATTCGCGGTCGTCGACACCGCCGAAAAAATTGTGCCGACAGTAAAGTCCGCTTGGAGCAAGACCGGCACCCCCGCACCAGACATTGCGCTGATCGCCAAGTTCTGAGGAACCCAGACGCGCGGAAGAAATCTCCTCACGATTGTCATGTTTGGATGACAAGGTTTGCGTTTTCCCAATGTCTCTGCCCGGGTTTGGAGCATGTCATTCCGTGACGCCAGTACTCGATCCTGAAGCCCAGCGCCGGCACAAGTGGCGCAACACCGTGCATTCGTTGTTGCTGTTGCTCGGGCTTTTCGTCGTGATTGCGGTCGCCGTTTATTTCCTGTGGGGAGCAACGGGTGTCGCCGTGACTGCGACGGCGCTGGCTGCAACTTTTGTGCTGTCGCCGAGGGTGCCACCCGAAGCCGTCATGCGCATGTACCGGGCCGAGCTGCTGTCCCCTGATCTCGGCGGGCAGTTGTCGCGCCTCGCTGGCGTCTTGGCGGAGCGGGCCGAACTGCCGACGCGCCCTCTGCTCTACGTCGTCCCGAGCAGCACCCTCAACGCCTTTGCGACCGGCACGCCCGAACGGTCGGCCGTGGCCGTCACCGAGGGCCTGTTGCGCCGTTTGACACTCAGGGAAACCGCCGGCGTTCTGGCCCACGAGATGAGCCACATCCGCAACAACGATGTCCAGGTCCTAGGGCTGGCAGATTTGCTGACGCGCTTCGCCCAGAGCTTGGCCTACGTGGCGGTCGCGCTGGCCGCGATCAACGTGTTCGCTCTCCTCAACGGCGATCGGACGATGGCTTGGTGGCCGATCCTGCTGCTCTATCTCGCACCGGCCCTGTCGAGCCTGATGCAGCTCGGATTGTCCCGCGCCCGCGAGTTCGACGCCGATCTCGAGGCGGCGATGCTCACCGGCGATGCTATGGGGCTGGCATCGGCATTGCGGCGGCTCGAACACTACACGGGACAGGTCTGGGAGGATTTGATGCTTCCAGTTCCAGGCCGGCGGGTGCCCCAACCGTCCATGTTGCGCAGCCATCCCGCCACCGAGGATCGCGTCGCGCGCCTGCTGGCACTTGCGTCGCAACCACAGCACGAGCCGATCGCGCCGGCTGAAGAGCCGATGGTCTCGTCACTGGCGGGCTGGGGACCAGCGGCGATGCGGCCCCGCTACCGTTGGCCCGGCGTTTGGTATTGACCGCTATCCACACCGGTTCGAGAAGGCTCGGTTGCGCCGACGCCCGAGGCGGCGTATCAGCGGCCCATGACGGACCCCGCCCAACCACCGCCTGCCCGCCTCGTTCATGGTCCAGGTCCGCACGAGAGCGGCACGCCAGTTTCCGATCTCGTGGACCGCTTGCGCGGCGGCGAGAGACGCGCCATCGCCACCGCGGTCACTGAACTCGAACGGATGTCGGCGGCTGCCCCCGCGTTGTTGGCCGCGATGCAGCCTCATCTCGGACATGCGCGTGTGGTTGGCTTCACCGGACCGCCGGGCGCCGGCAAATCGACACTCGTCAATGCCGTGATCGCCCACGCCCGTGGGGTTGGCCGTCGCGTGGGCGTGATTGCCGTCGATCCGTCGAGCCCGGTTTCGGGCGGCGCGATCCTCGGCGACCGCATTCGCATGACGGCTGCACTCGACGACGACGGCGTGTTCGTCCGCTCGCTGGCAAGCCGTGGCTACCTTGGTGGCCTCTCGCCCGCTGCCGTCCGCGTGATCGACGCGCTCGATGCCGCGGCATTCGACCTGATCCTCCTCGAAACGGTCGGAACCGGACAGAGCGAAATCGACATCGCCGAGGTTGCAGACGTGCGTGTGGTGGTCTCGGCTCCGGGGCTCGGCGACGACATCCAGGCCATGAAGTCGGGGCTTCTGGAGATCGCCGATATTCTGGTGGTCAACAAGGGTGATCGCCCCGGCGCCGAACAAGCGCTGCACCAATTGATCAGTGCTGTTTCGATCCGCGCCACGGTTCGGCACGATATCCCGGTCTTGAAAACCACGGCCACGTCGGGCGACGGGGTCGAGCGACTGTACGCGGCGATCGGTGCCGTCGGCGACCGGGTGATGGCCGATCCGCCCATGATCCGCCGCCGCCGCCGCGCCCGCTACCTGATAGCCCGCGCAGCCGCCGATCTCGTGGCGAAGCGCATCAAGGACGGCCAGGGCAAGCGGCTCGAGGCGCTGTCGGATCAAGTGCTCGCGGGCGCGATCACACCGGGCGACGCAGCCAAGATGCTGATAGCTGAACCCTAGGCTTGCCCGTAGCGCACGACGGTCATGAACACGGCGAACCAAGCAAGCCCCGCAACCATCACCAATCCACGATGGGTGCGCAAGGCGTCCCGCACGCCGCCGGTATCGGATTGCCGCAGCTCGATCGACCAAAGGCTCAGGAGCCACAATGCGCGGCCGAGCGAGACCTTTCCGCCTGCCGAGCGGTGGAGCGACCAGGCCACAGCCATCACGAACCCGAACCAAGCGGCCATGAAGGCGAAGGCCGTGTCACGCATCGCGCCGATCTCACCGCCCCTTGGCCAGCGGACGCGGCACGCCGCGGAACTTGATCCCGAGCTCGCGCTCCTTGCGCCAGGCCACCTCGCAATCGACCTCGATCCGGTCGACCTTCAACACCAGCGTGAATTCCTCCGGGACGCCGGCGGGAAGCCCGCGGGTCTGGTCGGAGGTGGGCATGAGCCTTATGCGCGCGCCTGTGGCCGACATGTCGACCACCTTGCACGGCCGTGCGGCGACCATGCTCGACGCCGTGATCACCCCACCGATAACCGATGACTTGCGGGGGGAACGGCGGCCACTTTCAGTCTTGGGGATGGCCGAGGCGGAGGCCGTCACCTGAGGTTCGGCCGTGGCAGGCTTGGTCGCGAACCTTTTCAGCCGGTCGAGCCCGGCCGCGCGGGATGCGTCCTGGCGGGCTTCAGAGGCCGAACGTTCCTGCTCATCGGCCTTGGAATTCGACTTGCGCAACAGCATGTTATTCCCATTTGACGCGGAACCGCGTCCAAACGGCCCCCTCTCGCGGGAAACTAAACGGTCGCCGTTAACTTCGGCTTATCGCGAACAGTAGAATGCATCACAAATGGTGGGAATTCCGATGGTTTTGACGTTCAAGCCACCTCGGCGCCAGCCTTGACCAGTTTGTAGTTGATGCTGTCGAGTAACGCCTCGAAACTGGCGTCGATGATGTTTGGCGACACACCGACCGTGAACCAGCGCTCCCCTGTGCCCAGGTCGTGGCTCTCAACCAGGACCCTCGTCACCGCCTCCGTGCCACCAGTCAGTATGCGCACCTTGTAGTCGACCAGCTCGACACCCTCGAGGTGCCGCTGATAACGGCCGAGGTCCTTCCGAAGCGCCCGGTCCAGCGCGTTGACCGGGCCGTTCCCTTCGCCAACGGACCACAGCGGTTCGCGATCACCATTGATGAAAACCTTGACGGTCGCCTCCGAGACCGTGACGAGATCGCCGGCGGCATTGTGGCGCCGCTCGACCATGACGCGGAAGCTGTCGACCGAGAAGTAGCGCGGCACCTCGCCGAGCGAACGCCGGGCCAGCAGTTCGAACGAGGCTTCCGCCGCCTCGAAGGAATACCCCTGCGCCTCGCGTGCTTTCACCTCGTCGACCAGCTGCGAGACCCGCGGATCGTCCTTGTCGATGAGAATTCCGACCCGTTCGAGCGCCGCCAGGATGTTGGACTTGCCGGCCTGCTTCGAAACCAGCAACCGCCGTTCGTTGCCGACGCTCTCGGGGACCACGTGCTCATAGGTCTCGGGGTCCTTCATGATCGCGGAGGCGTGGATGCCGGCCTTGGTGGCGAATGCACTTTCACCGACATACGGCGCATGCCGGTTGGGCGAACGGTTCAGTATCTCGTCGAGCACCCGGCTCGCGTGTGTCAGCGTCCGCAGCCGTTCGGGCGTGACGCCGGTTTCGAAGCGGTCGGCAAACGCGCTTTTCAAGAGCAGCGTCGGTATGATCGAGGTCAAGTTGGCGTTGCCGCAGCGTTCGCCGAGGCCATTGAGCGTGCCCTGGATCTGACGAGCACCCGCGCGCACGGCCATCAGCGAGTTGGCGACCGCGTTTTCAGTATCGTTGTGGGTGTGAATTCCAAGGTGTGACCCGGGCACAACGGTTGCAACATCCGTGACGATGCGCTCGACTTCGTGCGGAAGCGTGCCGCCGTTGGTGTCGCACAAGACCACCCAGCGCGCACCGGCATCATAGGCGGCCCTGGCCACCGACAGCGCATAGCCGCGGTTTGCCTTGTAGCCATCGAAGAAGTGCTCGCAGTCGATCATCGCCTCGCGCTGGGTCTCGGAAATGGCCGCCACCGACTGCGTGACGCTCTCGATGTTTTCCTCGTTGGTGATGCCGAGCGCGACGCGGACGTGGTAGTCCCACGCCTTGGCCACCAGGCAGATCGAATCGGCGCTCGACTGCAGTACCGATTGCAGCCCAGCATCGTTCGACACCGACCGTCCGGCGCGCTTGGTCATGCCGAAGGCCGTGAAACGCGCGCGATTGAAGTGCGGTTTCGAAGCGAAAAATTCAGTGTCGGTTGCGTTGGCGCCGGGGTAGCCGCCCTCGATGTAATCGATGCCGAGATCGTCGAGCACGGCCGACAGCCGGCGCTTGTCCTCGACCGAGAAGTCGACGCCGGTCGTCTGCGCGCCGTCACGCAACGTGGTGTCGAAAAGAAAGATCCGCTCTTTGGTCATCTCACCACAATCCGATAAACTTGCCGGCGAACGCGAGCGCGGCCACGAGGACTGCGATCTTCAGAAGAACGTAGTACGTGCGGTGGCGAGCAAAAGGCGGTTTCGATCCAGGGTCGCTCATGCATCACCCGCTCTGACCACCGGAGCCAGTGGCTTCTTCATGTATGTGTTGGCGAGCCACGCGTCGTCGCGGGCGATGAGATTGCGATGCAATTGGGCATAGCCCCGCGCCTCGAAAAACGGCAGCGCCGTGTCGCTCACGTCGGCGGTGACAGCCTCGGCCCCGCGCGCCTTCGCAATAGTCTCGATCGCGTCCATCAGCGCGGTGCCGACTCCCTCGGCCGCAAAATTCGGGTGCACGTAGAGCATGTCCACGGACGTATTGTCCTTGAGTGACGCAAACCCGAGATAGGCGTCATCAACCTGAACCACGAGGGTCGTCATGGCGCCAAGCCGCTTGGCGAACGCGGCACCGTCCTCGGCCCCGGACGCCCAGGCGACGCGCTGGTCCTCAGTGTAGTCGTCGGCGGTCAACTCTTCGATGCTGGCAGCGAACAGCTCGCGCAGCTCAATCGTGTCGGCCGGCAGGAATGGCCTCAGCGGATAGGCGAAGCGGCTCACGGTTGCAGCTCCCACGTCGTCACGATGTCGCCGGTTCGCGGGTCCTTGGCGTCCTTCAGCTGAACGCCCATCGCAGCGAGTTCGTCGCGGAGGCGATCGCTCTCCTTGAAATCCCTGCGCTTGCGGGCCGCGAGCCGCGCCGACACCAGCGCCTCGACCTTGGCGCTATCGACCGCGCGCACGGCGCCGCCAACCGCGAACTCGTCGCGCGACTGATTGTCGTAGACGCCGAGGAACCTGAGCGACGACTTCAACAGCTCCGCGCTCTCGGTGTTGCGCCGCGCGGATTTGGCAAGCCCGTGGATGATCGACATCGCCGATGGGGTGTTGAGGTCATCCGACAACGCGGCCAGGAATTCGGGATGCGGGTCGGACGATGCCTTGACGCCGTGTGCCAGGTCGGCGAAGTCGAGAAGCGCCGTCCGCGCCTGCACGAGCCGGTCCACGGTCCAGTCGATGGGCTGGCGGTAGTGCGTGCCGAGCATCGCCAGCCGCAGCACCCGGCCATGCCAGCGCTGCTGCCCAAACCGTTCGGACGCCAGCAGCTCGTTGATCGTGATAAAGTTGCCGAGACTTTTTGACATCTTCTCGCCCTCGACCTGCAAGAAGCCGTTGTGCATCCAAACCCGGGCCATCACGTCGGTGCCGTGGCCGCAGCGGCTCTGGGCGATTTCGTTCTCGTGATGGGGAAACACAAGGTCGATGCCGCCGCCGTGAATGTCGAATACCGTGCCGAGATACCTCGCAGCCATCGCCGAGCATTCGATGTGCCAGCCGGGCCGTCCCGCGACCTTGATCCCGGAAGGCGACGGCCAGCCGGGCTCACCCGGCTTCGACGGCTTCCACAGCACGAAATCCATCGGCCCGCGCTTGTAGGCCGCAACCTCAACGCGGGCACCGGCCTCCATCTCCTCGAGCGAACGATTGGAGAGTTTGCCGTAGTCGGCCATCGACGACACGTCGAACAATACGTGATCGGCAGCCACGTAGGCGTGATTCCGCGACACCAAGGCATCGCAGAGCCGAACCATCTCGGAAATGTGCTCAGTCGCGCGCGGCTCGACGGTTGGTGGCAACACGCCAAGTGCAGAAATGTCTGATTGGAACTGCGCCGCGGTCTCATCCGTCAGCTTCCGGACCCCGGCTTCAGGCGCAAGATCGGGATAGCGCTCGGCCGCGCGCGCGTTGATCTTGTCGTCGACGTCGGTGATATTCCGCGCATAGACCACTTTGTCGGCGCCGTAGATGTGCCGCATCAGGCGGAACAGCGTGTCGAACACGATCACCGGCCGCGCGTTGCCGATGTGGGCAAAGTCGTAGACGGTCGGCCCGCACACGTACATCCGCACCCGCTCCGGATCGAGCGGCGCAAAGGCCTCCTTGCGGCGGGTCAGCGTGTTGTAGAGCGAAAGTGACAACGGTGCCCCCTGACAGGCGGGCGGGGCATTTTCTTTGTCATTTGATCCGGCAATGCCAACCGCCGATCAGGCAAAGAAGAACCGCACGCCCGTCGATTGACTGGTGTGATGATTTCGAAGTCCGCTGCGGTTTCGCAGCCCCTACGCGAGCGGACTTCGGGGTCTGAATCACACGAGAATCATAGGTTTGCTAGTGTTTCTTAGGCGACGACATTTGATCTGGCGCGCTGCAACGGGTATAGAATGTCGGCACCGGGACACTCGCGGATTGTGACGAAGCCGAAACTCAAGTTGACGACGCCTTCGAGTGCAGGCGGACCGTGGCGCCGTTATGAGGGCTCGGGAGCTGAGCGTCAAGCCACGGCGGTCAGGGTCGGTGCTGTTCTGGCTGGCCCGTGGACACCGGGGCAAGCTCGAAACCATCCACTGCGGCGACTGCCGCATTTCCTGCGCATTGACCCCCTACCGTCCACTCGACATACTCGAAGGCGTCGTGTTCGAATCAGTAAACCGAGATTCGGACCATCGTCGAAACAGCGTCAGCATGGCCGCGGCGGCGTCAGGTAGGCTTGCCCAACGTTCAGTGTGTGTGAATACGCCAGTTTATGTGAGTACGCGGTGCCCTCGCACCGATGGTAACATCCCCGAACGGTTGAGCTGGTCAAGCCGCAAGTGAGATCGAGAATACCGAGAATGATGACAGGGCGGCAGCGGTCCGACACGGGGCTTTCCACAGCACGCGACCGCGCGTTGATCGCTGCGGCTGTGGCACTGATCCTGGCGGTTTCCGGACCCGCGCAGGCTCAGAATTTCCCCTGGCCGTGGGGCGAGCAGGAACGCCGGCCCGTTCCGCGCGAGCCGGTTTTCCGCCCGGCGCCGCAGCCCATACCTGGGGCTACCCCGCAACCGGGCGTCGCACCGGCGCCCGGCGGCGCTTTCAACCCCGCACGCTCAAACATCTGCTTCCAACTGGAGCAACGGCTGGTCCAGGAAAGCCAAAAAGGCAGCCAGTCCCGCGAACTCCTGCCGAAACTCGATGCCGATCTCAAACTGGCCCAACGCACTGCGCAACAGAGCGAATTGCAGCTCGAGCGGCAGGACTGCTACGAATACTTCCTGTTCTCCAAGTCCTTGCGCCGGACACGCCAATGTGTCGAAACCGCAACCCAGCTTGAGGCAGCCAAGCGCCGCGTGTCCGAGCTCGACGCCCAGCGCACACAAATAGTGGCGTCCTCGGGCCGATCGTTCCAGGACGATATCGTGCGCGAGCTGGCCCGCAACAACTGCGGTGGAAACTATGCTCAGGAGGCGCGCAAACGCGAGGGGTCAATCTGGCAGGACGATGAAGGCGGCGGTCTCGGCAGCGCGACGATCGGCCAGTTCGGCTCGGTCCCCTACGCCACCTACCGCACGATCTGCGTACGCCTATGCGATGGCTACTATTTCCCCATCAGCTTCTCGACGTTGCCCAACCATTTCCAACGCGACGCCGACGCCTGTCAGTCGAAGTGCGCGGCACCCGTCGAGCTCTATTATCATCAGAACCCTGGTGCCGCAGTGGAACAGGCGGTAGCCGCCAAGTCGCAGGAACCCTATACCAAGCTCAAATCCGCGTTCCGATATCGTAAAGAGTTCGTCTCCGGCTGCTCGTGCAAGCAAACCGAGTTCGTGCCCGCCGGCACAGGACCGCAACAGTCGATCGCGCCCGCAGATCGACGGGCCGATGCGGTTGATCCGGCACCGCAACTGCCGGGCAAGTCCCCACCTTCCGGCACCACCGTCACCGGAAGCGTCCCGTCCCGCGACCGCTGACACCGCGTTGCGGCGATGCCGCGCCGGGGGTCATACGCTCGGGTCGATCTTTCCCACGCGCGTTTGGGGCATGGACCAAGGCGTCGCAGCTGCCGCGCGCATAATTTTGCTTGCAAAGCCTGGCAATGGGCTAGAAACGGTCAATCAATACATCAGGAGCGGACAGCATGGCGAAAGTTGCTTGGATCGGTCTCGGCGTCATGGGCTACCCGATGGCCGGTCACATTCTGAAGCGGGGTGGCCACGATGTCACCGTCTACAACCGCAACCCAGCGAAGTCCATGGCCTGGGTCGCCGAGCATGGCTCGGGACGAGCCGCCCCAACCCCGGCCGAAGCGGCACGAGACGCTGATTTCGTGTTCGCTTGCGTCGGAAACGATGACGATCTGAGGTCTGTCACGATGGGCACGGACGGTGCCTTCCAAACCCAGCGCCCTGGCACCATATTCATCGACAACACTACGGCCTCGGCCGAAGTTGCGCGCGAGCTTGCGGCGGCCGCAACCGCACGGCGCTTCGGCTTTCTTGACGCGCCGGTGTCTGGCGGACAGGCGGGCGCCGTCAATGGCCAACTCACGGTGATGACCGGGGGCGATGCCGCAACGTTCGAGCGCGCAAAGCCCGTCATCGCGCACTACGCCAAGATGGTGAACCTGATCGGACCGTCGGGCGCGGGCCAACTGACCAAGATGATGAACCAGATCTGCATCGCCGGCCTCGTGCAGGGGCTCGCCGAGGCTATCCACTTCGGCCAGAGGGCTGGCCTCGACATCCCTGCCGTCATGGAGACAATCTCGAAGGGTGCCGCGCAATCCTGGCAGATGGACAACCGTTGGAAGACGATGGCAGACGGCAAGTTCGACTTTGGCTTCGCCGTCGACTGGATGCGCAAGGATCTTTCGATTTGCCTCGACGAAGCGCGCAGCAATGGCGCGAGCCTTCCCGTAACGGCGATCGTCGATCAGTTCTATGCCGAGGTGCAGAGGATGGGCGGCCAGCGCTGGGACACCTCGAGCTTGATCGCGCGTCTGAATGCCGGCGACAAATCGAAGACCTGATGATCGAGGGCCTGAGCCGGGCCGCCAAGCGAAGCGCGCGCTGCTGAATTGCAATTCAAAGCCCCGCTGTCGCTTGCCAACGACCCGGCCAACCAGGGGCCGAGACCGTTCGCGCTGGCTCCAGATCACCTCGGTTTTCGTCAACTCGCGCACCAGAGACCAAGCCCATGAGCCACGCCTGCGGCATCGACTTCGGCACGTCCAACTCTGCCGTCGCCGTCAGCTCGAACGGACGCGTCCGCTTGTTGCCTTTGCAAGATGGCGTGACGTCTGTTCCAACGGCGCTTTTTTTCAGTTTCGACGACGACACCTGCACGCACGGCCGCGCGGCGATGGAGCGTTACCTTTCGCGAGAACCGGGCCGCCTGCTGCGCTCGATCAAGAGCCTGCTCGGCACGCCGCTGTTCGAAGAGGTGACGCAGGTCAAATACCGGCGCTATGCCTACGGCGAGATCATCGCCGACTTCCTCAAGTTCCTTCGCGTCTCCGCCGCACGCGAAATGGGCGGCGATCCACGGTCGGTCGTCATCGGGCGGCCGGCCTACTTTGTCGACGACGACCAACCCGCCGACGATAAGGCGCAAGCGCAGCTCGAAGCCGCCGCGCGCGCTGCAGGCTTCGAGACCATCGCCTTCCAGTTCGAGCCGATCGCCGCCGCGCTCCATTACGAGCAATCCGTGACAGACGAGGAAATCGCGCTCGTCGCCGACATCGGCGGCGGCACGTCGGACTTCTCCGTACTCCGCGTGTCACCGCGGCTCGCAACCAAAATCGACCGGCGCGGGGATATCCTCGGCTACAACGGCGTGCACATCGGCGGCACCGATTTCGACCGGCTACTGAGCATGGCGACGCTGATGCCGTTCCTTGGCCTCGGCAGCAAGCTCCGGATGAAGGGCATGGACGCGCCATCTTGGTACTTCGCCGACCTCGCCACCTGGCACCGCATCAATGTGCTCTACGACGGCAAGGTCTTGACGGAGGTGCGCAGCGTGCGTCGGGATTCCGCCGAGCCCGAGAAGATTGACCGGCTGCTGGGCGTTCTGGAACTGCGCAAAGGCCATGAACTGCTCGGACGTATCGAGCAGGCAAAAATCGACATGTCGTCCATGACCGCCGCCACCGTCTCGCTCGCCGACGTGGCGCAGGATTTCGTGCTTGAAATCAAGCGGCGGCGCTTCGAACAGGCGATCGGCGAAAGCCTCGGCCGCATCGAGGGCCGCGTTCGCGACGTGATCGCGCTGGCGGGCCTGAAACCCGGCACGGTACGAACCGTGTTCCTGACCGGCGGATCGAGCGGTATTCCCGCCGTCCGGAACGCCGTCACCAAGGTCGTGCCCGCAGCGCAAGTGGTTGTTGGAGACGCCTTTGGAAGCGTGGCTGCTGGTCTCGCCATCGATGCCGAGCGGCGCTTTAACCGGCGGAGCGCCCGGCTCAGCGCTTGACGGACCCAAGGGTCTTTTCGGGATACTTGTCCTTGATCGGTTTCTGCGGCAGCGCGAACGAGAGCGGCAACGCGGTCGTGTACTTGATCTGCTCCATGGCGAAGGCCGACGAAACCTTGGAAATTTCGATGCGATCGATCAGCCGTTTGTAGAAGCCGTCATAGGCGGCGATATCCGGCACCACCACGCGCAACAGGTAATCGACGTCGCCCGACATGCGATAGAACTCGGCAACCTCGGGAAAGTCGACCACCGCAGCGTGGAATTTTTCGAGCCACACGTGACTGTGCTGGTCGGTTTTAATCGAGACGAAAACGGTGACCCCGGCATTGACCTTGGTTGGATCGAGTACGGCCACGCGCGACCTGATCACGCCCGCCTCTTCGAGTTTCTGGATGCGCCGCCAGCATGGCGTGGTCGACAGCCCGACCTCCTTGCCGATGTCGGCGACCGGCCGGGTACAGTCCTCTTGCAGAATCTTAAGGATTTTCACGTCCATCGGATCAAGCATGGGCGAGCCTTATATGAGGATCTGGTTTCTCTAACTCAGTATTCTGATGCCATAATGTATTGACGATCGGCAATGGTCGAGACGGAAACGCAAAAATGTTGCGCTGATTGCCGAGTGGTCCGGCGAGCTTTTCTTGCTCGTTCGTCGCCTCCGGTATAAGGCTCCGTGCGGCACAGGATCCTATGTCACGATCTGACGTCGCCATCACCGAGGACCCAGCGGCCCGCATGAACAAGATCATCAGCATCGCTCCCGGATTCGCCGTGACGAGCGCGATGGAGCCCGATGATTTCGCCCAAGCCGCAGCTCTCGGGTTTCGCGCCATCATCAACAACCGACCCGATGGCGAAGACCCGTACCAACTGACGGCAGCCGACGAAGCTTTGCTCGCAGCAACTGCCGGAATGGGCTACGCGCACGTGCCGGCGTCCAAGCTCGAATTGTTCAGCGATAGCGTCGTCGAGCCCATGCAGCGGGCGCTCGCCGAACTCGACCGGCCAATCCTTGCCCATTGCCAGTCCGGCGTCCGGTCGGCGATCGCGTGGGCGGCGGTATCCGCACGGGATCTGCCTGTCGACGCCGTACTCGCCCACCTGAAAGAGGCCGGGTTCGATCTTGAATTCCTGCACGACGACCTGGACGCCCAGGCGGATCGGGCGAACTGGAACGAACCGTCCCGCCGAACCACAACCTCCGCCGTCTCCTGACGGTTCAGCCCATCAGCCGCCGTACGTCCCGCTGAACCCGCGGCAACAGTTCTGCCGCAAACCAGGGGTGATCCTTGATCCAGCGGGTGTTGCGCCACGACGGATGAGGCAGTGGCAACATGGTCACCGGCCGATCCTTGCTCTTTGGACGAGCGGCAATGCGCGACCAATCTTGGACCGTCTCAGTCAGCGTCGGCCGGACATCCGCTCCGAGATGCCAGCGCTGCGCATAAGTCCCAACCAGCAGCATCAGTTCGATCTGGGGAAGGCTATCGAGTACGCGCTGCCGCCACAGCGGCGCACATTCCGGCCGCGGCGGCAGATCGCTGCCTTTCGCATCGAGACCCGGAAAGCAGAAGCCCATCGGGATGATGGCGATGCGGCGCGCGTCATAGAATTCGTCGCTCGTGACGCCCATCCAGGTGCGCAACCGGTCGCCCGACGGGTCGGTGAACGGAATGCCCGAGGCGTGCACGCGAGTACCCGGCGCCTGCCCGCAGATCGCGATCCGCGCGGTGGGGGACACCCGCAACACCGGCCGCGGCTCATGGGGCAATGGTCGCTTGAGCGGATCATCGACGCAGCGCCGGCAGGCGCGGATTTCCGATATCAGTTTGTCGATAGGTCGCGTCGTTTCGGCCATGAAGCAATCAAACCTCGAGTACCTGACCATCCGTAGCCACCACGACATTCGGCTCCGACACTTCCGAGCGGTGCGCGAGCATCGAGCGGCCCATGTGAGTGAGCATGATCCGCTTCGACTGAATGCGCGGCAGGTGACGTTTGATCTCGTGCCAACTCAGATGGCCCCGTGAAGCCACGTCGAACCCATAGCACTCGGTGATGAAGAGATCGGCGCCGCGAGCCGCATCGCACAGCACGTCGACCCACTCCGTGTCGCCAGAGAAGGCGATGATCCGGCGATCAGCCCCCTCGCCGGCCTCGAGTCGCAAGGCGAACGACGCCGCGCCTGACGGGTGATTGACTTCGTAGGCGGTGACGGTGATGCCTCCGACGACGGCTGGCGTCCCGGCCTCGATGTCCACGAACGACATCGGAAACCTGCGCGGGTAGGTCAGCGCACCGGCGTAGAGCGCTTCGGTGGCGGCGCGGAAGCGCGCTTCGAGCCCGGACGGTCCGACAATGGTGAGCGGGGCTGTCCGGCGCGTGACGTGCTGGGCGTGGAGCATCATCCACACCAGGCCGCCGAAGTGATCGCCATGCAGGTGGGTGATGAAAACCTTGGAAACGCGGTCGGGATCGAGACCGGCACGGTCAAAGCCGTTCAGAACTGTCGCCCCGCAATCGATGAGGAAGGGTTCGCTGCCGCCTGAAGGGGCAACATGAAACGACGTTTGCAATTGTCCGCCCGACCCGAAGGCATCGCCGCACCCGAGTACCGTCAATTTCATGCCGACCTCATTGTTCCCGAGCGGTCATTGGAAGATACCAGGAAATATTGGGGATGGCTCGCTTGCGGCTGTTCCCCAGGGAACACCCGCACATGCCATCGGCGGCCATCGGCCTCAAGGCGACCGTGGTGCCGGTCAAGCCTGAGCGCTCGGTCGCGCGGACACCTCGCCGTACCAGCGTTCCAGGTGGACAAGGGCTTCGGGCCGCGCGATCCGTGCGGGTTTCAAGAAGTCGACCGCCACCATCGCCGTGATGTCGGCAATGGAGTAGCCGTCTCCGGCCATGAAGCGATTTGACTTGAGCTGGGCGTCGAGGATGCCGAGCATGGCGATCGCCTTGGGCTTGTTCGCCTCGCCCCAGGCCGGCACTTGCGGCACCTCGAGATGCGCCATCTTGGGGTTCAAGTGGCGTAGCGCATGGGCGGCAGCCTGCAGCAACCCGAACTCGATCCTGCGGTTCCACATCTCGACAATGGCGCGGCCCTTGGCGCCGCTGCCGAAAAGTGCGGGCTCGGGTTGCTTTTCCTCAAAATACCGGCAAATGGCGACAGTCTCGGCGATGGCGGTGCCGTCGTCGAGCATGAGGAGCGGAACGCGCTGCATCGGGTTCTTGGCGCCAAAGGCCGGCTGTTTCAGAACGCCGGACATCAAATCCACTTCCTCGAATGGGACCGTGATCCCCTTCTCGGCGAGGAAAATTCGCACCCGCCGCGGGTTCGGCGCCGCACGCGTCTCAATGATTTTCATAGTTCGACCGTCTCCGACTTCTCATACTGCCCGACTGTGTAGCGCTCGGCTTTGACCGGCTCAACGCCCGCCGATGCCATTGTTGCGCCGCCAATCTCGCGGCCGTTCGAACTCGCCTGACCAAAGCCCGCGGCGCTCTGCCTTGGCTGCCTTTTCCTCAGCTTCGAACTTACCATAGCTTAGCGCGTAGCCAGAGCGCACCATCTCCCGATTGAGTTCCTTGCCGTCCGCCGAGCAGTAGCCGAGCAGCCGGTTGTGCTGATCCTTCTCGATCGACCGGCACCTGACGCTGTTCCCGGAGATCATTCGTTGCAGCTGCCGCCGCGCCTCCTCCCCGCACGGCCATGACTTGCCCTCGCGCGTGCAGGTCTGTCGGCCCTCGGGCGCGTCGATGCCCTTCAGGCGAACCTCCTTGCCGCCCACAAACAGGCTGTCGCCGTCGACAAGGCGGGCGGGTCCCTCGGCGGATCCCGCTTCACCGCCCATCCAATTGCGATCGAGCGTTCCATCGCGGGCCGCAAGCGCCGCGACGACGGCCAGCACCACGGTCCATATCCATCTCATCCACGGCTGCCTTGTCCATCCCCGACGACCGCCATCGAACCTTCCCCGATGACTATTTCGTTGCATATCGAACCTCTGTTGGGCGATGGCGTTCATTCGCTGCCTGCTTATGGCATCTGGAATAAACCCTAAGTTAGCGAATTCAGTAGACATTAACCCTGGCTGGACCAGTTGGGATGTCGCCGCGGGAGCGCGTGCGCGGCTGTCTCGGCGCCGGACGCTCCGGAACAGCGCGTGGGACACGGCGGACGGTATGCAAACCAACGGCACAGCGGATCAGTTCGCCAGTCTGCGCGGCCAGCGGGATACGCGCAAGCGTGCCGCGGAGGACCTGAAAGCCGCGCGCTATCGGCTGACCAACGGAACAACCATCAAGCCCGAGTTCGAGTACGAACTTCTGTCCATGTTCGTGCGGAACGAGCTGGGTGCCGCCGTCACCATGCCGGCACTCTCAATCATCTTCTCGCTGGCGTCGATGTTCTGGGCGCCCGTGATGCAGGGCAGCCTGTGGGTCATACTCGTCGTCTCGTCGAAGGTACTTCTGCTGGAATTGTGCAGGCGGTTTCAGGCGATCCCTCGGGACCAGGTCGACCTCAAGATGTGGCGCCGCCGCTTTTTACTTGTTGAGCTATTGAACGGCTTCACCTGGGCCGGGTTCGCGCTGGTCGGCATTGGCGAGCACCTGCTGCTATCCAGCACGAGTGTGTTTTCGTCCCATGTGTTTATCTTCGCTACCCTCATCGTCCTGCTGGCCATCCGCATGACGTTCGCATCAACGGTGATGCCGATCCTCTACGCCGGAACCATACCGATGACCGCGGCAGTGGTCACGCGCCTGATGCTGCTCAATGATCCGTTCTATTTCGCC
This sequence comes from Hyphomicrobium sp., assembly GCA_002928955.1. Lineage (GTDB taxonomy): Bacteria > Pseudomonadota > Alphaproteobacteria > Rhizobiales > Hyphomicrobiaceae > JAKAML01. Next base: position 66,362 of record PERT01000001.1, on the reverse strand, counting down.
CTCGCCTCGATGGCGGTGGGCGTCCACGTCTACTTCGTCTTCCTGGCGAAAGGCCTCAATTCGACCGCGCTGGCCATGCTCGAGTTCCGTGCGCAAAAAGATTCGCTGATTGCCGAACTCGAAGAACAGAAGGCCATCTCCGACGAGGCCCGGCGCCGCGCCGAGACGGCAAATAAAGCGAAGTCGCGCTTTCTCGCCACAATGAGCCACGAACTCCGGACCCCGCTCAACGCCATCATGGGCTTCTCCGAGGTTATGAAGGCCGAAATTCTCGGCCCGATGAGCAATCCGACCTATAAGGATTACGCCGGAAACATTCACGAAAGCGGCAGGCACCTTTTGCACCTCATCAATGAGATCCTCGATCTTTCGCGGATCGAGGCCGGACGGTATGAGCTGCACGAAGAGCCGGTTCGCCTGACCGACGTCGCCGAGGATTGCCACCGGCTGTTGAAGCTCAAGGCCGACGCCAAGGGCCTCGTGTTGGTTGAGGACTACGATCAGGGCCTGCCCCAGGTGTGGGTCGATCAGCGCGCCATCCGCCAGATCGTCCTTAATCTATTGTCCAACGCCCTGAAGTTCACGCCGAAGGGCGGACGCGTTACGATCACCATCTCCTCGACCTCCGACGGGGGACAATGGCTGGCGGTGCGCGACACCGGCCCTGGCATCCCCGAGGACGAGATCCCGAAAGTGCTGCAGGCTTTCGGCCAGGGCTCGCTGGCACACCAGACGGCGGAGGGCGGTACCGGTCTCGGCTTGCCGATCGTGCAAAACCTGATCGAATTGCATGGCGGGACCTTCGAGCTGCGATCGGAACTGCGCAAAGGCACGGAAGCGATCATCGTACTGCCGAAGCAGCGCGTGCTTCAGGCGGTGGGTCCGCTGCAGCCGCTCGGCCAGGAGCGCCACCGGCAGCCGGAGCCGATGTCGAGCCGCTCGCCCCGCCAGCCCCGCATGCGCCACGCGAGTCATTCGCGCGCTTCGAGCGGCTACGCGGCCTAAAGCGCATCGTCGGCAGCTGGTGTAGCCATGTCACCGCCAGCGCAGACCGATTGTCAACGGTGCGCGCGCCACCTACATGTCTTCCGGCATGTTCCGGCAAGGCTGGCTTCGCCAAGGGACGCAATGGGCGCAGTCGATGGATACTCCCTGCATCAAGCTCTGTTTGATCGACCAGGCTTCTGGACTGTGTGAGGGCTGTGGTCGCACCATTCCCGAAATCACCGCCTGGGCCTCGTTGAGCGACATCGAGCGCCGTGCCGTCATGGCAGAACTTCCGCTTCGCCTCGCGAGCCGCGTCACGCGGCCTGCCATGGCCGGCGCAGCCTGTGGCGCCGAACGAGGCAACGGCAAAAGGAATTGAACATGCTTGTTTGGCTCGCCCTCGCGTTCGCAGCGTTGATCGGCCTGTTCGCGCTGCTGCAGGGCAATGCCGGTAGCCTCGCACTCTGGGGCGATGGCCTGGACGACGTCATGCCCGTCGTGACCGCCGCTCTCTTGAGCGCTTATGCCTTGTATCTGCTTTTAGGCCAGGGCGGCCGGTTCGGCCAGACCATTCGCAACCTCGGGATCTGGGCTTTGCTGTTCCTGGGCTTCGTCGCCGGCTATGCCTACCGCGACGAGATCAACACCATCGCCTATCGAGTCATTGGTGAGCTGGTGCCACCCGGCCACACGGTCGCGGCGGCCACCAGCGAGGCGGGGGAACGTACGGTTCGGGTCCGCCGCCGGCCTGACGGGCATTTCATGGCGCGGGTCGAGGTCAACGGGGCGGCCTTGAACCTTCTCGTCGATACGGGCGCGTCCACGGTCGTCCTGAAGCCAGCCGACGCCGAACGGGCCGGTATCGACACCAAGGCCTTGAATTTCAGCGTTCCGGTACAAACAGCGAACGGCACCGCCTACGCGGCACCCGTCCGGCTGCGCTCAATCACTGTCGGCGGCATCGAGGTCAAGGATGTGGAAACACTCGTGTCCAAGCCGGGAAGCCTGAACGAGAGCCTCTTGGGTATGAGTTTTTTAAGGCGTCTCAGGTCTTATGAGTTCTCGGGAGATTTTCTGACCCTGCGGAGCTAGCACACGTGCGGCCGCCGCCGGGCTGTTCGGCAGCGTAGGGGTCGCATCCATGTTTTCGTCCGGCACACGGGGCCTCCTCAGTGAAGTCATGAGCTGGGTGTGTCTCGCCGGTGTGTTGGCGTTCGCCCTCGTCCACTACGACGAAATCAAGACCATCACTTCAGCTGCCCTCGGCCTGCCCTCGGCCGACGAGTATGCTCAAGTTCAGGGCGTTACCAAGAGAGCCGCGGCCCAGCCAGCCGGCAGCGGCGGCGCCGTCGAGCTCCGGGCCGAGCGAAGCGGTCATTTCCATACCTCGGCCGACATCAACGGCCGCGGGGTCGACGTCATGGTCGACACCGGCGCGACGCTTGTGGCCTTGAGCTACGAAGATGCCGAGCGTGCCGGCATTTTCCTGAAGCCGCAGGATTTCAGCCACGTGGTGAGCACCGCCAACGGCCGCGCCAAGGTCGCGCCCGTGACCCTGTCTCGCGTCTCGATCGGGGATATCACCGTCCGTGACGTGCGCGCGGTCGTGAGCGAACCGGGTCGGCTCAACACCTCGCTACTGGGCATGTCGTTCCTCGGCCGGCTGTCGCGGCTCGAGATGCGTTCCGGCACGCTTTATCTCCAGGATTGATTCCTCAACCGCCGGGCTTGGCGCCGCCACGAACCCTGCCATAAAGGCAGCGCACACGGCCTGATTCGACGTTGGCGGGAGCATCCCGATCCGTTAGGTTCCGGCCACGTTAACCACGAGGGCCCCATGCTTCCCATCCCCCGCGCAGATCTCGTTCCGAACACGGCCGACTTCGAGCGCTATCCGCTCGTAAAGCCGACCGGGTTCCGCGAATACGATGCCCGCTGGCTGTTCCCTGAGGAAATCAACCTGATGGGGTTGAACGCCGTCGGCCTCGGCATGGCGGCTCTGTTCGCCGAGCGCGGGGTACCGAAGCGCGTCGTCGTCGGCCACGACTTCCGATCTTACTCGGGAAGCGTGAAGCAGGCACTGATCACCGGGCTTTTGGCAGGCGGCTGCGAAGTCCACGACATCGGCCTCGCCCTGTCGCCCATGGCTTATTTCGCCCAGTTCGCACTCGACGTCGAAGGCGTGGCCATGGTCACAGCATCCCACAACGACAACGGCTGGACCGGCATCAAGATGGGCCTCGGCCGTCCGCTGACCTTCGGGCCCGATGAAATGACGCAACTCAAGAAGATCGTGCTTGAGGGAAAGTTCCAGCCCCGTGCCGGCGGCCGTTATGTTTTCGTGCCCGACATGGGCGAGCGTTACGTGGCTGCGCTGCTCGACCGCCCGAAGCTCAAGCGGAAACTGAAGGTCGTCTGCGCCTGCGGCAACGGCACGGCCGGCGCCTTCGCCCCGCAGGTGCTCGAGGCAATCGGCTGCGAGGTGATTCCGCTCGACACCAAGCTTGACTATCACTTCCCGCGCTACAATCCGAACCCTGAAGACATGAAGATGCTCAACGCCATCGCCGCCGCCGTGCGCCAGCACCGCGCCGACGTGGGGCTCGGGTTCGATGGCGATGGCGACCGCTGCGGCGTGGTCGACGACGAGGGCCACGAAATCTTCGCCGACAAGGTCGGCGTGATGCTCGCGCGCGATATCTCATCGCTGCACCCGAACGCCAAATTCGTGGTCGACGTGAAGTCCACGGGGCTTTTCGCCACCGATCCGGTGCTGCTCGCCAACGGCGCGACCACCACCTACTGGAAGACCGGCCACAGCTACATCAAGCGCTTTTCGCACGAGACCAAGGCGCTCGTCGGCTTCGAGAAGTCGGGCCACTTCTTCTTCAATCCGCCACTCGGGCGCGGCTATGACGACGGGCTCGTGGCGGCGCTCGCGGTCCTCGACATGCTCGACCGCAATCCCACCAAGACCATGGCCGATCTCAAGAACGCACTGCCCAAGACCTGGGGCTCGCCGACCATGTCGCCCCACTGCGGCGACGAAGTGAAATACGGTGTCGTCGACAAAATCATCGAGCATTACAAAACGCTCGCCGCGCGCGGTGCGACAATCGCCGGGCAGAAGATCCGCGAGCTCATCACCGTGAATGGCGTGCGCGTCGTGCTGGCCGACGGGACTTGGGGCTTGGTCCGCGCGTCGTCGAACAAGCCCGAACTCGTGGTCGTGGTGGAAAGCCCGACCTCGGAAGCCAACATGAAGGCGATCTTTGCCGATCTAGATGCGCAACTGTCGCGACACCCCGAGGTCGGCGCCTACAATCAGAAGATCGTGGCCTAGCCCGACCTTTTCACAGGCTCGCGACTCGTCATCGCATGATCGCGACCCCGTGAGAAGGTCGGGCTCGGGGCGGTGTGTTAGAGCGGGCTTGGGGGTCAGATTGGCCGGAACTTATCGGCAACTTTTCTCTTGGCCTGGTCCCGGACGAGTTCGATGAAACGCTTTTCGATCCTGTCCAAACCGGCCCTGCGCCTGGCCGCTTTGACCCCGTCAACTGCGTAAGCATTGCCGATGGTGGCCACGTCCAACGGTCCAAGCTCGGGATCCGATCTTATCGCTTCGAGTACAGCATTGAACCCAGCGCGGTCCACCCGGGCCGCGCGCAGTTGATCTGCGTAGACGGCGATGGCTGCCTGACTTGCGGGTTTCTTGACCGTTGATTTCCGGGCCATATCCACCCGCCTCAACAGCAGGCCACGGCAAGCTCGCCATCGGCCGTTTCGGGCACCGGCACGGCCGGCCAGTGCCGCCCGAGGCCAAGCCCCCGCTCCCGCGCCACCCACATCACGAAGGCACGATCGAGCGCGCGCCCCTGCTGCCTGCGCTCATGGTGCGGGAGCACGTCGCAGCTCGGCCAGTTGCCGTTGGCGAGTGCCGCCCGATATTCGTCCGGATAGCCGCCCCGCTGCATCGCCTGCATGGCCGCGGCGTAATCATAGTCGAACGGCCGGTGGCTGATTTCGACGGCGCCGTGGCGGGGCGTCAGCACACTGTACCAGCCACGCGGAGTACCGTCATTGGCGGGCATGCCAACTACGCCGGCGTTGTGCCAGAGACGCCCGTCGATGACCTGGGTGAACGGCATGCCGCAATGGCCACCAACGACCCCGTGGCAACCGTCGGCAGCTGCCATGGCGAGCTGCCGCCGTTTTTCGTCCAGCGGACTGGTCGCGAACACGAACTGGTTGATGGTGTCGACGCTCCCGTGGATGATGGCCAGCCGCCGGCCGCCGATTTCGACGATCAGCCGCCTCGGAAGCCGGTAGAGCCAGGCGCGATCTTCGGCGCCGACCACCCTGTCGACGCACGCGTACCAAGCCGCAGATAGCCGGTCGCAGGTGCCGCCTTCAGGAAACCCGCAGCCGCAGTCGCCCGCGCCCGCACCGATCTGCTCATCGCAATTGCCCATGACAACGTGGATGCCGGAGTTCCGCACCAGATCGATGGTGGCGACCGGATCGCCGCAGTAGGCCACCAGGTCGCCGGTACAGATCGTCCGCTCAGGCGGGATGCCGAGACGCAAACCTTCCGCCAGAACAGCCTCGGTGGCCTGGAGATTGCCGTAGGGTCCGCCGAACACCAGCACCGGCCCGTCGAGCCGCAACACGTCAATGTCCATTCTTGTCACCGGTCACTTTGGAGCTTCGCCCCGCTCGAGTTGCACCCCGGCTCGCCCGCCGTCGACCCGTTTCAGCCGAAATCGGCGGCAAAGTGAAATCAAACACGCGTCAGAACGCCCGATGGCACGCGCCCGCAAGGCACCTCAGACCTCGAAAACAAAAGGGAGCGCGCGCGCTCCCCCTCACCCGACCCGACCGGTGACTGTTGTTCACCAGCGGTGCTTGACCGTACCGCGGATCGTCAGGTCGTCTTCACCCGGCGCCGTACCGCGCGGCGGCTCCGGCTGCTTGGCTTGATCGGCGGCGCCGTACAGCAACTCAAGGCCGAAGTCCATCTTGGGTAGCACTCCGAGCCGGCCGAGACCCGGGATGCGCACTTCCGTGCCCGTGCTCGACTTCGGTCCGGCGGTGTCTGCTGCAAGCCCCAGATCCTTAGAGGGCGCAGTCTGTGAACCAACCTGGGCGTCTGCGGCGACGGGTGCGGCCGCTGCGCCAGACTTCTGTTCCTGGAATGCAACGGCGCCACTGCTGGCAAAGGCCAGCGCGGCACCGAAACCAACGATCTTCCAAATCTTCATAGGCGACCCCGCAGGCTCATCACGACAGCACGCACGCAACCGTCCCTCAACGGGAACCCTGCTTCTTTGCTGGCTGTAAAACAAGCATCAATCAGCCCTGGTAAATCCGGGATGAACGTTTCGGCCGCGACCTGTGATCTTGGAGCCATGTGGCCTCAGGAGCACACCCAACCCCGCCCGTGAGTTATCCACTGTATTGTCAATTTTTCGCCTTAGAATTAGAATCCCGATTGTGGGTTCCGTGCGCGGCGAGCGCTATCCGCACTGCCGCGTTGGGCGGAGCTGGCAGACAGGTGGGAACTGGCCGACAGGTCGGAACGGGGTCATAGCGGCAGCGCGGCAGGCTCCGCGATAAATGCCGCTCGTGTGCATTCATCCTCTTTCAGCCGTCCACACAACAAACTTTCATTCCATGGAAGTACGGGCGGTTCCTTTGGTGTGACCCATAAGCCTGCCACGCCAGCCCTCTGAACCGCGCCCGCCAAGACGGTCGCGCCTACGTTTCGAGCATCCTCCCCACGCGGCCTTGTGGTCCACAACGGGGGTTCAGCTTCGTTCTCGACCGCTCAGGCCGAGCATTCGAGCCTAACCTCCCGTTTCAAACCCTCGCCGGCAACCTCGAATCAATGCCGAGACCGGCACCAACGCGAAAAGGCGGCACCGGCAGGTACCGCCCTTGAGCGTGCTTTGTCTGGTACGCGCGCAACTAAAAAGAGAAAGGCCGCTTTCGCGGCCTTTCGTGGAAACCCCTGTCAGGCAGCCTGACTGCTTAAGGCCGGCAGCTTCTTATCCTCCGGCCGTTCCAGTGACGTTCTGAGTGCAATGCCGATGTATCTGACACGACCTGCAACTTTCGCCTTCTGAACGCCCAACTCTCCAAACTCACGCCCAAAAGTTGGCAGGGCCAGTGGCTCCTTCTCACGCACCTCACACCACGAACAGTAGTCCTCGTAGAGCGAGGTCGCGGTCAAACTCGAACCATCCTGGGTTTCGATCCTTTCCTTGTAGAAGCGCTCCACATCCGTTTCGGGAGCAACCAGTCTTTGCGGCGCGGCAGCGACGGCGACTTTTGTCACGTTGTCGTTGGCGCTCGAACGCGGCTTGGCTATCGCAACGGCCGGAGTGAGAACACTCGGAGCCGCCACCGCAACCGCTGCGGTGCTGACCGACGCCATTCGGGGCGCGGCCGGCGCGTGGACGTCGTGGAGACGCCACGAACTGAATGCGACATACATGCCGAAGCCGGAACCGACTTCCAGCAAAATCGCAACGAACACTGTCAACGCAGTCTGCACATCCGCCGTCGTTATCGACGGGAAGATGGGCGTCACGAGACGCGCGAATACAGCGGCCTGAGGATCACCCTCAATTGACGCATGACCGCCAGCAGACTGACCTTGCTTGGACTGCGCAAGCTTGGACTGGATGTCTGCTATTCGCAACTCCAGTGCCTGGGCTTGACTGGCCGCAGCAACCTCGGCCGACAGCGCATGGAACTGCTGACAGAAATCCCGACCTTGTTTGCCGGTGACATCCGAGCAGCCTTTTGTCCACGCCCATGGCCGCTGAGTCTTGAGACTGTCGATATCACTCTGCACAACCTGCGCCGGGCGATGCTGGGGAACCCATCCCAACTGATCCTGCGCACGCTTCAAATCGGCGCGGGCATCCTGATAAGACAGCGCCCCGGCCGTACGAACACCGGACGTATCCATCCGGTTGAGCGCCGCGTGTCCGAGCGCGGAGGTCAACGAATAGGCCGTGACCACCACCCCAAGCACCGCCGCCGCGCCTGCCTGACTCCACATGCGGTTGCGAATAGCAGCGAAGAAAAAGAACGGAATGAGCGCCTTCAGGCAGTCTGCCGCGGCACTCGCCGCACCATATATCTGCCCGTCGAACTCACTGCGCCCCAACGAATAACCAAATTGCCAATTCATTGCGGCAGACACCGCCAGCAATACGCCAGCGGCTAACACGCCAAGCACGCCTAGAGCATGGTTCATTGCCCTCTCCATCCATTGCGGAAGGGCCGGTTTCAACGCGAAACAATGCCGGCCTACGTCGTTTTACGGCCTGCGAGGGTTCAAGCCACTTCCCTCCACGCAAAACACGGCGCGAAATGCCAGCAATGGAGACGTTGCCCGTTGAGCAGTTGGCGCCATCCCCAATGGACGCCGACGGACACACCTCAAAGCTGCACTTCAAACCTCGTGAGTGAAGTCTGTTCCGACTGCCGTTATGCACACCTTCGATCGCCGCTCGATCGACTCTGTGGAAAGACTGGGCAGTCGCAACGAAGCCACGTGTAACTGACGCAAAACAAGACCCCTCTGATGCCGACGCTACGCGATTCGTTATTTAATAGTAAGGGAATCAGGCCGGTAGCCGGACCTCTCGCGGACCCCTACAGCACGCCGGCATTCCGTGTGGCGGAATTGCAACGGCTGCCCGACCTCGGATTTCCCTCATTTGTCCACAGCTGTTCCCCAGGGCCGCTGTAGTTCTCCACAGTATGCAGCGGTTGACCTGGCACCAAGCCACCAGATCTGGATTCTGCCCATCGCCGTGACCGGTTCTGAAATCGCCGCCCGGTACAGGCTCAGCACGTTCTGCAGAAGGAACTTCGGGATGGGGGCCTGCGGCACCGGGCCTGACGGCAGTGGGCTGGCTGCCGCTAGTGTTCCGGCGCCGACATTTGATTCCCGTTGCAACGCGCTCCAGATCAAATGTCGGCGCCTAAGGAACACGAGCAAACCTTTGATTCTAGTGTAGCTTTTGCATCTGGCGTTTGGTTTCGAGTCTAGCCCCGAGTGGGGACCAAACGTCAGATGCGCTACACTAGCGACGCGTTGGCCTTCCGGCGCCTTTGCCGACACTCTTGTGCCAGATATTCGGTTTGCAACGAGGAGTAGCCGCGTTAAAGTAGAAGAAGTTCCTCATTTCGGGGCCATTGGGCTGCGGCCGGTTTTGGCGTATTAGATCGTCTCTGCCCGTACTTTAGGTCTGCGGACGACAGTTTTCTGCGCCTTCACGGCCCGCGACGCAGGGTTGAAAAAGGGTGATTTCGGTCAATGTTGCGATCGGCCGCCACCAGGGTTCCGGAACTGCGGCAAGACCAGCCGACGCGACACGCACGCGGCGGAACGTAGACCCGGCTGTTTTGACCGCCGACGCTGACAAGGTTGGTTTGAATTGAGTTTTGGTAAGGAGTTTGGGTCATGCGCGGCCTCAACGGGTTGACGTTTGTTCTCGCGGGTGGCGCGGCCGTTCTTTACGGCTATTTCCCAACCCAGACTGAACGCGAGCAGGCGTACCGCGACATCTCGGCGCTGGCGGCGCCCGCCGCTTCTCATGGGGCTCAGTCTCAGGGCCCGTCCAACTCAACTTCCTCTGGCGCTTTGGTCGTGATCGATCCGCAGCGGCGTATATTCTCGCCGCAGGCACCTTTGTTCCAGGCGCCTCCAACCGAACCGGCGACGACCGCAGGCACCTTGCCTTCGCCGACTGGAATCACAGCCGGTAACGACGCGCGACAGGCCCCAGCGCGATCCGCTAGCGAAGGGCGACCACCGTCGCTGTCCGTTCCACTGATTTCGCCAGATGCGCCCACTCGTCCAACTCAGACGGCCACCGTCTCCACCGACGCGAGGCCGACGCAGAAAGCGCTCGACGCCAACAATTCATTCGCGGTCCGGCCGCTCACCTCGCCCAAGGCGGGCGACGACGACGCGAGACGTGAGCTCACGAACAAGTTGCAGAAAGAACTAAAGCGTGTGGGCTGTTACGACGGCGATATCAGCGGATCGTGGAACGCCGCGACCAGACGGGCCATGAAGTCATTCACGGACAGGGTCAACGCCACGCTGCCGGTGGAAGATCCGGACTACATTCTGCTGACGCTGGTGCAGGGTCACGCTAGCCAGGCATGCGGCACCAAGTGCCCTGCGGACCAGGGCTTGGGTGCCGACGGGCGCTGCATTCCGAACGCGATCATCGCGCAGGCCGCGAGAAAGGCAGCCCGCGCGGAAACTGCCAAGACGGATCGCGTGAAGCGATCTGCGGATCCGGTGGCCACTGATCAGCCGGGCGCGACCATCGGGATATCGGACGCTCGGAAGACCGAGCTGGCAAAGTCCGAGACTGCCAGACCGAGCCGCAAGAAGTCCGAGCAAACCGTCGCAGCCAACGCGGGGTTGGTGGAACATCCAGGCGTCGCCGGCGCGACGACGAAGACTGATCGCCAACCGGAAAAATCTTCAGCTGCGCCCGGCACGTGGCACACCACCACGACGGCGGCCGCGCAAGCGGCGCCAATCGCTGTCGCAACGACTACCGTCACGAAATCAGCGGCAACTGCCGAGGCGAGAGCCGGAGCCGTGCAGTCGCCGGAACAGCCTGTCGAGCCGCTGCCTGGCCGAATGGCAGTTGGAGGACCCGTCGCCGTCGCTGGCGGCGCGTCGATCGTCAGCGCGGCCGCCTCCACTGCTTCACCGGTGAATGAAGCGCCGGCATCCGGTCCTGTCAATTCAGCGGCTCGTGTTCCAGGCGCGCGATATGGAACCGATAATGGAGGCACCGACAACGGCGACGGGAGCTCTTCCGTGAGCAACTTGAATTCATCGACAGTGCCCGCAGCGGTCCCGAAGCGGGCGGCCGCTCGGCTGTCGGCGCCCAGGCCGCAGCGCAATGTCCCGCCGTACTATGTCGGAGCTGTCTACGCGCCGAAGCCTGCAAGGCCGCCGAAGTCCGCGCGGATCCGTCTATCGCCCTACGAAGTGTTCCACAACCCCCTCCGGGCGATCAATTGACACCACTGGCCGCGTCAAGAACACCGCCACTTAAGGTGACGCGGAACATTGCGCCTGAAGCACCGGCGCAGGTCCGACGATCATTGCCCTATCTTGCTTGTGCTTGAGCCGGAGCCATCCTCGCGGCGGGATGGCACCGCGGTCTGCGCTAAGATCCAATTCAAGTAAGCGCTCGCGCCAGCGACAACCGGCACCGCCAAGATGGCGGGGTTATCGTAAGGATGAGCCGACAACGTCTCAGCGATCACGGCATCCACGAGAGCCGCCCGGGTCTTGACGATCATGACCACCTCCTGATCCCGATGCAACTTCCCCTGCCACCGGTAGATCGCAACCATGCCGGGCAGAATATTGACGCAGGCAGCCAAAGCGCTATCGACGAGCGCGCCGCCCGCCGATTCGGCCGAAGCCAGCGATGGAAACGTGGCGTAGACCAGCATGTACGCACTCGGATCGGCTGTATGACTATTGCCGGCCCCGAAATCGGGCTTGTTCAAATCGGACACTTGCGCCAGCCTCCATCACTGACTGAATCTTGTTCGCACCGGGTGGCCCCAGCTTGAAGACCAAGATGCCAAAACCAAAACCGGCCATCGAAAGAATCGCATTCGTTGCCAGCGATGTGCCCGAGGCCCAGCAGGCGCTTGCCAAGCTCAGCGCCCAATACGAAGGCGTCGACCCGCGGAAAGCGTCAGCGATTGTGGCGCTCGGCGGCGACGGTTTCATGTTGCAAACGCTGCATCGCTTCATGAACGACGGCATCCCAATCTACGGTATGAACCGTGGCTCGGTCGGCTTCCTGATGAACGAATACGCCGAGGAAAGCCTGCGGGAACGGCTGAACGCGGCAGAGATCAGCCGCATTCGTCCCTTGTCTATGGTCGCCTACGATGCGGCCGGCAAGGCTCATAAAGCACTGGCGATCAACGAGGTGTCGCTGTTTCGAGAGGCCTATCAGGCGGCCAAGCTGCAGGTCACGGTCGACGGCAAGGTGCGGCTCGAAGAGTTGATCTGCGATGGCGTGCTTGTGGCGACACCGGCCGGTTCAACAGCCTACAATCTTTCAGCCTACGGGCCCATATTGCCGATCAACACGCCTCTGCTTGCATTGACGCCGATCAGCCCGTTCAGGCCAAGACGATGGCGCGGGGCGTTATTGCCAAACCGCGCGCACATCTCCATCACGGTCCACGAGCCCGACAAGCGTCCGGTAAGCGCGGTCGCCGATCATGCCGAGACGCGGCACGTCGTTCGAGTAGAGATCGAGGAAGCGCGTAGCGTCGACCTTTTCATGATGTTTGATCCAGGCCACAGCCTGGACGAACGTATTCTAGCCGAACAATTCCGATTTTGACGATCCTCCCGTCAGTACCGGGTTACGATCTCGGCTAGCGCGGGACGGTCACGGTCAGCCTGTGTCTCGCTCGCCGTACCGATGTACACAAAGCCCGCGATACGTTCGTTTTCCGCCAGTTTCAAGGCGGCTTTGACGCGAGGGCTATACGCGATCCACTCGGTAATCCAACAGGTTCCGAATCCCAGCGCATTCGCCGCGATGCACATATTGAAGCAGGCGGCACCGGCAGACAGCACTTGCTCCCACTCCGGCGCCCCGCTACTGGGGACCACGCGGGAGACCACGCACACGACGACGGGTGATCGCATCAGCCGTTTGCGCTCGTTCTCAATGCGGACATCCGACGGCGGCTCGCTTTCCTCGGCCATGCAGGCGCCGGCAATGACATCGCCGAGACGGGCGCGGGCGTCGCCCTCGATAACGATGAAGCGCCAGGGCACAAGTTTCTTGTGATCGGGGACGCGGGCGGCGAGCGTCAGGATCTGTTCGAGTTCGGCAGCGCCTGGACCCGGCATAGCCAGCATATGGGGTTTCGCCGAACGGCGGCGCGACAACAGCTCGATCATTGGGTTGATCATGCGACGATACTCTCTCCCATCGGCTTCGGACCCTCTCGCTAATGGAAATCGCTCTCTGGTACAATGTTGGTAAATCAGATCAAGATCGAGCACCGTTGATGAACAACCGCCAGTGTATTGCAGCAGTCGTGTTCGTGACGGCCGTCTGCGTATCGCTCTGCCTGCCGACTGGAAAGCCGGTCGGCGCCGCCGAGGCGCCACGCCCTGGGCCCGGGCCGAGCGTGCTCGTGGTGTTCGACGGATCGGGCTCTATGTGGGGCAAACTCGAGGGCGACAAAGGTCCGAAATTCTATGCCGTGCGCGAGGCGCTTCGCCGCAGCCTTCCGCAACTGTCCCCCGACGCCAACGTCGGCCTGATGTCGTTCGGCCATCGGCGCAAGGGCGACTGCAGCGATGTCGAATTGATTGTGCCGCCCGAAGGCCGGGACATCGAGCGCGTCATGTCACCGCTCGAGAAGCTCAATCCCAAGGGCAAGGGCCCCCTGGTGGTAGCCATCCGTGAGGCTGCCAAGTCACTGGCCGGGCGCCGCGACGCCAGCATTGTCCTGATCCACGACGGACCCGACAACTGCCAGCAGGATGCCTGCGCAGCGGCCACCGAAATCGCAAGGTCTCAACCCGGGCTGGCCATCCATACCATCGCCATCGCACTCGACGAAGAGGATTGGAAAAAGACGTCGTGCGTTGCCGCCGCGACGGGCGGCCGAGCCTTTGAACCCGACGATCTCAGCAAACTCGATGCTGCGGTGGCCGAGGCCGTCAAACTCGCCAACCTGGATACTGGTGGGGGCACCACCAAGCCTGTGAAGCCGCTTCAGAGCACCGCCCCGGCTGCGCTACCCGCACCTCTTCCGAGCCCTGCGCCGAGCGTGCCGGGGCTCGCCGTGTTTGCTTCACTCGGCGCTGGTGGCCCCCCGGTGACCGTGCCCGTGCGTTGGCGGGTATTCAAAGCCGACGGTAAGGAGCCGCCTCTGCTCGAAACCAATTCCGCCCAGCTCGTCGAGCCGCTCGCGAGCGGAACCTATGTCGTAGAAGCACAGCTCGGGCTCGCATCGGCGCGGCAAACGGTTGAAGTCGGCGCCAAGGTCGGCAGCACAGTGCGCTTGGTGCTCGACGCAGGCGTGATCACACCCTCGGCACGCGCCTTCAAGACCAGCGGCATGATGGAGGGCACCACTTACTCCGTGCGTGAAGCAAATCCCGCGTCCGGAGCGGCACCATCGCGCACGCTCTGGATCGGGCGCAGCGGAGGAACCGACATCGTCTTGCCGGCAGGGACTTACACCGTGCGCGCGGAGGTCGGGCACGTCGTCAAGGAGGAAACGGCGACACTCGCACCCGGCAGCCGCACACCCGTCGAATTCGTTTTGGGCAGCGGCCGCCTCGAGGTGACCGTCGCGCTCGCCGACGACGGACCGGCAATCGAGAATGCCGTGATCATCGTCTCAGAGGACGACACCGATGCTCCGAGTGGCCGCCGCGAGGTCAGTCGTTCGGCAGCGCCGCGCCCCGAATTCGTCTTGCCAGCGGGAACCTACTACGTCACGGCACGGCACGGATCTGCTCTCGTCCGTCAGCGCGTCGCGGTCGGAGCGGGCGACATCGTCAAGCGAACGATTGCACTCGGGCTGGCACGTGTCGAGTTGACGACGAAGATCGACAACAAGATCGCGGCCGCACCGATGGCCATCTTGAGCCAAGCTTTCCGGCTGGACGGCGATCAGAGTGAAGCGGCACGCAGCACGGCTCCCAATCCGGTGTTTCTGTTGCCCGCTGGCCGCTACCGGCTGGAGTCACGGCTCGGCTCGCAGAATGTGCGCGCGGACCGGACGATCAACATCAGGACATCGGATCCGCAGCACGTGAGCGTCGCGCTCGACGGTGGCCAGATAACACTGAAGTTACGGGACAATCAGACATCGGTCACGGATCAGCTTTGGGAGGTTCGCGACAGTGACGAACGGATCGTCTGGCGGACGACACAATCCGAGGCCAAGATGATTCTGGCGCCGGGCCGGTACAAGGCGCGCGTGGACGTGCGTGACCGGAGGCTGGAACGTTCGTTCGACGTGAAATCAGGGGAGCAGACCACGATTACCGTTGAGTTGAAATAAGCAGGCACGCAACCTAAGCCGATGAGAACCGATGCCGCCCCAAAGCCCTCACATCAGACGACTCTCTTCATTTTGCTGCGCCGCTGCGGCGATGCTGACAGGCTGCTGGTTAGCCGCTTCTGTCGCATCGTCGGCGGCATTTTCCCAACAGGCGCCGCCCGCTGCCGGCCGCCCCCCGGCACCGACGCAGAATGCCGTCCCGCTTGCGACCAATGTTCCCGCGCCACCGGTTGCGCCGGAACCGTCCGACGCCG
This sequence comes from Hyphomicrobium sp., assembly GCA_002928955.1. Classification (GTDB taxonomy): domain Bacteria; phylum Pseudomonadota; class Alphaproteobacteria; order Rhizobiales; family Hyphomicrobiaceae; genus JAKAML01. The sequence continues at coordinate 51,000 of PERT01000001.1, read as the reverse complement.
CAGCAGGCAGCAATACCACGGTCGTACCGCGGGCCGCAGGTGACGATTTGGCAGCCAGCGCCAACCTGAAGCTCTTGGCCTTTCTGACAGCCGACGGCCACAAGATCGACAAGGGCATTGTCTGGCGGGTGTTCGAGGAGAAGCCGCCGCGGGCTGGTAAACTCAAGATCCTGAGCACCCTACGCGACCCGTCGCCAACGCTGAAATTGCCGCCCGGCGACTACGTGGTGAACGCCTCCTATGGACGGGCACACCTGACGCGGAAAATCAGCATCAAGGGCGGCGCACCGGTAACAGAGCAGTTCATTTTGAATGCCGGGGGTCTGCGAGTTACAGCGCTTCTAGGCACGCAGCCCGCGCCATCCGGAGCGGTGACGTACAGCATCTTCACCGACGAGCGCGACCAGCAGAGCAACCGCTGGGCGATCATGGCGAATGCAAAGCCGGGTCTGATCATCCGCCTCAATGCCGGTCTCTACCAGATCGTCTCGACCTATGGGGATGCCAATGCGATCATTCGCGCGGACGTCAATGTGGAGGCCGGCAAGCTAACCGAGGCCACCGTCGCGCATTCCGCAGCGAAAGTCGCCTTCAAGCTGGTGACACGCGCCGGAGGAGAGGCGCTCGCCGACACCCAGTGGACGATCCAGACGCTGCAAGGCGAACTGGTCAAGCTGTCCGTTGGCGCGTTGCCGACGCATCACCTTGCGCCCGGAAACTACTCGGCAATCGCCAAGTCCTCGGGCCGCAGCTTCCGCCGCGACTTCTCCATTCAGAACGGCGACAACGTCGAAGTCGAGATCGTGCAGCAGTAGCCCAGCCCGAGCTTCTCACGACCCGATGGACGGACCATCCCTCAGAAATCGTTGAGCACCCAGTCGGTCGGACAGCCGTTCTGCTGCATTCGCGCTTCGACCGACTGCAGTGCCTCCACCTTCTGCATGTCGAAGAACAAGCCGCGTGCTATCTGCCAGTGCTCACAAGCTGTCGTCAGGTCGCCGCTCGCGTGCGCCATATCACCGAGCTCGATTCGAGCAGCTGCGTGCACGTCCTTGAGCCCGAGCCGCGACGAGATCCGGATCGACCGCCGGATTTTGTCGCCGGCCTCAGCAGTATCGCCGGTGGTGAGGGCCTGACGCCCGCGCGCCAGGTAGAGGGTAGCCAGTGCCCGCTCGTCGGCGGCGGCCTCGGCGCGATCGAGCGCAATCAGGAGTTCGTCGCGAGGGCGGACAGACGGAGGCGCGGGAGGGATGATACCCCTCAGCGGCACGCCGCCAGGCGCCGCGCCCGCGGGAATGGCCGTTCCATACCTTCCCGTTGCCATTTCCGCTGACCGGGTCAGCGCCGGACCACGCCGCTGCCACCTTGGCCGAAACGACGCCAGAATAACCAGTATCAATATGGCAAACGGAGACGAAAGCACCGCAACGGCTGGCCATCCGGTCAAGTCCATCGATCCCCCCGATCGTCACGACTGCAGAACTCTATCATGACCGAAATGGTCGCGCGCGGACCCACGATCACACAGCGTCCATCGCGTCATTGAATTTGCCTATTGAACGGCCGTGTACAATTGTCCTGATGACGGACTTGAGCTTCCCCGCCAGCAAAACCGCCGCCGTCTGGATATTCGCACCTGGACCATTCATTGATCCGCACGGACACCAACCTGACCCCGGAGCTTGCCACACGGGATCGACCACGGGGTTTGCACCGCTCGGCACCGACGCAATCATGGCGCCGCGTGGCAGAACGCGGCAAGGAAGAGCGCCGCAAAATTTGAGAGACCGACATGACCAATCGTGAAGACACCCCTTTCAAGGCCCGCAAGCCAGCCACGACCGTGATTCACGCAGGGCGAAAACCCGCCCAGAACCACGGCTTCGTCAACACGCCGGTCTATCGCGGATCAACCGTGCTGTTTCCCACGGTCGCAGCGCTCGAAGGCCGGCACCAGCCCTTCACCTATGGCCGACACGGAACGCCAACGGTCGCGGCCCTCGAGGACGCGTTGCGATCGCTCGACGGCGGAGCTGTGACAGTGCTGACGTCGTCCGGTCTTGAGGCGATCACCCTTGCCATACTCGCCTTCGTCGAGACCGGCGATCATGTTCTGGTGACCGACAGTGTCTATCAGCCGACGCGCCGGTTCTGCGAAACCCTGCTCAAGCGCCTCGGCGTGGAGACCACTTACTATGATCCGTTGGTCGGGGCCAGGATCGCTGACCTGGTCCGGCCGAACACGCGGCTGGTGCTGACCGAGAGCCCGGGATCGCAGACCTTTGAAATGCAGGATATTCCGGCCATCGCCGCCGTTACGCGCGATCGAGGACTGTGGCTGCTCATGGACAACACCTGGGCTACGCCGCTCTATTTCCGTCCACTCGACCATGGGGTCGACGTCACGATCCAGGCCGCGACCAAGTACATCGTGGGACATGCCGACGCCATGCTTGGAACCGTGACCGCCAACACCCGAGCGGCGCGGCATCTGGAACGCGCCAAGGAAGCGCTCGGCGTGTGTCCTGGCTCAGAAGAAACCTTCCTCGGACTACGAGGGCTCAGAACCCTCGACGTGCGATTGGAACGGCATAACCGGCAAGCCCTCGAAATGGCGCGCTGGCTGGAAGCCCGACCTGAAGTCGCCGCGGTCCTGCATCCGGCACTTCCGAGCCATCCCGGCCACGCAATATTCGCGCGGGATTTTTCGGGCGCCAGTGGACTTTTCTCTGTGGTCCTGAACCCAGTACCGAAAACGGCCGTTGCAGCCATGCTCGATGGGCTCGCACTGTTCGGGATGGGGTTTTCCTGGGGTGGCTACGAAAGCCTCGTAATCCCGTTCGATGCAAAGCCATACCGCACGGCAACCGCCTGGAACCCGGCCGGGCCGACACTGCGGTTCCACATTGGTCTCGAAAGCATCGAGGAGCTGAAGTCCGACCTCGAAGCTGGCTTCGCGCGCCTTCACGCCGCGACTTGACGGCGGGGCGGTGTGGCGAAACCGGCCACCGGGCCATTCCCGGCGCTCCGCGTTCGGATCAGTCGATCACACGCTCGATGCCCGTGCGCCGCGTCCCCCGCACCCGTCAGAACTACTTCTGCAGGCCAAGCATGGCGCCTAGGGAGAACGTCGGTGGCGGGGGCGAAGTGACGATACCGCCCGCACTGAGAAAACCGCCAGGCGGCTTGGCCGCAGCCACGCGTCCGCTTGCAGGGCCCGCGCCGGGAGGCGACGGACCGGTTGGGGCGTTGACCCTGGTCTGGGCTGGCACCGCAACCGCAGCCGAGGCCGCAGCACCGGCGGCCACTTTCTCCTTGCCGATCGTAGCCGCAAAGTTCGTGGTGTTAACCCGCCCTTGCTTGGCGGCAGCGCTGGCCTTTAACGCCCGCGCCTCAGCTTCGACCGCGCGGCGGCTTGCGGCCCGAGCCTCAGCCTGTGCCTTGGCCATGGCAGCGGCGGCCCGCTCGATTGTCTGCTGGCTATCCCGTTCGGCGGCCAAACGTGCCGCTCGCTCGGACAGTGCCCGAGCCTCGGCCTCGGCGACCTGTCGCCTTGCGAGCGTCAAGAGATCGGGGGCGGCCGGAACCGGCTCGTCCACCAATCCAGGCGGCGGGACCACGGCTGCGGGCCCGTCGACCGAACTTGGCACCTGTTCTGGACTGAGGGGCGTTTTCGGCTCGGAGCTTGGCTCGCTATGAGACGAGGGAAACTGTGCCGTCGACCCACCGGCCGCACGCACTTGCGGCGATGAAGCCGCCTCAACGAGCGGAGACACGCGAAGAGGCGGTGGATCCGCAATAAGGCCATGGTCGGTGACGAATTTGCGGCTCAATTCCTCGGCCCGGCGACGAACCTCGGCGGCGGCGAAAACATCGGCCTCCGCGTTGCGGACAAGCGCCCGTTGCGCCGCGAACTCGATGGTGAGTGGAGCCGTCGCCGCGCTCGCGCGTTCGGGAAGTTCGATCTGCGAGACCCGCCGGGGATCGAGAAAGCCCCAATCCAGGGCGGCCGGCTCCGTCGTGAGGGCGTCGGCAACACCCGTCTCCCCGGCGGATGCTGGCGTTGAAGGTGGACCAAACGAGGCGACGGCGCACAAAGACAGCATCCCCGCCGCCACGACGACTATCGATCGGTTCATCAGTGTCCCCTACGCAATACCTAGTCGGCAACCAGCGCCCGAACATAGGCCAGATGATGGCGCTGGGCACCCGGGAAAGCTGCGAAGCCGCCTTGAAATCATGGGGTTAAGTTAAGCTTCCGGCGTCACAAGTGGGGGTGCCTTGCGTGGATCGCCGCGAACTTCGCGCAGTTTGCGGTCTCGTGGCCCGTCTCCGACACTTGGTCCTCCGCGCATTACCTGTTCGACCAAGTGCCGGAGACATGAGGAACACGAGCAACTCTATGGTTCGAGTGTTGCTCTTGTTACTCACGCTTGGCATGCCACCTCGCAGCAGCTGGGGACCAAGCGTTCGTGACGCACCACTCTTGGGCCGTCGCGCCCAAATGAAATCATGGCCGCGACCAGGTTCGGTCGCGCCGCGACATGAGGGTCACGTGCACCATCATCGGCTTGGTGTCGCGCTTATCGCGACACGCGCCGGTCAATCCGGCCGCATCAGCCGATGAACCGCGCCCCGATGTTGCGGAAGTTGGTCTTGATGCGGCGAACGGTGCCAGTCTTCGACCGCATCACGACGGTCTCGGTCTCGGCAAAGCCGCCGCGGAAATGCACGCCATCGAGCAGGGAGCCGTCGGTTACGCCGGTCGCCGAGAAGATAACGTCGGCGGACGCCATGTCCTGGATCCGGAATTTCCGGTTGACGTCGGTGATCCCCATCTTCTGGGCACGCTCGCGCTCGACGTCATTGGAGGGGATTAGCCGCCCCTGGATCTGGCCACCGATGCACCGCAGTGCTGCCGCCGCCAGCACGCCCTCGGGCGCCCCACCCGAACCCATGTAAATGTCGATGCCAGTCTCGTCTGGATCGGTGGTCCAGATGACTCCGGCGATGTCGCCATCGGGGATCAGCTGCACGGCTGCACCGCAATCGCGGACGGCCTTGATCAACTCGGCGTGGCGCGGCCGGTCGAGAATACAGGCCATGATTTCATTGATCGGCACGCCCTTCGCCTTGGCAAGCGCCTGGAGATTGTCGGCAGGGGATGCGTCAAGATCGACAACACCCTCGGCATAGCCCGGGCCGATCGCTATTTTGTTCATGTACATGTCGGGAGCGTGCAGCAGCCCGCCGCGCTCGGAAATGGCCAGAACCGCGAGCGAGTTCGGCATCGATTTGGCGCAAATCGTGGTGCCTTCGAGCGGATCTACGGCGATATCGACTTCCGGTCCCTCACCCGAGCCAACCTTCTCTCCGATGTAGAGCATCGGCGCCTCGTCCATCTCACCTTCGCCAATGACGACAGTGCCACGGATCTGAAGCTTGGCGAGCTCGCGGCGCATAGCATCGACTGCAGCCTTGTCGGCAGCCTTCTCATTGCCGCGCCCGCGCAGCCGGGCGGCCGCGATGGCGGCGGCCTCGGTGACGCGAGCCACTTCCAGGACCAGCACTCGCTCAAGGCCGTTCTTGCCGCTGCCAATTTCAATGCCCATCACACCCCTCCAAGCCCGGTCCGCTGCTATTCTAGAAATTCGAGGTAGCACCTGTTGGCTAAAGTTTTTCGATCCGGATCGACTGCGGGCGCTCAGTAACCTTGCCATCAGCGTTGATCGCGTCGAGAGCCTTGCGGATCGCGTCCTCCGTCGTCTCGTGAGTGATGAGCACCACCGACGCGGCAGTGCCCGGAGCGGGACGCGCATCGATGCCCGGCAAGGCCGACCGTGGCCGGCGCTGCACAATGCTTTCGAGACTGACCTCGCGGTCGCCCATGCGTTTGGCGATGGCCGCCATGGCGCCCGGCCGGTCGTGAACCGCGAGCCGCACGTAGTAGGCGCCCTGATGGGCGTTGATCCTGGCGCGCTTGTGGGGGCGCAGCTTAGCGGTGGGCGTGACAAACGGCGGCAGCACGATGCCGCGCGCAATGTCGACGATGTCACTGGCGACTGCGGATGCCGTGGGCTTGGCCCCGGCGCCGGGGCCGACGAGCAGCAGATTGCCAGAAAAATCGCCATCAATCGCCACGCAATTGGTGACGCCAGAAACCTCAGCGATGGCCGAGTGCTTTGGCACCAAAGCCGGGCCAACGCGGGCCTCGATGCCACTCTCTGTCTTCACGGCCACACCGAGAAGCTTGATGCGGTAGCCGAGCGCATCGGCGGCCTCGATGTCGGCAGCGGAGATCGATTCGATGCCTTCGACGTGGATCTCGTCGAGGGCGACCCGGGTACCGAAGGCCAGGCTGGTCAGGATCGCGAGCTTATGGGCGGTGTCGAAACCGCCGATGTCGAACGTGGGGTCGGCCTCGGCGTAGCCCTTCGCCTGCGCATCCTTCAGCACCTCGGCGAAGGCCAGCGCCTCGCTCTGCATTTTGGTGAGGATGTAGTTGCAGGTGCCGTTGAGGATGCCGTAGACGCGGCGCACCTCGTTGGCGACCAGCGCCTCGCGCAACGCCTTGATAACCGGAATGCCACCGGCCACCGCTGCCTCGAAGTTGAGCGCCACACCCTGCTTTTCGGCCAACCGCGCGAGTTCAACGCCGTGCCTGGCGAGCAGCGCCTTGTTGGCCGTAACGACATGCTTTCCGGCGTGGAGCGCGGCTTCGACCGCAAGCCGTGGCACGCCCTCGTCACCACCGATCAATTCGACAAAGACGTCGATCGACGGATCGGTCGCGAGTTTCACCGGATCGTCGAACCAAGCGTATCCGTCGATCGCGACGCCGCGGGCCGTTCTCCGTGAGCGCGCGGAGACGCCGGCGACGCGGACCTCACGGCCGGTCGCCTCGGCGATGCGTCCACCGTGCATTTCAAGAAACTGCAGGAGACCGACTCCGACAGTGCCGAGGCCGGCGATGCCGAGTTGCAAGGGCACTTTCATGGGGGATGAGCTAGCGGCTGGCTTTGATGGCGGGATGCGAAATGACGTTATGCAACGTTTCGGTTCCTTGCGAAAAGAACTTCTTGAGGCTGCGCGCGGCCTGCCGAATGCGGTGCTCGTTCTCGACCAAGGCGATGCGGACGAACCCTTCACCGTATTCGCCAAAACCGAGCCCCGGCGACACGGCGATATCCGCTTTCTCGATCAACAGCTTGGAGAATTCCACAGAGCCCAGATGCCGGTAAGGCTCGGGGATCGGCGCCCAGGCGAACATGGTGGCAGGCGGCGGGGGAATATCCCAGCCGGCGCGACCGAAACTCTCGACCAGGATGTCACGCCGACGCTTGTAGGTCTGGCGGATTTCCTCGACGCAGTCCTGTGGGCCGTTAAGCGCCGCGGATGCCGCCACCTGGATCGGTGTGAACGCACCATAGTCGAGATAGGATTTGACGCGTGCGAGCGCACCTATCAGCCGTTCGTTGCCAACGGCAAATCCCATACGCCAGCCCGGCATGTTGTAGGTCTTCGACAGCGAGGTGAACTCGACGGCGACGTCGATGGCGCCGGGAACCTGGAGGATCGACGGCGGTGGGTTGTCGTCGAAATAGATCTCCGCGTAGGCGATATCCGACAGGATGATCAACCCCAGGCGCTTAGCCAAGTCGACGGCTGCGGTGTAGAACTCGATCGACGCGGTCATGGCGGTCGGGTTCGATGGATAACTCAGCACGAGCGCCAACGGTTTGGGTATCGAGTGTTTCACGGCCCGCTCGACCGCGCGCAGGAACTCATCGCCGTTGCCAGCCGGGAGATGCCGCATGGCTGCTCCCGAAATGATAAAGCCGAACTCGTGGATGGGGTAGGTCGGGTTCGGCACCAAGATGACATCGCCAGGCGCGGTGATCGCTTGCGCCATGTTGGCGAAGCCTTCTTTCGAACCCAGCGTGGCAACGACTTGCGTTTCCGGGTTGAGCTTCACGCCAAACCGCCGGTCGTAGTAGGCGGCCTGGGCGCGGCGCAGGCCGGGTATGCCCTTCGACGCTGAATAGCGGTGAGTGCGCGGCTTGGCCACCGTCTCGACCATCTTGTCGACGATATGCTGCGGCGTCGGCAGATCCGGGTTACCCATGCCGAGATCGATGATATCCGCCCCGCGCGCGCGCGCGCCCGCCTTCAACCGGTTGACTTCGGCGAAAACGTAAAGTGGCAAACGCTTGATGCGGTGGAATTCCTCGATCACGATCAATCTCTCGATGCTTTGGCGTGGGCAGTGATATAGCTCTTGCGGCGGGTCGCGTGTCGAACGTTCGGCCGGTTGGATCAGGCGGCTTCACGGCGGGGCACTCGGTCAGACGCTGCTCACACCGAGCTGCCAACCCGAATTCTTCAACACGCTCGTGTTTACGCGCCGGTACGGGCTGCGTCCAGGGCCTGATGACCGCGTGCGAAAATCCTTTGGGATGCGCCTGCGTCAAACTTTGGCCGTTGGACCACGTCCTATCCGCGTCGCTCTGATGTCGGGTCAGCGCGTGGCCCCGATCTGCTTCAACGCTTCGCCCTCGCGGCTATTGCCGCGGCTTTCGATGTCCTGGATCGCGCTGGTATGCCGCGCACGATCAGATGCGACCGAAGCTCGCGAAGGCATGGAGGCCGGATCGGGCAAAGAGATTGTCGACTGGCTACACCCAGCCAGGCCCGCGACCGCAGCAAGGACCAGCCCCGCTCTCAGTGCGTTGTTGCAAGACCTGACACGCCAGAATTGACCACGTTCACTGATCATCGAAGGACCGTCCGCCTCATCCGGATGTTGCATTTGACCCGCATTGCTGCACATGCTCAATAGCAGCGGCGAATCCCGATGCCTGTATTATACTTGAAGTTCGCCGATCTTGTTGATCCGCCTCGATAGTATGTCGCACATCGGGGCGGAGGTATCGTTCTCCTGTCAGGAACAGATCACTTCGCACATGCAAAAATCCTCCCCTCCGCCCGCCGCGCCGCCAGCGTCCGCATCAGGAGCCCCCGATGTGACCTCTTTCCGTATCGGCGACCCGGAGTTGTTCACCCGCAACATGCTGAAACTTGTCGAGGAAGGTGGCCGCGCGATGGCCGACTACCTGGCACGTTCGGAAAATAAGGGCGGCACCTGGTCCGGATCGGGCGACATGGGGGAGGCCGCAAACGCCATCAGCGAAGTCCAGCGCGTCTGGATGACCGATCCCATGAAGGCCGCCGAGGCGCAGTCGCAACTGATGCAGTCCTATATGGAGATCTGGAACAACTCCGTGCGACGCATGCTGGGCGAGAACGTCGCACCGGTCGCGGTCCCGGAAACCGGCGACAACCGCTTCAAGGACCCCGAGTGGTCGAGCAATCCCTACTTCGACTTCTGGAAGCAGTCCTACCTCGTCACCACCCAATGGGCCGACAACGTCCTCGACCAAACCGACGGGATCGACGAGCGCACGCGGCAGCGCGCTGAATTCTACTTCCGCCAGATGGGGAGTGCATTCTCCCCGACCAATTTCCCGATGCTGAACCCTGAAGTGGTGCGTGAGACCCTCGCCAGCAACGGCGCGAACCTAGTCCAGGGCATGGCCAATCTGACCGCCGACATGAACCGATCGGGGGACATGCTCAAGGTCACCCAGACCGACACGACGGCGTTCGAGGTGGGCCGCAATCTGGCGATGACGCCAGGCAAGGTCATCTACCAGAACGATATCCTTCAGTTGATTCAATACTCGCCTACGACCGACAAGGTCCGCGAAGTGCCGATCATGGTGATTCCACCTTGGATCAACAAATACTATATCCTGGACCTGACGCCAGCGAAGAGCTTCGTCAAGTATGTGGTCGACCAGGGCTTCACGACGTTCCTTGTATCGTGGGTCAACCCTGACGAGCGGCTCTCGCACAAGACCTTCGAAGACTACATGAAGGAAGGCCTGATGCAGGCGGTTGATGCCGTGCGCCGGGAAACGAACGTGCCGAAGTGCAACGTGCTCGGCTATTGTGTCGGCGGCACCCTTCTGGCGACCACCCTGGCCTACCTCGCCGCCCGCGGCGAGGATCCCTTCGTTTCGGCCACATTTTTGACGACGCAGGTCGACTTCTCGAAGGCCGGCGATCTTCTGCACTTCATCGACGACGCGCAACTCGCGAGTCTCGAGGAAATGATGGCCGAGCGCGGCTATCTGGACGGATCGCGCATGGCCAACGTGTTCAACATGCTGAGACCACGCGACCTGATCTGGCCCTACATCGTCAACAATTACATGCTCGGCAAAAAGCCGTTCCCGTTCGACCTGTTGTATTGGAATCAGGACTCGACGCGGATGGCGGCGGCCAATCACTCGTTCTATCTCAGGCAGTTCTACCACGAGAACAAACTGGCCAAGGGCGAAATGACAATGTCAGGCGCTCGGCTCAACCTCGGGAAAGTCAAGCTGCCGATTTACGAACTCGCCACCAAGGAAGATCACATCGCGCCTGCGCAGTCGGTATTTATTGGATCGCGGCTGTTCGCGGGTCCGGTCGAGTTCGTGCTGGCAGGGTCGGGGCACATCGCTGGCGTCGTCAACCCGCCCGACAAGATCAAGTACCAGTACTGGACGGCGCCCAAGGCTGCGGCAGACACGCTGGAGGAATGGACGGGCATGGCCCGCGAGCATCCGGGGTCGTGGTGGCCCCACTGGGCCGACTGGCTGGCCAAGCATTCCGGCGGCTGGACGGTTCCGCGCGAGCCGGGCGAGCGCATCGGCGTGATCGAGGCCGCCCCCGGCAGCTACGTGACCGCCAAAAGTTGAACGGGTTTTCCCGACGTCCGATGGGGCGCCGGCCCCGTCGGACTGTGGCTTGCCGCTATACCGGGAACCGAGCGGCCGCTCTCACGCCAGCTCGAAATCGCCTTCGAAATCCGCCGGCCACAGCACAGTGTAGTCCTCGGCATCGAACGGGCGGTAGGCGGCCGCAATCGCCACCAGGTCATCCTCGGCTGCTTTTTCGACCACCGGCTCGACCTTCTCCCACACCTTTTTTGGCGACGACGTGTGGATGATGATGTTTGCGGTGCCGGATCCGATTTCGTGACCGTCTACTTCCGCCACACCGTCCAGAACATCGATCAACTGGTCTTCGAGCGCCTCGATCTTCTCGAGCGCCTCGCCGGCTTCATCCTCGAACTGGATCACAAGCTGGTAGTTCATGGTTGCACCGTTCCTCAAGCCATCCTCATGCCTGCCCTGATCGATTCAGACCCTTCAAGCCACCTGATCGAGCGCCTGCGAAATATCGGCGATGATGTCCGCCTTGTCCTCGATGCCGACAGATAGCCTCACGACATCCGGGCCAGCGCCAGCCGCCTTGCGCTGCTCGTCCGTCAGCTGGCGATGTGTCGTCGACGCCGGGTGAATGACCAGGCTCCTCGTATCGCCGATATTGGCGAGGTGCGACAGGATCCTTAGGCCGGACACGAACCCGATGCCCGCCTCATAGCCCCCCTTCAAGCCGAATGTAAAGACGGCGCCGGCGCCCGCCGGACATATCCTGCGTTGAACGTCGTGGTAGCGGTTCGACGGAAGCCCGGCATAGTTGACCCACGCGACCTTCGGGTGGGCTTCGAGGTAGGTCGCTACGGCCAGCGCGTTATCGCAATGAGCGCGCATCCTGAGAGGCAAGGTTTCGATACCGGTCAACAACATGAAGGCGTTGAAGGGCGAAATGGCAGGGCCGAGATCGCGGAGCCCCATCACGCGGCAAGCGATGGCAAATGAGAAATCGCCGAAGGTCTCGGCCAGCCGCATGCCGTTATAGGATGCATTGGGCTCGACAAGCGTCTTGTAGCGGATCTTCGCACCTTGCCAGTCGAAGCTGCCGCAATCGACGATGGCGCCACCGATCGAGTTGCCATGGCCGCCCATGAACTTGGTCAACGAGTGGATGACGATGTCGGCGCCATGCTCTTTCGGACGACAGAGATAGGGCGTGGCCAGGGTGTTGTCGACGATGAACGGGATGCCGGCTTTCTTGGCAATCGCTGCAATGGCTGGCAGATCGACGACCACGCCCCCCGGATTGGCGATGCTCTCGCAGAAAATCGCCCGCGTGCGGGGCGTGATCGCGCGTTCGAACGATGCGGGATCTGTCGAATCTGCCCAGACCACGTTCCAGTTGAATTTCTTGAACGCGTGATTGAACTGGTTGACCGAACCGCCGTAGAGCTGCCGGCCGGCGATAAACTCGTCGCCCGGTTCCAGCAGCGTGTGGAAAGCGAGAAGCTGTGCCGCATGACCGGAGGCGGTGGCGAGTGCTGCCGTGCCGCCTTCGAGGGCTGCGACCCGGCTTTCAAGCACGGCCTGGGTCGGGTTGCCGAGACGGGTGTAGATATTGCCGAAGATTTCGAGCGCGAACAGGGCGCTCGCATGATCGGCGTCGTTGAAGACGAACGAGGTGGACTGGTAGATCGGCGTTGCGCGCGCGCCGGTTGCAGCGTCTGGCGCGGCGCCCGCGTGAACGGCAAGCGTCGAGAATTTTGGGGCTGAGTTCGTATCGTTCATCGTTACGCTCCTCGACATCGCGTTGGCGCGAGCGAGAAGGGAAGCGAAGGCTAACAACAAGTCAATCGCTGAAATCAACGTATCCAGAAGCCGCCGCCAGGGTGTTGCGCGCATCCGGATGCGCGCGGCTACCAAAGGGAAACAACAGCAATCTGATTGGACGTTCTAGATCTTGGCCATCTGGCTTGGACGGCCGCAGGACCAGCGCTGAATCTTCCAGTTGGGATGACCCTCGGCCCACTTCGCGATTTCGACTTGGCCGTACATCATGCACTCGAACGGGGTAGCGCTCTCGGCCATGAAGGTCAGGCGGACATCCTTGCAGGTTGCGCCCTGCACGATGGAACAGACGGATACGACAATCTCGATCATCTTCAGCTCCCATATCTAATCAAGTCTCCGAACCCGCCTGAGGCGAATTCAGTTCCGATTGGGCGCTTCTCCGTCGTTTCTTGCTGTTGTCGCGAGGCTAGGTGACTCGTGCTTGGCTGAACAAGCAGTATGGAACACCAGGTGTTGCCAATTGGTTAGGCGCAGAAAAACTGACACAATAGCAGTCGGGCGATGTTGCCAGCCTTGGCTTGTGCCCAAAAAACCCTGCAACCATGGCGATTGCAGGAAAGTAACGAGAGTGCGCGCACCCGGAATCCGCTCCAAATTGAACAGATATCAATTGCTCGAAGACCGAGCGGCGGCGAAATGGCCGCAGCGGTGCGGCACAAAAGCCACTATCGAAACGCTGCCGCCAGCATTTTCACACGATAGGTTGCAGAGGCCCCGATTGTTGTTCGTCAGGCTATGCCGGCGGTCCGGACTCGGGTTTGCGCCTGGTCATGGCAGCCCAAATCTCGCCCACCACCCCGCGCCGGAACACAAGCACGGTGATCACGAAGATGAGCCCCTGGATGACCAATACCCACTCACCGAGCCCCTTCAGGTAGTTCTGCATTGAGATGATGACCGCGGCACCGACGACCGGGCCAAGCACCGTTCCCATGCCGCCAACGAGGGTCATGAGCACCACCTCGCCCGACATCTGCCATTGCACGTCTGTGAGCGAGGCGAGCTGAAAGACCAGAACCTTGGTAGCGCCCGCCAAACCCGCGAGCCCCGCCGAGAGCACGAAAGCCAGAAGCTTATAGTGGTCGATGCGATAGCCGAGCGATATGGCCCGCGGCTCGTTTTCGCGAATGGCCTTCAGAACCTGTCCGAACGGCGAATGGATGGTGCGATATATGAGTAGAAAGCCAGCAACGAAGATCGCGAGAACGAAGTAATAAAGCGTAATGTCGTTTTGGATATCGATCACGCCGAACACTGGCCGACGCGGGATGGCCTGAATGCCGTCTTCGCCACCGGTGAATTTCGATTGCAGGCAGAAGAAGAACACCATCTGGGACAGAGCCAGGGTGACCATCGCAAAGTAGATCCCCTGGCGGCGGATTGCGATCAACCCGACGGCGAGACCCATCAGCGCGGCCGTCGCAGTCGCAGCGGCGAGCCCGAGCTCCGTCGGCCAACCCAGAACCTTGATGGTATGGCCAGCGATATAGGCGGCAAAACCGAAGAACATGGCGTGGCCGAAGGATAAGAGCCCGACATATCCGATGAGCAGATTGAACGCGCACGCAAACAGCGCAAAGCACAAGACCTTCATCAAGAAGACGGGATAGATTGCCGTTGGCGCGACGAGAAGCCCCGCCAGGATCAGGAGACCGATCAAAACTTCGCGCGATTTCATGGAGCCCACCTCACTTCGCCGTGCCGAACAGGCCAGCTGGCCGGGCGATCAACACGATGGCCATGATGACGAAGATCACGATATTGGATGCCTCAGGGTAGAACACCTTGGTCAACCCCTCGACCATGCCGAGGCCGAAGCCGGTGACCACCGATCCCAGAATCGATCCCATGCCGCCGATGACGACGACCGCGAACACGACGATGATGATCTCAGCGCCGATCTTGGGCGTCACCGAATAGACGGGGGCGGCCAGCACACCAGCCAACGCAGCGAGCGCGACACCGAAGCCATAAGTGAGCGTGATCATCAAGGGTACGTTGATGCCCATCGCCTGCACCAAGTCCGGCCGCTCGACAGCCGCGCGCAGATACGAGCCGAGTTTCGTCTTTTCGATCATCAGCCAGGTGCCGAGACAGACGGCGAGCGAGAAAACAATCACCCAGGCGCGGTACCACGGCAGGAACATGAAGCCGAGATTTACGCCGCCCGGAATGGGGTTCTCGTAGCTGACTCCGGAAGCACCGAACGCGTAACGCGCGATGCCCTCGAAGATGATCGCAAGTCCGAACGTGAGCAGAAGGCCGTAAAGATGATCGAGATGGTAGAGCCGCGACAGCAGAAGCCGTTCGAGAACGACACCCAAGGCCCCAACGATCACCGGCACGATCACCAGCGCCCCCCAATAAGGAATGCCTACGTACTTGAGCAGGACCCAGGCGCCGAATGCCCCCATCATGTACTGTGCGCCGTGGGCAAAATTGATGACGTTCAGCATGCCGAAAATCACGGCGAGCCCCAGACTCAACAGCGCATAAAACGCACCGTTGATCAGCCCGAGAAAAAGTTGGCCGAAGAGGGCCTGTGGCGGCACACCGAGTAGCTCGAACATGGCGGGGTCCGGGTGGAATTGACGGAGAGCAGGACGGGAATTGGGATGATCGGACGAGAGTTGCAGCCGGATCGGTCGGGCCGGTCGAGGCCTCCCCTTTTCGCCTACTCCCTATTTCTCATTCCCAACTCCCTCACCTTCACTTCTTGACCAGCGGACATTCGCCAGCTTCTAACGGACGCTAGGCCTCGGCGGCGGGAATTGTCGCGCGGGTCTTGTAGTAGTCCCACGGCCCCTTGCTCTCAGCTGGCTTCTTGACCTCGAACAGGTACATGTCGTGGATCTTGCGGCCATCAGCGCGAACCGTGCCCTTGCCGTAAAGCTTGTCGTCCGTCGGCAGCTCCTTCATTTTTGCGACGACGGCGGCGCCATCCGCGTCACCCTTCAAGGCTTCGACCGACTTCAGATAGTGGATGACCGACGAGTAGACGCCGGCGTGCACCATGGTCGGAAATTTGCCGCCGTTGGCCGCAGAATATTCCTTGGCGAAGGCGCGGTTGTTATCGTTGGCGTCCCAATACCAGGCCTCGGTGAAAATCAGGCCCTGGGCCGTCTTGAGACCAAGCGCGTGGACGTCGGTGATGAAGACGAGCAGACCGGCAAGGCTCTGCCCGCCCGACACGATGCCGAATTCTGACGCCTGCTTGATTGCATTGGTGGTATCGGCGCCGGCGTTGGCGAGGCCGATGATCTTGGCCTTCGATGCCTGTGCCTGCAGCAGGAACGATGAGAAATCCTGTGCTGGGAAAGGATGCCGCACCTTGCCCAGAATCTTGCCGCCGTTCTTTTCGACGACGGCGGCCGTGTCCTTCTCGAGCGCCTGGCCAAACGCATAATCTGCAGTAAGGAAGAACCAGCTATCGCCGCCCGTCTTCGTGATGGCGTTGCCGGTTCCGTTGGCCAGCGACCAGGTGTCGTAAGTCCAGTGGATGGTATTGGCCGTGCAGTCCTTGCCGGTCAGTGCCGATGACGCCGCACCCGAAACGAGCGCAACCTTATTCTTTTCTTTGGCGATCTGGTTGACCGCGAGCGCAGTCGACGACGTCACAAGATCGACGATCACATCGACCTTGTCCACGTCGTACCACTGGCGTGCGGTATTGGCCGAGATGTCGGCCTTGTTCTGGTGATCGGCGCCGATCACCTCGATTTTCAAACCGGGCTTGTCCTTAAGATAATCCTCGACCGCTCTTTTGGCAGCCCAGACCGAGCCGCCGCCCGACAGATCGGAATACGTTCCGCTCATGTCGGTCAGCACCCCGATCTTGATACCGCCATCGGTCATTTGGGCCTGGGCCGAAGCCCCAAACAGCGCCGCGGCGGCCACCCCGAGCATCAGACTTCTAAGACGCATTGCTTTCCTCCAGTGGTTTTTTTGATTAGACGCCGAGGTAGCCCTCGAGCTTCTGCTTGTTGGCGGCGAGCTGACTGTTCTCGATCATGTCGACGACATGCCCATGCTCGACCACGTAGTGCCGGTCCGCGACCGTCGCCGCGAAATGAAAATTCTGCTCGACCAAAAGCACGGTAAAGCCTCGCGTCCTCAGCGTTCGAATGATCTCGCCGATATGCTGGACAATGACGGGGGCGAGCCCCTCGGTCGGCTCATCGAGAAGCAACATGTTGGCTCCGGTGCGCAGGATGCGCGCGATGGCCAGCATCTGCTGCTCGCCGCCCGAAAGCTTAGTGCCCTGGCTGCTCCCCCGCTCCTTGAGGCGCGGGAACAGCCCATAGACCTCCTCAAGGCTCATGCCGCCGGGCTTGACCACGGGTGGCAGCAACAGGTTCTCCGTGACGTTGAGGCTCGAGAAGATACCGCGCTCCTCGGGACAGTAGGCGAGCCCGAGCCGGGCAATTGCGTGCGGAGGCAATTTGATGGTCTCGGTTTCTCCAAACCGGATCGAGCCCTGGCGCTGCCGCACAAGGCCCATGATGGCGCGCATGGTCGTGGTCTTGCCGGCGCCGTTGCGGCCCAACAGCGTGACCACCTCGCCCTTCGGCACAGCAAATGACATGCCGTGCAGGATATGGCTCTCGCCGTACCAGGCGTGGACGTCGCGGACCTGGAGCTCTGCGGCTTTCGTGGTCATTGATGGTGCGGTTTCAAGCATCGGCGGCGCTCGCTCCGGCTGGGGTGCCGGCGCCCGTGCCCATGTAGGCTTCGACCACCTGCGGATTACGTGAGACCGTCGCGTAATCGCCCTCGGCCAGAATTTCGCCGCGGGCCAATACGGTAATCGTGTCGGACAAATCAGCGACGACGTTGAGATTGTGCTCGACCATGAGCACGGTCCGGTTCTTGGCCACGCGCTTGATAAGTTGCGAGACCCTGGCGATGTCCTCTCGCCCCATGCCCGCCATCGGCTCGTCGAGCAGCAGCATCTCGGGCTCCAGCGCCAGCGTGGTCGCGATCTCGAGCGCGCGTTTTCGGCCATAGGACAGCCCCACGGCCGGCAGCTCCGAGTAGGTCTCAAGCCCGACGTCGGCCAAGAGCGCCATGGCCCGGTCGTTCAAACCGTCGAGCGACGATTCCGACCGCCAGAACTGGAACGACGTGCCAAGCGGCCGCTGGAGTGCGACGCGCACATTCTCCATCACCGTC
The DNA here is from genome assembly GCA_002928955.1 of Hyphomicrobium sp. GTDB lineage: Bacteria > Pseudomonadota > Alphaproteobacteria > Rhizobiales > Hyphomicrobiaceae > JAKAML01. The sequence continues at coordinate 33,211 of PERT01000001.1, read as the reverse complement.
AGGTGGGGGAAGGTCGCCGAAATCTGGAAGCTGCGGACGAGACCCAGCCGGGCAACGTCAGCCGGCTTTAATGCGGTGATGTCACGGCCATTGAAGCGGATCGTGCCTTCGCTCGGCACGAGAAATTTTGTGATCAGATTGAAGCAGGTCGTCTTGCCGGCGCCGTTGGGGCCAATGAGCGCATGAACCGTACCGCGCCGTACCCGGAGATCAACATTCTTGACCGCCCAGAAGCCCTTGAAACTCTTGCCGAGGCCCTGGGTTTCGATGATCGCGTCTGTAGCTGTCATCAGGTTGCCGGCCTTTTGGCTCATGGAACACGCACGCGGACAATCAACGCGGCCAAACGTCTCGAACAGAACGCCTAACCTTAGCATGCCGGATCCCTGGTCGGTCAACGATGGCGAAGCATCGCGAAAGTATGACGCCAAGCTGTACCCGGTGAGAGCGTGCGTCTTGACCTACTGAACATCCCCTGGCCCCAAATTTCGGGGCAAATGCCCGTGCTGGGGATAACGGGGACATCCTCCCCACGCCCTCTCTTGCATTCGGCGAATCTGAATAGGTCGATACGCCCGCATTCGCAGCCGTCGCGCGTTCGGTGCTCGGCGCCCATGGGCCGTATCCGCCCGGCCAGATCCTAATCCTGACCACGATCCAGCTGCCGTCGGGCCTTTCGAAGAGGAGTATGACATGTCGCTTGACATATTCGGACGATCAAATTTCGAAAAGCGCCCCAACGCTTGGTGCAGCCCCCCGGTTCTGTTCGCGGTCACGTCCTTGGCCTTGGCAGGCTGCGCGCAATCAACCCTAAACATAGGCGCGCTGCCAGGTTCGCCGCCGACGGTCGAAACCGGGGCCTTGGCGCCCGTCACCGGATCGGACGCAACGCACTCGGCGACGCCTCAGAAGCGAAGCGTTGCGCCGCCGAAGCCTTCCGTCACCCAGGCGATCGACGACGCGCGGAAGCTACGACTGGCCGGCGACAAGCTCAAGGCGCTTGCCGTGCTTGATTCGGCCGCCGAGAAAGAACCCAAGGACAAGGCGTTGATGAAAGAGCGCGGTTTGGTGTCGCTCGATGCCGGGAAGGTACAGCAGGCCGAGGCGCTGTTGCGCAAGGCGTTCGATCCGGCAGATGCCGACTGGCGGCTGCATTCCGGGCTCGGATCTGCACTTGCGGCTCAGGGCAAGCAATCGGAAGCGCAACTGCAGTTCGCCAAGGCGCTGGAAATAGCCCCCGATCATCCGTCGGTATTGAATAATCTGGCGCTGTCCTATGCGCTCGACGGCAAGCACGACGAAGCCGAGCGGCTGTTGAAACGGGTCACCAAGACCAGGGGCGTGGAGCCCAAGGCACAGCAGAACCTCGCGCTGCTTCTCGGGCTCAGCGGCAACGTCGGCGAAGCGAAAAAGGTCAGCGAAGCCGTGCTGACGCCCGACAAGGTCCGCGTCAACGTCAGCTATCTCGAAAGTCTGTCCGTAGGTGGAGAACGGGTCAAAGTCTCCCGCGCCGATCCGGTACCGGATCAGCCAGCACTGGCGGCTGCCGACAGGAAAAACTGATGCCGGTCGGCGTGATGAAGGCAGCGACACCACGCAGTGCGTCGACAAACCGGCTACCAGGGGGCGCCGGCTGCCCCGATAACGGCGCCGATCTCGGCCTCGGTCAAGACGCGGTAGCGACCCGCTTCGAGATCGGCGGGCAATTCGAGAGATCCGATCCGATCGCGATGCAGTGCTGTCACATGATTGCCGGTCGCCGCGAACATACGGCGCACCTGATGGTAGCGGCCTTCAGTGATGGTAAGAAACGCCTCACGTTCTCCGATTGGCTCAAGGAGGGCGGGGTTCAACGGCTTGTCTTCGCTCTCGAGCATCAGCGTGCCGCTGGCGAAGACCTCCGCCACGTTGCCGGCAAGCGCCCGTTCGAGTGACACCCGGTAGCGCTTCGCGATCTGCCGCCGCGGCGAAATGATCCGGTGCAGCAGCTCGCCGTCGTCGGTCATCAGCAGCAATCCCGACGTTTCCTTGTCGAGCCGGCCGACGGTCGAAATCATCGGATCACGGCCTCGCCATCTGGGTGGCAACAAACCATAGACCAGCGGACCGCTTTCCTTGTGCGAACAAGTGACGCCGAGCGGCTTGTTCAGCATCAGCGCGACACCCGGGGGCGGATCGAGCGGGCGGCCGTCGACGGTCATGCGGGATGAGAGGTCGGGCGTAACCGCCACGCGCTGATCTGCGGCCGCGGGCCGCGCGCCGTCGAGCAGGATGCGGCCTGCGCGCACGAGTTTCTGGATCTCGCGGCGCGAACCGTAGCCCATGTTGGCGAGTAAGCGGTCGAGGCGCAGGTGCCGCCCCGGCTCAGGCGATGGTTCAGTCACTTGACGGCCTCATAGACTTTGTATCCGGCGCTGTCGGCCCGCAGCGTCACGCTTCTGAACGAAGTTGCCAGAATGTCCTCATAGGGCAGGTGGCGGTTGGCGACCAGAACGCAACGGCCGCCGCGCCGCAACATGCGTGCCGCAATGCGCACGAAATCCTGGCCAAGCGCGCGGTCTTCTGCGCCACCGTCATGGAATGGCGGGTTCATGACTACGGCATCGAGATCGGCGAGCCCGACCGCGTGTGCTCGCACATCAGTCCATGTGAAGCGCGCGCGTGCGTCCGGAACATTCAAACGCGCGGCGGCAATCGCTCTCCGGTCGCGGTCGATCAGCGTCAGTTCGGATATTGCGGTTGATGCGGCCAGCGCCGCACGCGCGAGTGTGCCGATGCCACAGCCGAGGTCGGCGACGCGGCCAGCAAGAGGCAGTTGCGCAGCCAGAATAGAAGCCAGCAGCGCCGTGCCTGGATCAACCCGGTCCCAGCTGAACACGCCGGGTTGCGACCAGAGCCCGATAGCGTCGACGAAGCGCAAGCGTCCCTCGGCGATCGCCTCATCGAGCCCCGTGGCAGTGGCTGGCCGAAGCATGGTGCAGATGCGGTGGTGCCGCCGCGCATTGTCGCATACCTCCGCACCGAAGGCTTCGAGCTCACGCCCGATGCGGGCCCCACCCTTGTCTTTCAGCGCCAGGACCGTGAACGGCGAACCGGGCTTCACTGCCCGCAGTGCGAGGGCGATGACGCAGCGGCGTTCGAGAGTTGAGGGCGGTGCAAGCAAGACAAAACCGCCGAGTGCCGATGCCGGCGCATCTTCGAGCGCCAACGCCCCTGCGACCAGCGGTGAGTACTGCGCCGCACGCGCGGGAACGTCCACCAGTGCGGGCAGTGGCACACCGTAGACGCCGAAGGCAGGCGCGACGGGGCATTCGTCAGCGGTCGCAGCGGCGGGCCGTTCGTGGTCACCGTGATCTGCGGCGGCGTTGCGGGTCATGGTCGTGCACGCTTTTGCGGGCCTTCCGGAGCCGTCTCGGGCGTGACGCCGGGGCCGGAAATCAAGTCGTCCGCTTCGCGCTCGGCAGCTTCATAAACCTCATAGGCCGCACCGGCGTTCATCACGGCGATGCCAATCCCCACGATCAGGTCCGGCCAATGGGAGTGCGTGGCGAACGTCATCAGACCGGCTCCGATGATCGCGATGTTTGCCAGCACGTCGTTGCGTGCCGAAAGATAGGCCGCTGAGGACAGGCTGCCGCCATGCTGCCGCACCCGCGCCAGCATCATGGTGCACGTGATGTTGACAGCCAGCGCACCACAGGCCGCGAGGGTCAGAGTGACGGGCTCTGGCACCACGGGAGAGCCAAACTTCGACCATGCGGTCCATGCCGCCGCCAATCCCGGCAATAGCAGGATCAGTGCGAGCAGGAACCCGACAATCCTCCGCCGGGCGGCACTCCAGCCCGCGGCAACGACAATGAGAAAGTTGATCGTGGCATCTTCCAGAAAGTCGATGCTGTCGGCAAACAGCGCAACCGACGAAATGAGGCTCGCAGCAGCGTACTCGACGAAGAAATAACCAAGGTTCAGGACAGCGACCCAGAAGACTACCCTTCGCAATACCAGCCTGTCGCGATGAGCACTCTCGACCACACCTTGCCTCCACTGCAGCCGCGGACAATAACGACGGCCGGGCGGGGGGTAACCGCAATGCCGACGTTCAGCAGCGATGAGCGAGAGCGGCTGAACCCGCAAGCAAAAAGTATTCAGGGCGCAGCGGCCCCAGGTGCAGCCCCAACCCCTGGCGGAACCGCGACGCCCGGTGCGGCTGACCCGCCGCCGCCCGATGACAGGCCGGTGAACTTGGTCCAAACGGCGGTTCGCCGTTCGCCCGCCCTATCGCCATCTTCCTGCGGGACTTGCAGATCACGTGAGGTGACGACCGACATCGCCAGATTGCGCTGCGTCGCGCAGCCAAAATTGGTATGCGGCAGCCGCTCCCGGTTTGGCCCGAGGTCTTCCGACCAGTCGCCGCATTGCGGTGCAACCGCTACCGGCCGCTCGTAGGCTAGCCGGATCGCCGGCCCATAGCGCGTATCCGCCGGCGCGCGCGCGTTCGCCACGGATTCGGGCGGCAGTCCCGCCCCGCGCACGATCTCCTCGACCTGCCGCACCGAGCGCGACGCCGAAAGAGCCCCCCGCGGGGAGCCGGGAGCGGCAACCATCAAGCGGCCCGTACCTTCGACCTTGAAACGGTCGACGAAGCGGATGATGTCAATCTGCTGATTGTTCGAGAGCCCGCCGCCGTCGGGCACCAGCTCGACGTAGAGCGCCTCGGTGCGAGACGAGAAAGTGATCGGATGCCGCTTCTCCGGATCGCCGAGAAGGGCCGCTGTCTGATTGTCGAGCCCCCAGTGATCGCGGCACCCACTAAGTCCAAGAACGAGGAGGGCTATGGCCGCAGGACCCAGTCGCCGGGACATGGGGCCGATTAGGTGGGCGCTGCGAACCTTGGATTGCCGGGCAACGGTCATTTTACTGCTCATGGTGCGGCGCGCGGTCATCCTTTCACTCCCGGATAGTCGACGATGAAGCCGTAATCGCCCTGATAGCGGGTCCGGTCGGCCGGTGTTCCGTGGCCGTAGACGCGGTTGATGTGGCCGAAGAATAGCTCTTTCAACTCGCTCGACGGCAAGTAGCCGTCGTCGGGCTTGGCGAGATCCCGTTTGGCCGCGTGCGAGGCGATGTAAGGCGTCACAAGAATGACCAACTCGGTCTCGTTCTTCTGGTAATCGTTTGAGCGGAACAGTGCCCCCAGAATGGGCAGCGACTTCAGTCCAGGAACACCCTCCACGTTCTGCCTCGTTGAATCCGAAAGCAGCCCGGCCATGGCCAGCGTGCCGCCCGACGGGATCTCGAGTGTGGTCTCGGCTCGGCGCACCTTGAGACCCGGCAGGGAAATGCTGCCGATGGTGATGGCGCCATCGGACGACAGCTCGCTGACCTCGGCGGAAATGGTCAGGCTGATCTTGCCCTCCGACAGCACGACCGGCTTGAACGAGATGTTGACCCCGAACGGCTTCCAATCGACCGTGATGGTGTTGTTCTGCTGCGCAATCGGAACCGGAAACTCACCGCCCGCCAGGAATTTCGCCGTTTCGCCTGAGATCGCGGTCAGGTTGGGCTCGGCCAGAGTACGGATGACGCCGCTCCGCTCGAGCGACTGGATCAACGCGCTGACGCTTTGATTGCCATTACTAAATCCAGGCTGGAAGGCCGAACCGGCCGTGACGAGGGGTACGCCCGTCGCCGTGGCTGCCGCGGTGGCGGATGGAACCAGGCCGCTGGTAACGGGAAAGGCGTTGCGGACGACCTGCGCGAAAGTGAAGTCGCCCGCGCTGAAAACGGCCCTCGGAATGTCCACACCGATGCGGCGCAGCCCATCACGCTGCATTTCGGCGACCTGAACCTTCAGCAGCACCTGTTCCTTGCTGGCCGTGTTCAACATGTTGACCACGTTGTTCGTACCTTTGACGAACCGCTGCGCCAGCTCGCCTGCGCGGGACGCATCGATGGGCGTGATGACCGAGCCCGAAAGGATGATGTTCTCGCCCATCATCTCTGCTTCAACCTTGGACCCCGGCAACAGCCGCGCAATGGTATCGCGAAGGGCACCGAGATCGCGGGCGACCGTCACTTCGAGGAACAGCACCTTTTGGCCATCGGGACCGACAAAGAAGGCGTTAGCCTCGCCCGTCGCCTTGGCCAGGATGTAGACCTGCCGCGAGGTCTGCACGACGGCGTCGATCACCTCTGGGTTCGATACCAGCACATTCTGCAGTTCGACAGGAACCTCGACGATCATCGATTTGTCGGCACCCAGCGTCACCTTGCGGGTCGCTGGCAGCGCGCTGCCGCCAGGGATCTTGAGGACCGACTTGTGGGTTGGGTCGAAATCGGATGCCGCGGCCTCGCGCCTGACTTGTGCCTCAACCGGGTTCGCCGGAAGTCCGACAAGAACCGCGAGTACTGCGAGTAAACCAAGATGCGCCGATGCGCGACCTTTCTGCGTCCACATGATACTGGAACCCTGGATTTGACTGGCCCGGACTGGACCGGCAAGGGCGCCTCGAACGCGATGACAAGCGGGCACCGTGCACGTTGGTTTCGGCGACGCGCACAAACTGCGATCGCGGCACAATCGCGGGTTTCGGGGCGTGTTTCCAGCGCGGCGTCAGGTTCACCGTGACACAAACAGCAAGCGCCCACAGGTTGCCCACAGGTTCGGTGCCGTGCGGAACAGCTCAAAAGGCCCAGTCGGCCAGGGCGGGCAGCAAACAAAAATTCCGAAATTCAATGACTTGGCTACAGCAGGTCTGGCACGCGTGGGCTGCCGCCTCCCGATCACGGGGGGCGGTCACGGCACTGGGGAAAACCTTGGCGCGGCACCAGGTCGGCCGCGCCTTGATCTATCCGGGCCTATTCCGCGATCCTTAGCTGCGAGATCTGCCGGCCAATGTTCTGGAAAGACTGCAGCAGCGCGTCGCCGTCGCCGGCCGTAAAGAATTGATCTTGAGTGGTGGCACATCCCTTGAGCAAGGTTTGCGTCGTCGGATTGCTTTCTAGGCGGAAAGCCACCGTGAAAATGGTGATCCCCTGCTGCTTGGCCGCACCGCACGCTGCCGTGAGCTTGGCGTTAAGCGCCTCGCCATAGCCCGCCTGCGTATAGGTTGTCCCGAGACGGCCGCTGCTGGCATAGCCGTGGGCGGCATATACTGACCTGTTGTGGTTCGACGTCGACGACAGGAAGTTCTCGCCGTCTGTCATCACGATCATGAATTTGCGGTTGTCGCCTTGCCCCGGTTCACGGCCCTCGGCGAACGGTTCGCCGGGGGACAGGACACGCAATCCCCACATGACGCCCTCGCCGATATTGGTGTTGCCGCTGGCCCCCATGGCCGATATGGCGTCGAGCACGTCCTGCTTGGTTGAATTGAGCGGCAGGACGGGCGCCGTCGTGCAACCGGAGTTGGGACCGGTGTCCTCTGTCGGCGTTGCCGATAGATACTTGCATGTCCGCGATTGGGCCTCGGCGACACTGATGGGGGCGGGAGCGTAGGCCGTGCAGGAGTTTCTCTTCCTGTTGAACCTGGTGCAGACCTGCTCGCCGGCCGGACAGTTGCCGCCAAAGTCGGAGATGTAGTTGTTCGGATAGCTGGGCTGGCCAGCGGCCGACGCGTTGCTGTCGTCGGGTTCATCGGGGGCGAACATCGGCACAAACAGGCTTTCGGGGACACCAGGAACCGCGGGCTCGTCCGAGGTATCCAAGCCGCCCGGCCGGGTCTCGACGCAGCCTTTCCAGGCGACGTTCATGTCGTCGAAAAGCGAAAACCGGCTGCGGTTCTCCGAAAAGTTCTGGAAGTGAATGGACGACTGGCCGCTCTTGTCGATCCAAGAGGCGCCGCGGTTCTCGGGGCCGATATTGACGGACGCGGCGAATGGCACGAGCCCGACCTTGACCCGATCGGTGCCCTCGGCGCCGGTGAACATCGCACTCGAGAGATTCTTGGCGGCGACCTTGAGATCCTCGATGTAGGTGCCGTTGACCGAGCCGGAGCTTCCGCCCATGGAGCCTGAATTGTCGAGAACCATGGCGATCTCAACTGTCCCTGTCCCGCGCACGACTTTGGAGCGGGTGGAAATGTCGATGGTTTTCTGGCCGTAGTCCTTGATCTTGAGCAGCTTGGTTTTCAGCGCGGTACCAGCCGTCGCTTCGATCTCGCCTTTGTCGGCATCGTAGCTCGTGGACTTCAGAGTGCTGCCGCCAACAGCCGAGCGGTTCGCGGTGTAGAAGGCCTCCACCGTTGCGACCACCTTGGTCTCGTGCTCGGGACTACTGATCTGCGCCGAGCCCGCCAGCGTGGCCGCGTCGAGCGCAAGCTGCTCGCGTTGGGACTCGGCAACCGCGAGCCCGTAGTCGACGGCCACTGCCGCCGCCATCAGAAATCCGGTGAATGTTCCCGCCCACAGCAGTGCGGTAACACCGCGCTGGTCGTGCCGAAAGCGGACAAGCAGGCCGGTGGTGGACGACGAAGACTTATCGGACATCTGGCGGCAGTGCGCATCAGGCATGAACCAACTCCTTTAACGGAAGGTTGCAAAAGCCTACGCAATCCGCACTGACACCTCGTAAACAACGACCGATAAAGTTTAATCAAATTCGCCTCGGATTTTCTCTGATCTGCCGGATGAGTTGCATGACCGGCGCAACACCGTGCATGGTACGTTGACCGTGCCCTTGACCATCCTTGTTCACCCGATACACCCCATGTCAAAAACCGCGACCTTTGATCCGATTTCGGCCCGAACCACTCTGTTTGCGGCCTTACTGGATGCCAAAAGGCGGCATGGTGCGGCCAAGGTCGTCCTCGAGGATGCCGAACGGCAAACTCTCACCTACGGCCGGCTCGTGCTGGGCAGCCTCGTACTCGGCGGCAAACTCGCCGGCCTCACACGGCCGGGACAGGCCGTGGGCGTGCTGCTGCCTAACGTCAATGGCCTGGCGGTCACGGTATTTGGCCTCAACGCCTTCGGCCGCGTCGCCGCCATGCTCAACTTCACGGCCGGTGCCCGCAACCTGATTTCGGCGGTCAAGACGGGCCTTGTCGAGACGGTCGTCACCTCGCGCCGCTTCATCAGGGCAACCAATCTCGACGACGTCGTCTCGGCCCTTGCCGCAACCGAAATCAGCCCCGGCAAATACGTGAAGATCGTCTACCTTGAGCACGTCCGGACATCGATCGGTGCGTTGGACAAGTTATCCGGAGCCGCGAGGTCGGCATTGGCGGGCATGCTCTTCGCCGACGCGGCATCCCGCGCCGACAAGACCGCGGTCATTCTCTACACCTCCGGCACCGAAGGCAGCCCGAAAGGTGTCGCACTCACAAACACCAACCTGGTTTCGAATGCCCGGCAGATCTACGCCCACGCTGACGGGATGCTCTCGCCGGCCGACACCGTGATGAACCCGCTGCCGATGTTCCATTCATTCGGTCTGACGGCAGCGACGCTCATGCCGGTCCTCAACGGTCTGAAAACTGTCCTCTACCCGAGCCCGTTGCACTACAAGCAGGTGCCGAAACTGATCGGTGATACCAAGGCCACCGTGCTGTTCGCCACCGACACGTTTCTGCAGGGCTATGGCCGCGCAGCCTCGGATGGCGAGTTGAATTCCGTCCGGTTTGTTATTGCCGGCGCCGAGCGCGTGAAGGATGCCACCCGCGCGATGTGGAGCAAGACCGGAACAACAATCCTCGAAGGTTATGGCGCAACCGAATGCTCGCCTGTGCTCGCCTGCAATCTGCCATCGGGCAACCGGCCTGGTTCGGTTGGACGGCTCATTCCCGGTATCGAACCGCGGCTGCATCCCGTGGAGGGCATCACCGAAGGAGGCAAGCTGGTCGTGCGCGGACCCAACGTGATGGCAGGATACATCCTGGCCGAGCGGCCCGGGGTGCTGGTGAAGCCGGAGGGCGGATGGCACGACACCGGCGACATCGTAACCATAGAGGACGGCTTCGTCACCATCCGCGGCCGCGCCAAGCGCTTTGCCAAAATCGCCGGTGAGATGGTGTCCCTGGCCGCCGTCGAAATGCTCGCCCAGGATGTCTGGCCGGACAATCAGCACGTCGTCATCTCGCTGCCGGACCCGAAAAAGGGAGAACAATTGGTGCTGGTGACCGATAACCCGCTGGCCCAGCGCGGCGAACTGCTGGCACATGCGCAGACCGAAGGCGTACCAGAACTCTGGGTGCCGCGCTCAATCCAGATCGTTGAACAGATTCCAGTGCTTGGCTCGGGGAAAGTCGATTTGGCCGCGACCCACACCCTTGCTCGCCAGACGAGACCAACGCCTTGACGACCGGCGTCCCTCCAAACAACGACCCACCGTCGACGGTCGCTTTCGTCCGGGAACGGTTGCACGCCGCACTGGTGGCACCAGTGCGCGCCTTCCGCTGGGCCTATCTGCCTCTGCTGATGATCTACTTCGCTTACGGAGCACTTGGCATCACGGCCATCGCCGACAGCTTCTGGGTCAAGAATGGTCTGACACTCAGCGCGGCGCAGCTGGCACAGATCGGTGTCTGGCTGACGCTGCCTTGGACGATCAAGATGGTGTTCGGCGAGCTCGTCGACACCGTGCCCGTATTCGGCTCCCGGCGGCGGATCTACGTTTTGATCGGGGCCGCACTCGTGGCCACGAGCCTGTTGATACTGGCCGGCGCCGCGGCCAAGTTGATCACGTTCGCCAAGCCCGAAACGATCTACTTCTTGGCCTCGTTGATGACCGTCATCGGTGTCGTGCTGCAGGATGTCGTGGCGGATGCCATGAGCACCGAGGTCGTGCCGCACTTTGACGACGAGGGCAAGCCGCGGGAGCAGGCGGAGATCGACCGCGACCTCGGCATGGTGCAGGTGCTCGGCCGCCTGTCGCTTTCGCTCGGTGTCTTCCTGACGGCGGGGCTCGCCGGATGGCTTGCGCAGTCGCTGCCCTACGCGACCGTGTTCCTGATTGGTCTCCTGGTGCCACTCATTTCGGTGACCGGCGCGCTGACCGTGAGGCTCGAACCCGGCGAATGCAGGCCGACGGACTGGCGCATCCTGGGCGGCGGCTTGGTGTTCGGCGCGACCGTGGTGATCCTTGGCGTTTCTGACACGCCGTTCAAGGAGGAGATCGTCTTCATGATCTCGATGGCGGTGGTGATATTGATGCTCGCCCGGATCACATCCGAGATCGAAGCCGTCACCAAGCAGCGAATCATCTCAGCCGCCATCCTGATCTTCGCGTTCCGGGCAACGCCCAGCGTGGGCTCGGGCTTCCAGTGGTATTCGATCGACAGGCTCGGGTTCGACGAGGCGTTTTTCGGCACACTCGGCCAGTTCGGGGCGTTGATTGCGCTGTTGGCCACCTGGCTGTTCGCCGACGCCATCACCCGCCAACCGGTGGCCCGGGTTCTGTTCTGGCTGACGGTGCTCGGAACCGTGCTCGCCATTCCCGGCCTGCTTCTGGCGTTCGACGTGCACCATTGGACCGAGCGGATGGTCGGGGTCGGAGCGCGCGCCATAGCCGTGATCGACACTGCCGCGACGTCGCCGTTCGCACAGCTCGGCATCATCCCCCTGCTCACGCTGACGGCGATCTACGCGCCCCGCGATCATCGGGCCACGTGGTTCGCGCTGATGGGTTCGTTGATGAACCTCGCCCTGGTTGCCGGCCAGCTGCTGACAAAATACCTGAACGAGATCTATGTCGTGGAACGCGGATCCTATGGTCAATTGCCAGCGTTGGTGGTCGCGGTGGCCGTGATCGGACTCGTCCTGCCACTCACCGCGATTCTGGGGCTGGGTCGTCGCGTTCGGTAGTGGGCGGGTTCAGACTATTGCTTCCCCTCGCAGACCGTTACAGAGCAAATGCCGGAACGATGCCGAAGATCAGCAAAATGCTGTTTTGTATTATTTTTTCCATCTGACGTTACACCGGGACGAACCGCCAGGGGGCAATCGTCCGGCGCGCCAAACGAGGCGGGACGACGCTGATCCGCATGCCGATCGTTGCGGCCAGGACACGCCAGGCCGTTCATATCGCCTCGACTTCATCGCCCGCCTTGACCTGTTGCCCGGATCAGCTCCAGTAGCGTTGTCCTACACGCCTGATATTCGCCCCCACCCGGCCCGCACTTTGCCCAGATGATGCGCCATGAGTTAGTCGCCACCACTCCGCAGCTGCATCCACGGCCGGCACCGACAGACGTCCCACGACACAGAGGAAGAGCATGACGACCACGACGCCCGCCACCGAGATCAACTTGGGTCTGCGCCATCGTTCGCCGGCCGCCTGGGTCGTTCGTCAGGCCATTGTCGGTATCGCCATTCTGGCAGTCGTCGTAAGTGCCAGCGCGTGGCTTCTTCATTCCTCGATCGATCCAGCCGCTGAGCTGCCGGCCGAACAGACGCCGGTGCGGCAAGGCTGATCTCACTTCGGACCATCCAAGACCGTTGTTGCTCGAAAAATTTTGGCCAAATGGCACGCTTTCGGCCGTATTGCCGGCCAAAGGCCATGGTGCATTGTGTTGATTGACATGAAATAGGCGCCTGTTAGGCCTCTGGATGCGCCAGAGTCGCGGGGATTCGCCATGCTGGGTTGCAGAAACAGCGTTCCGAAAGGTCGTCCGGGCGGGTTCTGCGCCGGCTGGGTTTTACTCTCAACCTGCCTGGCCATACTCGGCGCACTTTCCGGTGCCGGCCTAGCGCGAAACGCGGACGATACAGCGCTTCCACCACCACCTGCACCACGGCCGGCCAAGCGACCAACGCCGCAACCCACGGCTCCCCCCTCGGCCACGCCGGCGCCGGCCGCCACATCACCCACATCTGCCTCTGTTGCAGCCGCACGAGCCGATCGCCTCGCACGCATATCCGCGGTCCGGAGCTGGGGTTACCAATTGAACGGCCTTAAGGTCGAAGACGCAGCCCGCTCGCCCTATGATCTCCTGGTTGTTGACGCCACAACGGGACTCGCGGCCGACCGGCCTTTCCGCCCCGACGAAGTCTCAAGCCTCAGGACGAAATCGGACGGCTCGAAGCGCCTCGTCGTATCCTATCTGTCGATCGGGGAGGCGGAGGACTACCGGCCGGACTATTTCAGCACCGAGTACATGACCGAGGATGCTCCCGACTGGCTGTTGCACGAGAACCCGCAATGGAGGGGCAATCGCATCATCCGCTTCTGCACCGAGGGCTGGCAGAAAACGATCCTTGGTGATGACAATGGCTTGAATATTTACAACAGCATCGAGCTCTCGCCTCTCTACCGGCTGATCGAGCTTGGCCTCGACGGCGTCTATCTCGACCGCGTCGACGTCTACAGCGAGGTCAAGAAGGAGTGCCCCGACGCAGAAGCCAAGATGGTCGAGTTCGTGGCTCGCCTTGCTGCTCATGCGCGCAAAAGGAACCCTAGGTTCATGGTCATCCTGCAAAATGCGGAGGAACTGCTGGCCCACAAGACGATGATCGACGCCATCGACGCTGTCGCCAAGGAAGACCTGTTCTACGGCGTCGATTATTCGCAAGGACCGAACAGCGCAGATGCGGTGCGCTACTCGATTGCAAACTTAAAGCGCGCCCGAGCCGCGGGCCGGCCGGTGTTCGTGGTCGATTACGTAAAGGACCGTACCAAGATCAGCGACGCCAAGAAGAAGATCGAAAGCCAGGGCTTCATCCCATATATCGGTCCACGGGATCTGGGCGCACTGTGGCTGCCCGGCGTGAATTTCTGACATGAAATAATCGGGTGGGTTCGCACCGGAAGGCCAACATGCGCAATCTGCTTTCGCTCGCGGTCGCCATCATTTCGAGCCTTTCGGCGTGCGCAACCATCATGCAGGCCGCGCCGCGCGACAAGGAGGCCGCTGCTGCTGCTGCCACTGCGAAACAACGTCGGGCTGTCCTCGCGAACGTCAAAACCTGGGCCTATCAGCTGCGGTTCATCGAACCGGCCGATGTCGCGGCATCGCCCTTCGATCTGGCGGTCATCGACCACGCGATCTCGGCCAACCGCCGTTTCCTGCGCGAGTTCACCCCTGACGAGGTGGCGGCGATGAAAATCCGCCCTGACGGCAGCCGCCGGCTGCTCCTCGCATACCTCTCCATCGGCGAAGCAGAGCGCTACCGGTTCTACTGGAAACAGGACTGGTATCTGCCCCCGACACGGCCGGCTTGGCTAGGGCAAGTCAACCCGCGGTGGGACGGGAACTTCCCCGTCAAGTTCTGGGACCCGGAATGGCAGCGTCTGATTTTTGGAGCACCCGACGCCTACGTCGACCGGATCGTGGCGCAGGGGTTCGACGGGATCTACCTCGACCGCGCCGACGTCTATGCCGAACTGATCAAGGATAACCCCGATGGCAAGAGCGAAATGGCGGCGTTCATTGTGGCCCTGTCGGGCCACGCCCGTCGCAGCAATCCGGGATTCTTCGTGATCATGCAGAACGCGGAAGAACTCGTGGCGAACAGAGCGCTTCGTGCGACCCTCGACGGTATTGCAAAGGAAGATTTGTTCTATGGCGTCGAACATATCGAAAAAGCCAACCCTCCGGAGATGGTTGCCGGCTCGCTTGATGACTTGAGGCTGGCGAAGAAGTCCGGGCTTGCAGTTTGGGCGGTCGAGTACCTCAGCGATCCGCAACTGGCGCGTGAAGCGGAGCGGCGCATGGCGCGTGAGGGCTTCGTATTTTTGCTCACGGAACGCTCGCTTGGTACGCTCCGATCTGTACGGGAGGGGACACAACCCATTCGTTAGTGCGTGCGATCATAGGCAACGGGCGACCCAATGCGGCCGCCGACCAGTCGCTATGATGGACAGGGCGCAGCGGGTGACTTCGCTGTCACAATCGGTTATCCCCCCCGGCGCAGACGTTGGTTAGTGTGTCGGCTGCCCTCTGCCGCACACCGGGAGCCCGCTGACATCCGGGCTCCGCACCATGGGAACACCCTGTCATGCCGATTTCGACGACCACACTGCTTTGGATCGCGGTCATTCTGCTGGCGGCGGCGGTCCTCTACCTCGTCTGGCGGCGGCGGCTTCGAAACCATAGCCCGACCTCCGGCCAGGACGCGCCCGGTCCGACCAGTTCGGCCAAGCCCGAGATGGCCCGCCGCGTTCCACCGCGCTCTGGCGTAGCACCGCCTCCGGCCTTGGCCGGTGAATGGCAGGAGGTCGCCGCAACCGATGACCACCTGACAGGACCGAACCCACCGCGCCGGTCAGGCGTACCTCCGCCGCCAGCCGCCGCTGAGCGTCGTTCCGCCGACGGACCCTCCGGCTCAGACATTGCGGCTGAGCGGCGAACGTCGACCCCACCACCCGCAGCGGCCGGAAGAGGTGGGGTCCACGATACTGTTGTGCCGCATGCGGCGAGCGTTCCGCGCTCTCCCCGATCCAACCCCACCACCAACCAAGAGGCGGACATGGCACCAAAGCGAACGAGCGCGCCTCCGCCCGCTATCGCTGGCGGCACCGCGAAGGCCTCGGCTTCGTCCATGCCCCCGGCTGACCAGAGGACGAACCGGTCACACACGCCAGGCGAAGCCAAGCCTCGACGTCCGACCGTGACACGGGACCTGAACCCTCTGCTCAACGCCACGAGCTGGGGCTACCAATTACAGAGCCTCAACCTGAAACGAGCCGCCGACTCACCATTCGACGTGCTGGTGGTCGACTATGCGCGCGATGGCTCGGACGAAACCGCACTCAGACCAAAAGATGTCGAGCGCATCCGGCAGAAGCCGAATGGGGGCTCGCGCCTGATCCTCTCTTACCTCTCTGTCGGCGAGGCCGAGAGCTATCGCTATTATTGGGATGCGACGTGGGCGTTGAACAAGCCTGCGTGGTTGTTGTCGGAGAATCCGGAGTGGAGGGAGAACTATTCCGTCTGTTTCTGGGACCCGGGCTGGCAGCGGCTTATGTTCGGCTCACCCACGGCCTATCTCGACAAGATTATCGCGGCCGGTTTCGACGGCGTCTACCTCGACAAATGCGACGTATTCGAGGATCTCGAGCGGCGCGACCGCAAGGCCGCCAAGACACGACCCGACATCGAAGGCGACATGGTGGCGTTCATCAGCCAGCTGTCGCGGTATGCTAAATCGAAGGCACCGGGATTCCTCATGGTAATGCAGAACACCGAAAACCTGCTTGAGCACGAGGGTGTCATGGCAGCCATTGATGGGGTGGCCAAGGAAGAACTGCTGTTCGGTCTGTCTGGCCCGGAACGCAAGAACTCCAAGAGCGAAGTGCAGGAGGCACGGGGCGCCCTCGATTTCGCCAAGTCGGCTGGAAAGGCGGTGCTGGTGGTCGAGTATCTCGACACCCCCGCCAAGATCGCCGAAGCCGCCGTTTATATGAAAACCGCGGGCTACGTCCTCTACGTCGCGCCAAAAGACCGCGAGTTGGACCGGCTCAACTTCGACGTCTTCGAGGCATGATCGCGAGTACCGCCTCGCGGAAAATCGTCGGCATGCCGCGCCGTTGGGCCGACACCGATGACGCCGCCTCGCGCACCGACGGATTGTTGCCGATGAAGGTCAGGTAGTTGAGATTTGTGAACGTTCGATCGGCCACGACATAGGCGATGAAGCTCGAAATGAGACAGGCCATGAAGTAGCCGACACCATAATATTCCTCGCCCGCCGATACGCTCCACATCGACAAAACGAGGTTGAGAGCGAAGAATGTGAGCTGCAGCGTCAGGAACAACTTGCGGCGGTCGAAGAACAGCAGCATGGCCGTCGTCGCGATGAAGATGAATTGAAACACCGATCCGAGCGCACCGAAACGCAGGATGGCAATCTGACGATACTGAAGGTTGAGAAGATCAACGATGGCGGGTGCGGCCAGAATGAGCACCGCGCAAATGCCGACGTGCGACACGGTGATGAGTACCAGATGATCGAGTGTGAAGCTCTTCATCCGCACGCGTGCGGCCTCGATCTGGCGAATGGTGCCGTGTGACTTGATGGTGCCGAAATAGGTATGGTAGCGGTCGAAAAACTCGGTTTCGAGGCGCATCACAAATTGCGCCAGCGACGGGATGATGACGAGGGATGCGATGAACATCGCGCTGTCGTAGAGCGGTGCGTGGATAAGCCCTGCATCCACCTTCTCACCCTGCAACGAGAACCAGAACACCCATTTGTCGATCCACACCGCCGCGGTTCCCGCAAGCGCGCCGAACGCCAGCAGACGATAGCGCCCGATGCCGTCGATCATGGCCGCGAACCCGTCGCGGATGTCGGCAACCGGTGCCGGGAACGTCATCAGCACACGATGCGTCAGGCCGAACAGGATCAAGACAAGGCCGACAAGGAAGCCCCAGGCCATACCGGTAGGCCCAAGACCTGAAAGCGCCGCTCCGATGCTGAGGACGAGCGACACGATGAGCCCGAACAGAAAGGCCAGCGTCACCGCCAGATAATCGCGGACCGCACCACAAAAACTGAGCGCGACCCATATGAGAGCGACGGTCAAAGACATCGCCGTCAGCACCAGCGCCACGCCCGAAGGCACATTGAAGTAAAACACCAGCATAGCCGCGCACGGAGCGACAAGAATGACCGACAGGCCGAAGGCCCCAATCAACAGGGGACGGACGGCGTCGGTCTTCTTGAGCCAGAGCGCATCGGCGACAAGCCGCGTGGCAACGATCGTCACCGGCGACGTGATGACCAGCGACGTCGCAAACGCGTAGATAATGATAATGCGGAATGTGGCCAGCGTATCGAGGCCGACGATCTGCTCGACCGTGAAAGTGATGATGGCGAGGCTCAGGATGGTGAACAGCCAGGGGCCCGCCGCCACGATAGCCGCGTGCCCGAAAGCGGACGCCAGCGACGAGAGCGTTTCCTGTCGCCCGAGGCGGCGCAATTCAAAGCCAATGCCTGCCATGTCACATCATCTCCCGAGACGTGCCCTTGCCTGGCTCCAGGCAGAGCCTCAGGTAGAGATCACGGTACGCTGCAGCCGCACGCTCGGACGTGTAGGTTGCTTCTACGCGCCGGCGAAGTGCGTTGCCGTGGGCCCGCCGCTGCTCATGTTCTGTCAGGTAGACGCAGACCGCGTCCGCGATCTGATCAGGCGCCACCAAATCCGTGACGATGCCGCCGGGCCCGAGTGGTGGGACCTCATCAGCCCGGCCTTCGATGATCTCGCGGCACGAGCCCGCATTGGTCGCAACGAACGGGATACCTGCCGCGCCGGCTTCGAGGACGACGAGAGGCTGGCTTTCACTCAGCGACGTTAGGACGGCCACATGCACGTGAGGCAGGTACTCGAGGATGCTGACCTGACCGGTAAATTCCACCGTGTCGACCAACCCGAGTTCCGCGACGAGCGCCCGGCAGGCGGCGAAGTAGTCCGGATCCTCGTCGGTCGGCCCGATGATCAGGGCACGGATCTCGGGTATCCGCTCGCGCACAATCCTGGCCGACGCGATGAACGTCTCGATATCCTTGATCGGGACTACGCGGCCGATCAGCGCCATGGTCGGCCTTGCCGTATCGCTGGCTTGAGTGAGGCGGGAGAACTTCGACACGTCGATGCCGTTGGCGATGACACGGAGCTTGTCCTCGTCGGCCCCGAGCGCCCGTTGCAGTCGCTGATTGTCCTGATAAAGGGTCACGACCTCGGTAGATGCTTCGTAGCAGGTACGGGCGTAGGCCTCGAACGCACGCACCCACATGTCGCGCAGATCGAAGCGGGGATCGTCGAGCGTGTGACCCTTGTCGACCGTATCGGCCACCCAGTCCGCCATCAGCAGCTCGACCCGACGCTCGTTGGTGTAGATGCCGTGCTCCGTGAGCAGTGCGGGCCTTCCCGTCTCAAGTGCCGCACGCGCCGCCAGCACGCCCGCGTAGCCCGTCGAAATCGTGTGATAGACCCGAGCCTCAGGCAGCTTGAACTCGAGCGTGGCGAACAGGCCGCCCAGCAACGCGCGCCATGCCCAGAAATAGTGCAGAAAGGAGCCGTATGGCATTTCAGCTTCGTACATCTCCTGCACGAGTTGCCAGGCTATGGGCGAATTAAACAGCACAGGTAGTGCAACGTGGCCGCGCATCGCGTCGAGGGCGGCGGTGGTTTCCCAGAGCGCTTCGGCACCGCCCCGCGTGGTCAGACGATTGAGCGAACGGCCCAGCGCCTCAATCCCAGGGGGCAAGGGGAGATTGGCCCGCGGACGGCCGCCAAAATCCTGCAGGTAGACATGCCGCAGAGCCACAACGTTTTCTGGCAAGGCATACCGCGGCTTCTGATCGGTGGGACGCGGCCATAACGTGACAACGGCGAAGGTCGTTTGCGGCTGCGACCTGATCAACCAGTCGATCCATGACGACACGCCACCAGGCACGTAAGGGTAGCAGCCCTCGACGATGATGCAGATATCGGCTTCAGGAGTTGCCTTGCGCGGAACGGATGCCGTGGCCCGAAACGTGTGCTCGTTCACAAATTGACCTCCGGTGAAAGGTCAGGCCGTGACAAGGGCGCACCCGATCTTGCGCTGGAGCCACGGACTCTCAGGGCCCAGTCGCGAACCACGTAGCGCCCGCTCGCTTCGATCAGCCGGACCCGGCGACTGACGCGCAACGCCTTGAAGCTCTGGACCGCTCGAACCGTCTCGGACGGGCCTCCGGGTGCGACTGCCGACGACGACGCCGCGGACGAGGCCAAGCCGTCGGCAAACCGTGCCAGTGCTGCTTCGGCACGCACGCGGTCGGACGCGTCGAGCAAGCCCGATGCGACGGCCTTGGCCAGCTCCGGCCGGCACGCGGCAACCTGCGGCGAAACGACAGCCGCGTCGACCTCGTCGAGCAGAGCCCTGACACGGGACTTCAATCCGTTTCGCACGCGAGCGGCGACGGCGGCCGCTTGGACCCGCACCACCGGCTCCGGACTCTTTAGGGCGACCGCCAGCGCCGGGAGGTAATCAGGATGGAACCGGCGCGCGATCAATCCGAGAGCTGACTGCTTGTCGGCAAGTCCGCCATGGCTCATGACCTCGACGAAGGATTGAGGCGGGGGGGCCGCCAGATCCATGGTGCGGCCGCTGCTGACGTTGTCGCAGAGGCGCGTTTCAGGATCGATTTCACCTGATTGCGCAATTCGCTGGTACCAGGCATCGAGCAGCGGGCTCGGCGTCATCGGGCGCGCAAGGAAAGTCGGGATCGCAAGCGCGAATAGGGCTCCTATCGGCCCCGCGACCGTGGTGGCGGCGACAACCATGGCCCCCGGCACCATGTCGTGAGCCGTCGCGCCACCGAGCGGACGCCCCGAAGGCACGCTCAAGAGCCAACCGCTACAGGCAGCGACGATAACCAAGTGACCGAGCGCCGTGACGACAAAACCCGCGCCGAACCCCACGTGCGCGATTGCCAACAAAACCTCGGCCAGGAACGCTCCAATGGCCAAACGCTGGACGCTCGCGTAAGCGCGAGCCGAAGCATTGGCCGCGACGGCGACATGCTCTTTTCCCGCCAATCCCGCTGCCGCTGGCGCTGAATGGGCCATCTCAGCGCACGGCCCGCGGCCGACTGCCGCCAGTGCTGCTTGCCACGCGTTCGCCGTCATTATTATCGAGATCCGGCGTCTTGGCCTTTGACGGCATCCAGTTCATTGTCTGGCTGAAGAAGCTGCGCAGGTTGCCAGGCGATGTCGTGCGCTGGGTATCGGCAGTCGCCGGGCGCGCCGTGGGCGATTGCGCGACAAGCCCGGCGCCAGCAAAGCGGCACGAAAGGACCTGGGCCATTACCTCGAGCGCGACAACGGTCTCTGGCGCGATTGCGGTTGGTGATGCCGCTTCCAACTTGAGCATCCCAACCACAGCACCGTTGACTGCCGACCGGATCGGAACGGCGGCAACTCCTTCGCCTGACAAGGCGGCTTCGCCCCCGGTATCGAGCACGATCACACTTTCTCCGCGATCGACGACAGCCCGGTAGAGCGGGTGCCCGGCCGGCAATGCGTTCGCCCACGAATGGTTGTTGAACCAGCCGCTGTCCGCGCGCTTTTCAAGTTGCAGGCCCTCCAACGCATACACCGATGCCTGACCACCATGAATGGACAGCGCGACGGACTTGGCCAGGGCGGTGCCGAGATCGCTGTCAGGCCGACCGAGCGCCTGCTGTGCCAACAGTAGAGCGGTTGCGGGCGATCTCTGCTGCCCGGCTATGTGGCGCTCAAGCACCTCGCATCTGCTGCGGAGATTGTTCGAATAATCCGCCAACGCCTGCCGCTGATTGGCGAGTTCCTGCACCTGTCGCGTCAATTCTTCCTTGACGGCTATCTGGCGCATCCGGAACTGCCCGAGCAAGACCGCAACCGCGATCCATAGGATCGGCTGCACCCAGATCCTCAACAGGAAGGCAAAATGGTTCTCGCCGACACCCTGCTCAGGAATGCCGGGCAGCATGGTCAATAGAATGGCGATGGCAGCCGCCATCAATCCGCTGACGGTGCCGTACTGAAGACTAAGCAGCAGAACCGCAAGCCAGTAGGGACTTGGGCCTACTTCACCGAGACCGTAGCTGGGCAACAGCCAATCGACGAAGTTGATCAGAGCGACAATCGCCCCGAGTTCGAATACAGCCGAAACCGGAGGCAGAACCATAAGTGCGGATGAGGCACCCGGCTGGCGCTCTCGTTCGCCTAAGGTCTTCATGTTACGCACGCCCTGTCCTCAAAGGTTTTTCAGTGACGGATACCAAAGCAGAACCGATCGGCCAATTCCACCAATGAACGCGAAGCGGGGTTGCACTGCAGTAGACATGCCCCGCTCACCCCCCGCGAAGCAGAACGCCGGACGCTTGGTGTTGTCAGACGGCATGCCATCCGTTCCTACTTGGAAAACGGCCATGTGAACGAAGGCGCGGCACTCTTCTGGTCCTTTTGATCTTTCTGAATCTTTTGATTCTTCTGTTCTTTCTGGTCCTTCTCGATGTCCTTCCCTGCCGGCTCCTTCGCGACGGCGCCGGCTGCAACACCCGGGGGCCGGACCACATTGCGAACCTGGAACCGTTTTGCCCGCTTCTTGCGCCGCAGAATTCTCGTCGCCTGCTCGGCCGCTGGTTTGGCGGCGATGGCCGCCCCGCCCCGCGACGCCACTACCGAGACAGCCGGCACGGCTGCCGACGCGAGCGGCGTGTCGGCTGGCCGTTCGGAAACAACGCCCAAACTCCGCAGCTTGGTTTGCGCCTCGCCTCCCCGGCCCGTCTCCTGCATCAGCCGCGCCCATAAGGTCAGTTTCCAAGCATCGAGCTTCTCCGGCTCAACCCTATTCAACAGTTCGCGGGAGGCCTCCTTCTGACCGCGGCCCAGCTCCTCGGCGGCGCCAAGCAGCGGGTTCGATGCCAGCGTTTCAGTGGTCAGGACCGCACGGACCGCCTCGACACTCGGCTTTCTTCCGATGACGCTCAATGCCTCCGCAAGTGCAACCAGTTGCAGCTGCGGCAAACGCGCCAGGCCGAACGCCGATGAAAAGCTGAAAGCCGTCTCTGCGTCTTCGGCATCGAGCGCCGCATCGTTGAAGCGCATCGTCGTATCCAGGGACGGCGATTTCGCACTCACGGCCCACCCTCGCAGATAAGCGCGCGCAGCGACCGTCTCGCCGCGATCGAGCATGATTTCAGCGACCGTCAAGGAGATCGCGTCGCCTGGCTGGCTGGTTTCCCGGGCGAGCGCGATGGCGTCGTCGTGACGTCGGCTTCGCACGAGGGTCTCGATCAAGGTCAGCGTGAACTCCTTGTCACGAGACACCTTAATCCAGCGCACAGCGCGCCGCTGGGCTTCTTTGGGCTGGTCGGCTTCAACCAGCATCGTGAACAGTTGCAACCGTTCCCGATCGCTCTTCAAGCGCTTCAAATCATCGACGTTCCGCAACAGCTGCGCGGCCTGCACGGCATCGCCGTCGGCTGCAAACAGTTCCGCAAGCCGCACCACGTCCTCGGCGCGCCGATAGCCGCGCTGACGGCATTTGACAATCGCCGCCTGTTCCTTTGCGAACTCGCCCTTCAGGCGATGAAGTCCTATTAACTCCCTGCACGCAGCTTCGGAATACTTGACGTCGATCTCCTGCTCGAGGGCAGCGAGATAACTCTCGTTGTCCTGGGTGGCCGAATAGAACTGGGCCAACCGTCGGCGAACCTGGACATCGCGCGGTCGCGCTTCGGCAAGCGCTTCCAGCGTCGTCTTGAGGCGCGGGATTTGACCGAATTGCTCGTAAAGTCCGACCAACTGGTAGAGCGTCCGCGCACGCCGATCACCGGCGTCGAAACGGGCTTCCAGAATACCCAGCGCCTGCAGGTTCTTGCCATCGCGCTCGAGCATCGCGACCCGTTCATTTTCACCGGGCAGCAGCATGTACCCGGCAACGAGGGCTGAGGCGAAAACCAGGCCCATGATGACCATATGGGGCTCGACCCGCGCTCGAACCTCTGCACTACTCATGGCAGGTGAACCTCAAGGTCACCGGGTCTAGAGCGTCCGGCTCGAGTTGCAGCCGAAACAGACCGTCTGCTCCGGCCCTGACGATCTCACGCGACAGCTCACGAGCGCCACGGAAGAGCACCACCTCGAATGCGCGTCCCGCCCGGGTGCGCCAGATCATGTCGCCACGCCCAAACCCCTCGGCGTCGACGCTCATCCCGCAGTCCTCCTCGCGCCGGTTGCGAATCTGCCACCGTGCTTCGACTAGCATGGCACCGCGGCCGGACAATTCGGGCGATTCACGGTTCTCGGCCCTGAGTGCAACGCGCGCGACGTCGACGGCGGAGTCGAGTGCGACGTACAACGACCCATTGTGCATCGTCGCACCTAGCACGCCACGGCTGTTGTCGAGATCGAGTGCGAGCGACCCGGCATCGTCGAAGCGAACAGTCTGCAGTGCGCCTCGGTTGGAGACCTCCCACACCTCGGTGTCCACCTTGCGAATCTCGGTCGTATAGAAATCATCGGCGATAGCCGCATAAAGCGACGCCGGAACCGGAATCACGGCGGACGACCGCGCGAGGCGGAGAAAATGCTTGATGGCCGCGAGCGCCGCAGCCTTCTCCCCCGAATACATGTGGTAATAGAGATTGAACGGTTTCAACCGGCGGGGCATCTCGGTGTTCTTTAACGTTTCTTCCAGCAGGAAGAAGCCGTAGTAGGGTCCTGTCCAATCGTTGGTGTAGGTATTTTCATTAGAGTTGGCGGCGTAGATTTGGCGTTCTGCGCCGGCCTGCCGACCAATCGCGGGCACATATGCGACCGATGGGAACGCGCGGTCAAGCCGACTGTCCCCGCCATTGATGTTGCGCACGCCCGCGGAACGCGTCGCCCGCACGGCACCGGCAAAAGGCGTGGTATCGCCGCTCCATTGATAGAGCTTGGCCTTCTTGCCTTTGGGGGCAAAGCTTTCAGACAACTTGAGCGCGCCCTTAACCTCCTGTTCGAGTTCGAACGGCATTTTCAAATAGGTCCGCGGCAGATCGTCAGTGCCGGCTATGTAGGGGTTGTACTGGCCGCGCGGTGGATCGCGGCCCGCGAGACGGGCCAGGGTACCGATGAACTGCTCGCGCAAGGGCCGCTCTGGCTTCAGAGAGCGGGCGATCGCGTCGGCTTCCGTCTGCCGGTTGTAGTCCTCGAAAAACGACCAATTGTAAGGGTGGGTATAGGTATGGCTCGCCACCTCTACGTGTGGCAGCGCGAACAGGAGCCGGGCGACCGCCTGTCCGCGACGACTGCCGCCAAGGACAGGATCGAGATCGCCGCCAATAACCGCAACGGACACCGGCAAATCCTGGAACGGAATGATCGCCTCCTCGGCGATCACCTCGGCCGAGAGCCGCTCCTGATCACGGAAGGGCTCGATCTCAGTCAGATTGTTCCAGCCGTCGCCGTCGACATGACTGAAGTACATGCGCCTGCCGGAGAGCGTGGTGACGTCCGGAACCGGCATCCGCTCCCAGCCGAGGGCACGGCGGAAGAACTCGAACGGATTGAGCACCCACAGTACACGGTCGCTCGTCGGCTCGAAGTAGATCGTGAAGTTCGAAGCCGCGAACCCGCCTCCAGCCGAGGTTGCCACGACGGCCGAAGGCATAGGACCATCGCGCGTGTCGGCCTGGAGGACGAGGTGCGCCTCCGATTTTCCAGCGACCGGGACGACCACGGGGTAGTCGGGAAGAACTTTGTCGAGCGGGCGTTCAAACCCGACCATCGATTTATTGTGCGCCACGACCCGCGCCTTGTGGGCGATGTCGATGTATTCGCCGGTGTGGGTGAGCCCCAATCGCTCATGTAGCCGGACCAATGGGGCCAACCCGGCGTCGCTGGCCCCCGGTGCCATCTCACCGAGCATAACGTGCTTCAAGCCACGGTCCGTGGCGCTGTCGAGCCAGTTGAGAAGCGCTTCGGCACGCTCGGCTTCCATCGGTTCGAGGAACCACGTCAGCACGGCGCGATAACCGGTGGTTTCCGAAGGTGTTGGCCACGATCCGTTGATATCGTGATAGTTCACGCGAAAGCCGAGAAAATTGAGCGGCATCTCGGCGAACTGATGGATGCGCGTTTCGTGACTCTGTTTTTCGGCACGGCTGTCGTAGAGCGCGAGCACATCCCTCTCGATCCGGCGCTCGGTGATTTCGATCTCGATGGCCTGGGCGGCCGGGATCTTCAGGGCGAGCAAGAGCAACAGTCCGGCCCATAACGACAAAAACATCATGCCGATGGTGGCCGGCCATCGATTGCTGCGACTGCGAACGTTCGGTTCGAAGCCAGATCTCGGGCGGTTGCGGAACGTTGGTCGCATGCTCAATCCAAGCCTGGGTCATTCGCGGCAGACGTTCCCGCATGGGATCGGTCGCGAGCCCAAAGCCAAATGGAGCATCTTCAGCGTCTTTGCAATGCACTCGATGATCGGGCCGGCGATGAGGCTAAACAATCGAGCACAATCGACACATGAGCTGCCTCCCACGCTTGATCCAGCACGCTCAGATCGGCCGCTCTCACCGGAGCCACCGCGGGGTGCCAGACCCATCGCACACGCCTCCTGAAAAAATATGTTCGTGGCAGACCTGCGCGAGCCCCTTCCGCCGTTGCCGCCGTTGGCCTAATGAAACGCGGCTGGTGGCCTTGGGCTGCAGCAACCAGACTTCGGCTGGAGGCCGCATATGCGACTGGCAATGCTTGCCCGCAATCCGTCGCTCTATTCGCATCAAAAGCTCATTCAGGCCGCGCTCGACCGAGGCCACGCCCTGGACGTGATCAACACGTTGCACGTGCATATGAATATCACGTCCAACCAGCCCATGCTCCGGTTCGGCGGCAAGGATCTGCCGCACTACGATGCCGTCATACCGCGCATTGGCGCATCGATCACGAACTATGGCCTGGCTGTGCTCAGGCAGTTCGAAATGCAAGGCATCTATCCCTTGAACGAGAGCGTGGCCATCGGCCGGTCCCGCGACAAACTCCGCGCGCTGCA
This sequence comes from Hyphomicrobium sp., assembly GCA_002928955.1. Classification (GTDB taxonomy): domain Bacteria; phylum Pseudomonadota; class Alphaproteobacteria; order Rhizobiales; family Hyphomicrobiaceae; genus JAKAML01. The sequence continues at coordinate 6,764 of PERT01000001.1, read as the reverse complement.
ACTGCTGGCCAGGGCCGGGATTGGCCTTCCGGTGACCGCATTCGCCCATGGACCGCGCAAGGCCGAGGAGGTGATCAAGGAGGTCGGCGGCGCACCGGTTGTGATCAAGCTGGTCGAAGGCACACAGGGGATGGGCGTGATCCTGGCCGAGACGTTCAACTCGGCGAAGTCGATCATCGAGGCGTTCTCGACGGCCAACGTCAACATCATGGTTCAAGAGTTCATCAAAGAGGCTGACGGCAGCGACATCCGCGCGTTCGTGATCGGCGGAGAGGTCGTGGCGGCCATGAAGCGAACGGGCAAGTCCGGCGAATTCCGGTCAAACCTTCACCGCGGTGGCCGGGGCGAGGCGGTCGATTTGTCAGAGGCCGAACGGCAAACCGCCATCCGCTCGGCCGAAACACTCGGCCTGAACGCTTGCGGCGTCGACATGCTGCGGTCCGAGCGGGGGCCGATGGTGATGGAAGTAAATTCCTCGCCCGGTCTGCAGGGTATTGAAACGGCGACCGGAGTGGATCTTGCAGCGAAGATCATCTCTTTTCTTGAAACTCACGCCCGACACGGCAACACTATGACCAAAGGCAACGGCTGATCGCGCGGCTCATTCGCATGCTCATGTCGCGCATCGGCCGTACCCACATCGCACCTGGCCTCGAAACGATACGTCAGATGTAAACACTACACGGGAATCATTGTGTTGCTCGTGTTCCTCATGGTTCAGAGTTTCGCTCTGGAGCGCTCAACGAGGAGAAAAAATGCCTGAACCGGAACACGAGCCGGTCAATTCGTTGAAAGGGCCCCATCGTGACGCCGCTGCAGAGATCCTGGATCGTGATTGAGATTGGCAGGCCGGCCGTGCGCCGGTGCATAGCGGTTGGTGGATGCGTCGCGTTGGGTCTTGGCGCCCTGTTGACCGCGGCCAATCCCGCCGATGGACAGTCGTTCTCGCTTGGTACTCTAGACGAGGCAGCCGGCAAGACCTGCCGGTCCATCCTGGCGGTCATCAATCCGGCCTCGACGGCGCTCGAGATCACCTCGACCCTTCGCATCGGCGATGCCAACGCCGTGGTCATCACCTATGTTGCCCGCCCGCCGACGGGACTGCCGAAGGGCCGCAAGCTCGTATGCTCGTTCAAGGACAGTGGCAGCACCTTCCGCCGGTCGCGGGACCTCGTCGCGGTGACCAGCGACGGCGGGCCGCTGGGGCCAGCGAGGATGCGTTTTTTGCAGCGATTCTGGGTCGGATCGATCGAGGCCGAAGCGGCCGCCGCCAAAATGGCCGCCAAGCCCAAGCCCTGACTGATTCCTCGCGACACGGCGACGACCGGTGTTCAGCGGCAACACCAAGATGAACGGCTGCTTGAAGACCAGCCGCTTGATTGAGAGGCCGGTCGTCACATATCATGCCGAAAGGCCGGACGGCGCGGCGCCCGCGCTTGGAGCCTGCGGAGGGATGCCCCGGATGACGGAGCTGCAGAAGCACTTTCCTGAATTCTACGTCACCGCCCCGCAGCCTTGCCCCTATCTCCCAGGGCGGCTCGAACGCAAGTTGTTCACGCACCTGACCCAAGACAAGTCGTCCGCTCTGATCGACAATCTGCTGAAGGGCGGCTTCCGCCGTAGCCAGAACATCGCCTACATGCCCTACTGCGAGGGGTGCCATGCCTGCGTGTCGGTGCGGGTGTTGATCGACGAGTTCCAGCCCAGCCGCACCATGCGCCGCATCGTCGACCGCAACCGGGACCTGAATGCCATGCGCGTCAACCCGGTGCCGTCGAGTGAACAGTACAGCTTGTTCCGATCCTATATCGATGCCCGCCACTCAGATGGCGGCATGTCCGACATGACGGTGCTCGACTACGCGATGATGATCGAGGACAGCGTCATAAAGACCTTTCTCACCGAGTACCGCCTGAAGCCGGAGAACCCGCTGTCGAGTAGCCCTGAAACCTGGCCGCTCAAGGCCGTTGCCCTTTGCGACCGCCTGTCCGATGGAATTTCCATGGTCTACAGTTTCTACGATCCGGACCAGGATAGCCGCAGCCTCGGCACGGCGATGATCCTCGACCATATCGAGTATGCGCGCCGGTTGGGCTTGCCCTACCTCTACCTCGGCTATTGGATCCAGGGCTCGCGCAAGATGAACTACAAAGTCAAGTTCCAACCGCAAGAGCAATTGACCCCTAACGGCTGGGTTCGAAACCCATTGCGCGACCAGCCATGAGCCGCACGTGCCCGCAGGGTCTCGTGTAGGCCTTCCGGAGTTTGGTCCGGTATCGAGCGTGGTCTCATTCGTTGAGGTCGGATGCAAAAGGGAACGCAAAAGGTCGTTTTATCCGCGTGTCGCGCATGGTTGAAACATGGGCTCTTGAGCACTGGGCACAGGCAGGCAAATGTCTGAACCGGAACACCATAACAGGTGCCGAATCCGTCGCCTCTGCCGCCTCAGTCGCTGGCCGCGTCGTTTGCGACGAACTCTGCGTGGACGAGATACCGCTCAGGACCCGAGGTTCGGGCGTCGAGCGGCCAGCACGTCGCGAGCACCAGGTGGCGCCCGATCGCCGCCGCATCGATACCCGAGGCATCCCATCTGACAACTTGGGTAGCCGTGACACGGAACCGCGCAGTCCGCCCATCCTTGCGAGTGACATGGATTTCATCACCATATCCGACGCGACCTAGAAAACGGAAATGCGTATCACGGTGCGCGGAATAGACGGCGGTGCCGGGGTCGCCCGCGTCCGGTGTGCCTTCGACATGGGCCGGCCCGAACGCCAGCGCCTGCCCGCTCGATCCGGCGAGCACGATGGCACTGACACCCAGACGAGAGATCGCGATACGCGCCACAGGCCACGTATCGGCCCAGGGCCATGGCTTCACCGGCTCCCCATGTGCGAGCGCACTCGAGAACGCCCGTTGCAACAGCACTTGCGCCAGCACGGCCTTGGCGTGGACCCAACCGCCCTGGGCGACGAGGACCAGCCCAAGAGCTGCCATAAGCATGGCGGTCACGACCGGCGCACGCCATCGCATGGCGGCCAGCCGCTCGGCTCTTAAGGAATGCGAATACCGCATGGGCGCGCTTTAACCAACCTGGGAAAGCATCTCTGGAGACAAGAGCGGCGACGGCGGGGGCTGCCGTCTCCGCTATCGACGTGGCGCCGCCGGAACCTTGGCCGAGGAGGTCTCGGGGGATCCGCCCGGGGACGTGTCACGAACGAGGTCGAATTCCGGGTGCCGCGCCTCACTCACTTTCGGCGCGGCGCCGCAGCGCCAAAAGCAGCATGCTCGCCAGCAGCAGCGCCAGACCCAGCTTCACCCGCAGTTCCGCATCCGTCGCGGTCCGCGGCAACGGCACGGCCTGCACCAGCTGACTGTCGGGTCGCGGCTGGCTGGCGGTCGCCACCGCCACCAAACCGTTTGCCGCGACCTGCACCTGCCGCCGAAGCGGATCGGCATCGGAACCGGCACGCTGGCCGGTGCCGTTCGGATGCTGTCCCGGCAGCAGAATGTCACCCGCCCCCCTGCCTGGGGCCGGCGTCTCGCCGAAGACCTTGTCGAACTCCCAACCGGCCGGAAGATTGAGCGGAACGTCGGCCCGCGCCAACCGTGCTCCGTGAGGCCGTGACGGGGTCCGATCGACGGCCACCAGGCTGGTGAGCCGAGAAACCAGTTGATGCTCGAGCGCCAACGCGAGAATGTGCCGGTCGGCATCCTCAGGCGTCAGCAGGCGTAGCGAGCGCGCCACTTCCCGATCGGTGATTTTCCTCCGCGCCCAGAGCTTGGACACGCCATGACCAACGGCGGCATTCTGCAACGGTATCGACACCTTCCACGGCTGCTCACCGATCATACCGCCGACGTCGATCGAAAGAGGCTGCGACGCGTCGCGTGGATCAATTTTTGCGGTCAGGACGAGGGGCTCCCGCCGATAGAGATCGGGCAGGATCCCGGGCGCCATATCGGCAGTGCTTCCGGTGACCTTTGCCGTGAGGCCTGTCACCACTGGATTTTCAAGCTTTTCGTAGAGCGCCCGCATCCGTTCCTCGACCTGTTCGGGTGAGCCGATATGCGTGAATGTGCCGCGTCCGATCTCGGCTGCCCGGGTCATCAGAAACGTATTTGGCGCCGAGCCGATGCCGACCATGAACAGCCGCGAACGACCCCGGTCGCCGGCAATCGCATCCAATAGCTGGCTTTCGTTGCCGATCGCGCCGTCGGTCAGAAACACCACCTGCCGCAGGATCGTGTCGTCAGAACCGCGATTGTCCAGCAAGGCCGCGCGCATCGCCGGCAGCATCTCAGTGCCGCCGCTGGCCTGCAACCGGTCTACAAACCGCTTTGCCTCCCCGACCTTGTCGGCCGTGGCCGGAACCGCGCTTGGATAGAGCACATCAAGTGTGTGGTCGAAGCGGATCACGTTGAAACGATCCTCGGGCTTCAAGCGGCCGAGTGCGTAGAGCAGGCTGGCCTTGGCCTCGCGGATGGATGTGCCGCCCATCGAGCCGGAGTTGTCGATGACCAGGATCACCTCGCGCGGGTTACGGGCCTCTTTGACTTCGGCAACCACTGGCGGGGTCACGAAAGCAAGGATGTAGTCGCTGTCGCCGACGCGCTCGCGGAAAAGGCCGACAGATGGCGCATTGGATGCAGCCGGCGTCCAGGTGAGCTCGAAGTCACCATCGGCGGCAACGGCGCGATCCTTGAGGCGGACCGTGCGCTGGTCCTCGCGCGGGCTGTCGATATCGACAGCGTGGTGGTGACTTTTGACATCACCCAATGCGAACCCCGAGGAGAGCGTGACGGCAATGGTGACCGGGTTGGTCGGCGCGTGCACTGCGGGGTCGAAAACGGGAGCTTCGATGCGCGCCCGATCAGCCACGGGATCGGAGACCGCCTGACCCCAACCTTGACCGCCCGGAACGAGATCGACCACTTGCAACAGAGGAGCCGGGTTATAACGGGGGCCGACCACCAGCGGCAGCCGCAGCGAAAACGTGTCTCCCGACTGCTTGACCGGCTCCTGGTACTCGAACTGGATCACGACCTTTTCGCCTGGACCGATGTTGGCCACCGAGTTGGTAAAGATGTTCGGCCGTTCCTCCTCCATCAACGCTGCCTTCTGTCCAGCCGCCTTCGCCGCTTCGAATACGCGCTTGGCTTGCTGGCGCTCTTTTATTTCAGCCACGACGACCCGCTCGCCGATGACCATCTTGAGGCTATCGACGGCGGCGCCTTCACCAAGTGGATAAACGTAGACCGCCTCGACCCAGCCGTCGGTGGGATTGTGGAAGATCTGTGAGACGCGACCGCGCACCGTCGGGCCGCTCACCGTGAGGTCGTAATCGGCGCCAAGCCGCGGTGCCTCGACGAAGCGTCCCTCCTCATTGGCCTTTAGCAGCAATGCTCCGGATTTCATGTCGCCGGGGGAGACAAGTTTCGGCGTCGGGGATGCGGCCGACCTTGACTGTGAACGCTCTGCCAGTACCGTGTTGGGCCACGCCCCGGCCAGCACTGCCCCAATTGCGACAACAATCGCAAGCCAGAAATGGGGGCCGAACGGAGCGATGCGCCTCCTGACCGCGCAGTTCGCTGGGATTTGAATGGTTGGAAGCATGTTGTTCACTCCTTGGGTGTGCGGGCCTCCGGTTGCCCGGTGACCGTTTCGATGACGCCCGATTGCCTCGGAGAAAACGATGGTCTTGATTGGCTTTGTTCGGCACGCCCGCGCCAGGTTGCGGCATGAATGTCCGGTTTTCGTGCGGACATTTGCGGGTGCGTGCGCAGGATCACCCGATAGCCCGCGCTCCTGCGTGCCCGAGACGAGATGCTGAACGATGCCCACCGAACAGCCCCTGAATACGGACGAGAGCCGCGCCGTTGCAACGCGGGTGCGCGAGGAGATTGCCCGTAAGCGATGGTCGCGCCAGCAGCTCGCCGATCAAGCACGTATCAGCATTTCGACGCTGGAGAAGGCGCTGTCCGGCCGCCGCCCTTTCACGCTCGCGACGACAGTCCGCATCGAGCAGGCGCTCGGGATGTCGTTGCGGGCGAATGTGTCTGGATCGCTCAGTGGCGTGCATCCAGGCAAAGCGGCGGCGGGACAGGTTACGGGGGTGGCACCGGACGAGCTCGGCAACTATTCCCGGTCGGCCGTGGCATGGATAGAGGGTGCCTATCTGACCCTGAGACCTTCGTTCGGTGAACCTGGTGCGATCTATGCCTACCGCACCGAGATCGGCTGGGACGACGCAACCTCGATCCTGAGGTTTCGCGAATCCGACCGGCTCGACGCAGCCTTCACGCAGTTCGGACAGGTATCGATGCCGAACCAGTCGGGCCACATCTATCTCGTGACGAACCGCCACGGCCAGTATCGTTTGATCGTCGCGTCGCGACCGACGATCACGGGGGAAATGTTCGGCATCCTGACCACTCTTCAGGCCGGTCGCGGTTCGCAGCTCACGCCGGTCTCGACACCGATTGCACTCGTTCCGTTAAAGCCGCAGGGCCCAGCCGCGGCGCTGAATGAGATTGCCTTCGGGCGGATCGGGCGGGGACATGCCTGCCACGGAACCTATGCCCAAATCCTGCGGCGGGCGATGGACGAGCACTTCGCGCTGCTCTTGCCGACCTGACGCCTAGTGGCCTGTCTCGCCTAAATCGCTGTGTCAGCCGCACGCGTCGACGATTTAGGCCCGGCATGAAGGCCACTAGCTATATCATTGGGTTAGTGGGGCGTTCATCGCGCCTTAATTGACGCC